>JAZRQY010000008.1:0-45453 GCA_045650185.1 Candidatus Scatosoma sp. | reverse complement strand
AACGGTTGCGTAAAAATCGGCTCTAAGGCGTTCGGTAACTGCTATAATATCCGTACGTTGGACCTTAGCGGTGCTTCCTTGACGACCATTGAGGCAAACGCTTTCTACAATAACGCGGCTATCTATTCCGTTATCCTTGGCACAAGCGTACAATCTGTCGGCACGGGCGCTTTCAGAAAGAAGGAAGGTTGGGACGGCTTTAAGGAATATAGAATGTACTACTTGGGTACGCCTAAGCAGTGGCAACAGATTCAATGGGGCGACAATAACTTGAATTGGTTCGAGAGAAAGGATGCAAAATACGGTTTCTATTCGGAGGAGCAACCTACCGATACCAAGAATTTGTACTGGAGATACGTAGCCGGTTATCCTAGATATTGGGAATAATCAAGCATTCATCACACAAATAACGGAGGTTCTTATGTATCGTTTGGAGTTGGGTACGAGTGTAAAGCTCGTTTCTAAAGGAGCATTCAATCCTGACTACTATCAGGAATTAAAGGAAATTAAGCGCTTGGGCTTTGAAAGCGTAGAGGTTTCGATGGGCGCCGTCGGTGGCTATAAGTTTAACATGGAAAAGGCGACCGAGGTTGTGGCAGACGCTCTGCAAGCGGTTTTGGACGAAGGCTTGATTTTGAACAGCGTTCATATGCCTTTTCAACGCTTTATTTACATCAGTAGCTGCGACGAGGGCGTGCGCGCTTGGGCGAGCGATGAGTTCCGCAAGTTGATAGAGGTGTGCAACCCCTTTAAGCCGAGAAACTACGTCTTCCATAGCAAGGTAGGTAGGGCTGAGGAAGGGTTGGTTGAGGCGCGTAAGCCTGCTCTTTTCAAGACCTTCCGCGAAATGATTGCCGCTACCGACAGCAACGTCTGTATCGAAAATATGACCTCAACGTCCTATCCGAATACGATTGACGCGATGAAAGAGGTTTTACAGGAAGTCGAAAACAGTAAGTGCTGTATCGATATGAACCACTTTATGTACAATAAGCCCGAAGATGCGATTGTTGCGCTGGGTAAATGGCTTAGAAATATCCACGTATCCGACTATGACGGCACGATGGAAAAACATTGGATGCCGAAAACGGGCGCGATTGACTGGATGAAGGTGATTGGGGCTTTGGAAAAGATTGGCTATAAGGGCGCGTTTACGTACGAGGTCATTAAGGATCCGAATGGTCGTCCGTATTCCTTTGCAGAGATTCGTGAGAACTACGATCAACTGTTCGAGGAATATAACAAGTTGCGTTCTCATTAAACATTATAATGAAAACAGCCCTAAAGTCGCCGCAAGGTGGCTTTTGGGTTGTTCAATTATATGCACAGCCTATTCTTTCAGTATGGCTATGGATCACCAATTTTAGGTAAGAATTGTAAGGAGAAAACGATGTTCGAAAAAATTTCGCCTGAACAGGCGGGTATATCCTCTAAAACCGTAGAGGCGTTTATTAAGAAATTGGAAAAGCGTGGCGCTATCACCCACAGTTTGCTGTTTATGAAGGGGGATAAAATCTTCGCGGAAGCGTACTGGAAACCCTTCCATAAGGATTTCTGCCATAGACAGTATTCGCAGACGAAGAGCTTTGTAGGCGTAGCAATCGGGTTGCTCGAAGAGGAAGGAAAGCTTTGCTTGGACGATAAAATCGTGGACTACTTCCCCGAAAAAATCGACGGCGAGGCGCACGAATATCTCAAACAGCAGACGATTCGCGAAATGCTGACGATGCTGACGGTGGGGCGTTCGTCCGGTTGGTTTGTGAGCGGCGACCCCGATAGAACTCACCATTATATGAACGAGCAAAGGGCATTCCACCCCTCGGGTACGCTTTGGGCGTACGACAGCCCCGGTTCGCAGGTGCTGTGCGCGCTCGTAGAAAAGTTGGCGAAAAAGCCGCTGCTCGACTACTTAAAGGAAAAGCTGTTCAACGAAATGGGCGCTTTCCAAACGGCAACCGTTTTAAAGACCCCTAACGGCGATTCTTGGGGCGATTCAGCAATGATCTGTACGTTGCGCGACATGGCAGCTTTCGGGCGTTTGGTGATGAATTACGGCGTTTGGAAAGGTAAACGCTTGATGAACGAAAAGTACCTGCGTGATGCGACCA
The DNA here is from genome assembly GCA_045650185.1 of Candidatus Scatosoma sp. Taxonomy (GTDB): domain Bacteria; phylum Bacillota; class Clostridia; order Christensenellales; family Borkfalkiaceae; genus Scatosoma. The sequence goes on along the minus strand of JAZRQY010000008.1, from coordinate 43,345 downwards.
GCAAGTTGGTGAATAACTCGGTGGGCGGTGTGTATTCCACCTACCAAGAGGGCTACGGATACCAAATTTGGCGCATTTGCGGCGGTGGTTTTGCGTTCGTGGGCATGGGTGACCAAATCACCATGTGCTACCCCGAAAAGGATTTGATTTTTGCAATCAATTCGGATAACCAAGGCTCGAAGTTGCAACGCGAGATGATGTTCACGTGGGTGGAAGAAATGTTCGTGGATGAGATGTCCGACCAACCGTTGCCTGCAAACGCAGAGGCGGAAACGCAGTTGCAGTCATATATCGACGGGCTTACCCTTCGTGCGGTGAAGGGCTTGGAGGATTCTCCGCTTCGCAAAGAGATGAACGGCGTAGAATATACCTGCCAAAAAAATCCCATGGGGATTGAGAAATTCTCGTTTACCTTCGAGGATGCGACCAAAGGTGTGTTCCGCTATACGAACGCGCAGGGCGAGAAGGAAATTCCCTTCGGTGTCAATTACAACGTCTTTGGTCAGTTCCCGCAGCTTGGGTATTCCAACGAATACGGCGCTACGCCCACGACGGACGGCTTTACCTATGCGGACGCAGTATCCTTTGCGTGGCTCACTGAAAGGGAAGTACAGTTGCGTGTACAAATCGTAGACCGCTACTTCGGCAATTTGACGGCGCAGTTCGCCTTCAAAGGTGACGAGGTGTTCGCGGTGTTCCAAAAAGCGGCAGAGCATTTCTTAAACGAATATCAAGGTTCGTTGATCGCGAAAAGATAAACGTCGGCTTGGCGTGATAAAATACGAAGATAAAAAGAATGAAATTTCAAGGAGATAAAACAATGAGAAAAATTTTAGACTTACAATACAGCCAGTACGAAGAAACTTTGGTGGATATTTATCTGCCCGATACCGATAACTTTACGACGGTAGTGAACTTCCACGGTGGTGGACTTGACCACGGCGCAAAGAGCGGCGCAAGCTTGGATATTATTGCAAACATGCTTACGGAAGCAGGCTATGCGTTCGCATCCGTAGAATACAGAAAATATCCGGGCGCTAAATACCCTGATTTCCTCGTTGACGCGGCAAAGGCTACGGCGTTTGTTAAAAACTACGTAAAGGATTTGGGCAGCAACGGCAAAATCATGATTATGGGTCAGTCCGCAGGCGCGTGGATGTCCTTGATGCTTTGCTTTAATCAGGAATTTTTGGCAAACGAAGGGATTAAAAACGAGGATATTTGCGGTTGGTTTATCGACAGCGCGCAGACGACCTCGCACTTCAACGTTTTACAGCAGGAGAAAGGGCTGCATAAGCTTTCTCAGCGCATCGACGAGTTCTCGCCTATGTACTACCTCAACGAAAATTCGAAATTCAGCAAGATGATGCTCGTTTTGTACGATCAGGATATGGCGTGCAGATACGAACAGAACCAGCTGTTCTATAAGGCGGTACTTGCGTACAATCCCGATGCGGATATCGAATACCGCTTGGTAAGCGGTCGTCATTGCAGCGCTGCAAAGCAAGTCAACGAAAAGGGCGAAACCCTGTACAAGGATCTCTTCTTGGATTGGGCGAGAAAATAAAAACGAGGGAAAAAATGAAAGTTTTATCCATTGGTAATAGTTTTTCCTGCGATGCGCAAAGATATTTGCACCGCCTTGCAAAAAAGGACGGGGTAGAGATGAAAACCGTCAACCTGTTCATTGGCGGTTGCTCCTTGCGTACGCACTATTTGAATATGTTGCAGGATGCGGCGGCGTACGCGTTGGAGTTCAACGGCGAGGCAACCGGCTTTAAGGTGAGCATCGCCCAAGCTCTTGCTAGCGACGATTGGGACGTTATCACGGTGCAACAGGCCAGCAATTTCAGCGCAAAGGCGGAAACCTATTTCCCGTATTTGCAGGGCTTGACCGAATACGTAAGAAAGTACTGCCCCAACGCAAAAATCTACGTTCACGAAACGTGGGCGTATGCGGACGGTAGCGAACGCTTAGAAAAGCAGGGCTTTGCTAGCATGGAGGAGATGTTCGAAAAGGTCGAGGCATCCTATTTCCATGCGGCGGCGAAGATTCAGGCAGACGGGCTGATTCCCTGCGGCAGAGCAATGCTGAACGCCACGAAGCTTGGCATTGAAAAAATCCATAGAGATACCTTCCATGCGGCGCTTGGCGTGGGCAGATATTTGCTTGGCTTAACGTGGTACAAGACGTTGACGGGCAACGATATTAGCGCAAACGACTTCGACGAATTTGACGTTCCCGTCAGCGACGAGGAAAGAAAAATCGCCATCCAAGCGGCAGAGGCTGCTTTTGCAACGGAATCGAAGAAGTGCTTTGCAGGCAAGACTTTCCTCTTCCTTGGCGACAGCTTGACGGAAGGGGTGCGTGGTACCACCTCGAAGGCGAAGGGCTACACGAACGTGTTTGCGCAAATGACGGGCGCCAACGTTTACAACTACGGCATTGGCGGTACTCGTTATGCCTTCCAGTTCCAGCCTACGACCCATAAGCCCAGACACGATATGTACTTTGCTACCCGCGTGCTGGATATGAAGGCAGAGGCGGATTACGTGGTCGTGCTCGGCGGTGCGAACGACTATTTGAACGGCGATGCGCCTTTGGGACAGATGGGGGATACCACCCTTTGCACCTTCTACGGCGCGGTGCGCGATTTGTTTACTCGCTTGAAGGAAAAGTATCCCACCTCGAAGATTATTGCGATTACTCCTCCCAAATACATTAAGTTGCAATCGAATATCAATGCGGTTGGCGCAGAGAGAGTAGGCGGTATCGAGGTGTACGCAGAGGCGATTAAAGAGGTGGCGACCGAGATGGAAATTTCCATCATCGACGCGTATTCCGATTGGGCAATCGACCCGAGAATCGACGGCGACGGTGAGGGCAAAGGACATATTTCTGTGGACAGATTGCACCCCAACGACGATGGACATCGCTTTATGGCAGAGTGTTTCTTCGAGGGTATGAAAAACCTGTAAGCCGATTGTATCACTGGGCGACGACCACAATCAAAATATAAAGTCGGGGAAAAAACGATGAAAAAACAATTTTCGTACCAAGTAGAAAAGAAACAAAACCCGTACGTCGGGTTTACAAGCTTTCAGCATTTTAGAAATGATGAATTGTATTCGGATTTGATTGTTCGTCCAGAAAATAATATGACGGAAACGGAACACGTAGAATGCTACCCCGTCCCTGCAACAACCGAAGAAAAGGGCAGGGCGCAGGGGTATTATCCCGATTGTTCGGTGGTGTATATCCGCATTCTGTGGAAGGAATTTGAACCGCGGGAAGGGGAGTACAACTTTGCCTTTATCGAAGATATTTTGCAAAAGGCTCGCGACAACGACCAAACTGTTATGTTCCGTATTATGCAACACAGTACGCGTGAAAGCGACGACGTTCCCGATTGGTTGAAAGAGAAAATCGAATGTCCCGCTAGACCTGCGGGTATGCGTGTAAAAGATTGCCCCAAAGACCCTAAATTTTTAGAGTATTTCGGCAGAACGGTCCGCGCTTTTGGCGAGCGTTTTGACAACGATCCGACCCTTGCGTTTATGGATATTTCCTTGCCCGGTTCTTGGGGGGAAGGCAGCCACGTAGACTGGTTTACCAAGGAAGATTTGGAAAAATTCGTGGATATTTACACGGACGTATTCAAAAACACTTTATTGATCGGTCAAACGTGTATTCCTTGGCTTGTGGCGCATTCCAACGAAAAAGTATCCATGGGTTGGCGCGCAGACTGTATCGGTAGACCCAACTTAACCTACGAAATGCTCCCGCCTAAAGTGGAAAAAATGGGGGATATTTGGAAGAAGGGCCACGTATCCTTCGAGGCGTACTGGTGGCTTGGCGAATGGCAAAGACAGGGCTGGGATTTGGATAAAATTATCAATACGTTGCAATCTTGGCACGTTAGCACGTTTAACGCGAAATCGGTGCCGATTCCTTGGGAATGGAAGGATAAAATCGACGCATGGATTGCGAAGATGGGCTATCACTTTGTGATTGACGAAGTGGAAACGGCGGACACGGTCAACCGTGGCGAAACGCTGACGGTTGCCTTGAGCGTAGACAACGTGGGCGTTGCGCCTATCTACAATCAGTTGCCCTTGTATATTCGCTTGAAAAAGCAGGGCGAAGAGCTGACCTTTGCAACGGACGTAGATATTCGCAGATGGATCGAGGGCAAGTACACCGAAACCCTGAACGTTCAAATCCCTTGCGAAATGTCCGCAGGGGAATACGAATTGCAGGTTGGTATCGGTGGCGGCGACCTTCCCAGCGTAGTCTTTGCAACGAACGCAGAGCAGGACGGCGACTACGCCGTGCTTGGCAAAGTCGTGGTAAAATAAGACGGAGTGGCAACAAGCGGCTGCGATTACAATGCGTATCTGCAACCGTTCGACGACCACAATCAAAATATAAAATAAAGAAAAAACGATGAAAAAACAATTTTCGTACCAAGCAGAAAAAAAGCAAAATCCGTATATCGGTTTTACCAGTTTTAACCATTTTAGAAACGATCCGTTGTATTCGGATTGTATTGTGGAGGATAAGCCTCTTTGTGGTTGTGAAACAGAGCCGTTTGAGTGCTACCCTGTCCCCGAAGGGGTAGAGGAAAAGGGTAGAGAGCAGGGCTTTCATCCCGACGAAACGGTTGCCTATATCCGTTTTTTATGGAGACATTTTGAACCCAAGCAAGGGGAATACGATTACGCTTTCGTCCAAGATATTTTGGATCAAGCGAAAGCAAAAGGGCAGACGGTGATGATCCGCTTGATGCCGCATAGCACCTGTGCGCGTGACGACGTTCCCGACTGGTTGCGAGAGATAATGCCCTGCCCCGAAAGACCGGAAGGAATGCGTGTCAAGGATTCCCCTAGCGATCCTCTGTATTTGAAATTGTTTGGTATGGCGGTTGAAGCGCTTGGACAGCGTTTTGACAAAGACCCTACGCTCGATTGCGTGGACGTATCCATCGGCGGCGCTTGGGGGGAAGGCAGTCAATTGTTTGCGGAAGAGGATATGAAGGCGCTCATGGATATCTACGTGCGCGTTTTCCCGAACACGAAATTGCTGGGGCAATTCGTCAACCTCACGATGCTCAACCATATCGGATCGCAGAGAAAAATTGGTTGGCGTGCGGATGCAATCGGCTCTCGTAAGCATATGAACGAAATTTATCCAAAAGCATTTCCGTTAGTACCTGCCGACCTTTGGAAAACCTCTCCCGTATCCTTTGAAAGCTACTGGTGGGTTTCTGAATGGGTTAGAAAGGGTTGGGATATCGACGAGCTCATTGAAATGACGCTTTCTTGGCACATGAGTACCTTCAACACGAAGTATTTGCCCATGCCCTATGAGATTGAGGATAAGATTGATGCGTGGATTGCGAAGATGGGCTATCACTTTGTGATTGACGAAGTGGAAACGGCGGACATGGTCAACCGTGGTGAAACGCTGACGGTTACGCTTGGCGTAGACAACGTGGGCGTTGCGCCTATCTACAATCAGTTGCCCTTGTATATTCGCTTGAAAAAGCAGGGCGAAGAGCTGACCTTTGCAACGGACGTAGATATTCGCAGATGGATCGAGGGTAAGTATACCGAAACCCTGAACGTTCAAATCCCTTGCGAAATGTCCGCAGGGGAATACGAATTGCAGGTCGGTATCGGTGGCGGTGACCTTCCCAGCGTAGTCTTTGCAACGAATGCAGAGCAGGACGGCGACTACGCCGTGCTTGGCAAAGTCGTGTTAAAATAACTCTTGTAGCTTAAGGGCTTAAGGAGAAGATTATGATTTTTATCAATATTATTACCGTTGCGTGCTTAACCCTGATGCTGGTGGGGCTGCTTACGGTGTTAGTAAAATTGATAATCCAAAAGCGAGGGGATAGAATTGCGTATATCCGTAGCTTTAAGAAGGGCAAGGGCGCATTGATTTACGCCTTTGTTTTCCCTTTATTGTGGGTAGGGTTCGTATATGGCGGTGAAACGCCGTTAGACGGCTTTTTCGTTGCGATAGGAAGCACGTTAGAACTGGTGGTAATGAAGTACAACATTAGCGGAATAGAGGCGCTGATGGAGGCGAATACGTTATACACCGTCGCTATCTATACCAGCTTTATTTTGGTGCTTTTGAGTACCGTTCTGTTTGCTTTGTCGTTGGCGAGCCAATACCTGTGGGCGTTTTTCAAAAGAGTGGCTTTTTCCCTTTCGAGAAAGGAAAAGCTGTTGCTGTTTGGCAACAACGCGCACAACCATTCGATTTACGCCAGCGAAAAGCGGCGTGCGAAGCTGATCGTGGACAAGATCCCCGACGAGGACACGCTGGGGTTGTACGTGGAGGATTTGGCGTTTGTCAACGCGGCGTCCTTTGCGGATTATATCGCGGATAGAGTGTCGAAGGCGGTGAAAAGGAAGGATAAAATCGTTGCCGTTATCAACACCGAGGACGATGAAAAGAATATACGCCTTGCACGATGCTTTATCAAAGCGATAGAGGGTATGGACGAGGAAAGCCGTGAAAAGTGCTTTGGACTGCTTAGGATATTCGTCTTTGGCGATCCTCGCTACGAGGCGATTTACGAGAACATCACCGCAGAGGGCTGGGGGTGCGTTTCCTACGTCAATAAATACCAGAAAATGGCGATGGACTTTATTGACAAATATCCGTTCACGCAATTTATGGACGAAAGACATATTGATTATCAAACCTCGCTGATAAGAGAAGGGGTGAATATCAATACCGTCATGATTGGCTTTGGGAAGACGAATCAGCAACTGTTCTTGACGTCGGTTGCGAACAACCAGTTCATTACCCGTGGTAAGTCGGGTGTGGAATTGAAGCCTGTAAAATATTTCATCTTCGACAAAAACCATGCTGAAAACAATAAAAACCTCAACCACAGCTACAACCGCTTTAAGAACGAGCTGTGGGCGGCGGAAGAGGAATATTTACCGTTGCCGTCCTACCCTGCTGAGGAGCATTTTTACCACTTAGACGTCAACGACGTTTCGTTCTATAACCAGCTTAGGGGAATTTTGACGGCATCCGAAAAGGACGTTAACTATATCGTAATTGCCTTTGGAACGGACCTTGAAAACATCGACCTCGCGAAAAAGCTTGTATCGAAGGCGAAGGAGTGGGGTTTAGAGAACTTGACCATCTTCGTGAAGGTGAGGGGTGCGCATAAGGACCAGCACCTGTTGGAAGAGGCAAATTGTTATCGTATCGGCAACGAAAACGAGGTTGTGTACGATATTGATAAAATCACAGGCGATACCATCTTTCAAATGGCGCAGCTTAGAAATTCGATATATGATCTCGAATACGCACTCACGCAGGGCGTAAAAGGGGAAATTTCTGAAGAAAAGGTAGAGGACATCAAGGCGAAGGCTCGTCGTAACTGGTACGTCGAAAAATCGCAAATGGAACGGGATTCCAGCCTGTATTGTTGCTTAAGTCTTAGGATGAAACTGCATTTAATGGGCTTGGATTATTGCCCTGCGGACTGTGAAGGCGAGGGGCTGACGGAGGAGGAATATCTGTCTATTTACGCCGCGGAGGATTTGCCGGATACGGGCGCTTATTCGGTGCAAGCGGACGGTAAGCCTATCGTGTGCTATCCGTTGACGTTTGCCGATTCCAGAAGACGGAATATGGCGATACACGAACATCTTCGTTGGAATTCCTTTATGATCAGTAAGGGGATTATCCCTGCCACTAAGCAGCAAATCTTAGAGGAAACGGCAACGACGAAGGACGGAAAGGTAAAGCGTACCAACGGTAAGAATTACGCTTTGCGCCGTCACGGCAACCTGACCACCTTTGACGGGCTGATGGAATTCAGAAAGATGCTGGCGGAGAGGGATATGCAGGCAGGGGAAACGCTTGCCGAGGCAGAGGCGCGCGTCGACGTCATCAAGTACGATTACCAGCTGCTGGACGATACGTACTGGTTGCTCAGCAAAACCAACCAAAAAATCATCAAAAGAAAATAAAAGCCGTTAAGATATAAAAAAGCAGACACAAGCAATCGCTTGTGTCTGTTCTTTTTGTTGTCGTAGGATTATTTTTTCAGGTCGATGCCGAGTTCCAACCCCTCGTACATATGGTCGTTCCACTTGAAGTTCTTGTAGAAATTCACGTGGTAGCGGTGCATTTCCTCCACCAGCAAGGAGAACTTACCGACGGGCATGGTCTTGGGGAATACGTCGAAGTATTCGCCCTTGTAATAGAAGTTGAAGAAGCTGGAATCCACCTCGGTAATCAGCGTGTACAGAGCCTTATAATCCATCGTAAATGAGAACGGTTCTCCGTTGCGGGTACCCGTGTAGTGCATACCCTTGTGGTCGATACGGATTTTACCTTCGCCGACGATGAAGCTCGTCTTGTTTTTGCCGACCAGCTTATATTCGTCAAGGTTGCCGATTTGGCAATCGTCTTCGAAATAATAGTCGGGGTTTTCACGGATTTCACGAATGATATCCATACGCTCCTGCTCTACCCAGTCGAAGGGAGATTCGGGAATGACCGCCCCTTCGAAGGGGTGGAACTGGTAATAATCGTCCATCGTTGCGCCGTTGCCGCAATTCGAGCAGGTGATTTTATCCCCCTCGCCCTTCATGGTAAATTCCATGCCGCACTTGGGGCATTTATAGCAGAAATCCTCAAGGCGATGGCAAATACGTCCGTGCGTTTCCCACTTGATTTTCTTTTCGGCGTTCCAAGCGTATTCGTTGCGGCGGAACTTCTCGTTGATGATATCGTCCATTTCCTCTACGGAAAGGCGTTCTACGTCTTCCTTGGAGAATAAGAGGGACATCGTAGCGTGCGTTTCGCCAAAGCGTTCGTCCAAGCATACCTTGGTGTTTTGCAGGTATTGGCCCTCTAAGTAGCAAAGGTAAACGGGGCACTTGAAATGCTTAAACATCTTACTCGTACCCGGTACGATGGGCTTGTTTCCACCGTAGTCGCTGGCAAGCCCCTCGGGTGCGAAGGTAACGCAGCCGCCCTTTCTAATGACTTCACCCACCGCGCGAATGGACAGCTTATCCGCCGAGTAGTTCTTTTTGGGAATAACCTTGTTCAGCCCGAAGATAAAGTTGAATTTTTTGCGGTAAAATTCGCTGTAACCTGCCATCATGTTCGTGATACGGGGATAGGTTGCGCCGCACACGTACATATGGTCGATACGTGACAGGTGGTTGAAGATGACGAAGCAAGGTCCGTCGCAATCGTTCACGTCGTCGATGATATGGAAATTCGGCTTATATTTTCTGCCGACGATATCCACCATAATCGTCTTATAAATCCACGCAATGATACGGGGACAGGGACGATACTTTCTCTTAGAAAGCTTTTTCGCAATCGTTAATTTTTCTGCCATACATTTTCCTCACTGTATAAGAATACCCTTTTATTGTAGCATTTTTGATTACGGAAAGCAACCGTATAGAGGGGAAAAAGTGAAATTATCTATCTTTTAAGAGGCTAATTGTCGCATTTATTTGACAAGCGTGGCCTTGTTTCGTATAATACAAGTATAGAAATCTTGCAAAAAAGGAGAAAAGCCGTGAAGAGCTTTTGTTTTACCGTTGACGACAATATCCGTTGCCTTCGTGAAATTGCAGAAGGGGGATTGAGCAGTATTTTCGACCATCCGTATCTGTCGCTGTGGCGTGGATTGCACGAAGAATACGGCGCAAAGGTGCAACTGAATCTGTTTTACAACGATCGTGACGTCGATTTTACCTTGTCGGACTTCCCTTCGACTTACGCAAAGGAGTGGCAGGACAATGCAGACTGGCTGAAGCTGTCCTTTCACTCTAAGGCGAACGATTATAAGCCCTACGAACAATCGGGCTACGACGAGGTGTATGAAGATTGCAAGCAAGTCCACGACGAGATTTTGCGCTTTGCAGGCGCAAAGAGCTTGGCGAAGACGACCACAATCCATTTTGCGAGGATGACGGTAGAAGGGGTTAAGGCGGTGCAGGATTTAGGGGTGCAGGGCTTGTTGGGCTTGTTTGGCACGGACTTGAATCCTCGCGTGTCGTACGATTGCGATCTTGACGATTCGGCGATAGCAAGAACGGGGGCAATCGTCTACCGCAACGGCATGGCGCACGCAGGGATTGACTGTATCTTAAACAAACTGTCGCAAGAGGAGATATCGTCTTGTTTGGACGGCTTGTTGGGTAGGGAATTTATCCGCATTATGATTCACGAGCAGCATTTCTACCCCGACTATCCGCAGTATTATCAGCCCGACTTCCGTGAAAAGGTGTTTGGGGCGGTGGCAAAGTTGCGTGAAAACGGCTACGAAAGTAAATTCTTCGAGGAAATGATATAAGTATGGATACCTTGTTGAGAACGCAAAAGAAGTTATCGGTATTAGGCTACACGGTCAAGGTCTTTGATGATAAAACGCAAGCGACGGAATACCTTGCAGGTACGTTGCAGGGCAAGCGGATAGGGCTTGGCGGTTCGGTGAGCATCGGGGAGATGGGTCTGTATGAAAGGCTTGTCGAAAACAATACGGTGCTTTGGCATTTACGATTGTCGGCAGGCGAGGACGTACTGCAGGTGCGCAAAGCGGCGTCGCAGGCAGAGGTGTATATCACCTCGGTCAACGGTCTTTCCAAGGCAGGGGAGATTGTCAACATCGACAACACGGGCAACCGCGTTGCAGCGGCAACCTTCGGGTGTGAGAAGGTGTATTTTATCATCGGGAAGAACAAAATCGCCCCCGACCTTGCGGCGGCTATTGATAGGGCGAGGAATATCGCCGCTCCGTTGAACGCCAAACGGCTTGGGTTGAAAACCCCTTGTGCCGTTCGCGCGGATAAGTGCTACGACTGCGACAGTCCGCAGAGAATTTGTCGCAACCTGTCCATTTTCTGGAAAAAGCCAACGGGCTGCGAATATGAAGTTTTACTCATCAACGAAAATTTAGGCTACTAATAAAAAAAGCCGCCCTTTAAAGCAGGGCGGCTTTTTGATTTAGAGTAGTGCATTATTGAAATATTTTAATTTTTCCACAACGATTGACTTTAGTCAATCAATTCACGTTTTGCAAAGGCAAAACAATTCACGCCGAAGGCAATTCACGAAAGCCTTTGGCTTTCAATTCACTTTTCAACGAATATCGACTACGGTCAAAACCTCGTCTTCGACACGAAACTGGACGTTGTATTCCCCGAACGCCATGCCGTAGATGCGCGTGGGCTCGTCCTGATACGAGGGGCGAGGGTCTTCCGAAAGACAATCGGTCAAGCCTGCCAACTTGTCCGCAGGCAGTTTTTCTGCCACTCCCTCGGCAAAGCGTACCGTCAATCGCTTTTCTGCCACTTCGTCAGCATAGCCTCCGACAGCGCCCTCAATGCAATCCGTGTGGGGCAGGTAGGGCTTGATATCCAAAATCGGCGTACCGCACAGTAGGTCTGCGCCCGCCACGACAAGGCAAATCCCTTCGTCCGTCTTTTCCACGGAGAGCAGGCGTACAACGCTAAGCCCGATGCCGTTGGGTCGGAAGGGAGAGCGACTGGCGAACACTCCCACCCGAGTATTGCCGCCCAAGCGCGGTGGCCGCACGGTGGCGTGAAACTCCGTCGTCTTTGCCGCCGAAAAATCGAACAGCAACCATATATGCGAAAATCCCTCCAAGCCCTTGAACGCCTCTGCGGTATTAAAGGGGGGATAAAAATAAATACGGCTGACCACCCCGTCTGCTTTTCCACTTTGACGAGGGATGCCGAATTTTTCCTTAAAATCGTTTTCGATATAGCCGATGGCTTTGACCTGTTTTTCCGTAACCAAAACAATATACTCCGAATCGAGATTTTTAGCGGCAAATTTTGCCTGCTACTTCGTCCAAACCCTTGATAAACCGTGCAGGTTTACCTGCGGCTTTCGCCTTGTAGAAGACGAAAATTTTCTCACTATAAAATTGCTTCGCACCCAAAAGGAAGGATTTTGAAATGATTTTTGGTGCGAAGGAAGAAATTATACCAAAGTATTATGATGACGACAAGCCATAAAAGCATTCAAAAGACACCTTTTGGGCTGGTTCGGATTATATTGCTTTGGTTATCCACATTATACTCTTTTTGTAGAAAATTGTCAACGCCCCTTGACTTTTTTCTTGTAAAAATCTATAATAAGCGTATGAGCTATACACCCAACGAACAACAACGGGAAGTGATAGAAAACCTTTCCGATAATATTCTGCTGTACGCCTCGGCTGGCACGGGAAAGACCTTTACGGTGGCGCACCGTGTGGCGAACGTTCTCAAAAGCCAAAGGGCGTCGGCAGAGCAAATCCTTTGCCTTACCTTCACGATCAAAGCGGCAAACGAGATGCAAGAGGACATTGCCCGTATCGTGGGTGACGGCGCAAACAAAGTTTGCGTGCAGACCATTCACGGATTTTGCTATCGTTTACTTCGCGAGGAGGAGCGGTTGCGGTCTGCTCGGTACACCGATCCGCAGATCATCGACGAGGTGGACGAGGAAGAGCTGCTGGAGAGTATTTACCTGCAAAACGCATCCCGTTGGCGTGTGGAGGCGGCGCTCAGCCGCGCCTCGTCAAAGGCGTGTGTGGCGGACCTTGAAACCTTGCCTTTACAGGCGGTTGACGGACGGATAGGGTGGCCGCTGAAAGAAGGGTTTTTGACCCGTGACGGAGAATGGTTGCCTATCCCGAAAAAAGAAAAATTGCAACCCCCGAAGTTGGCTTGTCCGACCTGTGGTAGGGGGTACGAACAGGGCGAAACGGAGTGCGAAGAATGTGGCGAGGCGTTGCCGGAAATTTTGCCGTTCCCTATCATCGCGCCCCCTCGGCTGTTTGGTAAAAAATCGCCGTTGATGTCGGTGGTTACTTGGATCAAGCACGCCCGCGCGGAATACGGCTTGATTACTGATGACAGCGCGGCGGACTACCAAGCGACTTGGTTGCGCTTAAAAAAAGAATATCCGCAAAAATATGCGTCCGTTCTCTCTTATTTTCAGCCCAGCTATGGTGGTAAGCGGGCGGAAATGGAAGTGGACGAAGGGGTGGAACAGCTGCTTTCCACCCACGCAGGGGCTTTGACTGCGAGTTATGAAAAAGCCCTCTCGAATGGCAATCAGCTCGACTTTGACGACCTAATTTTACGAGTGAACGAATACTTATCGGACGAGGAAACCTGCCTGCGCTACGCCAAGCGGTACGCCTATATCGTCGTGGACGAAATGCAGGACACGAGCCTGACCGAATACGCTCTTTTGAAAAAACTGTTTCAGGGCAACAATATTATGATGTGCGGTGACTTCTTTCAGACGATTTACGGTTGGCGTGGGTCTGCGCCGGAGATTGTTTTAGAGGATTTCCGTCAGAGCTTTCAGGCGAAGGAATATGCTTTTTCGGAAAATTATCGGGCGACGAAGACGCTGGCAGAGGCGAGCTTTGGGTATCTTAGAAATAGCTATCCCACGCTAATGGGAAAGCTGTGCCCTAATCAAATGCGTGTCAACAGCGAGGACTTGGGAGAGAAAATTCTCTGCCTTGGCTTTGACAATCCTCGTGAGGAGGCGGCGCAGATTTACGCTTACGTGCAAAAGCACCGTCCGCAAACCCCCACAGACCTTTGTATTATGGCAAGGTCGAACGGGTATATCGCCTCGCTGACTTCGAACTTTGAAAAGCTGAACGCGGCGCAGGAAAAGGACGAGGACAAGGTACGCTTTTTCACGGTCGAAAAGGACCACGGATTTTTTAAGCGTGGGTGCGTGAAGGACGTGCTTGCCGTGTTAAAATTGCTCATCAACCCCGATGACCGTATCAGTATGGAGCGGATTGCCGGCAAGTATATCCGCGGCGTTGGCGCAAGGACGTTGCAATTGTTGCGAGAATCCGGGGAAAAGGGTGTTTCCGTCAATGCGTTCTTGGGCGAGGACGCCATTTTAGGGAAGGACCCGTACCAAAGCTTGATAGACGGAGCAAGCCAAGGACAAATCGTCGTCTACGATACGGAAACGACGGGCTTGGATTTATCGAAGGACGAGGCGGTGCAGATTTCTGCCGTCCGCTTAAACGAGGCGGGGGAGATTGTGGACACGCTGGACCTCTTTATCGAGCCGACCGTTCCCATCGGGCAGGGCGCGTACGAAACGCACGGGTTTGACCTTGAATATATTCGCGCGCACGGTGGACTTACGCCGAAGGAAGGGTTGGAGCGGTTTTCCGCGTTTGTTTCCGGCGCGGTCTTGGTGGGGCATAACAGCCACCGCTTTGACAGCCGATTGATTCGTCGGCAACTCAAAGAACAGGGCTTACCACCCCTCTGCGTGCAGGGGGAATACGATACCCTGACCATAGCAAAACAACTACTGCCCGGGTTGCCCGATTACAAGCTGTCCACGCTCTGCGACCATTACGGAGTGGTGAACGAGGCGGCGCACAACGCTTTGGGGGACATTACGGCGACGGCGGCGGTGCTGTGGAGAATGTTGCAAGAGGGAATTCTGCCTACGGCAGAGGAACGGAAAGAGCTTGCCGAGCGCTACGCCCCTAAATTTACAAAGTTTTTCTCCTTCTACAAGGAGCTTTGCGACCTGCTGGCGCAGGACAAGGTCGGGGAGATTGCGGAGCGCATCGTGCAAAAAATGCGCCTTCATCAATATTACCCGAACGAGGGGGATAGAGAGGCGCTACTCGACGTCGTGCAGACGTTGAAAGCGGCGGCGGTGTACGACGGCGAAAGCTTTTTGTCCGCATATCTTTCGGATGCGGCGCTTTCGGGCAGTCAGATGGACGTACTCCTCAAAAAACTGCAAAAAATCCCTGTGATTACCGTCCACCAAGCCAAGGGCTGTGAGTTTTCCACCGTCATTTTGGCAGGGGTGAGCGAACGTTTTTTCCCGTCTGCGCTCTCCAAAGGAACGCCACAGGAAGAGGAGGAGAAAAAGGTGTTCTACGTCGCAATCACGCGCGCCAAGGAACGGCTCATTATGACGAGGGTTGCCAAGGATTATCATACGGGCAAACATATTCCCGTCAGTCCGTATTTCCATGCAATCCCTAAGGAATACGTGTGGACGAATCGTAGGTGGGAGGAATAAATATGGCGGTATTATCCGTTTTACAATTAAACGAATACGTCAAAGGGGTATTAGAGGACGAGCCCCAGTTGCAAGCGGTTGCGGTAAAGGGGGAGATATCCAACTTTATCCACCATCGCAGCGGGCATATGTACTTTACCTTAAAGGACGAAGACAGCCAAATTAAGGCGGTCATGTTCAAAAATGCGAATATGCGGTTGCAGTTCCGTCCCAAGGACGGACAAAAGGTAGTGGTGATGGGCTCGGTGTCCGTGTACTCTCCCGGCGGTCAGTACCAGCTGTACGTCGGGGCGATGAAGCAGGACGGTATCGGCGACCTCTATCAGGCGTATGAGGAGCTGAAAAAACGACTGAGCGAAGAGGGGCTGTTTGACCCGATTCACAAAAAGCCGTTGCCTGCCTTTCCGCAGAAAATCGGCGTAATCACTTCGGCAAACGGCGCGGCGGTGCGGGATATTATCAACGTCGCAGGTCGGCGTTGTCCGATGACGCAGCTACTCTTATACCCTGCGCAGGTGCAGGGGGCTGGCACGGACGAGGGGTTGATTGCCGCTCTGGACTATTTTGATAACCGTGGGGATATTGACGTTGTCATCATCGGTCGAGGTGGTGGCTCGATAGAGGATTTGTGGGGGTTTAACAGCGAACGGCTGGCACGCAAAATCTTTGCGATGAACACCCCCGTCATTTCGGCGGTTGGACACGAAACGGACTTTACCATCTGCGACTTCGTTGCAGACAGGCGCGCGCCCACACCCTCTGCGGCGGCAGAGATTGCCGTACCCGACTTAAACGTCTTACGCCAGCGGCTGGACGGAATGGTAGAGCGTGCGTGCGGCGGTTTGGAAGGCGGATTAACGGAGCGTATTCGTCGACTGGACGATGCGAAACTTTCCTACGGGGCGAAAAACGTCGAACGATTACTTCGGTTAAAGGAAGAACGATTGAAGGGGCTTGTCGGCAAGGTGGACTCTTTGAGTCCATTGTCGGTGCTTGCCCGTGGCTATGCGGTGGTCAGCAAAGAGGGGAGAGCCCTCGTCGATGCGGCGGATGCAAGCGTGGGCGACAGCGTAGAGATACGACTGCAAAAAGGAAAATTAAAAGCGAAAGTGGAGGAACAATACAATGCAGGAAATGACGTATGAGCAGGCGTTTGCAAAGCTTGAGGAATACACGCAGCAGCTGGAAAGCGGAGAATTGACTTTAGACGAGAGCTTACAGGCGTTTGAAAAGGCGGTGGCGCTCATTCGCTACTGCGGGGAAAAGCTGGACGGCGCAAAAAAGCAGATGCTGGTCTTGGTGGAAGGCTTGAACGGCGAGATGGCAGAAAAGCCGTTCAATCCCGAGGACTACCGCGGCTAAGCGGAAAAGGGGCGGTTCGTCCACGGCAGAGTAGATTTTTTATAAAAAATGCTACAATCCCTATTTTTTAATTGACGAGCAGGGAAAAAAGTGATAAAATGATATTTGGACAAGAGCGGTTTCTTTCCGTCCTCGTCCGTATCAAAATGGCAAAAAATAAGAAAATTACATTTTTGGAGGAATTTTTATCATGGCAAACGTAAAAGTTGCAATCAACGGCTTTGGCCGTATCGGTCGTCTTGCGTTCAGACAGATGTTCGGCGCAGAGGGTTATGAAGTAGTTGCTATCAACGACTTGACCAGCCCTTCGATGCTTGCACACCTTTTGAAGTATGACTCCGCACAGGGTAGATACGAACACGGCGAAACCGTTACTGCAGACGATGCTGCAGGTACGATCACCGTATGCGGCAAGACCATCAAAATCTATGCAGAAAAAGACGCTAACAACTGCCCTTGGGCAGAACTTGACGTTGACGTAGTGCTTGAATGTACTGGTTTCTACTGCTCCAAGGAAAAGAGCCAGGCGCACATCAACGCAGGCGCAAAGAAGGTTGTTATCTCTGCACCCGCAGGCAACGATCTTCCTACCATCGTTTACAGCGTAAACGAAAAGACCTTGACGGCTGCTGATACCATCATTTCCGCAGCATCCTGTACCACCAACTGTCTTGCTCCTATGGCAAACACGTTGAACAAGCTTGCAGCAATCAAGAAGGGCTACATGACCACCATCCACGCTTACACCGGCGACCAGATGGTTTTGGACGGTCCTCATAGAAAGGGCGACCTTCGTCGTGCGCGCGCTGCTGCTGTGAACATCGTTCCCAACTCCACGGGCGCTGCAAAGGCTATCGGTTTGGTTATTCCCGAACTCAACGGCGTTTTGGACGGTTGCGCTCAGCGTGTACCCGTTCCCACCGGTTCGCTTACCCAGCTTGTTGCAGTTTGCGACGGCGAAGTTACCGCTGCTGACGTAAACGCTGCAATGAAGGCTGCTGCATCCGCATCCTTCGGTTACACCGAAGAAGAAATCGTTTCTTCCGACATCATCGGTATCCGTTACGGTTCGTTGTTCGATGCAACCCAGACGAAGTGCATGCCTATGGGCGACGGCACGACCTTGGTTAAGGTTGTTTCCTGGTACGACAACGAAAACTCCTACACCAGCCAGATGGTTAGAACGATTAAGTACTTCGCAGAACTTTAATCGCGTAGGATCGAGTAGGATCTTAAGCAAAAAGAAAAGCTCTCACAATTAGCGTGATACTCTTAACGGAGTATCACGCTAAGTTATGATTGCCCTTGCAGGCAAGTTATGAGTTATGATATGCTGCGCATAGTTATGATTAGCTTCGCCAAGCTTTAAATTACAAAAGCAATCATATCATAACGTTTGCGTGGCAAATTCATAACGGTGAGCGAAGCTAGCCTCATAACTCTAAACTAACACAACAGAAAAAAGAGCAGACACATAAGGTTTTTGCGCCTTGCGTGTTTGCTCTTTCTGTTTGTATAAAGACACGCCTTGCGAATGTTCGCAAGGCGTGTGCCGTATAGGCTTTCGATTAGTTGTTGAAGTTCAAGGTATTTACCACCTTCGTGCCGTCCGCAAGACGAATTGCCAAGACACAACCACGCCAGTAGGTTTTGCTGTTCCAGTTGCAAGCAGCGATTTCAAGCGTTACTTCTTGACCGTTGTATGCGGACAGGAATGCGTATTGACCTGCGCCAGAACAGTAGAAGCTAAACGCATTCGTTGCGCCTACGCTCTTGATGGAAGGCTGGCTGTTGCCGGAGGGAACGTTAAGAATACCGGTAACTACGAATACGGTAGTCGAATAGTCTTCTTTACAGTTAAGCGCGTATAAATCGTCTGACGTTTTGCCTGTTACGAACTTCGCGGTGGAGTATTCATGATTACCCATGTTGTTTGCGAGAAGTTCAGCATCTTTGATGCAGGTCTGACCGAAGTAGTTGGTAGCGGTTTCATCCTTCATACGACGTTCTCTCGTACCCTTGATGATGATTTCCTGACCGATTTCGATATCAGCGAGCATATCCGCAGAGAGCATACTTACAGCGATCATGCTACCATCTTCACCGAAGAGATAGAATGCGGAGTTTTGGTTTACAACGGAAGGACCAACGATTCCCTTTACGGTGATTTCCGTCTTAGGAGCGGTTGCGATAGCTTCCGCAACGGAGATGGAAGGAATTTCCTTTTGTTCAACGTATTCGATAGCGATCACTTTGGTAGCGGTTACGCCGTCCAAGGTTGCCGTGATGGTAACGTTTGCCGTACCGTACTGCGTACCCGTGTGCATGATACCGTTTTCAAAGTAGATTACGTTCGTGTTGCTGGATGCGTAAGAAATCGCAACGTTTTCAAAGCCAAGAAGTTTAGAAGAAACAGTATTGATTACTTCGATTGCAGGGTCTGCGGTGTATTCGGTTGCAAATTGATCCGCCGCGTAATAGTCGATAGCAAACTGGGGCGCATTAGCCTTATTGAATACAAAGCCGTTGTCTTCAACCTTGAGTACCTTAAAGCGCCATACGCAACCAGAAGCGGTGCTCTTTGCGTTGATTACGGAAAGGTAAACGTCGCAGATTTTGCTGTCAAATTGTTCAAGCCAGTCAAGGTCGCTACCGTTGCATTGCGTGTAAACGTAGCTGCCCGTGGTTTCGTCCAAATCGTCGATATAGTAGTTGACGTAGCCGTCGCCAACGGATTTTTTTACGAGTGCAGTCACCTTGTAAACCGTCGTTGTGATATCCGTCGTAACGGGGGTTTCCATGATTGCTTTAACGGTGGTTTCTTCCGCCCAGTTGTAGTTGGGTGTGGTGTTTCCGTTATCCTTTGCGATAAGCCAAGCGTTATCAAGCTGGTTGCAGCCCTTGTAGCCGAATTTTTCTGCGCTTGCGCTTTCAGAGTCTAAAATCCACCAAGCCTTTTCCGCGAGAATGGTAATGGTGTTACCTACGGAAACTCTGCCAGCGATGTCGCTGTCGTATACGTAAATCGAGTTTTCGTCGTCAACGAGATAAACACCGTTAGGAACCATGCCACTAGCATACGTAATTTGAGCAACGATACCGCTCACTTTTACTTTGTCGCCAACGTTTGCATCACGGGCGTCGTCGATACTCATTGCGGAGTAGTCGGTGTCGTCGATTTCGATTGCTTTGAAGTCAATCAATCTTGCGTTGTTGATTTCCAAAGCTCCCTTAAAGTTTTTCAAGGTGCAGTAAATCAACACTTCGTCGCCTTTGTAGGGCTTGGATTCCATTGCGGAATAGGTCGTATTTCCGTCTGCGCTATACGTGCCGAAAACGTACATACTTCCCGTTGCATCTTCAACGTACATTTCACCGTAGTTGTAGTTCATAACGGTGGAAACGGTTGCGTGAATGTAGTATCTTTCAGCGGTCACGCCCGAAGTAACGGTAGCAATTGCTTTTGCTTGTTCGATGGTGATTACTTCGTAGCCTTCTGCGATACCCGTACCAGCCGTAGGAGTTACGTCAATCGACGGTGCAAGCTGACCTTCTTCATATGCGAGCAAAGTGGGCTTATCAAATTCTACCTTGCCTTTATAATTCTTAATCGTACCTTGAACGGTAATGATGTCGCCAAGATCGATTTTATCTGCATCGTTTTTGATTTGGTAGCAGTAGATGGGATAGTCTTCATAGCCTTCTACGACGATAGTAACCGAAATATCGTTGTAGTTGGTAAGACCTTCGGAGGAGATAATTTGTCCCTTCAAGGTGTGCGTCCCTTCGAGCGTTGCGTTTGTTGCGAGCGCGTATGCCGCAGGGATAACTACCGAGGCGTCGCTAAGTACGATGTCGCCCGTATTGCCGCCGTCGTCGGGGGCTTCACCCTTTACAAAGCTGTCGAGGGTAGGCTTATCGTATTCAATCTTGCCGTTGTAGTTCTTAATCGTACCCGTAACGGTGATTGTGTCGCCAACAGCAAGCGTACCAGCCGCTTCGCCTTTCAACCAGTAGCAGTACATGGGGTATTCTTCGTAGCCATCCACAACAAAGGTAAGGCAAGCTTCGCCGTCGCCCGTTTTTTCAATGTTGGTAACAACGCCCGTAAGAGTATGGGTGCCTTCCAGCGTTGCGCCCGAAGCGAGTGCGTATGCCGCTTTCAAAATAGCTTCCGAATTATCATCAGGGAGCTGCTCGTCACCGCCGAGATCGCCGCCCGTGCTGTCGCCCGTAGAATCGCCCGTATTGCCGCCGTCGTCGGGGGCTTCACCCTTTACAAAGCTGTCGAGGGTGGGCTTGTCGTATTCAACCGTGCCGTTGTAGTTCTTAATCGTACCCGTAACGGTGATGGTGTCGCCAACCGCCAGCGTGCCTGCCGCTTCGCCCTTGAGCCAGTAGCAGTACATAGGGTATTCTTCGTAGCCTTCTACGACAAAGGTAAGGCAAGCCTCGCCTTCGCCCGTGGACTTCACGTTCGTGACAACGCCCGTAAGAGTATGGGTGCCTTCCAGCGTTGCGCCCGAAGCGAGTGCGTATGCCGCTTTCAAAATAGCTTCTGCGCCCTCATCGGGAATCTCATCATCGCCAACTTCGCCGCCCGCGCTGTCGCCCGTAGAATCGCCCGTATTACCGCCGTCATCGGGGGTTTCACCTTTTACGAAGCTGTCAAGAGTAGGCTTATCGTATTCAATCGTGCCGTTGTAGTTCTTAATTGTACCCGTAACGGTGATCGTGTCGCCAACAGCAAGCGTACCAGCCGCTTCGCCTTTCAACCAGTAGCAGAACATGGGGTATTCTTCGTAGCCCTCTACGACAAAGGTAAGGCAAGCTTCGCCTTCGCCCGTGGATTTTACGTTAGTGACAACGCCCGTAAGGGTATGAGTACCTTCCAGCGTTGCGCCCGAAGCGAGTGCGTATGCCGCTTTCAAAATAGCTTCCGAATTATCATCAGGGAGCTGCTCGTCACCGCCGAGATCGCCGCCCGTGCTGTCGCCCGTAGAATCGCCCGTAGAATCGCCCGTGCTGCCCGAAATAGAGCTGTCAGGGGTCGATGCAGGAGGATTTGTGGGTTCGCAGGCTGCTGCGCCGCCGAGTGTAAACAGAGCAACCAGCGCTAAAAGTAAAGACTTGAACTTTTTCATAAAATACCTTCCTTTGTATTAGTTATTTCTATTATATAGTAAATTTTAAAAAAAGTAAAATGAATGGGGTGAATTATTATAAAAAAGAAGCGCTTTTTTTGCGCTTCTTTATCTTATTGCAATTTTAAAATTTCGCAGAGCTTCTCGTATGCTTCGTCGTAGATATTGAAGTTGACGACGTAGTCGCAAAGGCTCTTATTGCGCAGGCAAAAATCAATGCCCATAATCCGATTTGCCTTGTCCTCTACCGAGGAATTTTTGCGTAAAATCGTTTCGATAATCGCTTTTTTCTGACGGCTGACGTAGATGGTCGTCACGTTCTTAAAATGAGTCTTTAAGGACATTGCGCCGCAGATATCCATCGTCGTCAAGACGTGCTTGCCTTTGGCGAGGATTTTTTCCACGTCCGATTTTACCGATCCGTATCCGTGGCCTGCGTACATCGTGGATTGGAACAGCTCTCCACTCTCCACCATATCGCGGAAGGTTTCGACGGATACGTAGTGATACCAGTCGTTGTCTTCGGTGGCGGTGGGGTCCTTTGTGGTGTAGCTAATCGGCTTTTCAAACTGCGGATAATTTTTCAAAATACGGGTTGCAAGCTTGGATTTTCCGCACCCGGACGGGCCGACCAAAACGACGATGCTCGGTTCGCTCAAAATGGGCTGATGGTCTTGCTTAGCATAGCTTTGCGCGATGACCTCGACGACCTTCAAAAACTCGTCGTAGGTATTGACGGCAAGCATACCCGTCGATTCCTGATTCCACGGCCGCCGCATCAAAATCGGGTATTGCGCATTCGAGTTCAACACGTTGTGCAGAGCGTCGTCAAACAGAATATCCGTACTGATTTTATCCTTGCGCGCACCCATATAGATATGGTCGGCAGGGATCTGCGGAAATTCTTCGCGGATGCGCTTTGCGCGGATGCCCATAAATTCAGGGGGAACGGCGGTGGAAATGAAGATTTCCGCCATTTCAGACAGCTTGGAAACGAACTCCTTTGCGCCTTCTAAAACGGGCATAGTTTCGTAAAATTCAGCTTTGCCGAAAAATTCGTGCACGACGTCCACGCGCGTGCCGAGCTTGCCCCAGCCGCTCGCCTCGTAAATGGTGATAGGGGGGTCGTATTGGTATTTCTCGTTAGCAAGTTGAATAGCGTATTCGGTGCAGGACATCAACAAATCGTCAACGTCGAGGGCGACCGATAATCGAAAATTTCTGTTCATAATTTCTCCTTTATCGTAATTATTATACAGTATTGTATGCAAAAAATCAATACTTTTTTCAAAAAAAGATGATTATGGGTTGCAATCGAACGGATTGTGTGCTATAATAATTCAGCTTGACAAGCGTCAAACGCTCAAGCGTAAGGATGCTTTTTTAGGGGAGATAGATAGTATGCAAAAGCAATATGACGTAATCATCATCGGCGCAGGCCCGGGCGGTATTTTTTCCGCGTACGAGCTGGTGCGCTTACAGCCTGAATTAAAAGTGGCTGTCTTCGAGGCGGGTAACGAGCTGAAAAAACGCCGCTGTCCTATCGACGGCGACAAGGTAAAAAGCTGTATCAACTGCAAGAGCTGTTCGATTATGAGCGGCTTTGGCGGCGCAGGCGCATTCTCGGACCGTAAGTACAACATCACCAACGATTTCGGTGGCACGCTGTACGAATATATCGGCAAGAAAAAGGCGTTGGAACTCATGCAGTACGTGGATGAAATCAATATGAATTACGGTGGCGAGGGAACGAAACTGTATTCCACGGCAGGCAGTAAATTCAAGAAGATTTGTATGCAAAACGGTCTGCACCTTTTGGACGCTTCCGTTCGTCATTTGGGTACGGATATCAACTACGTGGTGCTTGAAAATCTGTATAGAGAGTTGAAAACGAAGGTGGATTTCTACTTCAATACCCCCGTTTTGTCGATGGATATTGTGGACGGTGGCTACCTCGTATCGACCAAAAAGGGAGAGTTCGTAGGCGAAAAGTGTATCGTATCCGTTGGCCGCAGTGGCAGCAAATGGATGGAGCAGGTCTGCCAGCATTTAGAGATTCCCACCAAGTCCAACCGTGTGGATATCGGTGTTCGCGTAGAGCTGCCTGCAGAGATTTTCTCTCACCTTACGGACGACTTATACGAGAGTAAAATCGTCTACTGCACGGAAAAATACGGCGACAGAGTGCGTACCTTCTGCATGAACCCTAAGGGGGCGGTGGTCAGCGAGAATACGAACGGCATTATCACCGTCAACGGTCACAGCTACGAAGACCCTGCAAAGCAGACGCAAAACACGAACTTTGCCCTTCTCGTAGCAAAGCATTTCTCTGAACCGTTCAAGGATTCCAACGGCTACGGCGAGAGCATCGCGCGGCTCAGCAACATGTTGGGCGGTGGGGTGATCGTGCAACGCTTTGGCGACCTGATTCGCGGCAAGCGCAGTACCCCTTCCCGCATCGGGGAATCGTTTACCGTACCTACGATGTCTGCAACGCCGGGCGATTTGAGTTTGGTATTGCCCAAGCGTATTTTGGATGGGATTATCGAGATGATCTACGCCCTCGATAAGATTGCTCCCGGCACGGCGAACGACGATACCTTGCTCTATGGCGTAGAGGTAAAATTCTACAATATGGAAGTTGAGGTAAACGAGCGATTAGAGAGCCGTTATAAAGGGTTGTATATCATCGGTGACGGCAGTGGTATTACCCATTCCCTTTCGCACGCATCCGCAAGCGGCGTTTTAGTGGCAAGGGAGATTGTAAAGTAAATACAATAAAACGTAAGATAAAGTCTAAAAACATTTTTGGAGGAAAAAAAGAATGCTTGGACAGATACTTTTGAACGTAGTATTCCAGTTGGTCTATTTCATCGGCGCTGTGTTCTTAATCGGTTGGCTGATGTCGAAACTGAATAAGACGTTCTATCGAATGACGGGAGGCGGCATGGCTGTATGTGTGGCGACGGGTGCTTTGGGTACGCCGATTCACGAGCTTTCGCACGCGGCTATGTGTATTGTGTTTCGCCATAAGATTCACGAAATTAAGCTGTTCCAGATCGGGGACGAGGATGGCGTACTCGGGTACGTGAGCCATTCTTACAACCCGAAAAATATTTGGGCGGTCATCGGGAATTATTTCATCGGGGTTGCGCCGATTATCGGCGGCTCTGGGGTGATTTATCTGCTGATTTCTTGGCTGTTGCCGAACGCTTACACGGAGATTTCCTCGTTGCTTTCCGGCTTTGCGGCAGACGGGGTATCCATTGACGGCGTTTTTGGGGTTTGCCTTGGAATGATCGCGGCGCTGTTTAGCAATATTGGCGTAGGGTTTGCCTTCTGGTTCTTCTATATCGTGGCGATGTGTATTGCGTTGCACGTAACCTTAAGTGGCGCAGATATCAAGGGCGCGTTGCCTGCATTGCCTATGCTCGCAGGCGCGATATTAGTCATTAACCTTCTTTTGGGTTTGATTTTCCCTAGCGCGTACGTAGGTTTCCTTTCTGGAATGAACACCTTTGGCGCGTATTTGATCGGGCTGATGTGCCTTTCGGTGGTGCTGTCTTTGTCCTGTATCGTAATACTGCTGATTGTTCGTTTGATTATCGGATTCTTCGTTCGTTAAAGATTACATATCAACAGAAAAAACTCGGTGGATAGGTGTGCTATCCGCCGAGTTTTTTATTGTAATTTGGTGGGGCTTTACGCGCCCTGTTTCAACAGCTGTTCCTTGCGGTCTTGCAAGGTGTACAGGCTATAATATCTGCCCTTCTTTTTCAGCAAATCAAAATGGTTGCCCTGTTCGATAATTTCGCCGTGGGAAAGCACGATGATATTGTCTGCGTGCTGTACCGTCGAAAGGCGGTGGGCGACGATTAGCATCGTGCCGATGTTCATCATCTTTTCGAGGGAGTTTTGTATCAAAAGCTCCGTTTCCGTGTCGATATTTGCCGTTGCCTCGTCCAAAATCATCACCTGAGGCTTATGGACGATTGTTCTTGCGAAGGAGAGCAACTGTCTTTGTCCCGCCGAGAAGTTGTTGCCACGTTCCAAAATCTGGTAATCTAAGCCTTCGCTGAGCTTAGAGATGAAATGGTCTGCGTTGACGTACTGACAAGCTTGCCATACCTCTTCGTCGCTGATTCCCTCTTCGCGAAGTAGAATATTTTCACGGATCGTACCCGAGAAGAGGAAGACGTCCTGCAGCATCTGACCAAAGTGTTTTCTAAGGGAGGAAATCTTAATCTTCTTAATATCGATACCGTCGATGAGGATCTGTCCCTTTTGAATGTCGTAGTTGCGACAGATGAGGGAGAGGATAGTGGTCTTACCGCTACCGGTAGATCCGACGAACGCCACCGTTTGTTTGGGTTCGATGGTGAAGGAAACGTCCTTCAAAATCCAGTCCTCTTCCTCGTAGGCAAACCAGACGTTTTTGAACTCGATTTTCCCTTCAACGTTGGGAAGTTCGATGGCGTCTTCGCTGTCGACGACGGTAGGCTCCATATCCATAATCGTGAAGATTTTCTCCGCCGATGCGAATGCCGATTGCAACCAGTTGAATTGTTCTGCAAGGTTCTGGATAGGGTTGAAGAACTTGGAGATATACATATAGAAGGATACAATCACTTCGCTGGTGACGACCTGCCCTAAGATCTCCGTTCCGTCCAGCGCACCCTTTGCGCCGAGGAAGAAAAGACACAGCACCGACACGATGTACAGCATATATACCAACGGACGGAAGATACCGAACACGAAAATTTGTTGGTATTTCGATTTTCCGAGCCGAGAATTCTTGCCTTGGAATTCCTGCAGTTTTCTTTCCTCACGGTTGAAAAACTGTGTAATCTTGATGCCTGAAAGGTTTTCCGATAAGAAGGTGTTGATATCCGTCGTATCGTCTTTAACTCTGCGATAGGCGCGGCGGGAGAACTTACGGAACAGCACCGTGAAGAACACGATGAAGGGCACGAAGCACAGCACCATCAACGTCAGCATATAGTTGAGGCAGAGCATCGCCACGAGTACGCCGATGACGATGAAGACGTTTTTGAAGAGGTTGACGATAATATTCGTGAACATCATCGAAACGCCGTTGGTGTCGTTGGTGACACGGGTAACCAGCTTGCCGACAGGGATATGGTTGAGTTGGTCGTGCGAGAGCTTTTCAATATGCTCGAACAAGTCCAAACGAATGTTGGATACAATCTTCTGCCCGATCTTTTGCAGGATAATCGCTTGCACGTACGAGCATACCAACGTGACGATCAAGATTCCTGCGTACAGCGCAATCATCCAAAACAGCGAGGAGAGCTCGAAATCCCCCTTAATCATCCCTTGAATCTTACCGATCAGCAGGGGCGCTATAATGTCGTAGGAGATGGAAAACACCATCAGCAGGATGACGAAGACGAAACCCTTCCAATACGGTTTTGCGTACGTCAGCAGTCGGCGGACGATTTCCTTGTCGGGGATATTTCTATCAAAGCCCATCGACTCCTTTTTGTTCTTGATGAGCAGGTAGGCAAGCAGGAAGATGATAGCGAATACGCCAAGGACTGCGCCTACGATAATCAGCGGATAATATTGTGCAAAAAATTCTTTCATTTTTATTCCCTCTCCGCCTCTAATTTTTGCAGCTCGGTCATCGTCTTGTAGGCAGGGCAGGTTGCAAGCAACTGTTTGTGCGTGCCTACGGCAATCACCTTGCCGTCTTCGATATACAAAATCTTATCCATCTGCTCGATGGTGGAGATACGGTGGGCAATCAAAATAGTGGTTTTGCCGGCGCGCTCCTTACGCAAGTTTTGCAAAAGAGTCTGCTCCGTCTTCGTATCCACCGCCGAAAGGGAGTCGTCCAAAATCAGAATGGGCGCGTTCTTCATCAATGCGCGCGCGATAGAGATACGCTGCTTTTGTCCGCCCGATACGGTGACACCGCGTTCGCCAAGCACCGTGTCGTACTTGTCGGAAAATTCCTCGATATTGTCGGCAACCGCCGCAAGCTCTGCCGCGCGGCGAACGGTTTCTTCGTCTACTTCGTCGCAGGCGAACGAGATATTGTTGCCCACGGTGTCGCTGAACAGGAAGTTGTCCTGCGGCACGTAAGCGATATACTTACGCAAGGAAGCGATAGAAACGTCGTTGACGTCCTTTCCGTCCACGAACAGACAGCCGTCCGCTACGTTGTAGTTGCGCATAATCAGGTCAACGAGAGTGGTCTTGCCGCTACCCGTCTTACCCACCAAGCCGACGTTTTCGCCTGCCTCAATCGTAAAGGATACGTCCACGAGAGTATCGTTTTCTGCGGTAGCGTGGCGGAAGGTGAGGTTCTTAAATTCGATCTTACCTTGTACGTCTTCGATTTCCGAAACTTCAGGCTTGTCCACGACGTCCTGTTTTGCGTTCAGCAGTTCAGAAATACGCTTCAAGGAGGCCGTACCGCGCGAGGTCATACCGATGAGCTCGGATACCGCCATAATCGGCCAAATCACCGAGTTGAAGTAGCCGATGAATTCCATCAGCTCGCCTGCGTTCAGCGTGCCTTGATAGACGAGATAGCCACCGTAGCCCAAAATGATACAGACGACCGATTCCACGAACAGGGTGACGAAAATGTGCAAGAGGGTAGAAGTCTTGGTGTACTCAACGTTGGCGTTTTCGTTGTCTTTGTTCAATTTCTTGAAAGCCCAAAGCTCCTTAAATTCCTTGACGAACGCCTTGATGACGGCGATGCCTGAAAAGCTCTCCTGCGAGAAGTCCGAGAGGTTGGAAAACGCCTGCTGGCGGAGATCCCATTTTTTCATCATTGAGCTGCCTACCAGCATCGAAACGACCAGAAGACAAGCCATCGGAATCAGGGCAAGCAGAGTCATCACGCCGTGCATCGTCCACATTTCGACAATCGCCATCACGCCCAAAAAGAGGGCGTCGGCAAGCATCATCGTGCCCCAACCAAAGCATTCCTGCACCGTGTCCAAGTCGTTGGTAAACAGCGACATCAGGTTGCCGACTTTGTTGACTTGGTAGTATTGCTGGGAAAGGTTTTTTGAGTGGTCGAACATTCTGAGGCGCAGGTCGGTTTCCACCCGAATCCCTGCCCCGAAAAAGCAGATACGCCATAAGAATCTGCCCGTAATCATAGCGAGGATAATCCACAGCAAGGGCTGACAGATATTCGTCAGCACAAAGCCGAAATCAAAGGTGGCGATACTGCCGTCGTCGAGCTTTACGCTCCCTTCGTTGATACCGTTGATAAGGTAGTTATACAGCTGCGGAATTTTCAGCTGGGCATAGTCTACCATCAGCAGCGCCGCCAAGCCGAACAGCAGCATATACAGGTATTTTAAGTAATACCGATTGAGGAACTTTCCAAATAACATATTTTCTTCCCTTGTGCGCGCGTCCGTGTATACGCGTTTCTATAAAATAAATAATACGATTTGTATCATAGCACGCATATAACAAAATGTCAAGTATTTTATAAAGGTTCGATAAACTAAAATTTTTGAGGCGAGAGGGTAGAAAATTTTTCCAAAAGACTTGCAAAAAGCTTTGTTGTGTATTATAATGGTATATAAAATTGAGGAAAAAGGGCGAAGGCTCTTTCACCGAAGGAGGGATAGATTTGTTTACATTTAGACAAGATTCGTACGCAGACGTTCGTATCGAGGATAGATTTTCCACGAACGTAGCGTATATGAACGGTATGCTCAAGGAAATCAAAGAGCGTAGAGAACAGCGCGCGTTCATTCGTGTGTTCGACGGGAAGATGTGGTACTACGCATCCACCACGGACATCGGCGACGTACAAAAGAAGCTGGACGGACTGTATGCGCAGGCGAAGAGCAATCCGAAGATTGCCCGCAACGCAACGGTAAGACGCTTTCAGGTGAACGTAGAGGAGAAGTGGGCTTATAAAGACGTTTCCGTACGCGATATTCCACTTGCGGAAAAGAAGGCTTTGCTTGAAAGCTATCTGCCCATTCTGTCTTCCTCGCCGCTGATGGCGATGCCCTCTGCGACCTACCTTGATAGAAACAGCGTGTTCTCGTTCTATTCGAGTAAAGGCGCGGCGGTGAAATACGATTATCAAACCTGCGGTATCGTGCTGGCTTGTACGCTTGCGGAGGGGGAAAAGTTCTTCCAGGCGCATCATCAAATCGGCAACGTTCGTTTTGCTGCCCTCAAAAGACGTGGCAAGGAAATCAAAGCGGCGTTCGACGAACAGATTGCTTGCATGCAAAACGAGGTGGCAATCACCCCGGGTGAATACCCCGTAATCCTTTCGCCCGAAGCGGCAGGGATTTTCGCGCACGAATCGTTCGGACATAAATCGGAGGCAGACTTCATGCTTGCGGACGAGGGGATTCGCCGTGAGTGGCAAATCGGCAAGACGGTGGCGTCCCCCTTGCTTTCGATTGTGGACTGCGGTAAGTCGCTTGGTAGCGGCTACGTTCCCTACGACGACGAGGGCACGAAGGCGCGCAAGAACTACCTTATTAAGAAGGGTGTTTTGGCAGGCAGATTGCACAGCGGCGCAACCTCGGCGTACTTAAAGGAAAAGATGACGGGCAACGCGCGTGCGGTGAACTGCACGTTCGAACCCATCGTGCGTATGACCAACACCTATATCGAGGCGGGCGAATCGACGATTGACGAATTGTTTGCAGGCGTGAAGTTCGGCTACTATATCAAGAGCGTAAAACACGGCTCGGGTATGAGTAAATTCACGATTG
Organism: Candidatus Scatosoma sp.; assembly: GCA_045650185.1. Lineage (GTDB taxonomy): Bacteria > Bacillota > Clostridia > Christensenellales > Borkfalkiaceae > Scatosoma. The sequence continues at coordinate 12,989 of JAZRQY010000008.1, read as the reverse complement.
CGCCCAACGTGGCGTACGAAATCGTGGACGGCAAGATCACCCGTCCTGTCAAAATCAGCGTTATCACGGGCGACGTCTTCACGACGTTGGGGCTCATCGACGGACTGTCGAACAAGGTGGAATTCATGAGCTTCGTTTCGGGTGGCTGTGGCAAGAACGAGCAGCATCCTCTGCCCGTAGGCTTTGGTGGTCCGCACGTGCGTATCTCGAAAATGTTCGCGCAGTAAGGAGGGCAGAGTATGGAAAAGGAATATTTACAAAATAAAAGCAACGTTATCACCTTGAATATCACGGACGGCAAAGTCGATTCTTACCGTGAAAAGGAAGAAACGCAGAGCACTGTCCGCGTATACGAAGATGGTAAAATCGGCGTAGCAGGCGCGCTGGGCGACGTATCGGCGGAAACACTCGAACAGCAGGCTGTGGAAAAGTTGGCAGGTGGCATTCCTTACCCTTGCAAGCTGAACACAGGCGTGAAGAAATCGGTACTGCGCACCCGTCCCGTTGTAGCGGACAAGAACTTGATTCCTGCGACCAAGCGTTTGGCGAAGAAGGTTGCGGCGGCTTGTCCTCGTTTCCTCGTCAACGGCAAAACGCAGGCATCGACGACGTCGGGCTGCTATAAAAACTCGCAGGGCACGGAGCTCGAATTTGAAAACCACGCTTTCCAAATCTTCTTTCAGGTGAAGGATAAGGATTCCTCGAATATTGCAGATGCGTACTACGGGGCGTCCGTTTCCACCTACGGCAAGAAGACGGAAGGGAAGGTCGTTGCGGATATGAAAATGCTGCACGATGCATTCTTTGGTGAAAAAGTCACTCTACCCAACGGCAAGTATCCGATGATCGTTGCTCCCTACGACGTGTTGGGGCAGATTTTCAAGGACTTGATTGCGGAATACTACGTTTCGGGTGGCTCGCTGTTTAGCGGTAAACTTGGGGAGAAGATTTTTAATGAAAAACTTTCCATTGCGGTAGACCGCAACCCGAAGACCAACCGTTCAGCGGCGTTCTATGATGCGGAAGGGGAGATTGCGACGAACTCGCGCGCGTTCTTAATTGAAGACGGCGTGTTTAAGCGCGTGTTGACGACGAAGAATACCTCGGCGATGTTTGGCTTACCTCTGTCCAAGACGGCTGCGGCGGCGTATGACGGAGTACCGTCCATTGGCTTGCCTGGGCTGTACGTAAAGAGCACCGCTCCCGACCTTACTACGCTGTTGGGTGAGGAGAAAGCGGTACTCATCGCCATCACCTCGGGTGGGGACATCACGACCGAGGGCGTAGTGGGGATGCCCGTACAGCTTGCGTTCCTCGTGGAGAACGGAAAGATTGTGGCGAGGGTCAGCGACTTTTCCGCAAGCGGTAACGTCAAGGAAATGCTGGGCGAGGACTTCGTCGGTGTCAGCAAGAAGGACGTCTTTGACGCGCCCGAGGACGAAGTGATGGTCGTGCGTATGAACCTCATAAATGGTTAATTGCAGTTGAATATCGAAAAGATTACGGGGAGGGCGACCTTCCCGTATTTTTTTTGTATTCAGAACGGAGGTTAAAGAAGCCCATATTCGCAAAAATCGAAAAAATGGGTTGAAAAGCAATAAAAAGGGTGAAATAATTGATTTTTTCGATTGAAATAAAAATATTGATTAATTTTTTCGTTTTTTAGTAAAAATTTATTGACAAGGCAAAAAATATATGGTATCATAAAACCATTATAAGTGGAAATTTATCATTTTTACCGTATTAGCTTACTAAGTAAGAGGGCTTTTACACAGTAATATGGTAAATGACACAAAGTAAGAAAGAAAAAAATTTTTTATCTATATAGTGAAAAGTCTGTTGCATTATATAGAGTGAAACTGGAGGTTAAACAGTATGAAAAAGAACAGAATGAAAGTTATTTCTAGCGTTCTGGTTGCATCGATGTTGTTTGCTTTTGGCGCAACGGCATGTAACCCCGCAGAAGAGCAACCCTATGAGATCACGAAACGTGAGCGTACCGGTTGGGAGGACACCAGAGAGTATACGTTTAATGACTATACTAGCCAGATGCCCGACACCTGGAACAGCATTTTGACCAGTGACTCCACCAACATCAGCCTTGCTGGCTACATGGGTAGCTCCTTCTTCGAATTTGGCTACAAGTACGATGAAGAGGGCAACATTGTAAACGGCGGTTTCACCGTAGAATATTCTGCGGCAACGAAGTTGGAAGACGTTACGGCAAAATATGCTGAAGAGTATGGTTTTGAAGCAACCGATACCAACCACATTTTTGCAATCACGCTCCGCAACGACTTGACGTGGGATGACGGTACGCCTATTAAGGCAGAAGACTTCGTATACACGATGTCTCAGCAGTTGTCTCCTAACTACTTGTTTGATACCGCTGACAACTACTATAGTGGTAACTACACGATCCGTAACGCAAAAGAATACTTGTATCAGGGTCAAACCGACTGGTTCGATAACTCTTCTATGAACTTCTATGGCGCAGCAGACGTTGACACAGCGACTGGTAAGCTTGGTGGTTGCGATGCGTACATCGCTTTGACGGCTCCCTTGGCTTGGTGTGGTGGTTATTCCATTAGCACGTACGTAAATGCTTACGGTGCGGCATACTTTGGCATGGATGCATGGGAACCCCTCTGCGCATTGGCAGATGAAAACGGTAACGTTCCTATCACTGCTGAATCTGTTGCATTGTTGACGACCTTGATTACGACGGCTGCTTGGGGTGAAGATGCTTCGTACATCGCTAACTATATGTACGTTAACTACACCTTCCCTGAAATGGACTTCAGCGAAGTTGGTTATTTCGTAGGTGAAAACGAATACGAACTCGTTATCGTATTTGATAACACGATGGCTCCCATTGATGAAGAAGGCAACCTTACCTATGAGGCAGCTTACTACTTGCAGGATATGCCCCTTGTTAAGAAATCCTTGTGGGAAGCTTGCGAAGATCAAACGAAGACCCCTTGGGTGAACACCTACTGTTCCGGTGGTGTTGAAAACACCGCAAGCTGGGGCCCTTACAAGCTGACCAACTACCAGGCAGACGCAACCTACACCGTTTCCCGTAACACCGAATGGTTCGGCTACGGTTTGGATCAGTACGCTCAGCAGTACCAGACGGATAAGATCGTATGCAACAAGGTAACCGAATGGTCCACCGCATGGCAGCTTTTCCAGAACGGTGAAATCGACGGCGTTGGTATGGACGCGTCCATCGCACAGGAATACAGAAACAGCCGTCAGGCATACTTCACGCCTGAAACCTATACGTTCAGCTTGAACTTGCAGTCCATCGCAAACAGAGTTTCCGATGACGGCAAAGAAACCAACAAGCTTTTGAACTACGAATCCTTCCGTAAGGCAGTTTCCTTGGCAATCGACCGTGACGACTACTGCGCGAAGAACAACCCCAGCTCCTTGGGTGCGCTCGGTTTGTTGAACGACCTGTACTACTATGACGTTCCCAACGGTAAAATTTACCGTGGTAGCGACCAGGCTAAAGAGGCTATCCTCAACGCTTATGGCGCAGAAAAGGTAGAAGGCGGCTGGAAAGTTGGTGAAACCGTTTATGACACCCTTGACGAAGCTGTTGAAGCAACGACGGGTTACAACCTGACGATGGCAAGAGAACTGATGACGCAGGCTTACAACGAAGCAGTTGCAGCTGGCGACTTCAAAGACGATATGAAGGTTGTGCTTACGTTCGGTATCGAAACGCAGTCCGCTAACACCGATAGAATCCTTAACTGGTTCCAGAACACCTTCAACCAGGCTACCGTTGGTACTCCTCTTGAAGGCAAAGTTGAAATTGAATACTTCTACTACAGCTCCGCAACGTGGTCTGAACAGTTTGCAGACGGCGAATACGACCTTTGCTTCGGCGCATGGGGTTCCGCTGCATTCAACCCTTACTACTTGCTTTGCGAAACCCAGATTTCCGACACGAACCGTTGGGCAGCTGGTTGGGATCCCGGTTCCGTTGAATTGACTGTAGACGGCTTGACGCCTGATGAAGCTCATCCCGATGGTAGCTACACCTTCAACCTTTACGATTGGAGCGCTAACCTTCAGGGTAAGTCTGGTTGCACGGTTAACTTCTCGTTGTATCCCGACGAAGACAAGTTGACGATCCTCGGCGCAATCGAAACGGCTATTCTTCAGCAGTACTACTCTGTACCTGTATACTCCAGATATTCTGCAAGCCTTATTTCCTATAAGTGCGACTACAACTCCTATGAATACAACACCTTCATGGGTTACGGTGGTATGCGTTACATGACGTATCACTTCGATGATGCAGAATGGGCAGCATTCGTTGCTGAAAAAGGCACGCTGAACTATAAGTTTGGTCGTTAATTAACACGCTAACGATTCGGGCAGCGGAGATGAGTGAAAACTCATCCCCGCTGTTTGGATTGTCTTTTTTATGCGCGTGCGTGTATACGTATGCGTAGAAAACGGCAATACTATCACGGAGGATAACGAGGCGAAAGTTCTCGTTAAACGGAATGAGGGTGTAGGATATTTCCTACGAAAATCAAAATTATGTACATTACGTTCGGCTATAAAGAAAGGGCGATAACTTGACGTCGTCTGTTCTTGCAGGTCGGACAAAAGAGAGGCTTTACCAATGTATATGTTAAAATACGTTTTAAAACGAATCGGATTGATGCTGATGACCTTTGCAATCATTATGGTCAGCTGTTTCGTTTTAATCAAATTGTTGCCGATTCCTCTCGGAGAGGGATTGGGGCAGGATACCGAGCTTGTAAAGGCAAAGCTGGAGGCGCGTGGTTATTACGATCCGATTCCTGTGCAGCTTTGGAATTACGTTGTAAGAATTGTTACCGAGGGCGACTTTGGTATCGGTACGACGTATCCTGGGTATATCAACCAGCCTATTTGGGCGGCGTTCGTTTCCCGTCTGCCTCCCACGATTTTAATCAACGTATATTCTTCGTTGATTGGCGTTCCCATCGGTTTGGGCTTGGGTATTCTTGCTGCATTAAAGAAAAATAAATGGCAGGACCAGGTGATTTCCACCGGCGTTATCGCGATGATTGCGATTCCCTCCGTCATTTACGCATTCTTAATTCAGTACGTGCTTTGCTTTAAGCTGAAATGGTTCCCCATTCAGATGGCAAAGGGTACGGATTATTTCAGTTGGGAAATGTTCCGCAGTATGATGCCTGCGGTAATCTCGTTGTGCCTTGGCTCGATTGCAGGCTACGCTCGTTATACCCGTGCGGAGCTTACCGAGGTCTTGACCAGCGAATATATGTTGCTTGCGAGAACGAAGGGCTTGACCCGTGGTCAAGCAACCGTTCGCCATGCGCTTAGAAACGCGATGGTTCCCATCTTCCCGATGATCTTGGGTGAATTCATTTCCGTCTTGTCCGGTTCGATGATTATCGAAAGCGTTTTCGATATCCCGGGCGTAGGTGGTATGTATTTGAAAGCCATCACCGTGCTTGACTATGACTTCTTTATGTTGCTGTCGGGGTTCTATACTCTGATTGGTTTGGCGGCAGGTATCATCATCGATATCAGCTACGGGTTCATTGATCCTAGAATTAGAATGGGGGCGAAATAATTATGGAAAACGTTCAAAATGTGGATATCATGAATATCCCCAAAGAAAAATTCGCTCCTGCAAAAAATCGTGACAGATTGCGCGATAAGAAGCTGGACACGAAACCGGTTACTGCGTTCCAAGACGCAATGCGCCGCTTTGCTAAAAACAAGGGTGCTATCGTCGGCGCTATCGTTATTGCAATTTTGTTCTTGTATGCTTGTTTCGGTTCGTTGTTTACGCCGTATACCGTTGCTTACAACGACACCTATTTTGCAAAGACTTTGCCGAAATGCGAATGGTTTGCAGATACGAATTTCTGGGACGGTTGTGAAGAAAAGACCTTCAATAAAGAAACCTTTGATTTCTACTATTTGATGGGTGAGGAAACTGGTCACAACGCTATCAAGAATCAGGAATACAAGCAATACGGTGGAATGTACGTTGCTCGCTTGGACTCCTATCAAAAAACTGGCTGTATCTACAAAAAGGTAGAAAAGGCAGAATACGAGAATATCCAGAAGTATCAAGACGAAACGGGTATTCAGGTTATCTATCCTACGGTAACCAAGCGCGATAGACCCAGCGAAAGATTGGTTGGTCAGGACATGATCGCCAACTACTACTATAAGACGAAAGAAGTAGCTGGTCAGTTGCAAATCGTTTACAATAATAAGGATGAAGTTATCCCCGTATACAGAAGCCATGCTATCGGTGAAACGTCGAAGGATAATTATCATTCCTTGCGTATTGAAGGCGATAGACAAAACGGTGTGGAATACGAGTATGCAATTCCAATCGATACCGGGTATGAAATTCGTGTTAACTACTACGAATATTATATCTATCAGCACACCTACGTGCTGAAGGACGGCATCGAATATCCTTCCTTCCTGTTCGGTACGACTTCGGATGGTCAGGACATCTTTACTTGTCTTTCTTCGGGCGCATTGTTCTCCTTTGCGTTTGCTATTTTGGTTTCCGTTGTAAACTTGATTGTCGGCGCAATCTACGGTGCAATCGAAGGCTACTACGGCGGTAAGCTGGACTTGTTTATGGAGCGTTTCTCTGATATTCTCTCCGCAATTCCTTCCGTTATCGTCATTACGTTGCTCCGTTTGCATATGGGGGCTTCCGGGCCTATCGTCATCCTGTTTATCGCGTTCTTCGCGACGGGCTGGATTGGTATGGCATCTACCACTCGTATGCAGTTCTATCGTTATAAGAATCAGGAATACGTCTTGGCGGCAAGAACGCTCGGTGCTAAAGACAGCAGAATTATTTGGAAACATATTTTCCCCAACGCATTGGGTACGTTGGTTACGCGCTCTGCGCTGATCATTCCTTCGATGATTTATTCGGAGGTCAACCTCAGCTACCTCGGCATTATCAGCTTGACGTCGGGAAATCTTTCCAGCGTCGGTACGATCTTGTCGAATGGTCAGGCGCTGTTGAAGATGGGTATTCCTCACGTTGCGGCATTCCCTGCAGTATTCCTTGCGTTGTTGCTTTTGGCGTTCAACCTGTTCGGTAACGGTCTGCGCGACGCATTTAACCCCTCGCTTAGAGGCTCGGAGGACTAAGGTATGGAAAAGAAATTAGAAGTTAAAAATCTTGTTATTTCCTTCCGTACGCAGGCAGGTAAAGTGCAGGCAGTACGTGATATCTCCTTCGACCTTTACAAGGGTGAAACGTTGGCAATCGTAGGTGAGTCCGGCTCTGGTAAGTCGGTAACCTCCAAGGAAATCATCGGTATTTCCGCAAACAACGCAATCATTGAACAGGGCGAAATTCTGTACGATGGTCAGGACCTTGTGCGTATTCCCGAAGAGGAAATGCATAAGCTTCGTGGCGACAAAATCGCCATGGTCTTCCAAGATCCTCTTTCTGCTCTTGACCCCATCATGCGTACGGGTAGACAAATCACGGAAGCAATGCTTTTGAAAAACAAGACCAACCGTAGGGAAGGTAAAATTGATTTCAATCGCATGCTGAACGTACTGTCCGAGATGATGAAGGCGGCGCTGAATGAAAAAATCGAGGCGGGCGTGGACGTTGAAAAATCTACCGCATATCTTGCAAAGGTAGACGAGGCTATCAAAACCTTCGACCATTTCAATATCCAAGCGATTCGCCTTGAGGAAAGCTACAACGATGCGCGCAATGCGGCAGAGGAGTTGATTTCCATCATCGACGATACCTTGTTCCTTGCAGAAAAGAAACAGAAGGTTGACGTCGGATTCATTCTTGGCTCGTTAGTTCGTAAGCTGAAAACGGTGCAGGACGCATACTTTGCAAGCAAATACCTTGACGTCTTGAACGCGTACATGGTACGCCTTGATGACGCTAAAAAGGAGGCAAAGGCAGAGATTAAGGTTAAAACTCGCTTGAAAGCATTGGTGGGTATGGCTACCTTAAAGACTCATGCGTCTGAAACGCTGGTGGGCCTTTTGGGCGAAGTGCGCGCGACGCTTGCAGAAATGCTGGCGCAGACGCCGTACAACTTCTTCCGTATCGGCTACTACGTATACAAGAACCCCGAGGCAGACCTGAGTAAGATGCCTGCCGAGGAAGCAAACGAAATGACGATGGATTTCCTCACGAAGGATTTCATGACGGAGTTCTTGGAAATGGAAAAGGCTGCGGTCGAATATTCCATCCGCAAGAACGTGGAAGCGAAAACGGTAGCCGTTGCGGCTTTGGAAGAGGCAGTTGCTTTCTTCAAGGCTGGCGATTTCACCGAAAAGGATGCAAATGCTACGCTTAAGGCGCTTGCTAAGGCTGTGGCTGACGCCATCAATTCGATGGAAATCATCAAGGATAGCGTTGCGCACACTTTCAGTGGCGCGATTGCAAAGGAAGTTGAAAAATACTTCTTCTACTTGAAGAACAATCCGAAGGAAGAGGCTCGTTTTGCAAAGCAAACGGCAAAGCGTGATGCTTTGATTGCCAAGGGTAAGACCGTGGATTGGAAGGTTGTTCCTAAGTTCATCGTCGAGCCCGAAAAGCAAATCGAAAACATCGTCAACGTCTTGAACCGTGTTATCAACAAGTTTAAGGCAGATATCGTCAATGCGCCTTCTATCGATAGCGATAAGCGTTGTATAGAACTTGTAGATTACTTCAAGGAAAAGGCTTCGCAGGTCGTTTATAAGCTGACCAAGCGTATCGCTAAGGAAAAGGCGATTAAGTTGATGGAAGAGGTTGGTATTCCTGAAGCTCGTATCCGTTACAATCAGTACCCGTTTGAATTCTCCGGCGGTATGCGTCAGCGTATCGTTATCGCAATCGCTCTGTCGGCGAACCCCGACATCTTGATCTGCGACGAGCCGACTACCGCTTTGGACGTAACCATTCAGGCACAGATTTTGGAGCTTATCAATAAGCTCAAGAAGGAACGTCAGCTGTCCATTATCTTCATCACGCACGACCTTGGCGTCGTTGCAAACATGGCGGACAGAATTGCCGTTATGTACGCTGGTAAAATCGTTGAATACGGTACGGCAGAGGATATCTTCTATGATCCTCGTCATCCGTATACGTGGGCGTTGCTCTCTTCGATGCCGGATTTGGATACCGACGAAAAGTTGGATGCAATCCCCGGTACGCCTCCCAACATGATTTATCCCCCCGTTGGCGATGCGTTTGCGGACCGTAATAAGTACGCATTGGAGATCGACTTTGAGATGCAGCCTCCTATGTTTGAGGTTTCGCCTACTCACTATGCGGCAACGTGGTTGTTGCATCCGAATGCAGAGAAGGTGGAAATCCCGAAGGTGATTACCGAACGTATCAAACGTATGAAAGAACGCGGAGGTGCAGAAAATGAATAACAACGAAGTTTTGTTGAAAGTAGAGCACCTCTGTCAGTACTTCCGTATGGGCAACCGCGACTTTAAAGCGGTTGACGACGTTTCCTTTGACGTTAAGAAGGGTGAAGTTTTCGGCTTGGTAGGCGAGTCTGGTTGTGGTAAAACGACCACCGGCCGTTCGATTATCAAGCTGTACGATATCACGTCGGGCAATATCTATTTCAACGGCGAAAGAATCGGGGCAGGTTCGCGTTCGTATAAGAATGCGATTAAGAAAGCTCGTAAGGATGCCGCTGCGGAAATTAAAGAATTGCGTGCGCAAGCGAAGGCAAATCCTGAAAATAAGGACGAAATCAAGGCAAAGATTACTGCGGTGCAGGAAAAATACGCTGCGGTGATTGCGGAGAATAAACAGCAGATTCGTGAAGCAACCGCTATCACGAGAGGCAGCCGTTGCGTTAAGCAGATTCAGATGATTTTCCAAGATCCGATTGCTTCGCTTGACCCCCGTATGACGGTACGCGAAATTATTTCGGAAGGCTTGATTATCAACGGTATCCGTGATAAGGAAGTCATCAACCAAAAGGTATATGAAATCTTGGAAATGGTCGGGCTTGTAAGAGAGCACGCAGACCGTTACCCCCACGAATTCTCGGGTGGTCAACGTCAGCGTATCGGTATTGCAAGAGCGGTCATTATGGAGCCGGAAATGATTATCGCGGACGAGCCGATCTCGGCGTTGGACGTTTCCATTCAAGCGCAGGTAATCAACCTTTTGAATGATTTGAGAGAACGCTTGGGCTTGACGATCTTGTTCATTGCGCACGACCTTTCCGTTGTAAAATACTTCTCGGACAGAATCGGCGTTATGTACTTTGGTAAGATGGTAGAGCTTGCGGACGCAGACGAGCTGTTCAAGCACCCGTTGCATCCGTACACGAAGTCGTTGCTGTCGGCGATTCCTTTGCCGGATCCCAACTATGAAAAGCAGCGTGTGAGAATGGTATACAATCCCTTGGCGGAACACGACTATTCGAAGAATCCTCCTTCCATGCGTGAAGTTTCCCCCGGACACTTCGTGTATTGCAACGACGAGGAAGAGAAAAAATATAAAGAGCAGCTGCAATAAGCGGCTCTCGAGGCAGGTTTTGTGGAAAAAGAAAAGAAAGCATTACTCATTCGATATCTCGTATGTTTTTGCGTAGCGTCAGCTATAGTTGTGGGGGTCTTTGCGATTAAAGGCTTTTTCACGGCTAACGCGAAGGCGAATATGCAGATTTTGATCGACGCTTTTTTTAGCGCGGGCATACTGTTCGTGTTGTTTTCGGGATTGCTGTTCGTTTCTGGCGAAGGCGCGTTGCTTGGTGTAAGCTACGTATTTGGTCGGGCAATCAAAGCGGTGTTCGTTCCTTTTGGTAGAAAGGATCATGAAACGTACGCGCAATACCGTGAACGTAAGCTGGGGACGAAAAAGTCCGGCATCGGGACCCCGATTTTCTTGACGGGACTACTGTTCGTCGTTATCAGCTTGATATTCCTCATTATCTGGTATCAAATGTAAATGTAAAAGAACGTTTCGGTTTTCCCGAAGCGTTCTTTTTTTGTAAGGCTCAGTCGTATGATCTATTTTTTAATAGTTTTTTTCACTGTACTCTTGCAAACTGTTTGCGTATGTGTTATAATGGTTGCAATAAGGAGAAGGTTATGGCGAAATTGTATTTTAAGTACGGCGCGATGGGCTCGTCGAAGACGGCAAACGCTTTGATTACGAAGTTTAACTATGAAGAACGCGGTATGCGAGTATGGCTCATTAAGCCGTCGGTGGACGTGCGCGATGGGGCGGGCGTAGTGCGCTCTCGTATCGGGTTGAAAGCGGATGCAGAGGTGATTACCCCCGATAAGGATATCTTTGCAGAGTACCAAACGCGTACGAATATCGACGTCATCATCACGGACGAGTGTCAGTTTTTCACTCCGGAGCAGATTGACCAGCTTCGCCGGATTGTAGACGAGGGGGATATTCCCGTGCTCTGTTATGGCTTGCGCACGGACTTCTTGACCCATATGTTCCCGGGTAGCCGCCGTTTGTTTGAGGTAGCGGACTCGATTACGGAGATTAAGACGATTTGTTCGTGCGGTAAAAAAGCGATTGTCAACGCCCGTATTGACGGTGAAGGCAAAGTGCTGACCGAAGGCGGGCAGATTTTGTTGGGTGGAAACGACTCGTACGTGGCGATGTGTCATTCTTGCTGGAAAAACGCCATTAAAAAAGGCTAAAAAACCGCCGTCGACAAGTTGAGCGATGAAAGTGCGCATTCCCGAAAAAACGGCAATTACGACGTTGTGAGAGGGGAAAGATAAATTTGACAGAAAATCTTTCCAAGGCAATTAAAAAGGATTGACTTTTACAAAGGCATTTGGTATAATATATGCGTTTTCTGTGGTAGGGACAATGGGTAGACAGCCGAAATCTTGCCGAGAAAACGCAACAAAAATCGAGGCGTAGCGCAGCTGGTAGCGCGCAGCGTTCGGGACGCTGAGGTCGTGGGTTCGATCCCCGTCGCCTCGACCAAAACAGCCGTATCACCATTGGTGGTACGGCTGTTTTCGATTCTACGGCTTGCGACGGGGATCGAGGGTGGGAGCCGTTTTGCGGGAGCAAAACGCTTTGCCTTACGAGGGATGGATAGCGAAAAACTTGACGGCAAAGGACGACTTCGATGACGTCGGAGCGGGGCGCGCCGCTAAAGGCGCGACCCCCATCGCCTCGACCAAAAAATGCAGGAAATTGCTCAAATTTCCTGCATTTTTTATTTGTTTTTTCAATTTTTCTTTTCTTTGTTTACTGCGTATCAAATTTTGCGTAGTGAAAGGATAACTAGCTCGTATTTTCAGAGCAAAAAATACCCCTGTTTTTACAACAAGGGTATCATGTGAAACTATTGAATTTGTACGATTACTAAATGCGCGGAAACAGGACGGACACCGCCTGCTAACGGCGTAATCGTTAGAGCTGCAGCCGTACCATCGGGATTACGAACGGTCAGCACGGAATTCATGCTAGTGGTTTCTACTAACGCCATGCCGATAATTTGCGACGTGCCTGTCGCGCGTCCTACAACCGTATACGGCAAATCCGCGCCGTTCAAAGTCAAAATCAGCTGACCAGCTTCCGTAACGCTTACTTGGAAGAAAACCTGATACGTGCCGATAGGCCCCAACTGAAATGAGTCTGCATCAATTCTGGTAATATCCGTACCGCTGTTTGGTCCGTCTTCGGGGAAACTAACGTCCGTTCCAGGCGCAATCGTAGCAGCATTATCGGGCGGCATTAAAGCATAAAAATCGGCAAAACTTAAAACTCCGCCTGCAGGACCTTGTTCACCTGGAATACCTCGAGGTCCTGCTGGGCCAGTAGGACCTAACTCACCTTGAATGCCTTGAGGGCCTGCTGGACCGACTGGACCTGCTGGACCACGCATGCCAGGAGCCCCTTGTCTTCCTTCTACGCAAACTACGCAAGGATTTCCAAAGCATGCTTGATTTTCGGGACAACAACACGGATTGTTATGGCAGCAACCATTACA
>JAZRQY010000007.1:0-49744 GCA_045650185.1 Candidatus Scatosoma sp. | reverse complement strand
CGGTTCTTTGAATCGGGGAATTTTTTAAGGAGAACTATTATGAATTTTCAAAATTTCGTCTTTCGATGGAATTTGTTTTGGGAAGACGCAACCCAACCCATTTATATGGAAAAACTTGCGGAAGGATTAAAAAACACCTTCCTTATTGCCGCAATCGGTTTTTGCATCGGGTTCTTATTGGGCACAATCTTGGCAATCTTTAAACTCCTGCCCAAGAACAGCAAATTAGGGAAAGTACTCTCCACGATTTCCGATATTTACGTTGCTATCTTCCGCGGAACGCCTATGGTCGTGCAGCTATTGGTTGCATATTACGTACTGCTCCCCCTCTTCGGATTGAAAGCGCCTGCTTTGACCGTTGCAGAAATCATGTTTGGTTTGAATAGCGCAGCATACGTATGTGAAATTATGCGAAGCGGTATCCTCTCCGTTGATCCAGGGCAAATGGAAGCCGGGAGAAGTATGGGTTTGAACTATATCCAAACCATGTTCCGCATCGTATTCCCGCAAGCGATCAAAAACATCCTTCCCACCCTGGGGAACGAGTTGATCACTTTGGTAAAAGAAACTTCCGTTGTTTCTTTGGTCGGTGCGACCGATTTGTTCTGCGCATTCCAATATATCGGTAATAACAACTATGAATATATGATTCCTTATTTGATGATGGCGTTGATTTATATCGCCGTAATCATCGTTTTGACCTTGATGATTAAATTACTGGAAAGGAGATTGCGAGCAAGTGATAAGCGTTAAAAATATCTATAAAAATTTCGATAATACACAGGTTCTCAAGGGCGTGAGTTGTGAAATCAACAAGGGCGAAAAGGTCGTTATCATCGGTCCTTCAGGAAGCGGTAAAAGTACCCTGCTCCGTTGCATGAACCTCTTGGAAACCCCCACCTATGGGGAAATTTGGATGGAAGATAAGCTACTTACCCCTATCGACCCCTACCTGCATTTCGACGTTATCCGTTTATCGAATACCTACAAGGCAATGCACGCAAAATGGAAAGCGGAAAAAGCGGAGATGAGCGACGAGGAACTCGACCTTGCAATCATTAGTGAAATCAAGGAGAAGGATTTACTCAACGAAAAGCGTGAGGGGAAAGAGTACAAGCAAAAGATTAAGAATCTGTTCAAGGAAAGCTTCATCGACATCAACCTCGCGCGGCAAAAGGTGGGAATGGTATTCCAGCACTTTAACCTGTTTAACAACCTGACGGTGCTGAAAAACCTGACTCTTGCGCCCGTGATGCTGAAGCTGAAAACCCCCGAAGAAGCGGAAAAGAAGGCAATGGAATTGCTTGAACGCATCGGGCTTGTTGACAAGGCGAACGTCTATCCATCCACCCTCTCCGGTGGGCAGAAGCAACGTATCGCCATCGCGCGTGCCTTGGCAATGGAACCCGACGTAATGCTGTTCGACGAGCCGACCTCCGCACTCGACCCTGAAATGGTTGGCGAGGTTTTGGAGCTGATGAAAGACGTTGCTAAGGAAGGCATGACCATGGTTATCGTCACGCACGAAATGGGCTTTGCCAAGGAAGTTGCCGATAAGGTTATCTTCATCGACGAGGGGATTATCAAGGAAGAAGCTCCCCCGCAGGAGCTTTTCAGCAGCCCCAAGAACGAGCGTTTGCAGGAGTTCTTATCGAAGGTGCTGGCATAAAGGCAAAACAAGGTTTTGCCCGATGAAAGTGAATTGAACGTATGAATACGTTCGTGAATTGTAAGGCTTTGCCTTGCGTTATGGAAAGGCTTAAGCTGACAAAACTTCAAACCTTAAGGATAAAAAAACGCTGTGCATCGTTGCACAGCGTTTTTCTTTTTTATTCCAATTCAAACGCGCCTGTATACAGTTGATAATAGGTGCCTTTTTGCTCAATCAACTGCTCGTGCGTGCCACGTTCGATAATCTTGCCGTGGTCGAGCACCATAATCGCATCCGAGTTCATAACCGTGGACAATCTGTGGGCGATAACGAACACCGTTCTGCCCTTCATCAGCTGATCCATACCCCCCTGCACCAAAGCCTCGGTACGGGTGTCGATGGAGGAGGTTGCCTCATCCAAAATCATTACCGGCGTATCCGCTACTTCCGCGCGAGCGATAGACAACAATTGTCTTTGCCCTTGCGAAAGGTTGGCGCCGTTGTTCGTCAGCATCGTGTTGTACCCATCGGGCAAACGGGTGATGAAGTCGTGCGCGTTGGCAAGCTTTGCCGCCTCGATACACTCCTCGTCCGTAGCGTCCAGTCTGCCGTAGCGAATGTTCTCCATAACCGTACCCGTGAACAGGTTGGTGTCCTGCAAAACAATCCCCAACGAGCGGCGCAAGTCCGCCTTTTTAATCTTGTTGATGTTGATTCCGTCATAGCGGATTTTTCCGTCTGCGATATCGTAGAAACGGTTGATAAGGTTGGTAATGGTCGTTTTACCTGCGCCCGTTGCGCCAACGAAAGCAATCTTCTGCCCGGGACGAGCATACAGCGTGACGTCGGTGAGTACCTGCTTTTCAGGCACGTAGCCAAAGTCCACCTGTTCCATGACGATATCCCCTTTGAGCTGGGTATACGTCGTGGTGCCCTCTGCTTTGTGGTAATGCTTCCAAGCCCAAAGCCCCGTTCTTTGCTCGCTTTCTACAAGCTCGCCGTTTTCGTCCTGCTTTGCGTACACCAACTCCACGTAGCCGTCGTCCACCTCGGGCTCTTCGTCCATTACGGTGAAGATACGGCTAGCGCCGGCAAGCCCCATCGCCACGAGGGAAACCTGCTGGGACATCTGGTTGACGATTTGCGCAAAGTTCCTAGATACACCTAAGAACGCTATGATAACGCCAAGCCCCAACGCTCCGCCGCCCGTAAAGAGGTTGCCAAAGCCGTAATTTCTTACGTTCAGCGAATAGAGCAGCGCGCCGACAATGGCGAGTAAAACGTAGTTAAAATTGCCGATATTGCCCAAAATCGGGCCTAAAATATTGCCGTATTGATGGGCGCGGCGGCTGTCCTCAAACAGCTTTTCGTTCAATTTGTTGAAATCCTCTTTCGCCTGCTCCTCGTGGGTGAAGACCTTGACGACCTTCTGCCCCTTCATCATCTCCTCGACGAAGCCCTCTTCCATTGCCAGCGAGGTTTGCTGCGCCACCATATACTTTGCGCTGCCGCCGCCGATTTTCTTGACGACGAAGCTCATTGCCACCGTACAGCACAGCACCACCAAGGACAGCCAGAAGCTGTACGTCAGCATCATCCCCACCGAAAGCACGAGGGTCAGCGTGTTGCTGCAAAGGTTGGGCAAGCTCTGCCCGATGACCTGCCGCACCGCATCCGTGTCGTTGGTGTAATTACTCATGATATCGCCGTGCGCGTGCGTGTCGAAGTACTTAATCGGCAGCTTTTGCATCTTGGTGAACAATTCCTCACGAATGTGATAAAGCGTCCCCTGCGTAATCACCGCCATCATTCGCTGATAGAAGAAGGACGAGATGACCACGAGCGAATACACCGTTATCATCATCACAATCAAGCCCACCAACGTCTGCGAAATCGCATCCGTAATGCCGCCTGCCTCCAGCGCAGGCGTGATAACGCTGTCCACCACCTGTTGCATATAGAAAGAGGATACCAAACTGCCCGCCGCAGAGAATACAAGACAGAACGCCACCAAAAGCAAGCGCCACTTGTAGTATTTGAACAGCAGCTTTATCAATCGCCCGAACGTACCCTTTTTAATTGCGCCCTTAGGAGGTCGCATCGCCCGACCACGCATCGGACCTTTGGGCATCGCCCCACTCGGTTTCGTTGCCGTAGCCATTACGCCTCACCTCCTTCTGCATTCTCGGAGGCATCGCCAGCCTTTCCCTTCGTCTGCGCGTCGTAAATTTCCTTGTATACGCCGCCCTTTTCCATGAGCTCGGCATGCGTGCCCATCTCTAAAATCTTACCGCCGTCCAGCACCACAATCTTATCTGCGTGTTCGACCGAAGCCACTCGCTGGGCGATAATAATCTTGGTCGTATCGGGGATTTCATCCGCAAACGCCATACGAATGAAGGCGTCCGTCTTGGTGTCTACCGCAGAGGTACTGTCGTCCAAGATGAGGATTTTCGGCTTGCGCAAAATCGCCCTTGCGATACACAATCTTTGCTTTTGACCGCCGGAAACGTTCGTGCCGCCCTGCTCGATATAGGTATCGTAGCCGTCGGGGAACGCGGAAATAAAGTCGTGCGCCTGCGCCAACTTGCATACGCGAACAAGCTCCTCGTCGCTCGCTTCAGGGTTGCCCCAACGCAAGTTTTCCTTAATCGTGCCTGAAAAGAGTACGTTCTTTTGCAAAACGACCGCAACCTCTTTGCGCAAAACGTCTAAGTCGTAATCCTTGACGTTGACACCGCCAACGTACACCGCCCCTTCCGTCGCATCGTACAGACGGGGAATCAGCTGAATGAGGGTGGTCTTCGACGAGCCCGTACCCCCTAAAATGCCTACCGTTTCGCCCGATGCAATCGTTAAGTCGATATCGTCCAAGGCGTACTTGTTCGCCGTAGAGGAATACTTAAAGCGCACGTCTGCAAAGCGGATAGAGCCGTCTTTTACTTCGGTCGTTGCGTTTTCGGGGCTAACGATATCCGATTCGCAGTTCAAAACCTCCGCAATACGTCTTGCGCCCTCGATGGACATGGACAGCATTACGAAAATCATGGAGAACATCATAAGGCACGACAGCATTTGAATGCCGTACGAAATCAACGCGGAAAGCTGACCTTCGCCAAAGCCGGGGTACGCCGCCCAGAAATTCGCATCGATGATGGCGTACGCCGCAAACGCAGAAATTAAGATAGAGGCAAAATTGATAAACAGCGTCATGATCGGGCCGTTCAGAGCAATGATTTTTTCCGCACGCGTAAAGTCGTCGCGCACTTCCCCTGCCGCCTTTTTGAACTTCTCCGTTTCGTGGTCCTCACGGACAAACGCTTTTACCACACGGATACCGCCCACGTTTTCCTGCACCGATTCGTTCAGCGCGTCGTACTTTTTGAAAATACGGCGGAAGAAGGGCATAACGAACCGCATCAAGCCGATGATAATCGCCGCCAAGAAAGGAACGATTACCACGAAAATCCAAGCCAGCTTGGGGTTGATGGTAAAGCTCATAATAATCGCAAAGATAAACTGCAACGGTACGCGAATAACGATACGCAAGCACATTTGAAACGCCTGCTGGACGTTGGTGACGTCCGTCGTCAATCGGGTGACCAGCGACGAGGTAGAAAACTTATCCACGTTCGCAAAAGAGAACCGTTGCACCTTGTAAAAGAGGTCGTGGCGCAAATTTTTTGCAAAGCCACAGCTTGCCGTCGCCGCGAATCGTCCTGCCAAAACACCGCTGGTCAGCGATACCGCCGCCAACGCAAGCAGAATTAAGCCATACTTTAATACCGTCTGCAACGCCATATCGGCGGCGAGAGGCGGCTCGCCCGGCGCAGGCTTAATCGCCGTAATCAGTTGCGCCATAAAAAAGGGAATCAAGCATTCGCAAAGCGCCTCAAGCACCATAAAAATCGGGGTGATGATGGCAGGCTTTTTGTATTCACGAACGCTTTTTAACAAGGTCTTGACCATACTCTCTCCTACTAAAGTAATATTTTTTCAAAAATATTATAAGCCCGCATACGCCGATTGTCAAGCAATCTTCCACCCTACCGACCACCTTTTCACAAAACTTTTACTTTCTCACGGCAAATTTGCATTATAATAGCGGCTCAAAAATCCGCAACACCGTATCGACCAGCCTTCCAAAAAAATTTTGTTTCACGTCCGACAGCCCACGTTCCTTGGACACCAAAAACATCTGCTCGAAATCCTCTCTCACCGCGCGAACACACTCTTCGCCACGGAAATACACCATGTTCTCGAAATGCAGGTATAGGCTCCGATAATCGTAATTCGTCGTCCCCACGATCGCCGCGCCGTCGGAAAGCGTCATTTTTGCATGCAAAAATCCGGGGATGTATTCGTAGATTTTTACCCCTGCCCGAAGCAACTCACCATAGTTTGCCCTCGTCAAGCGATACACCGCCTTTTTATCGGGAATCCCCGGCGTCAAAATCCGCACGTCCACCCCTCTCATCGCCGCCAAGCACAATGCCGTCCGCAACGATTCGTCCAACACCAGATAAGGGGTCGTAATATAGAGGTAGTCTTGCGACCTGCAAATCATCTCCAAATACACCAACTCGGACGTGCGCACCTCGTCCAAGGGAGAGTCGGCACACGGAGCGATACAAGTCCCCGTCTGCCCAAACGCAGGCGACTGTAAATAAGCGGAAACGTCCAAGTTCGGCTCTTTCAACGCTACCCACGTTTCCAAAAAGGCTTTCGTCATCGAGCGCACCGCGCTCCCTCGCACCCGAATCCCCGTATCCTTCCAGTAACCGAACCGTTTTTTCTCGTCGATATACTCGTCGGCGATATTCACGCCACCCGTGAATCCCACCTCGCCGTCCACGATAAAAATTTTTCTATGGTCACGGTGGTTATAAGAAGGGCTGAAAATGGGATATACTTTATTAAAAGCAAGACATTGTACGTTTTCGTGCAGGCTTTCAAGGTACCGCGCGTAATGCGGCGGCAGAGAGAAAATCGAACCGAAATCATCATAGATGATTTTCACCTCTACCCCTTCCTCTGCTTTTTGTAAGAGCAGTTTTGATAGCTGTTCCCACATCTTTCCACCTGCGAGGATGAAATATTCCATCAGGACGAATTTCTTTGCTCCCTTCAGGCTGTCTAACATCGCCCCAAAAAGCTCCCTGCCCGTGGGATAATACTGCACGTCCCCGTCGTAATAGGTAGGATATCCCTGCTTTTGTAGCAGCATAGACATACCGACCTCTCCTTCCTGTCCACAGCTCTCGTTCGCAGGTGCGTCGTAGGCAGACAGGATTTTCTCCGACTCCGCATACCTGCGCCGCAAGCGTGCCGTCGGCTTGCCGTCGCCGTACAATAGATAGGCAGGTACGCCAACAATGGGCACAAGTAACAGAAGGATAATCCACAGCATACGGGTGGGACGACGTTGCTCCCTGCCCGCTAAGTAAACGACAGACAGCAGGGAGAGCACCCCCGTTAGCAACTTCCACAGCCACCCAAGCTGTGTTCTGAGCAGCAAAATCACCGAAACCGTCAGCTCTAACAGCAACAAAAGAATGCAGGTTAGCGCGCGGTTGTAAGCAACCATCTTATAGCGGCGGTTATTATTCAGGGTTTTCTCAATCCATTTCCGTTTTCGTTCCGTCAATTTTTTTGCCATAATCCACTTCCTTATATAGTATATTATCGGTAAAAAAGGCAAAAAGCAACCCCTTTCCATTTCCTGGAAAAAATTTTCAACTTTTTTTCACAAAACTATTGACAAAGCATTTTAAATATGGTAATATAAAAACAGTTAATGAAACTTAGTCCTAATAAGAATGAGTTTTAATAAGAATTCTCGATGAGGTAAAAATTTATGAAGTATGTATGTAAAGTATGTGGTTACGTTCACGAAGGCGAAGGCGCAATTGAAACCTGCCCTAAATGCAAACAGACCAACGTGTTTGAAAAGGTAAACCCCTTGAAGGGCACGAAGACGGAAGCGAACTTGAAAGAGGCTTTCGCAGGCGAATCTCAGGCAAGAAATAAGTACACCTATTTCGCATCCAAGGCAAAGAAAGAAGGCTTTGTACAGATCGCTGCTCTGTTTGAAGAAACCGCGAAGAACGAACAGGAACACGCAAAGATTTGGTATAAGCTTTTGAACGGCGGCGAAATCTCCTCCACCGCAGAAAATCTGTTGGATGCTGCTTTGGGCGAAAACTACGAATGGACGGATATGTATGCAGGCTTTGCAAAGACGGCAAGAGAAGAAGGCTTTGAAGACATCGCTGTATTGTTCGAAGGCGTTGCTGCTATCGAAAAGGAACACGAAGAAAGATATAGAAAGCTTCTTTCCAACGTACAGAACAAGCTTGTATTCTCCAAGGAAGGCGACGCTGTATGGCAATGCTCGAACTGCGGCCATATCGTAGTTGGCAAGGAAGCACCCGACGTATGCCCTATCTGCGCACATCCTCAAGCATACTTCCAGGTAAGAGCTGAAAACTATTAATCCTTAATACCTCCACAATAAAAGAAAGACCCCGACGGACAATCCGTCGGGGTTTTGCTTATTCGCGATTATAATTTATAAAAGTTGTAGTAATAATAGTATTCGTAGAAAAGCTCTACGTTTCTGTACGAATCGGTAAAGTCTATTTCTTCGCCGCCCGTTTTGTTTTCCCAATTCGAAGCGTTGTACGTTCTATACCAAGTAGTAGTATCCCTAAAGACAATCTCCATCAAGTAATCACAGCAATCAAACGCAAAAGCCCCGATACTCGTCACTTCGTTGGGGATTTCAACGCTCGTCAAGCCGTCGCTAGCATAAAACGCATACGGATTGATTTTCGTAATATACGAAGGCAAAACCAAATCCGTTTCCTTGCCCGTATATCCCACCAAAATCCTTTCTGCGCCTTCCGTAT
This sequence comes from Candidatus Scatosoma sp., assembly GCA_045650185.1. Taxonomy (GTDB): domain Bacteria; phylum Bacillota; class Clostridia; order Christensenellales; family Borkfalkiaceae; genus Scatosoma. Next base: position 41,182 of record JAZRQY010000007.1, on the reverse strand, counting down.
AGACGATATATCCGTTATCGTCAAGGAGCTTGCTTTCCGTTACACCACTATCGCTATTGTATACTGCCAATGCGTAACGGGCTATCTCGCCGTGCTCCTCGCTACCTTTTTCCACCGTAATATGGCTGGACGTGTTGAACACCTCTACCAGCCTATAGCATCCGACAAACGCATCCTCACCGATGCTGGTCACGCCGTTGCCGACGACCACACTCATTAAAAAGTCACATTCCTCAAACGCACAATCAGCAATACCGGTCACTTGGTCAGGGATTACAATTTTCGTCACAGTTTTATCTTTAAGCCCCGTAATGATACACTCAGTTTCCGTCTGCGTGTATTCAAAATTCTCCATTTCGTCTTTTAATTCCGGAGTCGTATCGCCGTTGGATGAGCTACTGCTGTCACTACTGCCGACAGTACTGCTTTCGGGGGGATTGCCACCACGAACGCACGCAGAAAAAGCAACCGTGCACGAAAGCATCGCCGCAACCGCCAATATAAAGCTTATCACTTTCTTTTTCATGGGGAATACCTCTGCATATGTATCTTTGCTGTCATTTTACCACATTTTTACCACGCTCGTCAATAGGATTTTTGATAAAATCCTTTTTGCATAAAAAGAGGCGGCTTGCTTTTCGCAAGCCGCCTTTTACCATTACAATACGCTCTTGATAAATTCTTCCGTCTGCTCCTCGGGAACAAAACCCAACTGGTTTGCCACCGCTTTTCCGCCCTTGAACGCAATCACGTTGGGGATATTCGTAATTCCGTGTTCGATTGCCGCCTCACGGCTGTCGTCCACGTCCACTTTGACGAACACCGCCTTACCTTCATAGCGTTCGGAAAGCTCCTCTAAAATGGGGGCGAGCATTCTGCAAGGTCCACACCACGTTGCGGAAAAATCCACGAACACAGGCACTTCCGACACCTGAATCAAATCCTTCAATTCTTGGCTATTTACCGTTTTCATTCTCTTTTCCTCCGTTGTTAGTATTCATTAATTTTTCGAAAAATATTCCACGGCAGATTCAAAGGCAACCTTTTCACTCTCGCCCGTTGCCATATTTTTCACGTTCATCGCGCCTTCGGTAAGCTCGCTCTCGCCGATGACGGCAACGTATTGCACGCCCAGCTTGTCCGCGTACTTAAACTGCGCCTTGATGGAGCGCTCCATTTGGTCGATTTCCGCCAAAATACCTGCCTTGCGAAGCTCAGCGCAAAGTCGGAAACATTGTTTACGGCTCTGCTCGTCCATACCTGCAAAATATACGGTGGGCGTTTTCGGGTTAGGAATGTCCGCGCCGCATTGTTCCATGACCATCAGCAACCGTTCTAAACCAGCCGCAAAACCCACGGCAGGGACACTCTTACCGCCAAGCTCCTCAATCAAGCCGTCGTATCTACCGCCGGCGCAAACGGTGCCCTGCGCACCGATACCGCTTGCCACGAACTCGAACACGGTACGGGTGTAATAGTCCAAACCACGCACGATGCGTGCGTCAATTTCGTATTCTACGCCTGCAATTTCGAGGTAATCCTTCACCTTCTCGAAATGCCCTGCGCAGTCCTCGCACAGATAATCGAGAATGGAAGGCGCCGCCGCATTGATTTTTTTGCAAGCCTCTTCCTTGCAGTCCAACAGTCGCAGAGGATTCTTCTCAAAACGAGTTTTACAATCGTAGCAAAGCCCTTCCAAATGGGGAGCAAAGAACGCCTTCAACGCCTCGTTGTACTGTTTTCTGCATTCTGGACAGCCGATAGAATTCAGCTTCAAGCGGACGGAAATCCCCAACTTTTTGAGAAGGGTGTTCGCAATCATAATCGCCTCGGCATCCATCTCTGCGCCCTTCGCTCCGAACAGCTCTACGCCGAACTGGTGGAACTCACGCAGTCTACCTGCCTGTGGCCGCTCATAGCGGAAAGCAGGGGTGATATAGTACATTTTGAGGGGCAATACGCCGCCCTGCAAGCCGTTTTCAATAAACGCGCGCCCGACGCCTGCCGTACCCTCCGGCTTTAAGGTCATCGAACGATTGCCCTTATCCAAGAAGGTGTACATTTCCTTATTGACAATATCCGTAGTGTTGCCCACGCCGCGCTGGAACAGCTCGGTTGCCTCAAAGGTCGGGGTGCGGATTTCCTTTACGTTAAAGGATGCCGCCACCTCACGTGCTACACTCTCCACAAATTGCCATTTATACGATTCTGCGGGCAGAACGTCCTTCGTGCCCTTGGGGATGTTAATCATATATTTTTTTCCTTTATAAGATATATTGCTTTAAGTTTCTATTGCCCGTCAACTTCGCCAAGTGCTCGTCCACGTACGCCTTGTCGATGTTCAGCTCTACCACGGGGTGGTCGCCGCTGGCGTTGAAGGAAATTTCCTCTAACAGGTATTCCATCACCGTGTGCAGACGGCGCGCGCCGATGTCCTCGCTGGTCGCGTTGAGGTCAACGGAAATTTCCGCAATACGCTCGATAGCGCTCTCCTCAAATTCGAGCTGCACGTTGTCCACGCTGAGCAACTTGCTGTACTGGAACACCAAGGAATTTTCCGTTTCCGTCAGGATGCGGACGAAGTCGTTTTTCGTCAAGCTCTTTAATTCCACGGACACGGGGAAACGCCCCTGCAATTCGGGAATCAAGTCCTCCACCGCCGCCACGTGGAACGCGCCTGCCGCAATAAAGAGGATAAAGTCCGTCTTCATCGGCCCGTATTTAGTGACGACCGTGCTACCCTCGACAATAGGAAGAATATCCCTTTGCACCCCTTCACGGGATACGTCTACGCCACCACGGTTGCCCTTGCCTGCAATCTTATCGATTTCATCGATAAAGATAATGCCGTCGTTTTCCGCGCGACGAATTGCCTCTTCTTTCACCGCATCGTCGTCCACCAGCTTTTCTGCCTCTTCAGCGAGATACAACTGCATCGCCTCTTTGACGCTAACCTTGCGTTTTTTCTTCTTCTGAGGGAACATATCCCCAAAAATATTGCCGATGGCAATCGTTGCGCCGCCCGTGGGCAATTCCATTTCTTTCGGGGTGTCCGCCACCTCGATTTCCACCGTCGTGTTGTCAAAGTAGCCCTTTCTGAGGCTGTCCAAAAGCTCCGCCTCGAAGTCCTCTTGCTTTCTATCCCCACGGTCGGATTTGCGAAGGTCTGCCAAGATTTTGACCAGCTTTTTCTCTACGCTAGCGGTTGCCTTTGCCTTGACCTCTTCCTGCTTTTCCGCTTTGACCAGTCGGTATGCGCATTCCGCAAGGTCGCGCACCATGCCCTCTACGTCCTTCCCGACGTAGCCGACCTCGGTGTATTTCGTTGCCTCGACCTTGACGAAGGGAGCTTTTACCAGCCTTGCAAGACGGCGAGCAATCTCCGTCTTACCAACCCCCGTAGGCCCTTTCATGATGATGTTCTTGGGGGTGATTTCCTCACGCACTTCGTCGGGGAGCTGACTTCTGCGATAACGGTTTCTAAGCGCGATTGCCACCGCTTTTTTCGCATCGTCCTGCCCGATGATATATTTGTCTAATTGTCGTACGATCTGTTTAGGCGAATAATCCATCTTATTTACCCTCCTCAGCCTCTGCGCCACCCACCGTTTCCAAACGAATGTTGTCGTTGGTGAATACGCAAATTTCCGAGGCGATCTTCAACGCCTTCTTTGCAATCGTGGGCGCATCGTAGTCCGTTTCCTGATACAGAGCGCGCGCCGCCGCCAAGGCGTAATTGCCACCGCTACCGATAGCGCAAACACCTTCGTCCGGCTCGATGACCTCGCCCGTACCCGAAAGAATGAGCAGGGTATTCTCGTCTGCCGTAATCATCATCGCATCCAGCTTTCTGCCGATTTTGTCGCTGCGCCACAGCTCCGCAAGCTCCACCGCAGAGCGCATCAGGTTGCCCGAAAACTTATTCAGCATCTCCTCAAAGCGTTCGGTCAGCGCAAAGGCGTCGGTAACCGACCCTGCAAAGCCCAAAATTACCTTGCCGCCGTAGATACGGCGCACCTTTACCGCCGTGTTTTTAAAAATGTCCGATTCGCCCATCGTCACCTGACCGTCGCCGGCAATCGCCGTAACGCCGTCCTTTTTGACTGCGCAAATCGTCGTTCCTCTAAATTCCATACTCCTTCTCCTTTTCTTTTTCCGACCGTATAATTTCCAAGGCGCGCTCGGACAGAGCCCGATAGCGTTCTTTCTTGTCCCGAATCCGCAAAGGCAACGAGGTGAGTATCCCATAGTTCGCGTTCATCGGCTGAAAGTTCTTCACGGGGGTAGAAATATGCGTTTCCAACGCTCCGCACATGGTGCGTTCGTCAAAGACACGCGCAGGACGACCAAAAATCTCGTCCGCGATATGTAACGCCGCTAGGAGTCCGCTTGCCGCGCTCTCCACGTACCCTTCTACGCCCGTAATTTGCCCTGCAAAAAACAGCCTCTGATTATTCTTAAACGAAAAATTGCGATTTAAAACATCGGGGGATTGTATGTAGGTGTTTCTGTGCATTACGCCGTAGCGAAGATACTCTGCGTTTTTGAGGGCAGGTATCAGCGAGAACACTCGTTTTTGTTCGGGGAATTTGAGGTTTGTTTGACAACCTACGAGGTTGTAGGTTTCTCCGCTTGCCGTTTCCTTTCTAAGCTGTAACACCGCGTACGGACGAACGCCGTCCTCGTCATAAAGCCCGACGGGCTTTAACGTGCCGTACCGCAGGGTATCCCTACCACGCGATGCCATCACTTCAATCGGCATACAGCCCTCGAAAATCTCCCGCTTTTCAAAATCGTGCAGGTGTGCTTTTTCTGCCGCAAGCAGTTCATCCACGAAGGTATAGTATTCTTCCTTGTTCATCGGGCAGTTGATATAATCGCCCGTCCCCTTGCCGTATCTGTCCCCTGTAAAAGCGCAGGACATATCCACGCTGTCCGCCGCAACGATGGGCGCAGAGGCGTCGTAAAAATGTAAGCCACCACCCGTCAGCCGAGCAATATCCTCACTCAAAGCATCCGCCGTCAAAGGACCGGTAGCCACGATGACATAGTCCTCGCCGTCCGGGTCAGGAATCGGCACGGACAACGCCTCTTCTTCCACGATTTCGATATTCGGCAAAGCCTTTAATTTCTCGGTGATATAGGCGGAAAATTGCTCTCTATCCACCGCTAATGCCGCCCCGGCAGGCACGCGCGTGGCGTCTGCCGCCGCCATCGTCAAGGAGCCTAAAATCCGCATCTCCTCTTTCAATAAGCCGCAGGCGTTTGCGTAGGCGTCGTCGCTCTTTAACGAGTTGGAGCAAACCAACTCGCCAAAGCCGTCGCCCGTATGCGCAGGCGTGCGTTTTTTCGGTTTCATTTCGACGAGGCGCACGGAAACCCCACGCGTTGCAAGATAGTACGCCGCCTCGCTGCCTGCAAGCCCCGCCCCGATAATGATTACCTTTGGCATCGTTTAGTCCTCCTGCCCGTAGTAATCGTCGTAGATCGGCGGTTCTTCCGGCGCAGGGGGGAAGTCAGTCGGCTCGGTGTTTTGGAATACCTTTCTTGCCGCGCAATTGCTCTTACAGTCCTTGTTTGAACATTTCGCACCCTTGCCTACCTTCACCATTGCCTCGCCGCAATCGGGACACTTCTCGCCCGTAGGGATATCCCAGCTCATAAACTTGCAGTCGGGATAGCCAAGACAGCTGTAATAGATTTTACCACGCTTGGATTTACGCTCGGTCATCGCCGCGCCGCATTCGGGGCATTTGCCCACCGTCTTGGGCGCGCCGTCCTCGGGCATCGGCAGAGTCGTCTTACAATCGGGATAGCTCGGGCAAGCCAAGAACTTGCCGAATTTCCCACTCTTTACCACCATATTTTCCCCACATTTCGGGCATTGTACAGCGGAAATTTCCTGCTCTATTTCGCTGACAATGTTTTGACAATCGGGATAGTTCGAGCAAGCCAAATACTTCCCAAACTTGCTAGTACGGCGAATCATCACGCTGCCGCACTTTTCGCAAATTTCGCCCGTGCGTTCATCGCCGTAGGAAGACGCCGAGCGCAGGTTCTTTTCAAATTCGGGATAGAAACCGCCGATGAGCGCCTGCCAGTCGCCACCCTCTTCAATGCCGTCCAGCTTGGTTTCCATCTCTGCGGTGAACCCGATGTCCATAATGTCCGCAAAGCATTGATCCAGCATATCCACCACTTCATAGGAAATGGGGTTTGGCACCATATACTTGCTCTCTTTTCGCACGTATTTTTGGTTGAGTTTTGCGATGATGGTCGCATAAGTAGAAGGTCTGCCGATCCCCTTTTCTTCCATCATCTTGACGAGCGTAGCATCGGTATAGCGCAGGGGCGGCTTCGTGAACTTTTGTTCTGCCTTCATACTCTTTTTCGCCACCTCGTCCCCTTCGGAGAGCTGAGGGAGCAATTTGGAGGTATCTACGCCGTCCTCGTCGCTCTTTTGCGAGAAGTCCTGATATACCGCCGTAAAGCCGGGGAATTTCAGCACCCTGCCACTTGCCTTGAAAATATAGCCGCTGTTGTCGATTTCCATTTGCGCGCTATTGTAGATAGCCTCCGACATCTGCGACGCCAAGAAGCGTTCGTAGATGAGCTTATACAGCTTGTAGTGGCGCGCATCAATCAGCCCCTTTGCCTTATCGGGAGTCATCGAAAGGTCGATAGGACGGATTGCCTCGTGCGCGTCCTGCGCCCCCTTCTTCGTGGCGTATTGATTGGGTCTTGCAGGGGCGTAATCGTCGCCGTACACCGCGCGAATGTGCGCCAACGCCTTCCTTTGAGCATCTGCGCTGACACGGACGGAGTCCGTTCTCATATAGGTAATAAAGGCGATATGGTCGCCACCCGAGGTCTGCATACCTTCATACAAGTGCTGTGCCAGCGACATTGTATCGGGCGCGGCAAAGCCAAGCTTTGCCGAGGCGTCCTGTTGCAGAGTACTCGTCGTAAACGGCGCAGGAGCGTGCGATTTCACAACCGCGTTCTTCACCTTAGAAACGACGTATTTCCCTGCCGAAAGCGTCGCCAAAACGCTGTCTGCCTCTTCTTTAGAAGAGGGCTTATATTTCTTCGTTCCCTTCTTTTCCAGCATCGCCTTGAAGGGGGAATGTTCCTTTTTCAAATCGACCAGCTCGACGGTCAAGTTCCAGTATTCCTCGGGCTTGAAAGCGGTGATTTCCCGCTCTCTTTCCACGATGAGCTTTAACGCCACCGACTGCACTCTGCCTGCGGAAAGACTGCGTCTGCCGTCCACCGATTCGTCGATGATTTTATGGTTCAAAAGGGTGGACAGCTTATAGCCCACCAAGCGGTCAAGTACTCGGCGTGCCTGCTGCGCATCCACCAAGCCGTAATGGATTTGACGGGGGTTTTTCAGCGCCGCCTCGATAGCGGTACGCGAAACCTCGTTGAATTCGATACGGTTTTTTTCCTTTTCATCCAGCCCCAGCACCGTTTGCAGATGCCAAGAAATTGCCTCCCCCTCTCTATCAGGGTCAGTTGCGAGGTAGACTTTGTCCGCCTTTTTCATGGCGGCGGTCAAGCGTGCTACCACGTCCTCTTTTCCTTCGGAGATGACGTATTTCGGCTCGTAATTATTCCGAATATCCACCCCAAGAGAATGTACGGGCAGGTCGCGGATATGACCTGCGGAGGCTTGTACGATGTATTTGCCCTGCAAATACTTTGCGATAGTTTTCGCCTTGGAAGGCGACTCAACGATAATAAGATCCATTCGTTTCCCTTCTTTTAATGAATTGACTATATTTCCTCCCACAAGCGCCTTACGCGCCGCAGGGGACTAAACTTTTGTAAAGTACGCTTTTACACCAAAGCATACCGATTGCCACCCAACTTTACCGCTACCCCTTTCACCTCCAACGAGGAAAGCGTTGCGGTCAGCTTAAAGGTGGGCGCGCCCAACCGAGTGGAAAGCTCGGAAATATGTATTTCCTCTACTTCCGCCAGCGAATCCACGATTTTTTGTTCGAGTTCCGTTAAAACGGGTGTTACCCTTTTTGGTTGCTCGTAGCCGTAGCGACTGAGGACATCCCCTGCCGTTTCTGTCAAATACGCGCCCTCTTTAATCAAGGCGTTACACCCCTCGCCTGCCACCACCGACGGAGCGTAAGGAATGGCAAACACCGATTTTTCAAAGCTCTTGGCGTACCTTGCCGTAATCAGCGCGCCGCTTTTTTTCGCCGCGCCCAGCACCAAAACGCCCTCGCACAGCGCCGCGAGCAGCTTGTTTCTATACTCGTAGGAATATACCCTAACAGGGGTATCAAAAGGACAAGCGGCAACCACCAATCCCTCTTGTTCCACCGAGGGCAACAGCGGGTTTTCTTTAGGGCTAGCGCCAAATCCACCTGCCAAAAAGCAGATTGCCTTGCCGCCGAGCAAGCCGCCTTTTACCGCCGCCTCATCGCCACCGTCTGCCGCACCGCTGACCACCGCGAATTGAGCGCACAGCTCCTTGGCGATTTGCACGCCCAGCTTTTTCGCCCCTTCCGTCGTCCTTCGTGAGCCTACAACGGCAAACTTTCTCTCTTTTAAGAGGGCAAGATTCCCCTTTGCATACAGGCAAATCGGCGCATCCGCAAGGGTGGTCCAGCCCGCAGGATAGTCCTCACCACCCCAAAAAATCGGGGTAATTTTTTCCTTTCCCAGCCTCTCCGAAAGGGCTGCAAAATAACTGCCGTCTTTCAGCGTTTCCTGCATACGGGCAAAGACCGCTTTGTCGGAAAAATGCTCCGCAAAGCCAAAAAACCGCTTCACGAGCAGTACGGCGCTACCTGCCGCCGCAAGCAACGAATGCTTGAAGGCAGGCTCTAAAGGAAAGCTATCCAGCCAAAGCAGGGATTTTTCTTCCTGCGACCACATCGCTTAGATACCCACCGCCGCAAGGTATGCCGCCAAAACGACCTGCCATACAAGCCCAACGATGTTGACGAGGTAAAAATACCAATGCTTGGTCTTATGACGGAAGACACCCATACCGCACAAGCCGCCGATTGCGCCGCCGAAAAAGCCAACGGCAAGCAACAGCTTTTCAGGGATTCTCCACAGGTTATTTTTTGCGCGCATTTTATCCGACGCGTACAGCCAAAAGTTCGTCAAGCCGATAATCACCAGCACCAGCAAATAGACCAAAAATGCAACCATGGTTATTCTATCTCCCCTCCGTAAGTTCTATAAGAAATCGCCTCATACAGATGCTCTGCCGTAATTTCCTCCGACAGTTCCAAGTCGGCAATCGTCCTTGCTACCTTCAAGATACGAGAGCGCGCCCTCGCAGACAAGCGCAGGCTTTCAAACGCCTCTTTCAAAATCCCTTCGCACTCTGCGGAAAGTCGGCAATAGTCGCGAAGCTCCTTCTCCCCCATCTCCGCATTCGTCTTGAGGGCTGTTCCCTCAAAGCGCGCGCGCTGAATTTTTCGCGCTTGGTCGGCGCGAGCCTTGACCGTAGCGCTGCTCTCCTCTACCGTTTCCGAGGTGAGGTCGTCGTACTCTACGCCGTCCACCTCCACCTGAATGTCGATTCTATCCAAGAGCGGCCCCGAAACACGGGCGCGGTAGTTGCGAATATCCCTCGGCGTACACACGCAACGGCGTTTTTGACTGCCGTAGTTGCCACAAGGGCAAGGGTTCATACTAGCGCAGAGCATAAACGACGCAGGATAGCTGACCGTGCCACCGGAACGAGAAACGGTGATAACGCCGTCCTCCAAGGGTTGGCGCAAAGCCTCCAAAGTGGAACGCTTGTATTCAGGCAGTTCGTCCAAGAACAGCACGCCGCCGTGCGCCAAACTAATTTCCCCGGGGTGCACCGTCTTATTGCCACCGCCGCAGAGGGAAACGGTGGTTGCGGTATGGTGCGGAGTGCGGAACGGGCGTTCCTCCACGATTCCTGCCTCTCCCAAAACACCTGCCACCGAATGTATTTTCGTGATTTCTAACGCCTCGTCAAATTCCATCTGAGGCAATACGGACGGAATGGCGCGCGCCAACATCGTCTTACCACTGCCGGGAGGGCCAACGAGCAGTAGATTGTGTCCACCTGCCACCGCCACCTCTAAGGCGCGTTTTGCCGTCGGCTGACCCTTGACAAAGGACAAGTCCTGCCCTACTTTGCGGGCGGTTGTAGACGAAGAAAAGATAGAGGGCTGCGCCACCGTCAGGCGCTTTTCGCCCTTCAAATGCTCGACCACCTCTTTGAGCGTCTTGGCAGGGTAGATATCCACCCCCTGCACGTACGCCGCCTCTCGCGCGTTGTCGGAAGGCAGGATAAAGGTTTGATACCCCTTTTCCTTGGCGGAAATAATCAGGGGGAGTACGCCGGTAATCGGACGGAGCTCTCCGCTTAAAGCCAGTTCCCCGAAGAAGACCACACCGCCGACCTCTGCCGTCAAAACTCCCGAAGCCAGCAACATGCTAATCGCCATAGGCAAGTCCAACGCAGTCCCCTCTTTGCGGACGTACGCAGGGGCGAGGTTGATGGTAATTTTATGGGTGGGGAAGGGCAAAGCGCTGTTTTTGATGGCGCTGCGAACACGCTCCTTCGATTCCTTGACTGCCGCATCGGGCAAGCCTACCATCTCGTACGAGGGCAAGCCCTTAGAAACGTCCGTTTCCACCGTGACGGCAACCCCCTCCAAGCCATTCAGCGCATAGCTTTGTACCTTTGCAATCATACTTTCTCCTTAGTAGCCGTTTCAAATCAAGTTTAACCAGGTTTTGACGGCGAAAACCCCCCGAACTGTGCAGGATTTCCGCTTGCAATACGGACGGTATTCCTTCACAAAAATCCTTTCATTTAAGGTCTTTTTCGCTCGTGAAAACTGCGTAGCACCTTAAAATAGGGATTTTGCGATGGATTTGGGCGGTGGCGACCGCCGCCGTATCGACATACTGCAAGGGCGCAAACGCCCTAAGGCGCGGAAAATAACATTTTAAGGCTGGTTCAATTTGGTTTGAAGCGGCTACATGCGCGCGACCTTGTAATAGTCGCCCTATTGTTATTGTACCGAAAAACGGGAAAAAAGTAAACCGAATTACGGCGGCTTTTTCCCCGAAAATCAAAAAAATAAAAATTATTTTGTCGAAAGCCACCTGCGCCGCGGAATATTTCCGCAACTTCGCCGTCAGGCGAAACTTCACTTTGGGCGACCGCCCAAAACTTCACTACCGCAGATAACTTCACTTTTGCTTTCAGCAAAAACTTCACCCTTTCTAAATTCAAAAGGCAGGGTCGCCCCTGCCTTTTTTTCCTTTAATCTTGATAATTATACGTGATTGTATAGTCGCCGGTGTTATAGTTCCACGAAGAGCCTTTTGAAATTGCATTCCATTCTTCTTGCGTGCCACGATATTTTATGCTCGTCAAGCTACTGCAATTACGGAACGCCCGATCACAAATCGAAGTGACACTGCCCCCGATAACCACGCTCGTCAAGCTATCGCAACTAGAGAACGCCTTGTTTGCTATTATTTTTGTATCAGGATGGATGGTATACGTACTGAAATTTTTATTCGTTACCTCTAATACAGCAAAATAAGGATTATCGTTTGCTTTTAAATATTTTACGTAGTTATATTCACTGATCAACTTGTTGCAACCACTGAACGCAGAATCACCAATCGAGGTTACACTGTCGGGGATAACCACGCCCATTAATCTTTTGCAATAGTAGAACGCAAAATCACCAATTGAAGTCACGCTGTCGCCGATGACCACGCTCGTCAAGCTATCGCAATGAGAGAACGCAGAATAACCAATCAAGGTTACACTGTCGGGGATGGCCACACTCGTCAAGCCGCTGCAATTCTGGAACGCATGAGAGCCAATCGAGGTTACGCTATCGGGAATTTCCACGCTCGTCAAGCTATCGCAATCAGAGAACGCAGAATAACCAATCGAAGTGACGCTATCAGGAATCGCTATGCTCGTTATTCTATCGCAATTTTCGAACGCTTCGCCTGCAATCTCTGTAACAGGCGCGCCGTTGTAAGTTTCCGCAATACGAACGCGCGTTGCCGTTCCTTCGTAGGTTATTACGCGAGCTTTGCCGTCTACCACATCGTAGATGATGCCTGCCGTCGGGCCAATCAGATAACCGCAAACAGAACAATTTCCACTGCCGTCGTCGGTATGTTCTTCCTTATCTTTTACGTCGTCGCAAGTTGCGCAACCATACCAATGATAAGAATTATCTGCACTATATTCCGTTTCCCAAGGGTGGGGAACGGTAGGCGTATAGTTGACAATTTCTACTTTACCGCAAATTTTACAGGTCTTCGTATCGTAGCCTTGCGCCGTGCAGGTGGGCGCCGTGGTGACGATTGTAAAATCGTGGTCATCGTACGTACCCTGTTTCCATTCCACACTATGACAATCTTCGCAAACGCGGAAGAACAGACGCTCTTCGCACGACGTATCACTATCGGTAAACGCCGTCCATTCGCCTGCGGTATGTACGTGTTGTTCGGGGGCTTTCACGGTCTGCGTACTGCCGTCGCCAAAGGTAATCACCAAATCCCCGTTATCCGCAAAGCGGATATCCGTAATGCGCGTTGCCGCTTCCAACGCCGCAATTTTTTCGTCTTGCGTGGTATCGGTGCTTTGAATTGTTGCCAACAGCGCGTCAATTTGCGCCATTTTTGCCTCATACGCCGTCGTCAATGCGGTAATCGCGCCGTTTAATTCCGTTTTATTGCTTTCAATTTTTGCATTCGCCTTCGCAATTTCCGATTCAATATCCGCAACTTTTGCATTATATTCGCTCGTTAAATTTGCAATCTCCTGCTTGTTTTCGCTATCCGCTTTTTCTAACGCCTCAACCTTGGTTTCATATGCGGCTTTGAGTTCCGCAAGTGCGTTAGCGTTTGCCGTATCACTTGCGACGAGTTCTTCTACCTTCGCAAGGTACTCAGTTTTAAGGTCAGCAATTGCTTGCTTGTTGTCGCCGTCTGCCTTTTCTAAAGCCTCAACCTTGCTTTCGTATTCCGTACGCAAAGCCGCAAGCGCGTTAGCATTCGCCGTATCGCTCGCAACAAGTTCTTCTACCTTTGCCGTATAGTCAGCGGTTAAATCGTCAATCGCCTTTTTATTGTCGCTATCCGCCTTTTCCAACGCCGCAAGTTTTTCCGCATACTCCGCTTGCATATCGGCAATTGCCTGTTGATTCGCTTCGATTGCTTGTAAAAGCTCGGCATCCTTCGCCTTGTACGCTTCCGTCAATGCGGTGATTTTGCCTTCCAGCTCGCTTTTATTGCTGTCAATCGTTGCTTGCAGCTCAGAAATCAGGCTGTCCGTTTCCGTTGTCGTGTAGGTTTCGTCACAACCTGCAAAAGCAAACGTCGCCGTTAAACCCATCGCAATCGTAAGTAGTATCGGCAGTAATTTCTTCGTCTTTTTCATAAAAATACCTCCATTGTTTTTGCATAAATAAAAAAGTGCCGTTTACCAAACGATAAACGACACCTGCAAAGTGCCTTATCGCTTAGCTGCGACACTAACTCAAAAACAACCCATAGTGAAAGGTTTTTATTTAAACGCGAAAAAGGTACACTTCACCGAAAGTATACTTACACTATGAATTATTAAGTTAGGTCGCAATATCAGTTTACTACTTTTCCCAACTTTTGTCAATGGTTTTACGAAAATATGGATAAGTATTCCGAATTCACTTTTTCCCCCCCTGATTTTCGCTGAGATCCATTCGACTGCGCCCCTATGGGCTACGCTCAGGATGACAACGCGGCTGTTTCCTGTTATTTTGAGTGGAGCGACAGCGCAATCGAAAAATCCCCACTGCATAATGCACCACAGTACCGCCTTTTAAGTCGCAGTTGCAAGCAAGACGAGCAGAACGCGGTTTTTCTGCCTTAGATGCAAGCAAGACAAGGAAGGAGCGGATTTTTCGCAGGGAGTGTACATAGATGTACACGACCAAGAAAAAACGTAAGCCTGACGCCGTATTGCGCCGCATATAAGGTAGAAAAAAAAAGAAGAGGCTGACTTTGCCTCTTCTTTCCCGATTTCATTCTATTGAACTTAAATCTTCTCCTTAACCTTTGCTGCCTTACCGGTCAAACCGCGCAAGTAGTAGAGCTTCGCTCTGCGAACTTTACCCTTTCTTACAACCGTTACGGATGCAATCTTCGGGGAGTGCAGAGGATAGGTTTTTTCAACGCCTACGCCGTAGGAAATGTGGCGAACGGTGAACGTTTCGGAAATGCCGCCGTTCTTCTTTGCGATAACGACGCCTTCGAAATTCTGAACACGCTCCTTGCCACCTTCGATGATCTTGTAGCCTACTTTAATCGTGTCGCCCACGTTGAACTGGGGAACTTCAGCCTTCAGACCTTCTGCGTTGATAGCTTCAATCAATCCTTTCATCAGACTTATACCTCCGTTATTTACGAAACGTTCATAACCCGCTGTGTAATTCCTCATTACACCCAAAAAGGCAGCGGAACGCTCGAAGTCGATAAACATTATATCTTATTTTTTCACGTTTGGCAAGCGTGTTTATATGCCAAAACACAATTTTTTTGTGTATCTTACGCGAATGTCGTAATAAACAAATAAGCGTAATACGCGACGAAACCTACCAAGAGAATAATCCCCCCAACTCGGTTGATTTTGTTCCCTTTTAAGTACCCAAGCCCTGCCAACAAGCCAGCCGCGCCAAGCGCAATACAGCCGTCTACCATAAACTTTGCAGAACCTGCAATCGGCAAAATCGCCGCAGACAGACCTGCAACCATCAGGATATTGAAAATGTTGCTACCCACGATATTGCCTACGGCAATATCCGTGTTGCCCTTTACCGCCGCGGTAACGCTGGTGACGAGTTCCGGCAAGGAAGTACCGATTGCAACGACGGTCAAGCCGATGACCTTTTCGTCAACGCCCAACTCACGCGCGATAATTTCCGCGTTGTCTGCCGCCAAAACACCGCCAAATACGACCATAGCAAGTCCAACGAACAGCAAAATAAGCAAGAACCAAATCTTCTCCTTCATGTTTGCGTACCACGCGCCAAAGCCTTCCGTAGGTACTTCTTCCTCTTCCTCGACCTCGATGAGCCCCTTCTTTTTCTGCGACAAAGCGTGCAGTACCAAAAATACGGTATAGCCCACCAAAAGCGCCGCCATCAGGATGCCTTCCCAACGCGCTAACGTGTCACCCGTCCAAATAAACAGCACGAACAGCGCAGACACCGACAAAAGAAAAGGAAAGTCGATTTTCTTCAAAGAGCCCCCAACAGGCAACGCTGTAAAGATTGCCGACAGACCCAAAATCAACAAAATGTTGGTGATATTACTGCCTACGACATTACCGAGGGCAATACCACCGCTCGACGCCGCCGAGGACAAGGACACCGCAAGCTCCGGCGCAGAAGTGCCGAACGCTACTACGGTCAAACCGATGACGAGCTGAGGGATCTTTGCTTTCCCTGCAACCCCTGCCGCGCCGTCTACAAACCAGTCCGCGCCCTTTACCAGCAATACGAACCCAACGACTAATAATAAAATTGCCTGTACGATAGGTGGCATATTTTCTCCTTTGCGTAGCATAAACTTGCTACACGCACGAATATTTCCATTTTACATTTTACCTTTTTTTGGTTGCGTTGTCAAGCTTTTACACGCTTTCTTATCCACGAGTATTGACAAACGCATAGAAAGAGCTTATAATATAGCTGTTGCCATATCTTGGAATTTTTAGAGGGATTTATGACGAATTTACTTTTGCGCCTCTTCGTAAAAAATCGCGACGAGGTTAAAAATGAACGGGTGCGCGCCGCGCATGCTACGCTGGCGTCCGTGACGGGGATACTGCTCAACCTGTTGCTGTTTATAGGCAAGCTGGTAATGGGCTTGCTGACGGCATCCATTTCGGTCGTAGCAGACGCAATGAACAACCTTTCGGATGCAGGCTCTTCCATCGTCACGATGATTGGGTTTCGGCTCGCCGCAAAGCCCGTCGACAAGGAGCACCCCTTGGGCCACGGCAGGTTTGAATATATCACGGGCTTTATCGTCGACGCGGTGATTATCCTCGTGGGCGCAGAGCTTTTGATTGGCTCGGTAGAGCGTATCTTCACCCCCACCACCCCGACCACGGGTACGGCTACGCTGATTATTTTGGGTGCGTCCATTCTCGTCAAGCTGTGGCTGTTCTTCTTCTATCGTAAGATTGGGAAACGGATTGATTCCGCCGCCTTGAAAGCCACCTCTTTGGATAGCATTTCCGATTGCTGTTCTACGACTTTGGTACTGTTTGCGGCGATTGCCTCGAAATTCGGCTGGTTTGGGGCTTTCCCTTTGGACGGAGTCGTCGGCATCCTCGTTGCATGCCTCATTTTGTTTGCCGGGCTTAAATCCGCCAAGGAGATTATCGACCTTTTATTAGGTTCGCCACCCAGCCCTGAATTTATTCAGGAGATTTACGATTTTACGGCGCAATATCCGACCATAGTCGGTATCCACGACGTGATGGTCCACGACTACGGCCCCGGACGGAAAATCGTTTCCTTCCACGCAGAAGTCCCCTCCGATTGCAACATCAACTACGCCCACGAAATTATCGACGACGTCGAACGGGATATGTTTGAGCGTTTTCAATGTATCGTCACCATTCACCTTGACCCGATTGCCGTCGGCGACGAGCAGGTGAACGCAATGCGTTCCTTCGCAGAAGAATGCGCAAAGGAAGTAGACGCTACCTTCTCTATCCACGATTTCCGTATGACTCAAGGGGAAACGTATACCAACCTCATCTTCGACTTGGTTGTCCCCACCGACAGCAAGTTGAGCGTCCCCGACGCCGTCAAAGCGGTATCGCAGGTCATCAGGGAGCGCAATGAAAATTGCTTTGCCGTCATCCGCGGCGAACACCCGTATGTGTAAGCGTGATTCTTTGAATCAAGCATCGAGATAAATCCCTTGTGGGATTTTCGATATATTGCTGGCGCAATTCGATATGCCTACGGCTCGATATGTTTGCAATGCAAACAAGGGATTTATCCATATCGAATGGGAGCATAGCGACCATATATCAAGCTTGAGCATAGCGAGAGCATATCGAGTCAACATAGTTGACATATCGACAAAATAAAAAGAGCCGTTCCTTGTCGAACAGCTCTTTTTTAGTGAATTGAAAATTTTATTTTCGTGAATTGCAAAATACTTCCACGCAACCTATAAACGGCGCAGTTGCAAGCAAGACAAGGCGCACGAGGAAAACCTGAGGGAGTTTACTGAGCGTAAATGACCGAAGGTTGCCACAGTGCAACGCTGTATTGCGTAGCAAATCCGACGTTTATCTAATAAAGTTGGTCCAGACCTTCTTCTCCTTTTCCGGCGCCAACCCTGCGGCTTTGCCCGCCTCGATACACTTCAACAGCCAAGCCATGTTCTTGCCCAACACACGCATCGTCTGTAAGCCTTCCAAATCCTGCAAGGCTTGTTCAGGGGTGTTGCCGTGGATTTCGTTCCAGTAGTTGGAGGAAACGACAGGCATTTGGTTGATGGTGAAATATTTGTTCAGGACGTCAAAGGTCGCCGATGCGCCTGCTCTGCGACAGCTTACCACGCAAGCGGCAGGCTTGTACGCCATTTTCCGTCCGCTGCTGTAAAACAGTCTGTCCATAAAGGACACGATTGCGCCACCAGCCGAGGCATAATGCACGGGCGAACCAAAGATAAACCCGTCCGCCTCTGCCGCCTTTAAGGCAAATTCGTTCACTTTATCGTCCACCACGCATTTCCACAACTTGCTGCAAGCCGCGCAGCCGCGACAGCCTTCCAAAGGCTCTTTGCCAATCCAAACGATCTCCGTTTCAATCCCCTGCTCGTTCAACGCCTTCGCAGTTTCGCTCAAGGCAACATAGGTACAACCGTGTTCGTGAGGGCTACCGTTCAACATCAAAACTTTCATCTTTATTCTCCTATTTTCATGGCCAACGATAGACATTGTCTAAACGCCGTTGGCAACGATATTTTTTCTTGAATTTCCGCAAGCGGATACGCCGTGAACGGCTGAGCTTCCGTCCGAACGTAGTATACCGACATCTCCCAACGAATGTGGGTGAAAACGTGGGTGTACGCGCCCTCTTTGCAAAGGGTAAACGAGGACACCCCCAGCCCCTCCAACGCCTTTTCCATCGTCAAGTCGGGCTCTGCCTCGACGGAAGGGAATTCGTAGCTGTCCTTTAAGACCCCCTTTTCTCGTTTTCTGACACAGATGCCGTTCGGGGTTTCTATCAGGAAGACGAACAACCGCTGTTCTTTTTTGGGCGGCTTTTGTTTTTTTACAGGGAATTCTATCTGCGCGCCTGCCGCTTTTGCCCTGCAAAGCTCCTGCAACGGACACTCCTCACAAGAGGGGGAAGTGGGCTTGCACACCAGCGCGCCAAGCTCCATCAACGCCTGCGTGAAATCACCGCAATCTTGTCCTTTCGGGGGATAAATCTCACCCAGCTTTTCCTCTAAATACTTTCGATAGTCGGGCTCGTCAATCGGCGTGGGATTGCAGGTAAGTCGGGAAATCACCCGAAAGACGTTACCGTCCACCGCCGGCGTGCGATTGCCAAAAGCAATCGACGATATCGCCCCTGCCGTATAATCCCCGATACCGGCAAGCTTTTTCAATGCCTGCAGCTCCGAAGGGAATACACCGCCGTGTTCCTGTACGATTTGTTTTGCCGCTTTTTGTAGGTTGCGCGCTCTGGAATAGTACCCGAGCCCCTCCCACAGTTTCATCAGCTTATCCTCGTCGCAGGATGCTAAGGCGTACACGTCAGGCAAAGCCTGCAAAAACCGAGTATAATACCCCTTCGCCGCCTCTACACGGGTCTGTTGCAACATAATTTCCGAAATCCACGTGTGATAAGGGGAGCATTCCACCCGCCATGGCAGGTCGCGTTTATTCATCCGATACCACCCTAACAAGGGGGCAGGTATGCGTTCAAACGCAAAATCATCCGTCTTATACAGCATATTATTCCGCGTTCCTAAGCTCAATACATTCTGCAACCGTCGGCAAAGCAGGATAGGTGCACTTTTTCGGCAGGGTCATAGTGCCGTCGATTCCCACGTAGGTAACGTCCATCTCGCCGCCGACCGAGGGAGTAACCAGACAATTCCCAAGCCCTACGAACGCCGCAGGATAGCCTGCAAAAATCGTCTTGGACAAGTCTACCCCCGTGATAATTTCTATACCCGAGGTCCCCACCGCCTCAAAGAAGGGACGATAGCAATCGAGCGAGGAGCGTTTCCCCTCCTCATCCAACAGCTCTAATCCGTCCAACACGAGAAAAGTTTTCGCCCTCGTATTCTTCCCGTCACGCTGTTTTGCCAACGCGCGTACCGCCTCCAAAATAGGGGGAATATCACGTTCCGAAGTCAGGAAGGGAACGATGACGTCCGCCGTCGCCAGCTTCATAAACTGACCGTAGTAGAGGTTGGGAGAAACGATGATAAAGACTGCCTCAGATTTTTGATACAGCCCCGTTAAGGTCAATAAAAGACGGGAGATAAATTCCGCGCGCATCGCGCCTGTAATACAGGTATGATGATAGCGTTCCACGTCGTTTTCACGGTGGGAAAGGACGTATTCACCGCTTGCGTATTCCCCTAAGGGCAAGCTTGCGCGCAGGTCCTCAAACCGCTCTGTATCCACACGGCGTTCCCCTTTTATTCTTGTCAAAAACTCTTCTGTTTTCATTGATTTACTCCTTTTATCACTTGCATATTATAACACAAGCGCCCGTATCTGTCAAGACTTGGTAGCAAAAAAGGCTCGCCCGATACATTTCAGGCGAGCCTTTTATTTCTTTATTGTATTTCTCTGAAATAACTGGAGTGATTAAAGGTGATAGAAACGGAGGTTTCTACCCCATTTCTAAGCACGGAAATCACCAGCACGTCCCCCTTCTTAACTCTCAAGAGAATATCCCCAAGGTGGAACAACCGAGTCAAGGGATAGGTGACCCCATTCAGCGTAGCCGTCTGCAGAACGTCGTCTGTTGCCAGCTTCATATATGCGGCAGAGAACATTTCAATATCGCCGATTTTCAGCGTTTGCACAATCCCAACCGTGCCGTCCGCGTTCATCACAGCGCTGCTGGCAACGACGTGTACCATTACCCCGAGCGTAGCGCGCTTGACCGAGCCCTGGTTGTTGAGAATGTTTGCTATAACCCCCTGCACCTGCGCCGACGGCAGAGCAAAACCGGTGTTTTCTACCCCCTCGGCGATGCTCTTAGCGTTGACGATGCCGATGACTTCACCACTGCTGTTGAACATCGGGCCGCCCGAATTACCGCCGTTGATTGCCGCATCCGTACGCATAACTCGATAGTCTACGCTTCGATTGCTACCGTCCAAGGCGTTCATGGAAATATACTCTGAATCCACAGAGAGAACGCCCTGCGAGATGGCGATACCAAGCCCCTGCGCGTTGCCGATTGCAAACACCTTTTCCCCTACCGTGGAAGTGTTGGAATCACCAAATTTCGCCTCCGTCGCCAGAGAGTTTTTCAGCACCTCACTATTCGAAATCTTCAAAACGGCAATATCGTAATCCATCGAACCGCCGACGAATTGCGCCTTCATTCCGTCGCCGCCTTCGTCTTTGCCCGTATCTGTATCAAAGCCGTTAAACGAGCCGTACAGATACAAATAAATGTTATCGGAAATTCCCGTAGTGGACAACGCTTCATGGTCATATACCACGTGGTAGTTGGTGATTACGGTGGCGTTACCCTTTTCTTTATCTAAGTCGATGATGACGCCACTACCTGCCGCGCAAACGACTTCTATCTTATTGTCTTCTTTCTTTTGAAACGAAGTATAGATGCTTACCGTAGACAGCAGGTTTTCCGCCAGCGTTTCAACGTTGTTATTATTGGGCACCTCCAAGTCAAGGTATTGCATTAAGAACTCGTTGAACGTTCCGCTGAAAGAGCCGTCTGCTATTGCGGCATCGTAAAGATCGCGCACGGTAATAGGCGGCGCATCCTTGCCGTCCGAGCCGTGCAAGCTTGCCAGCCATTCCTGCTCCGTGCCTACAAAGCCGTTTTTCACGGCAATATCATACGCGGACACCGCACAGCCCCCCAGCCCCACAGCCGAGAATGCCAAAAGCCCTGATAATAAGATTGTCAACAACTTCTTCTTCATAAAAAACTTCTCACCCTAGTTATTATAGCGTTTTTTTCTGGTGTATATTCCTTTTAGGCTCTGTCACAGAAAATAGAGCCGTTTGTTATTAAAGACCTTCTAATTCGTCCAAGGTCAAGGTGAAGGAAGGGATAAAATGTTCAAAGAAATATTCTACCTCAGGCATCTTTCTTGAACGAAGGTCTTCCTCAATGCTCTTTTTCGCCTTTTCAAATTCGCCGTTGCCTGCGCGAAGTTCCTCCAAGCATTTTACGTAAGCGCTCAGACGGTCTGCCGCTTTTACAAGCTTGTATTCCTCGCCGTCCTCGTCTGCCAAGATGCAGGGAGAAAGCTCCTCTTTAAGTTCTTCGGGCAGCATATCTGCCATTCTTTCAGCGGCAGAACGCTCCAAATCCTTATAGGCGTTGCGAATGCTATGATTGTAATATTTAATCGGTGTAGGCAAATCCCCCGTCAGCACTTCGCTGATTTCGTGGTACATTGCGTACAATACCGTTTTTTCCACGTTTACGTTGCCGCCAAATACCTTGTTGCGGATTACGGCGAGCGCATGCGCCAGCATCGCAACGCTTTGCGAATGCTCCATAATGTTCTCGTCACGCTGAGAACGCATCAACTGCCAACGGCGAATGTATTTCATTCTGTCGAGATACGCATAAAAATCGTAGCGCATATTATTTCCCTCTTTTTTCTTTCAATTTTGTTGACAAACGGAATTTTTCTATATATAATAAAGACACAAATAAATATTCCGTCGTGGGTGCCTTAAAAGGCTGAGATTATACCATTTGTATCGGCAAGGTAATACTTGAGCGAAAGACAGATAGCGGTTTTCTATATCCTGTATATAGAGATTTTGGCGTCCACACGAACGATTTGTGTGGCGTTTTTCTTTTTACGCAGGAAGAACGGCGAATGCGACGGAGAAGGAGTGTTTTTATGTTTCTCTATTGCAACCTGCTCGTTTCCGAGCAACTCACCGAAACGGTGAAATGGGTGTCCGTCGGCGGCGTCATCGTACTGCTTGCCGTCATCGCTCTCATTGGATACTTTTCCAAGGAGAAGAAAGCAACGGCGAAGGAGCTTGCGTTTGCAGGCATCTGCGTTGCGCTGTCCTTTACCTTATCCGTGTTAAAGGTGAAAATTTTTACTAGCGGCGGTTCGATTACCTTCGGTTCGTTCGTACCCATTATGATTTACGCCTTTGTATTCGGGCCCACCAAAGGGTTTATCGTAGGCATCATACACGGACTGCTAAACTTTATTGAATCGCCGTATATCCTCTCTGCCGCAACCTTTTTGTTCGACTATCTGCTGGCGTTTATCGGGGTGGGTATTATGGGCTTTTTCGGGAAACTGTCCCGTGAAAAGCGCGCCGCATCCCCCCTCGTCTTAGGGGCAATTTGCGTGATTGCCGTACGATTCGTTTCGCACTTATGTTCTGGCGTTATCTTCTTTTACGAATTCGGTCCAGACCTCGCATTCCCCTCGTGGGCAATCGGCAACGCATGGCTGTATTCCTTCCTCTATCAATGCACCTATGTCCCCATCGACGGAGCAATCGCCGTGGCTATCCTCATCATTTTGTGCAAAACGGGAGTTTTAGACCAGCTGGTCAAAATTATGCGCCCTGCAAAATAACCCTTTGACGTTTGACGATTTCGCCGTTAGTATACGGCGATTTCGTCGAATTTTTTCTTATCGACAATCAGCTTTCTTGCCGCCATATCGACCGTCAAAACGACGCCGTTTACGACGGGAAAGAGGATTTTCTTCCCCTCTTTTTCCAGCGTGTAAATGTCTGAGGACAGTTGCTGTACGTCCGTAAGCGTACCCAAAAATTCACCGTCCTCGCTCTCGCAGGAAAGCCCAATCATATCGACGATATAATATCTGCCTTCCTCCAATTCAGGTGCGTCCTCACGCTCGCCTTCGAGCTTTTTGCCACGGAAAAGCTCGGCGGCGTTTCTGTCGGGAATACCGCGCAAGCCCACGTACGCCGCACCCTTCCCGTCCACACGGAAGGAAAGGATTTTGTACGCCTTACCGTCGATATACACCGTACCGAACGCCTTTACGTCTTCAGGGGTATCGGTATACGTCTTAATTTTCAATTCCCCGCGGATTCCTTGGGGCTTTAAAACCTCGCCTATAATCAATCGTTCCATACCTGCTACCTTTTTTTACGAAAAAATACCGCAAAAGGCTTCCCCTTTACCAAGGGAAGCCTTTTTTAGCTTACTTCTAAATTATTCGGCTTCCGTTTCATCGCCAAGGTCTACGACGTCGCCATCCTTTTCACGGATTTCAACAACGTATCTCTTGCTGTTTCTAGGCGTTGCCGCGCGTACGATTGTGCGCATCGCTTTAGCAATTTTGCCCTGCTTGCCGATAACTTTACCCATATCCGAGGAGGGAAGGGTAATCACAACTTCGATAACACGGTCCTTTTCAGTTACCGCATACTCTACGTTTTCCTGGTCCTCTGCAAACTGATTGACGATATACTTAATTAAATCCAACATAATAAAACTCCTGTTTTTCAATCCCGATTATCGGCATTCAAAAAACATTATTTGTTAGACTTTTTGCCTTTCGTCTTGGAAGCGCTAAGCTTTGCGGGCTTCTCCATAGCGCCGGACTGAATAAGCAAGGATTTAACCGTTTCGGTAGGCTGAGCACCCTTTGCAATCCAAGCCTTTGCGCTTTCAACGTCGATCGTAACCTGCGCAGGGGTCGTGCCGGGGTTGTAGTGGCCAATGCATTCGATGTATTCGCCGGTAGCAGCCTTTCTGCTGTCTGCAACAACCACACGGTAGATAGGGTTCTTCTTGTCGCCCATTCTGAAAAGTCTCATTTTAACCATAATAATACCTCCATAGTATCTTAAAATATTTTTTCTTTATTTTTTCGGGTCGCCCCGATTTTTACAAATGTAGTAAATTGAAATCTATGATTTGCTGTATTGCGCCGCCTATCCGGTATTTGCAAAACGTTGCAGATGCAAGCAAGACAAGGCGAATGCGGCTTTCCCGACGGGACATTTACAAAGGTAAATGAGCGAGGGAAAACGTAAGTTCAACGCTGTATTGCGCCGCATATCCAACGTTTTTTAGAAGGGTAAGCGCATTCTACCCTTATTGCCTCTCAACTGTTTCATCAGCAGTTTGGTCTGTTCAAACTGTTTGAGCAGCTGATTGACTTCCTGCACCGACCTACCGGAGCCTGCCGCAATACGGCGTTTTCTCTTACTGTCGATGATTGCAGGATTCTCTCGTTCTGCCATCGTCATGGAAAGGATGATGGCTTTGGTATGCTCGATTTTCTTCTCATCGATATCGCTTTCGTTGACCTTAAGCTTGCCTGCCCCGGGGAGCATCGAGAGCATCGCTTGCGCGCCGCCCATCTTCTTCATCATCGAAAACTGTTCAAGATAATCGTTCAGCGTGAAGGAATTTTCCTTCATCTTCTGTTGCATTTTCTTGGCCTCTTCCTCGCTGATTGCCTGCTGTGCCTTTTCAATCAAGGACAGCACGTCCCCCATGCCGAGAATTCTCGAAGCCATACGGTCGGGATAGAACGGCTCTAAGTCCGTCAACTTTTCCCCAACGCCGATGAACTTAATCGGCTTGCCTGTCACCGCTTTGATAGACAAGCACGCACCGCCTCGGGTGTCGCCGTCCAGCTTGGTTAAGATCACGCCCGTGATATCCAAACGTTCGTTAAAAGTCTGCGCTACGTTGACCGCCTCTTGACCAGTCATGGCGTCCACGACCAACAGAGTTTCGGTAACCTCTACCGACTTTTTGACGTCTTCCAGTTCCCGCATCAGGGCATCGTCGATTTGAAGACGACCTGCCGTATCCAAAACCACCGTATCATAGCCTTGCGAACGAGCGTATTCAATCGCTTGCTTTGCCGTCTTGACGGGGCTTTGCGTACCCTTTTCAAACACTTCGGTCTGGGCGTTCTTACCTACGACCTGCAACTGCGTAATTGCCGCAGGACGATAGATGTCGCCTGCCACAAGCAACGGGCGCTTGCCCTGCTTTTTCAGCTGCAACGCCAGCTTACCGCACAGCGTCGTTTTACCTGCGCCCTGCAAACCGCACATCATAATGACGGTGGGGAGCTTGGGCGAAACCTCCAACTTCGCATTTCGAGAGCCCATCAACGCAATCAGCTCTTCATTCACGATTTTAATCACCTGCTGCGCGGGGTTCAGGGATTGCAAAATCTCCTGCCCAACCGCTTTTTCGGAAACCTCAGCGATGAATTGCTTTGCGACCTTCAGGTTGACGTCCGCCTCAAGGAGCGCCACACGTACCTCACGCATAGCGGTACGAATTTCCAGCTCCGTCAGCTTACCACGCTTCGTCAGCTTTGAAAATATATGGTTTAATCTTTCCGATAACCCACCGAATAAAGCCATTTTTTCTCCTTAACTAAACTTCGCCTGCGTTCTTTTTAAGCGCCAACTCTAACTCTTCCACTTCCGATACAAACTGCGGCGTAGAAGCTTTCTTTTCCTCAATCCAACGATCCACCGTCGCCTTGTACGCCGAATACTCGTCAGACAGTTCGTTTAAAGCCTTATCGAATTGCAACTTTCCCTCATAGTTTTCCAGCTGTCTTCTGCATTTTTGCAAGCAGTCGGAAACGCTCTGACGGGAAACCCCTTTTTGTTCAGCGATTTCCCCCAGGGAAAGGTCGTAATTGAAATACAGGTCGGTAATCTCTCGTTGGGTCGCCGTCAGCAGCGGCGAGTACAAATCCAACAGTCGCAAAAAACGTAAATCATCTTTCATTTTTCGCAACCTCCCCCCCATATTCCTCGTCTATTATACACGATAAAAAACAAGCCGTCAAGCATTTTTACTTGACAGCCGTAATTTTTTAAAAAAGTTTTAACAAATCAATGAGGATTACAAAGCCGAACAAGAGCACGAGCCCTGCGAAATTGATGATCGCCTCCACCTTGCGATTGACGGGCTTTTTGCGTATCCATTCGATGATACAGAAAATGACCTTACAGCCGTCCAACGCAGGCACGGGCAACAGATTGAATACGGCAAGGTTTACCCCGATAAAGGAAGCGATATACAAAAACGAGAAGGGGCTCACGCTGGCAAGCTGCGCGGTCTGCCCGATCATGGAAACAGGGCCGCTGACCACGTCTGCCGTCTTGTCACCGAACGCGCCCGTCACCAGCTCTCCCAGCGTCCGCAACACAGAGGTCGCCATTTCCCCCGAATATTCAAACGCACCGCCCACGGTGTGCCAAAAATCACGTCTTACCGAGTGCGTAGCAATCGACAGCCCCATGGCATTCTGCAATTTTTCCATATCAGCCGAGCTGGAAAAATCTCCGTCCGCAAGCAAGGTAAGCGACACCTCTTTCTCTCTCCAACTGCGTACGATATTGCCGTCCACCGTTTCCTCGTACAGTCGATAGACGACGACGGATACGCTATCTCCTGCTTTTTTCCCTGCAAGGGCGTCCATACAGTCGGTGTACATATCAATCTCCCTGCCCTCGATAGACACGAGAATATCGAGCGCCTCTACGGTAGGGGTTTCCCACGCCGCCGGGGTCAGTTGTTCCCCTTTGTAGTCTATGGGTGCGGCGATACACATCGGCACGCCGTAGGAAAAACACATAATCAGGAGCAACACGAGCGCAAGCAGATAGTTCATCAGCGCCCCCGCCACCAAAACGATGATTCGTTTCCAAGGGGCTTGGTCGTTGAACCGTTCCCCTTTCGGTTGCGGATATTCTTCCTCTATAGGCGCAGGGCTCGTCGCAGACACGGTAGGGTCTTTTTCCGCCTCTTCCCCTTCTAACAGCTCGGTAAAGGGGGCTTGCACCATCGCGCCGTCCTCTGTCGGCAGGTCCGAACGAGCATCCTCCTCATCGTAATCCTCACCGTCGAACGCACAATATCCGCCAAGCGGAATGATACGCACGGCAAAAAGTTCCCCGGATTTTTTGCTCCGCTTTTTGAAGATAGCAGGGCCAAAGCCGATGGAAAATTCCGTAATGCGAAAATTCAGCAGCTTTCCTGCCACGTAATGTCCAAATTCGTGGATGCTTACCATGGCAAGCAATATGAGGATCGCCAGCAAAATACCGCCTATCCATTGTCCAAACGCCGCAAAATCAATTGCTAATACTTCGTTCAAATCTCTATACTCTCTTTACAATGTATTCGTTTGCGTACGCACGCGCCGCCGTGTCGGTTGCCACCAACGTTTCTATGCAGTCCGCTTTCGCGCGCGCCGTCTTTTCTATGGCGCATGCCATAACGTCCGCAATCGCAAGGAAGGGGATTTTCCCATTCAAGAACGCATGCACCGCCACTTCGCCTGCGCCGTTCATCGCACACGGGTAATTATCGCCCATTTCCATGGATTTTAACGCAAGGTCATAACAGGGAAAATCCGCGCGGCGCAAAGGCTTGAAATGCAAAGCGCCCAACGCCTCGAAATCAAGCGGTTTCAATCCGCAATCCAAGCGGTCAGGATAGGTGAGCGCCAACTGAATGGGCAGTTCCATCGTCGGATAACTCATCTGCGCCATCACCGCGCTGTCCTCAAATTCGACCATCGAATGGATGATGCTTTCGGGGTGCACCACCGTATGGATTTTTTCCAAGGGGCAATCGTACAGCCACTTTGCCTCAATGACCTCCAAGCCCTTATTGAGAAGGGTTGCGCTGTCAATCGTGATTTTAGCGCCCATATTCCACGTCGGGTGCTTGAGCGCCGATGCAGGGGTAACCTTTTCCAATTGCTCACGCGTTGCGCCGTAGAAGGGGCCACCGCTTGCGGTGATAATCAACCGTCTAAAGGGTGCGTTTGTACGGAAATTCAGCGCCTGCCAAAGGGCAGAATGTTCGCTATCCACAGGCATTAAACGCGTACCTGCCTGCCGTAAATTCCCCATCACTAGCTCGCCGCCGCACACCAGCGTTTCCTTGTTGGCAAGCGCAAGGTCCTTCCCCTGCCCTATCGCCTCCAAGGAGTATTGCAAGCCTGCAAAGCCGGTCGCCGCAACAAATGCGACTTCGCCGTAGGCAATCGCCTCCAACGCCGCCTGCTTGCCATAACCAAAGCGCACGTCAACAGGGATTTGCGATGCAATTTCTCTGCCTGCCGCCTCGTCCACGAGCGCCGCGTACTTGGGCTTAAACTCTTTTACCTGCTGTAAAAACAGCTCCGCAGAGGCATTCGCCACCAAGCTCTCTATTTGATATTGATCGCTATGCCGACGAACAACAGACAACACTTGTCTGCCAATCGAGCCCGTCGAACCGATTAACGCAATCTTTTTCATTTTATCCTCCGCTTACCTGCGTTGTTTTATTATATCGACAGTATGCCGATTAAAACAAACGCAATATACACCACTACGGTTGCAAACATCGTACCGTCAATACGATCCAAAACTCCTCCGTGTCCGGGCATGATGTTGCCCATATCCTTGATTCCTCTCTGACGTTTAATCGCGCTCTCTACCAGGTCGCCGAAGGAAGAAGCAAGACTTCCCAGCAGCCCCACGAGGAGATAGATGGGTAACTGTATATATATATTCGCAAACGAACCGCAGATTGCATTGTACACAAAATAGATACCTGCACCTGCAATCGCGCCCCCGATTAAACCGCCGACAAACCCAACCACCGTCTTGTTCGGGCTAATGGTAGGCGCAAGCTTTTTAGGGAACTTCTTTCTAAGGCTCATACCCGTAAAGAACGCCGCAACGTCCGACACGGGGGAAACCACGAAGATAAAGCACATCGCAAGGATAGACTCTGTCAGATGATTGGTAAGCACCAACAGACACAACAGCAACGTCGGATACAGCGCGCACGCAAATGCAGAGCCAAGCTTTTCCACCGTTGATTCCTCGTTTCTAAAGATCAGCAGGCTGAGCAACGCAAGCGCCAGCGCAAAAAAGCAACCTGCTACCACGTAAACGCCATACCCCCAGAACGCCTCGCAAACGGAAGCGACGGGGATACAAATCACCGAAAAGACGGTTACGATTCCCTTCGACGCCTTCGTCAAGGACGCGTCCATCGCGCGCAACATCTCGAAAGTGCCCACTAAGGAATAGAAATAAATCAAGGCGTCAAAGCCCAAATCCCCCCAAGGTTGAGGCACGAATATTTTGATTAAAAAGAACCCTATCAGCAACGCCGCATAGACGGTTCCCGATATAATGCGTTTTTTCATATTTCCTTATTCTCTACGTATAGGATTTTCTTTCTTATGATAATTGTTCGTCCGTCTTCCCAAAGCGACGAGTACGTCTTGCGTATTCTGCAAACGCTTCCTCTAAATCCGCATCGGAAAATTCCGGGAACATCTTGTCGGAGAAATACAGCTCGGCGTACGCCGCTTGATACAGCAAGAAATTCGACAAGCGTTTTTCTTTTCCCGTACGGATGATGAGGTCGGGGTCAGGTTGCCCTGCCGTGTATAAACGGTCGGAGAGGCTCTCCTCCGTCAACGGCTTTCCTTCGGCAATCGCTTCATTTGCCGCACGGACAATCTCCGCGCGCGCGCCGTAGGCAAGTGCGATGTTCACGCCTTTGTCCTTATATTGCGCCGTTTCCGACTCAACCTTGCGCACCACCTCTTGGATATCCTGCGGCAACAATGAAACGTCGCCGATGACACGAAGACGAATGCCTTTTTCGCAGACCTTGCGAACCCCCTCCACAAAATGCTTGCGAACGAGATTATACAAGCCCTCCAGCTCTTCCTTAGGACGGTTAAAGTTCTCGGTAGACAAAGCGTACACGGTCACGTATTCCACCCCTAAGTCATAGGCGCGCTCCATCAGCCCAATCATACGGGAAACCCCTTGCTGATGTCCAAAGTTTCTAGGTAATAATCTGGCCTTTGCCCATCTGCCGTTACCATCCATAATGATAGCAACGTGACGGGGCACAACCATTTTCTTCTCTTTCATACCTTAATCCTACTCTTTGTTAATTGCGGACGGCAAATATGCCGTCCGCGCCTAAATGCTATATAACAGGAACGACCTATTAAACGGTAAGCAGTTCCTTTTCCTTTGCCGCGATGATTCCCTCTACCTTGGTCATGGTAGCGGAAATGAACTTTTCAACCTCAGCTTCGCAGTCGGCAATCATATCCTCAGAGAGTTCCTTTGCCGCCTTCATCTTCTTCAAAACGTCCATGGCGTCACGGCGCTGATTACGGATTTGCACCTTCGCCTCTTCGCCCATCTTTTTGATCTGTTTTACGAGTTCCTTTCTTCTTTCCTCGGTCATTACGGGGAAAACGAGGCGGATTACCTGACCGTCGTTGGTGGGGGTGATACCGATATTCGATTGCAAAATTGCCTTTTCAACCGCCTTCAAAAGGGACTTATCCCAGAGGTTGATTTGCA
This sequence comes from Candidatus Scatosoma sp., assembly GCA_045650185.1. Lineage (GTDB taxonomy): Bacteria > Bacillota > Clostridia > Christensenellales > Borkfalkiaceae > Scatosoma. The sequence goes on along the minus strand of JAZRQY010000007.1, from coordinate 10,545 downwards.
GACAACGAGCGTCCAACGCCGATACGTTGCCAAGCTCAATCAGCTTCGACATACCGCCGTAAGCCTCTACTTCGATTCTATCCAAAATGCGAGGGTTTGCTCTGCCTGCGCGGATTGCCGCATATTCGCCTTCCAGGGCGTTCAGCGCCTTTTCTGCTCTTTCTTCCAACTCAAACATCATCTCTTCAATCTTTTCGTTTTCAATCATCTTTCTATTCTCCTAAATATATTCTATGAAATTGTCCGCGTTTCATTACACGGAAATCATCGTGCCCAGTTTCTCGCCACAGACTGCGCGAACGATGGAGTTTTCTTCATTCAAGCCAAACGCAAGCGTCGGTACGTTGTTTTCCATACACATCGTCGCCGCCGTAAAGTCAATGACCTTCAAGCCACGGTTGATGATGTCTGCATACTTCAGCGATTCGTACTTCTTCGCATCGGGATTGGTTTTAGGATCGGAATCGTAGATACCGTCCACGTTCTTCGCCATCAGCAGAATATCTGCATCAATTTCACACGCACGGAGCGCCGCCGCCGTATCCGTCGAACAATAGGGATTGCCGGTACCGCAAGCAAAGATAACGATACGCCCCATTTCAAAGTGGCGCAGAGCCTTTCTTAAGATAAACGGCTCTGCCAAGGAAATCATATCCAGCGCCGTTTGCACACGAACGGGAACGCCGTGCTGTTCGATGGCGTCCATCATCGCAAGCGAGTTCATAACCGTCGCCAACATCCCCATTTGGTCTGCCGTCGTTCTGTCCATCTTCGTCCCCTGACGTCCTCTCCAGAAGTTGCCGCCGCCGATAACCAAGCCAACCTGCACGCCCATCTTATGCAACTGAATAATCTGCTCTACGACAGGAGCAATCACTTCGTGATTCAGCCCAAAGCGCTGTTCGCCTGCCAGAGCCTCACCAGAAAGTTTCAACAGGATTCTTTTGTACTTAGGTTGCATACCGTTCTCCTTTATCTATTATTCCCCTGCGGATATTCGTCAGGGATTGATTTTTGCGTTTTGTACGCTCTAAATTATTGTACCATATATTGCAAAAAAAAGCTATACTATTTTAAAAAAAGTTTGTAAAAATTGCAACTTTTTTATAAAATAAACGCTCCGCCGCAAAAGAATTGCCACGGAGCTTTTTGGTTTTATTATTAACGTATGCCTTTATAACTCTTATAAAGGTCTTTACTTGCATTTTTACAACAGCGTTTTAATAATTTTACCTGTCTTTCACTCAGATTTCCAGGACTTACGTATTTGTAATCCCAACGGGTTATTTCGTACTGATTGTCCTCATCCCAACCTTTTCCCCACTCAACACGGTGACTTTGTATACGAGTGATTTCGTATTTATGCTTGGGGCAAATCATATTTTGATACCACGTCCCCGGCTCCCGCTTTTCCTCATACTTACGCGTTCCCAACGCAAGTTCTCCAAAGGAATTAATACGCAAAACCTGTTCTTCGTGCGCTTTGCTAATCAGTTTACCCCCCTCATGCCGACTGGTGGTATACTGAAATTCTTTTCCGCAAAACGGACACTTGTCTTTATTGAGAGAGCCTCCCGCAAAAATCCCGAAAATTACCATACTGCTAATACCCCCAACCTTACTTTTCTTATATTATACACACCTGCGCGCGTTTTGTCAATATGGGAAAAACAAAAAAACTCACGGATTTTTCCGTGAGTTTTATTCTTTGCTTTCGCTAAGACTTAGTTCTTCATTGCAGCAACTTGCTTTGCAACTTCTTCGCTGAGGTCTTCGCTCTTCTTTTCGAGGCCTTCGCCCATTACGTAGAATACGCAGTTAGCAACGGTGATGTTGCCCTTCTTCAAAAGGTCTGCAACTTTCACGCTGTCGTCCTTAATGAACGCCTGCTCTACAAGGCAGTTTTCCTCGTAGTACTTCTTAATTCTACCCATAACCATCTTTTCAGCGATTGCTTCGGGCTTGCCTTCATTGATAGCCTGCTGCTTCAATACAGCCTTTTCCTTTTCAAGCGCTTCTGCGGAAACCTGATCCTTCGTGAGGAAAGCGGGCTTCGTGAAAGCAACCTGCAACGTAAGCTCGTGAGCAACCTCAGCAGCCTCTTCCGTCTTTTCGCCAGCGAGGTCAAGCATAACGCCGAGCTTGCCGCCCAAGTGAATGTAGGTAGCCAAGAAACCTTCGGATACATACTTCGTGAAACGACGAACTGCAATCTTTTCACCGATAACGGCGATCTTGCTCTTCAAATATTCTTCTACTGCGCCTTCGCCGGGAACTTCGCAAGCAAGCAACGCGTCAACGTCTGCAGGGTCGCAAGCAACGATAACCTTCGCGATCGTGGTTGCAATTTCAGAGAACTGAGGGTTCTTCGCAACGAAGTCGGATTCGCAGTTGAGTTCGAGCAATACGCCGACGTTGCCGTCTACGTAAGCGGAAACGATACCTTCTGCCGCAATACGAGAAGCCTTTTTAGCCGCCTTTGCAATCCCTCTTTCTCTCAAGAGGTCTGCTGCCTTGTCCATATCGCCGTCTGCGTCGGTAAGTGCCTTTTTGCAATCCATAACGCCTGCGTCCGTTCTTGCACGGAGCGCCATTACGTCTTTAGCCGTGAATGCCATAATTGTATTCTCCTTATTTTCGTGTATTTTTTAACTTGTTAAAACTTACGCGTTTTCTTCGGTAGCAGGAGCTTCTTCTACTGCAGGAGCAGCAACTGCTTCTTCGCCCTGATTTGCTTCGATAACTGCGTTAGCAATTACGGAAGAGATCAACTTGATTGCGCGGATTGCGTCGTCGTTGCCGGGGATTACGTAGTCAACTTCGTCGGGATCACAGTTCGTGTCGGTGATTGCAACGATCTTGATGCCAAGCTTCTTTGCTTCCTTGATTGCGATGTCTTCGTTGTGAGGGTCAACCACGAACATAACGCCGGGCATAGCCTTCATCTTCTTGATACCGCCAAGGTTTGCCTGCAACTTGCCCATTTCCTTCTTAAGGAGCATAACTTCCTTCTTAGGCAACAGGTCGAAATCGCCGTTTGCTTCCATTGCTTCAAGCTTTTCAAGGCGTTCAACACGGCTTCTCATGGTCTTGAAGTTGGTAAGGCAACCACCCAACCAACGAGAGTTTACGTAGTACTGTCCGCAACGTTCTGCTTCTTCCTTTACTGCGTCCTGAGCCTGTTTCTTCGTACCAACGAACAGAACAGACTTGCCTGCTTTAACCGATTCTACGACGAACTTGTACGCCTCTTCAATGAGGTTCGCGGTGAGCTGCAAGTCGATGATGTGAATGTCGTTTCTTGCCGCGAAGATGTACTTCTTCATCTTGGGGTTCCATCTTCTGGTCTGGTGACCGAAGTGTACGCCTGCTTCCAAAAGCTGCTTCATAGTGATAACTGCCATAATTCATACCTCCGTTTATCCTCCTCGATCTGTGTTGGCTCGTAGACGACGCCCGCATGAGAAAAATTTACGGGCACGGATTACGCACAGACTCCGAGTGTGAATTTCAGCCTTTCTATTCTAACACAAAAGGCGTATCAAATCAACCGATTTCACACGCCTTTTCCCTCTTTTTTGTAATTTTTATAAAAAATTATAAATTTTCCTTTTTGCAAAGAGTATATGCAAGAGCTTATACCTCTAATTTCTTCGCATCTTCCGCATTTTCATACTGTTCGTACTGCGCGCAGAACTCTGCAAACACCTCGTCCAACAGCGCCTCGTCCTCGATTTCAAACAAGCGTGCGTCCTCGCCTTCCCCTTCCAGACGGAAGATGACGATTTCATCCTCTTCGTCTTCGGTTTCCGGCTCTGCTACCTGGAAACAGCAATATTTCTGCCCCTTGTATTCAATCGTGGCAACGTGCAAGAAGCTCTCCACGTTTCCTTCGCCGTCTTCCAGTTCGATAACGTTTAATTCCTCGTATTCTTCGTCTGTCAATTTTTCCATATCCATTGTAAAATCCCTCCTTCCAGATTTAATATTCCATTCCAAAGCGCGCTTTTCCGCCTCGGCGCGTCTGCGCTTTTGCTCACGCGAAAGGTAGCTGTCCAAGATATACGCCGCCGCGATAGCGTCAATGCTCTTTTTACGATCGTCGCGCTTTACGCCACCTTGAATCTGCACTTCTCGTGCCTGCATCGTGGTGAACCGCTCGTCCTCCAAGACGATGGGCAAATCCGTCCGTGAACGCAAAGCATCCACAAATTCCTGCGTCTTTATCGTCTGAATACTCTCCGAGCCGTCAAAATTGACGGGCATTCCGCAGACGATGACCCCTGCCCCTCTGTCCTTGGCAATCTTCGCCACCGCATCTACGTCCGTCCAAAAGGACTTCGTCCTATGGTAGGTCTCGCAGGGCATTGCGTACTCCCCAAAGGGATCGGAAATCGCCACGCCGATTCTCTTACCGCCGATATCCAAAGCAATCACTCGTTTTTCCATGGTTTTAGTATAGCATATTTTTTGCGTTTATCCAAGCGTTTCTTTCCTTTTTCCTGATTTTTCCTGCAATTTTTTTGTATGCGACACTCTTTTTGCTACGCATACTGAAATCGTAGGGGCAACCGCTCTTAAAAAGGAGAAAGTGGATATGGAAAAATTAGCAATCGGTATGCTGATTGGCGCTATCGGCGGCGCGTTGGTCATCGCAAACAGCCAAAAAATGCGTACACTGGTACAAAAGGGGCAAGACGAAGTCTTAACGAAGGCAAACGAGATGATGGACGAAAAACTGAAGTGTATGCAAAAATCGGAGCAGAACCAAGCGTAAACCACGGGAATGCACCAAGATTATGAAAAAGGAAGGTGAGCTGCTATGCTCAACCTTCCTCTTTTTTACGACAATTTTTGGCGCAGGCGTTCTAGCTCTGAGCGCAGCGCCGTATTCTCCTCAATCAGGCGAAGATTCTCCTCTTTTAGCCCACGCGCCAGCCTGTCGTACAGGTCGTTAATTTCCTTTTCCAACCGCTTTTGCAACGCCCGACGCGCCTCTTTGCCCTGCAGGATTTTTCTTGGAGGCTCCTTTGCCGAAACGCTCCCATTTTCAGGTGCAACGCCCGAATCCCCGAATAGCTCCTTAGAAATCTTGGCAATCTTATCCGGGTTCTTTTTCAAGGTATTACGGTACTTATTTTGCAGGCGTAGCATCAGCTTATCGTCGCCACCGGAAAGGCGAAAAATCGCCTTGCGCACGGACATGCCCTTCGCTTTTTCCAATAAGATACTGCGAATTGCCTCATCCGCCTCTTCCTCGGTAAAGGCGCGGATTTTCCCCACAGACAACTCTCTGCCGTCAAGCAATTTGACAATCCGTTCATCCGACCACTCGTTCTTCATCAAAGCGTAATAATAATTGCGTACGCTACCTTGCGCACGACCACGCCGATCGCCGTATTCAGCAAACAGAGTCGTCAACGTTTTTCCTGCTCTTTTTCCCTCCTCGACAAACTCTATTAGCTCCTTTGCTTCCTCTTCGGTATAGCCGTTAATTTTTTGCATACGAGAACCCTCCGTGCTTTATTGTTCAGGGTGATTATTACCGTATTTTTAGAAGTCTATACATTAACGGCACAAAAATATCATAAAATGGAATATGCGTATTTATTTTTTATCCACTCAACCCGCCGCGCTGTACGTAGGCGGCGCATATTTTGGGCAAACACACGACTTTGAACGGTATGCAGAAATCTCCTTGCAGGACGCCCTGCCCGTGCGCTGGGAAGCAGAAGGCATGCACCCAGTCACCTTCTTTTTAGACGAGCGTTTACCCCTGCAACCGCCAATCGGCGTCAACGTATATCGCCTGCCAAACGGACTGGCAGTCTATTGCGATGGGTTTCAATCCACGGACGATACCCTGCGTCTAATCACACAAGCCCGCAAGGGGGATATCCTCGCCACCGTCTGCCGTCAAGGGGGTGTTTTTTTGGGAATTGATAGCCCTAAGGGCTTTTTCAGCGCAACCCTGCCCCCCTCCTTTGCCGTTTGCGAGCTGTTTTTCCTCGAAAACCTCGTCGGCGTAAAAACCACCGAAGAGGTGGCTGTTTTCTCCACCGCCGCCGAACGTTTACTGCTCGAACGGTATACTTCCATTGAGGAACGAGAGGGAGAGTTTTACCTTACCATTCCCCTCTCCGACCGATATCGGCGGCAAGCGGATTGTAGCTATGCCATAGGGGAAAGCACCCTGCGGCGCACGTCCTATCAATTGCGGCAGGCAGAAGTGGCTGACAAGGAAGGATTGATCGCCTACGCATTCTTTGAGAGCGTGCGTATTGGGGCAGATTTTACTGCCTTTTTGTGTGAAGATTTGCAGAAAAATACCGCCTCTATTTTAGAGTTTTTAGGGGATTTTTTGCACGTTTTGCCCACCGAAAATCCGAAACAATGCCTGCTCGTGTACCAAAAAGCAGAACGCTTATTCGACGTCCGTCCCTTCAGTATTGAGGTTGAAAAGGATACAATCACGGATATTACAGGATAAGAAAAGACCTGCCTCGTAGCGTGATACTCTTAACGGAGTATTCACGCCACAACTATGATTGCCCTACAGGCAAGTTATGATGCCCTGACGGGCAGTTTGAAGTTGCAAGGGCAATCATATCATAACATTTGCGTATCAAATTCATAACGGCGAGCATAGCGAGCCTCATAACCCTAAACTAAAAACCAACAAAAAAGAGATAACATTTCAGCCTTAAACTGATTTGTTATCTCTTACTGCTTTTATATGAGCCAAACTTAGTATTTCAATACTTTGATACTCTTGATGATGATGGGGCTCGTAGGCACGTCGTATTCCACGGTCAAGTCCGCATTATCAATGAACGGATCGCCTTCCCCGTAAGACATTTCCACTTCCTGCGTAAAGCCATCCTCGTCATCGTCCGAATCGGAGAAATGCGTTTCGATGTACTTATTCACCGCCTCTTGCAATTCCTTCAATTCGTCCTCGCTCGATTCCTGCAAAGTAGCAAACGTACAATAGGACTTATCCGCGCTGGTGCTACTAGACAGATTGATGGAGAACATCGAGGTTGCGCTGTTCTTTTCGTACTTAATTTTACGGATACCACCACCGTCTACACGCTTTACGTATACGTCAAATTCGTCTGCGTTATCGCCCTTATCTTCATAATACATTGCCAACGAGCCGAAGCTAGGGGACAGGAAACTGCCCTTTTCCATTTCCATACCGTTGTTGGGGAATTCGCCGTACAGCGTGAAGGTAGGCATAGTGGTTGCGGTATCTCTCCAAACGCTGACGAAATCCTTGTTCTCGTAAGCGGAAACGATGCTGAAATAATCACGGTAGGTCAAGCCGCCGTTTTCTTCGTTGTTTGCGTTATAGGAATAGCCGCCCGTGTACCACTTGGAACTGCTGTAATCGTGGATACAGATGTTTTGACCGTCCATCTCGTTATAGTAACCGTTTTCCACAAGCGCCAAGAAATGGTTTACCGTGTTGGGGGCAAGCTTTCTGTACAGCTTGTATTCTAAAGTATAGGTCGTGCCGTTAAAGGAAATACGCATCTGCACCTCGGGATTGTTGGTCGTACAAGAAGTGAATGCAAACGCACCCCCTACGATACTAACCGTCGCAAGTGTAGCAGAAATGGCTTTTTTCAAAAACTTTTTCATTGTTTCTCTCCGTTCTGGATTTTGGGTAAACGCCACGAAAGTATAGAGGGCGTTCCCTACCAACTAATATTGTACTCTATTTTCCCCCTTTTCGTCAAGCGGTTTTACCGCTTTTCAAAAATTTTCTGAAAGAAGAATGACAACGGAAGTAAAAAAAGAGAACGAATCGGAATCCCGAAACGTTCTCTTCTTTTGTCAGATGATTTTTTTAAGTCTAGACTTACTTAAGTTCAGCGGTAGCGCCGTTTTCCTTAAGCTTAGCAACCAATGCTTCAGCGTCTGCCTTAGGAGCGTTTTCTTTGATAACGCCCATGGATTCAACTGCCTTCTTAGCGTCAGCAAGGCCAAGACCGGTAGCTTCACGAACAACCTTGATGATTGCGATCTTGTTGGGACCGATGTCCTTCAATACAACGTCGAATTCGGTCTTTTCTTCAGCAGCGGGAGCAGCTTCTGCAGCAGCAGCGCCACCAGCAGCAACGGGAGCAGCAGCGCTTACGCCGAATTCTGCTTCGAGTGCCTTTACAAGTTCGTTGAGTTCAAGAACAGACATAGCTTTTACTTCTTCAATGAGTTTCTGAATATCCATAGTAATTTTTCCTCCGATTTTTAATAATGATTTTTTTTAATGGATTAGTTTGCTGCTTCTTTTGCTTTCGCAATAACGTCCAAAACGTAAACGAATTTGGAGATGGAAGATTGCAAGCAGCCAAGCATCTTCGCGATGAGTACCTCTTTGGAAGGGATTGCGGACAATTCCTTAACCGCTGCCTTATCCATATATTTGTTTTCCAAGAATGCGCATTTGGGCACAATCTTTTCAGCCAAAGCAGGAGTAGCCTTCGTAGCTTTTGCAAAAATCGCTGCGCCGCTGGTTTCGTCTGCGCAGAATACAACTGCCGTAGGGCCGTTCAAGTCTGCATCAAAATCGGTGAAACCAAGTTCGTTGAACGCCTTTCTAACGAGGGTGTTCTTGTAAACTTTGTATTCGCAGTTTGCGTTTTTGAATTCATTACGAAGTGCGGTTACTTCCAAAACGGTAAGCTTGTTGTAGTCTGCGAATACAACGGACTTGCTCGCCTGGATTTTCGCCTTAATCTCTTCCACGATTTGTTTCTTAAGTTCAACATTTGCCGACATAAATTACCTCCTTTAAGCCGCGCGCCGCCGTAGCAAACGCCGCCTGACATAAAAAAATTCCTTACACCGCAATCGGCATAAGGACACACTATCTTTCTAAGATCGATTTCCTTCTACCTCGGCAAGCGGTTTCCCATTATCCATACGGACTTGCTTTCTACGGTGAGTCATCATTGACTATTAAATTATACCACTTTTCTCAAAGGCAGTCAATCAATTTTGACCGCCTTTGGAAAAATATTTTTGTTTTTGTTAAAACGCGCAGTTGCAAGCAAGAGCAGGCAATCGCAAGCCCTCACTTTGCAAAAACAATGCAAGATGCAAGCAAGACAAGGCGCACGAGGAAAACCTGAGGGAGTTTACTAACCGTAAATGACCGAAGGTTGCCGCAGTGCAACGACGTATTGCGCCGCATATTCATTGTTTTTTACTTAGTTCTTGGGTGCTACCTTAACACCAGGACCCATCGTGGACGCCAAAACAACGCTCTTCAAATAGGTACCCTTAGCTGCAGCGGGCTTTGCCTTTACGATTGCATCGATAAGTGCGGTGTAGTTTTCAACCAACTTTTCCTTACCGAAGCTCTTCTTACCGATGGGGCAATGGATGATAGCGGTCTTATCCAAACGGTATTCAACCTTACCAGCCTTAACTTCCTTGATTGCCTTTTCAACGTCCATGGTAACGGTACCGCTCTTGGGGTTAGGCATCAAGCCCTTAGGACCAAGGACACGACCGATACGACCTACCATACCCATCATGTCGGGGGTGGTGATCATTACGTCGAAATCGAACCAGTTTTCGTTCTGGATCTTTGCGATCAATTCTTCTGCGCCAACGAAGTCTGCGCCAGCAGCCTGTGCCGCGTCAGCCTTTGCGCCCTTTGCGATAACCAAAACTCTCTTGGTTTTACCGGTACCGTGGGGCAATACGAGTACGCCACGAACCTGTTGATCAGCCTGACGAGGGTCAACGCCCAAACGTACGTGCAATTCGATGGTTTCGTCGAACTTTGCTTTTGCGGTTTCCAAAATTACGTCTACCGCTTCTGCAGCGTCGTACTGCTTCGTCAAGTCATATGCTTTTACGCTATCTTGATATTTCTTTCCGTGTTTCATTTTTTAAATCCTCCTTGTGGTCGATCACGAGATATAATCTCTGCCACGTTCTCCTTTTAGTCTTCTACGGTGATGCCCATGCTGCGAGCAGTACCAGCGACCATGCTCATTGCGCTTTCAAGGGAAGTGCAGTTAAGGTCAGGCATCTTCGTCTTAGCGATTTCTTCTACCTGTGCCTTGGTCAGCTTACCAACTTTTACGCTGTTGGGCTTTGCGCTTGCCGTTTCAAGACCGAGTGCTTTCTTGATGAGAACGGGTGCGGGGGGGGTCTTCAAAATGAACGTGAAGGAACGATCCTGATAGATCGTTACAACAACGGGGATGATGAGACCGGGTTTGTCTGCCGTTTTTGCATTGAATTCCTTCGTAAAGCCGGGCAAGTTGATACCGAAGGGACCAAGGGTGGAACCTACGGGAGGAGCCGGAGTTGCTTTACCTGCAGGAAGCTGCAATTTTACGACTGCTGTGATTTTCTTAGCCATAAATATTTTCTCCTAGTGGTTTTCGCAAGACGCCATGGAAGATTTGACGTCTCTCCCACTTTTATAACGTGTTATTTCCACCTTGCGATACAAAGCGTGCAAAGGGGAAACGGAATTAGTCCGCTTTCTCATCGCTGTTTTCAGGCAAGGGAGCATCC
>JAZRQY010000006.1:0-97040 GCA_045650185.1 Candidatus Scatosoma sp. | reverse complement strand
AAATTGCTATGTAGTTGTTAATCTTTGATATAGTCATGGGGAAACCCATGTATATATACCATAGCGGTGATGATTGCAAAGAGGATCCACCTGTTCCCATTCCGAACACAGAAGTTAAGCTCTTTAACGCCGAAAGTACTTGGGGTTAACCCCTGGGAGGATAGGTAATTGCCGCTTTTATTGCCCCTTAGCTCAGTCGGTAGAGCAACGGACTGTTAATCCGTGTGTCGTCAGTTCGAGCCTGACAGGGGCAGCCAAAATAACCCGTTGGATGAAAATCCAACGGGCTTTTGCTTTGTCTGCGCCTGCCAACCGTCCACTGACGAGCAATTTTGTAATCAAAATTGCGTGTCGTCACTGACGCTCGGGGTGGGGCAGGTACGGATTGAATGGACTTTCGCGGCCTCGCTATTTCGTCGTGCTGTGCACTCCTTCCGCTCCTGACAGGGGCAGCCAGAAAAAAGCCTAACGCTTGTGTGTTGGGCTTTTTTCAATGAAATAAATCCCTTGCGGGATTTGTGAAATACACTTCGTGTGTGAAATATGCTTTACATATGAAATACGCGTTGCGTGTGAGAGATTTATTTTATTTCACATCGAGGTAAGGAGATATTTCACAATTTTGTAAAAATTGTTTTATATTCGGTGTCGCTGAATATTTCATTAAAACTGCGGCATTTTAAGACTAAACGAAAATCTTTTTTGCGTTTTTGGGATAAAAATCGGCTGTAAAAACGGCGAAAAAATCTGCCAAAATAATTAACAACTTAACAAAAAATCGACAAAAATTTCATAAAAATCGTGAATTTTTATACTATTTATATTGTTAAGAAAATAACAAAAATTGCTATTAAAAACGGGTGCTTTTTCGCTGTGATTGGATGGCTTTGTTTACGCTTAGATGCGTACACGGTGCCGTCTTTTTCTTTCTTTGCGATGCCAACCGCTTGCAGGTTTTGTTAAAATTGCCTTATTTTCCTGTGTTTTCCGCTTTTTTTGCGCTGAATTTTACGATTTTCGTATTGACAACCTGCTCCTTAAGTGATATAATATATACATATATATTATAAAACTCGCCGTAACGCCTTACGCGACGACTAAGTTTTTTATAAAGGAACAAGAGGGCAAAATGCAAGTTAACGTTGAAGAAAAGTGCGCTTATAAATTAAAATTTTCGCAAAAACTGTACTGTTTTTTAAAATCGGTTGCAGATTTTTTGATTGCTTTGGTGGCATTGATTGTACTTTCGCCGTTGTTTTTAGTGGTGGCGATTGCGATTAAAGTGGATTCCAAAGGTCCCGTGTTTTTCGTGCAGAAGCGCATCGGCAAGGGTGGAAAACTTTTTAATTGTATTAAATTTAGAAGTATGTCGGTCGAGGCACGCCACGACGTAGCGGGTTATGAGTACGCAGAGGTGAAATCGTATATCACAAAAGTAGGTGCATTCCTTCGAAAAACCTCGATAGACGAGCTGCCTCAGCTGTATAACGTTTTGACGTTTAAGATGGGTTTAATCGGCTATCGTCCTTCGCAGAATAACGAAACGGAGCTGATGGAGGCGCGGGAACAATACGGCGTGTATCAAGTGCGACCTGGTATCACTGGTTGGGCGCAGGTAAACGGGCGTGACGTTTTGGCGGCTCAGCCCAAGAAAAAGGCAGAATACGACGGGTATTACGTAAAGCACTGCTCGCTTTGGTTGGATATAAAAATTCTCTTTAAGACGGTGGCGGTAGTGTTTAAGAGTGACGGAATCGAAGAAGGGATAATTGAGCAAGCTGAAGAAACGGAAGCGAAACAAGAAGTGGAACAAGAGGTTGCCGTTGCTCAAGAGGAAGTAAAATAAGGGGAAAGGAAATATGAAGTTTTCTGTTTTAATGAGCGTTTATAAAAACGAGCAAGCAGAGTTTTTTGAACAGGCAATGAATAGCGTGCTTGAACAAAGCGTACAACCTGATGAAATCATACTGATTCGCGATGGGCAAGTACCGGAAGTGTTACAGGCTTCTATTGACGGGTATCTTGCAAAATATCCTAATTTATTCACTTACATACCTTTGGAAGAAAACGGCGGTTTGGGAAACGCTTTAAGGTTGGGTGTTGAAAAAAGTCGGAATGAGTTGATTGCAAGAATGGACACCGACGATATTTGCATTGCGGGGAGATTTGAAAAACAAATAAAGTGCTTTGAAGAAGACCCTAACTTGGATATGGTTGGCGGAAATATTGCCGAATTTACCGTTTCACCTGAAGACATTACGAGTGTTCGTGGCGTGCCTTCTGAACATTCTGAGATTGTTAAAGGAATGAAAAGCCGCAATCCATTTAACCATCAAACGGTTATGTATAAGAAATCGGCGGTTTTAAAAGCAGGCAACTATCAGGATTTCTATTTATTTGAAGATTGGTATTTATGGCTTAGAATGTATTTAAGCGGTTGCCGTTTTAAAAATATTGACGAGAATTTATGTCTTGTACGCGTGTTAGGCATGGCAAGCCGCCGTGGAGGCATGAAGTATTATAAAAGTTGTAAAAAATTATTGAAATTCATGCGGAAGAATAAGATTATTGGATTTTTCGGGTACGTGAAAGCAAGCGTTGTTCGATTTATTGGGTACGTGTTGATTCCAAATAAACTGCGAGCGTGGGCGTATAAAAAATTTTTAAGGAAACGGAAGTTTAATAATGGATGATATCTTAAATATAAATGAAAAAGACTTGGTCACTGTAATAATACCCATTTATAATGTGGAGGCCTATCTTCCTCGTTGCTTAAATAGTGTCATAAATCAGTCTTATAAAAATTTGGAAATTATACTAGTAGATGATGGTAGTAAGGATTCATCTTCAAAAATCTGTGACGAATATGCGAAAATGGATTCGCGTATCACTGTTTATCACAAAGAAAATGGAGGGCTCTCTTCGGCGCGGAATAAAGGGTTGGATGTGGCAAAGGGGAAATATATTACGCTAGTTGATAGTGATGATTGGATTGAATTAGATACGATAGAGTATAGTGTTCAATTATTAAATAAAGTGAATGCGGATATTGTTCAGTATGATATGTATAAGGTAAAGGATTGCAAGCCGCCTCAAAAGCGTAAAGAAAGACTTTTATTGCTGAAAGAAAAAGAAATTCTCGACTTTTTAATGGTTAACTCTACAAAATCCGATACATATTACGCCAGCGTAAGGTGTGTTTATAAAAAAGAAACTATAGGCGATTTACGATTTCCAGAGGGATTAGTAAATGAAGATATAATATGGAAATACAAGGTCCTGCAAAGAGCAAAAATGTTAGTAAATTCAAATCTCGGGAAATATTATTATTTTCAAAACACAGGAAGCATAACTCGAGGTGGATTGAAGGAAAAGGATTTCGATTTATATATAGCAGCGCAGGGGATTAAGGATTTGACCTCACTTGAAGAATACGGAAAAATTAGAAAAATGGGAGAGGTAAAATATGCTCGTACAAGTCTTTCCTTGTTATGTAAAATTGCGTATTATGGTATTTCGGATGAAAAAATAAATAAAAAAGAGATTGTTAAGAAGCTGCAAGGTGAGTTAAGAAGAAATGCGGGGATACTATTAAGTTCTCCGATGCCCATAAGCAGAAAGATATTAGTTTTAATGTTTTATATAAATTATAAAATGACAGAAGCTTCTATAAAACTAATAAAAAAGTTTAATTAGGATGTTTATAATGAAAAAAATATTAATAGTTGGTGTTTCTAATACTGTTGGTGGTGTTGAAACACTTTTTCGGGGATTATTTGAAAAAAAGAGTGAGGTTTTTGATATAAGCTTTTTGTCTTTCGATAAGGAATGTGCATTTTCTGATACATACAGAAAAAACGGCTATAAAATTTATGTTTTGCCGTCGCGTCGTTCCAATCCGATTATGTTTCGTAGGCGTGTAAAAGAATTTTTTCTTCGGCATAGTGATTTTGATTATATTTGGGTTAATACCTCCTCAACAAGCATGTATCAATTCCAATATTATGGTAAACGCTATACGAAAGCGAAAATTATCACGCATTCCCATGGGACCAAGTTTGAGTGTACTTCAGGGAAGCTGTATTATTGGGGGAATAAAGTTTTCTCAATTTTAAATAAAAGAAAAGTTTTGAAGAATACCGATTTATTTTTTGCATGTTCCGAGAAAGCAGGAACTGCGTTGTTTGGAGCTTCAAAAGCTAGTGATATTATAGTAATAAAAAACGGTATAGATACAGAAAAGTTTAAGTACAACGACCAATATAACTTGGAAATAAGAAATGAATTTAATATTTCTCAGCAGACATATATTGTTGGGATGATTGGGCGATTAGAGACTCTAAAAAATCCAATAAAAGCACTAGAAATTTTTTATGATATAACAAAAAAGTATGATAATGCGGTTTTCTTTGTAGTTGGTGATGGGAAATTAAAAAGAGAACTAATAAATAGGGCGAATCAATTGAATTTAAGTGAAAAGGTTTATTTTTTAGGGTTGAGAAGTGATGTTTATAAGATATTATCGGCCATAAATATTTTAATTATGCCTTCTCTCTCTGAAGGCTTGCCGTTGACGGCAATAGAGGCACAAGCATCTGGCTGCCCGTGTCTGCTTTCTAACGAGATAACAACAGAAGTTAAAGTTAGTGATATAGTGAGCTTTATACCGTTAAAGGATAATGCTTTATGGGTAGAAGCGGCGACGGAATACTTCAATCGAGATACGCTGCAAAGGAATTGTTATGTTGATAAAGTGAAATATTATAAATATGACAAAAAAGACACTTTACAATATATAGAAAAATTATTAGGTGATTTATAATAAATGAGAAGTTTATATACACAAAAAAACTCCAATAAAGTTATTTTCCCTTATTGGTTTATAGTATTGTTTTTGGTGTTTATGGTAGCCAATAACCACCAAGCATTTTTTATTTCAGAATATGTGTATTTCCCTATTCTATTTATTCTTTTTGGACTTATTTGTGGAAACGGAAAGATATTAAAAACAAATAAAAGTGTAGTAGGCATTTTGGCCTATTTGTTTATGGCACTATTGGTAATGTCAATTCTAAATTTGGAAGTAATGGATAACGGGACGTTTTTAAGCTATTCTGTATGGTTAATTATGTTTTTAGTGATAACATTTATGCCCATAAATATTAAGAGCATTGATGCGATATTAAATAGCTTTATTTTGGGTGGCGCGGTAATTGGTTTGGTAATGATAGTACTACCGCACCATTATTTGTTTGATGGCTCATATCGATTTACAATACAATTTATGGGCAATTTAGAAATTGATCCCAATTATTTGGCAAGTTTTTTATATGTAGCTTTTTCGTATGCAGGATTTAATTTAGTCGGCAACAGGCATACGCATAAGCACAAGATATTTTATTTAATATCTATTATTGTAATTGGTATAGCTATTATTATGACAGGGTCGCGAGCTGCGTATATTTCCTCTTTAATTGTTTTTTTTGGAATGTATTTAAAGCGCGCTAAACAAAAAAAGAGTAAGATAATAGGAGTTGTTGTAGTTATTCTATTATTATTAGCGGGAAGCTTAATTTTAAGATATTTACCGGAAGAATTAAAGAGCCGATTTAATCTTGAAAATTTAAAAGATGAAAGTAATCGAAAACGTATAGAACATTGGGGATATGCGATTAAAGCCTTTATGAATAGCCCTCTGTTTGGGTTTGGAGCTGGGCATACAACGAATTTAATACTTAAATATACAGGGCACATAGGGGATGCTCATAACACTTTACTGACGTTTTTACTTCATTTTGGGTTAATAGGCATCTTCGTAATATTATCTCTGGGAATAGTTGTAACAAAAAGATTTGTAAACAGTAAAAACACATTTTGGATTTGTTTCATTATAGCGTTTATATTAAATAACTTAATTATTGCAAACCATTTGGGGGTATCTTTTTGGATTCCATTGATGTTATTTTACTTAATGGGCATGTATCCAGAAGAATATATAAAATGATAGGGGCTGTCAAAATAAATATACTTCTAAGATGATATTCTCGATTTGTTGATGTGTTATTGCTAACGAAAAAATAATATTAAAATTTTAAAGTAGGAATTTTGATAAATCTAATTTTGAAAAGGAACGGAGAATGGATTTAATTAGCGTAATTGTACCTGTTTATAATGTTGAGGAATACTTGTGTGAATGTTTAGATAGTATACTCGCTCAAACATATGAGAATTTAGAAATTCTGTTGATAGATGATGGGTCAACGGATAATAGTGGAAAAATCTGCGATGAATATGCGCAAAAAGATGCACGTATAAAAGTAATGCACAAAGAAAACGGTGGAGTATCGTCGGCAAGAAATACAGGCTTAGATATTGCGCAAGGGGCGTATGTTACCTTTGTAGATGCGGATGATTTCGTGGAATGTGATTTTGCGGAAAAGCTTTACAAAAAAATGAGGCAAGAGAATAGCGACTTGTGTTTTTCTCGTTTTGACAAGTATAATGGGGAATTTATTGATGTTGTGGAAGTTTTCCCTGAAACTGCTGTAACAAAAAATGACATAAACGGATTCTGTGATTTTTATAAGCGCTTTTTCCTAATTTATTCTTCCAAATTGTATATCAACCACAGCAGTTGTAGGATATTATATAGTAAAAAGTTGTTGGCTTCCCTTACGTTTAACACAAAAATTAAAATGGCAGAAGATATGGTGTTTTGCTTAAATGCGGTTATGCGGGCGAACGGGATTTCTTTCGTCCCTGAAAACCTATATCATTATCGCATCAACTTATCTTCTGCATGCAATGCCTCATATTATCCCGATTACCTTATTGGGCAGTTGGAATTAACAAAAGAAATAAAGCCGCTGTTGAAATATTATCGCGGCAAAGATGAGAAGAGCTTTTTTCAAATATATTGTGCAGAACTTTGCATGGATTGTATAATGAATGAAATCAGAGGATGTAAAGATAAAAAGAAAAGAAAGGAAAACATACGTGAAATAAGACAAAGTGAATTATATCCGCATTTAAAGTTGAAATGGGGCTTGAGGATACAAGGAGTAAAGGAAAAAATTAGATTTTTAATAATTTGGGGTTTAACAAAATTTAGGTTGGTATGATATGAAGAAAATTGGGATTGTCACCCATTATTATCATAGTTTGAATTATGGGGGGAATTTGCAGGCGTACGGATTGTCCGTATGGTTAAAACAACGTGGATATGATGCAAAGCAAATCTGTTTTGATCATACAAATGGTCAATCTAATTTAATGCGTACAGAAAAAACCTCTAAAATCAAAAAGATTTGTGCGCTGGGTGTGTCGGGGGTTATTAAAAGAGTTAGCAATAAAATTTTTCTAAAATTATCGAGGTCGAAAATTGAGCAAAAAAGGAAGAAGAGAGCGGAAGCGTTCCACTTCTTTAATAGCCAATTAATCCCTAATACGGATAAAGTGTATACTAAGGATACGATAGTCGAGTCTTTGGATGCGTTTGACGTATTTATAACGGGGAGCGACCAGGTTTGGAATTTGCAGTGGTATAACAGCATATTTTTCTTGGACTTTGTCCCCTCTACAAAAACTAAAATTTCGTACGCGGCGAGTATTGCTCAAAAGGCTTTGAACGAAAAGCAGAAAGAGGTTTTTCGGAATAGTTTAAAAGATTATAAAGCGGTTTCCGTTAGAGAGAGCAGTGCTGTGGAGTTAATTAGAGATTGCTCTCCTTCAGTTCCGCAGTTGGTGGTAGATCCTACTTTGTTATTGGCGAAGGAGGATTGGGACAAGGTGTCTTCAAACAGACTGATTGATGAAAAGTATATTTTATGTTATTTTTTAGGGGAGAATAAAGCGGAGCGAAAATTGGCAACAAGGTTTGCAAAGCAAAACAATCTTAAAATTGTTTTTATTCCAATGTTATACGCTTCTGCGCCTATGACGGATAAAGGGTTTGGAGATGTTGCAATGGAGAGTGTTTCCCCACAAGATTTTCTCTCCCTCATTAAGCACGCGGAATACGTCTTCACGGATAGTTTTCACGCCGTTGTGTTTTCTAATATCTATCAGAAACAGTATTTCGTATTTAATCGCAGTAAAAATGGGGAAATGAGTTCTCGTATTGTCGATATTACCGAATTATTCCATCAGGAAGATCGCTTTTGCGCTGGCAAAGAGAGAGAAACTATACAATATATTACTTCTCTTTCTAATATTGATTACACAAAGGCAAACGAGGACTTCGAAAAAATAAAACGAGAGTCGATTGAGTTTTTGGAAAAGAATTTAAAGGACTAATATGGCGAAAGAAACGAGTCAGTTAAAATGGGGAGTGATACTTTCCTACATACAAATGGCGATGGGGATTATAGTAGGGTTAGTATATACGCCCGTGATGCTCCGCCTCTTGGGAAAGAGCGAATACGGCTTGTATAATACCGTATCTTCTACCATTTCCATGCTGTCTATATTAAGCCTCGGCTTTAACAGTAGCTATATTCGCTATTATTCCAAATATAAAAAAGAGAATGACGAGCAATCTATTTATAAGTTAAACGGATTGTTCTTGATTGTGTTTGGGATCATTGGCGTAATTGCTTTGGTGTGTGGTACTTTTTTATCCTTTAACTTGCAATACGTATTCGACGAAGGATTGACCACGCAGGAATATGCCACCGCGAAAGTTTTGATGTTGTTATTGACGGTAAACTTGGCTGTATCCTTTCCGGCGAGTTTGTTTTCAAGTATCATTTCAGCGCATGAAAAATATGTATTCTTGAAATTGCTCGGGGTATTGAAGACGGTAGTTAGCCCTCTCGTAACCCTTCCTTTATTATTGATAGGCTATCGTTCTATCGCTATGGTAACGGTTACCGTTTCTATTTCGATAATAACCGACTTGATTTATTTTATATACGTAAAGGGCGTATTAAAAAACAAGTTTATTTTCCATAGCTTTGAAAAGGGAATCTTCAAAAGTTTGTTTGCTTATACAAGCTTTCTTGCTATCAATATCATTATCGATCAAATCAATTGGAACGTTGATAAATTCTTGCTTGGCCGTTTTAAGGGAACGGAAGTAGTGGCGATTTATTCCGTCGGTTATAGTTTGTATCAATATTACGCGATGTTTTCCTCGGCGGTATCAAGCGTCTTTACGCCACGGGTACATAGGCTTGTTAATGCAACAGACGGCAACGAGGTGGCGAAAAAACAGCAATTAACCGAATTGTTTGTTAAGGTCGGTAGAATACAGTTTCTTTTACTGGGATTAATAGCAAGCGGATTAGTCTTTTTCGGGAAACCATTTATCCATTATTGGGCTGGTTCTGGGTATGAAGATTCATATTACGTAATGTTGTTGTTGGTGCTTCCTGCTTCGATTGCTTTAATACAAAATATAGGGATTGAAGCGCAAAGAGCGCAAAATAAACATAAGTTTAGAAGTATTGCGTACTTAATTATGGCATTGATCAATTTGGTATTATCCATCTTTTTATGCCAAAAATACGGCGCAATCGGAAGCGCTATTGGTACGGCGATGTCTTTGGTGATTGCGAACGGTCTGGTGATGAATATCTATTACCATAAGCGGTGCAATATAAACATATTGCAGTTCTGGAAAAATATTGTTCGAATGTCTGTTGGGCTGATTCTACCGATTGCATTGGGGGTGGTGATTGTGTCGTTTGTCAATCTATATTCCATCCTTAATCTGCTTTTATGTATTGGGGGATATTCGATAGTATATTGTGCGTCTATGTGGTTCTTAGGTATGAACGGATATGAAAGGGGCTTGGTGTTGAAGCCGCTGGCTAAAATTTTAAAGAGGAAATAATGATAAATATTACCGAGAAATCAAAATGTAGCGGTTGCCATGCGTGTGCGGAAATATGCCCTAAAAAATGTATTCAGATGGTTTCTGATGACGAGGGGTTTTGGTATCCGAAGGTAGAGGAAACGGAATGTATCCATTGCGGACTGTGTGAAAAAAGTTGTCCTATCATTATGCCCTGTGCTCCTGCCTCCGAGGATGTCCTCACCGCCTATGCGGCAATATATCAGGAAGAGCCGATTCGCTTGAAATCCTCTTCGGGAGGTGTGTTCTCTGCGTTGGCTACTTACGTGCTTCAGCAGGGAGGTGTAGTATTTGGCGCCGCGTTTGATGAGAATTTTAATGTAGTGCATAAATGCGTGGAAGGCATCGAGGAATTGGATTGTTTACGCGGATCAAAATACGTGCAAAGTAAAATCGGGAATTCCTATCGCCAAGCAGAAGACTTTTTGCGGGCGGGGAGGCTGGTTTTGTTCTCGGGGACTCCTTGTCAAGTAGAGGGCTTGCTTTCCTATTTAAGAAAGCCGTATGAGAATTTGATAACCCAAGATCTAATTTGCCATGGCGTACCCTCGCCTATGGTTTGGCAAAAATATATTGAATATCGCCGAATGCAGGCAAATGGGGGAAGTATCGAAGAGATCTCTTTTAGATCCAAAAATACGGGCTGGAAAGGATATTCAACAACATTTTTCTTTGAAGCTGGCTTAAAATATCAAGCTGCGCATAATCAAGATCCCATGATGCAAGTATTTCTTAAAAATCTTTGCTTGCGGCCTTCTTGTTATGATTGCGCCTTTAAGACCAAAGCGCGCAGAAGCGACATTACGTTGGCAGACTTCTGGGGTATTCAAAACGTTTTGCCGGATATAGATGACGATAAAGGGACTTCGCTGGTTATTATTCAATCTGAAAAAGGGAAAGAGATTTTTCAAAAGATTGAGGGGGCGATTTTAGCGGTGAAAATTGATCTGGATGTTGCGATATCCTATAATAGTGCTATGATTAAGTCGTCGCCACTTCCTAAAAAACGGGATGCGTTTTTAAAGGAAATAGAGTCAAAGGATTTCTTGAAAGTTCAAAAGAAATATTGTAAAATTCCTTTGTTTACAAAAATAAAAAGATTTATCGGAAAATGTATCAGGAAGGCAAAAAAGATATTCAAGAAATAATATACTTTTTAAGGATTGATATTAAAAATGAATGATTTTAATCTTCTGTTTTCCTTGCTTGGTGATGCGGTGGGGGCGAAATCGGCAACGGGAGAAATAAAAATAGAGATAGCCGAACAGGACTTGGCAACGCTGTATAAAATGTCCAAACAGCATGATTTGGCGCATTTGGTGGCGGAGGCTTTGGATAAAAACGGGTTGCTGGATGGTTCGGACATTTCTAAAAAATTCCGCGCGGAGCGGAATATGGCGGTATACCGCTATGAGCAGCTCAACTATGAGCTTGGCGAAATCTGTTCCCTCTTTGAGCAAAACAAAATCGAACATATTCCGCTGAAAGGTTCGGTTTTGCGTGCTTACTATCCCCAGCCGTGGATGCGCACCAGCTGTGATATCGACGTCTTAATCAAAGAAGAAAACTTGGATAAAGCCATCAAGCTGCTCAGCGAAGACTTGGGCTATGGGAGTATCCATCGGGGTACGCACGACGTTTCGTTGCACTCCCCCAGCGGCGTAACCCTCGAATTGCATTTCAGCCTTTTGGAAGACGATAGGGCAAACAATGCCAGCGTCATCCTCAATACCGTTTGGGACCGATTGCAAAGTGATGGCGATGCGTATCAAAAGGCTTTGCAGGACGACTTTTTCTATTACTACCACGTCGCGCATATGGCGAAACATATTGAGTTCGGTGGTTGTGGAATCAAGCCCTTCCTCGACTTGTGGATTTTAAACGAGAAGGCTGCGTTTGACAAAGAAAAATGCGATGCGCTTTTGGCGGAGGGCGGTTTGAAGACGCTTGCGGATACCGCCAAAAAGCTTTCCTACGTTTGGTTCGGCGAGGAGCCGCATACTCCTCTCACCCAAAAGCTGGAGCAGTATATATTGACCGGTGGTGTGTACGGCTCTGCGCAAAACATGGTCGCGGCACAAGCGGCAAAAAAGGGGAAGGGATTGAAATATATCCTTTCTCGTATTTGGTTTCCCTATGACTTGTTGAAACTTCGTTATCCTCGTGTTGAGAAATGCAAGCTGTTAATTCCGTATTATCAGATGTGTCGTTGGATGAACTTCCTGTTCAAGGGGAAAAAGAAAACCGCATTGGCAGAGGCGAAAGAAACTTGTAAATCGTCAGACGAAAAGACGAAAAATATCCAAGCAATGCTGCAGGAATTGGGGTTGCAATGAAACTTTTAGTGACGGGTTGCGCCGGGTTTATCGGCGTAAATTTTACGAACTATTGGCTGGACAACCACGCTGAGGATACGGTTGTTGGGGTGGATTGTTTAACCTATGCGGCGAACTTGCCTGCTCTTGCAGGGCTGAAAAAGCGTGATGGATTCTGCTTTTATCAAACGAATATCTGCGATCGGTCTTCGATGGAGAAAATTTTTCAATCCGAAGCCCCCGATATCGTCGTAAACTTCGCGGCAGAGAGCCACGTTGACCGCTCAATTGAGGGTTCGAGAATATTTATTGAAACAAACGTCCTTGGCACGCAAACGCTGTTGGATTTGTGTCTGCAATACGGCGTAAGGCGGTTTCACCAAGTTTCCACCGACGAGGTGTACGGGGACTTGCCGCTTAATAGTGAGGAGGCGTTTACGGAAAGCTCTCCTTTGAAACCGAGTTCTCCGTATAGCGCAAGCAAAGCTGCCGCAGATTTGTTGGCGCTTTCTTATTGTAGGACGCACGGGCTGTCGGTATCGATTAGCCGTTCGGCAAACAATTACGGCAAATACCAACACGTCGAAAAGTTGATACCGAAGGTCGTTGAATACGCCCTGAAGGGGCAACGAGTTCCGATTTACGGTGACGGACGGAACGTTCGGGATTGGATCTATGTGGACGACCATTGTCGGGCGATTGATGCGATTATTCGTAGCGCTCCCTCAGGCGGCGTGTATAACGTGGGGAGTGGGGTTATGCTCCCGAATGTCGTATTGGTGAAAGAGATTTTGATCCAGCTTGGCAAGAGCGAGGAGCTTATCGAGTTTGTTTTAGACCGCAAGGGGCATGACAAAAAATACGCCCTGAATTGCCACAAGATTGAGGCGGAGCTTGGCTGGAAACCGCAGACGGATTTTGCAAGCGGACTGAAAGAAACGATTGCTTGGTATAAAAACGGCTCGGTCACAGCACTTGATTAATTTTCGACCTGTCGTTTTGAAATTCTGCGCGATATTGTTTAAATTTACGAAGGAGAAAGCATGGGGATATTCAAAAAAATCGGCTTAAATAATAACCAGCTGAAAGTGATTGCTATGCTTTCGATGTTGATAGATCATATTGGCGTGCAGTTGTTTCCCAGCTGCCTAGTCCTCAGGATTATCGGGCGAATTTCCTTCCCGATCTTTGCGTATATGATTGCCGAGGGTTGTTTTTATACGAAAAATCGCGCGAAGTATTTGGGCCTCATTGCAGGTCTTGGGGTGGGCTGTCAACTGGTGTACTACTTTGCGATGGGATCGCTGTATCAAAGCGTACTCATCACCTTCACCCTTTCGATTTTGGTGATTTTTGCCGTGGACTTTTTCTTGAAGAAAAAGAATTTTGGCAGGGCTTGTTTGATGGTGGCGACGGTGCTTGGCGTAGCGTTTGCGGTTATCGTTGCTCCCATTTTATGGGAAGCGCAGGGCTTTATAATCGACTACGGAGTGATTGGGGTGCTGTTGCCGATAACGGTGTACTACCTGCCGAGTAAGTGGTGGAAAGTGGCTGCGACGGCGGTGTTGCTCGTGGCTAGAGCGGCGATATACGGTGGGTTCAACTGGGTAGCCTTGGTGGCGGTGGCGTTGCTTGCTCTGTATAACGGTCAGCGCGGAAAGTATCGGCTGAAATATCTGTTCTATATCTTCTATCCCACCCATTTGGTGCTGATTTATGCGATTAGTTTGCTGATGTAAGTAAAAATAGAAAGACACCCACAAAGGGTGTCTTATTATTTGATGAGGATAATTGATAAGCGCAGAAGACGAGATTCTCGCCTTTGGCGGCGCGCCCCGCTCCGACGTTATCAACGTCGTCCTTTGCCGTCAACTGTGCTGTTGTCGAACTTTCGCAGGGCAAAGCGTTTTGCTCCCGCAAAACGGCTCCACCCTCGAATCTCGTCTAAAAATACAGTAAAAAAATAAGCAAAAGGCAAAAACCTTTTGCTTATTTTTGGCGCAGAAGACGAGATTCGAACTCGTGCTACGGTTTCCCATACTACTCCCTTAGCAGGGGAGCCCCTTGAGCCTCTTGGGTACTTCTGCAATTCCCATATGTGCGTCTATGGCTCGTCTAAACGCTCTAATACTATAACACATTTTCGGGGGCTTGTCAAACGCTTTTTAGCGGAAAACATAAAAATATAGCAATTTTTCTTTTCGTATGAAAATTTGCCGTTCAGCTCTTGCGAAAATAAAAAAAATATGCTATAATATTATGAACAATAGAGAACAAGGAGGAGGGTTCTATGAATATTTGGCACGATATCGACAAAAGCCGTATCACCGCAAAATCCTTCGAGGCGTTGATTGAAATCCCTAAGGGCTGTAAGGCGAAATATGAACTCGATAAGGAAACGGGGCTGTTAAAGCTGGACCGTGTCCTGTATACCTCTACCGTCTATCCTTCCAATTACGGTTTTATTCCCCGTACTTTGGCGGACGATAGCGACCCTTTGGACGTTTTGGTGCTCTGTGGAGAAACCATCTACCCGATGACATTGGTCACCTGTTATCCGATTGGTATGATTAGGATGATCGACGGGGACGAGGAGGATGAAAAAATTATTGCGATTCCTTTCGGCGACCCCACGTATAACGGGTACTATGATATTCATGAATTGCCTACCCACATCTTTAATGAAATGATGCACTTCTTCGAGGTGTATAAAGCGTTGGAACATAAGCATACTGCTGTCAAAGAGATTTGTCATCGTGACGAAGCGGTGGATATCATCAATAAGTGTATTGCGAATTACGAGAAGGTTTACGGTAGCCGTTTCAAACCCAATTGAACTGGGTTTTGACGGCGGAAAATTCCCGAAATGTGCAGGATTTCCGCTTGCAATACGTACAGTATTCCTTCACGAAAATCCTTTCATTTAAGGCCTTTTTCGCTCGTGAAAACTGCGCAACACCTTAGCCAGACAAGAATAATACAAACCTGCCGCAAAGCGTACTATTTCCGCGCCTTTTGATAAATCCACGCTTGTAGTATTGGTATACAACTGCGCGCGTTTTCACCAAAATTCATCAAAAATTTTATGTTTTGCGGTACGGGGTAATTTTGAATGTACTGATTTTGGATAAGACAAGGCGAAACCGCAGGACAACCTAAGCGGTTTACCGAGGATTTCAACGAAGTATCTAGACAAAATCAGCCATTCAAAATCAGGTTCATATTATTCTTGTCTGGCTACAATAGGGATTTTACGATGGATTTGGGCGGTGGCGACCGCCGCCGTATCGACATACTGTAAGGGCGCAAACGCCCTAAGGCGCGGAAAATAACATTTTAAGGCTGGTTCAATTGGGTTCGAAACGGCTAAAAGACGGAGGTCGAAATGAGTAAATTATACGTTGTCGTAGATATGCAAAACGACTTTGTTTACGGCAGCTTAGGTAGCCCCGAGGCGCGCGCGATCGTGCCCACGGTGCGTGCGTTGGTGGACGCTTGGCGTGTGGCAGGGGAAGAGATTGTCTTCACCCGTGACACTCACGGCGAGGATTATTTTTCCACGCAGGAAGGAAAAAAATTGCCCGTTGCCCATTGTCAAAAGGGAACGGACGGTTGGCAGATTATCGAGGGGCTGCACAAAGGCGAAAGAGTATTCGATAAGCCCGTCTTTGGCAGTGAGGAGCTTTGCGCGTACGTGCGCGCGGGCGACTATAAAGAAATAACGATTATAGGCGTCTGTACGGATATTTGCGTTTTGTCGAATGCGGTGCTTATTAAATCCGCTTGCCCGTCTGCGGTGGTCAAGGTGGTGGCAAACGCTTGCGCTGGCGTTACTCCTGCATTGCACGAGGCGGCGTTGCAGGTACTTTCTTCCGTGCAGGTGGAAATCCTTGACAAATTGACAAGCTATATTGTATAATATAAGTGATAGATAGTCTATAATAAATAGAGAGATTTTTTTAGCTTTTTTACTTTGGTTATTCGAAGGAATCGAAATGGAGGTTGTTATGACGGAAATGCAATCGTTAAGGCTGCGCAGCGCTAAGGCTCGTCGCAAGGCGATTTTTGCCGGGGTTTTATATTTAATCGGTACGGTAGGGCTGGCGGTGGCGGCGTTTTTACCGTTGACGGTTGGCGTAGAGGTTGGCGCATACGGCGCGTTCGGAATACAGAATTTCTGGCAGCCGATTGTGGACGTATTTAAGAATCTGCCCGATTTTATTGCCGCGCCGTCCAATTATATCTTGGCTTTGGTGGCGTCGTTGCTGTATACTTTGACGTTGCTGTTTACCATCATCAACGCTTTGCGTTCGATTTCCAGATGGGATCACCTCTGTATGCGTGGCAGCAGACGTATCGGCTATAACCAAAACAAGCTGGCGGTGGATGCGATGGGTAAGATTTTTGCCTGCTCGTTTGCGCTGGTCGTTTCGCATACCATATGGATTATGGCGCTGTTCCCTGCAGAAGGTGCGACCTTCTCCTTAATCGGTATCATCGTAGGCGGCGTGGGATTGCTGATTCACTTTGTTGCGACCCCCGTGGCGGCTTCGATTAGCCGATTCACCACAAGGGAAACGATTGCTGAAATACCGAGAAAACACGGCATGTTCTCGCCCATTCTTCGCAACTTCTTCCAGTTTGCGGCAATTGGCGGTATCGCGTTCTTCTTGATGAATCATCAGCGTGGCGTGTTGGCGTTTATTTTGACCGCTTTGGCAAACCCTATCGAGGGTTGGAATATGCTGGTGACAAACCTTTCGGGTGAAAACCTGGTACACGGCTTGTTCGCCTTGCTTGCTTTGAGTTTCTGGCTGATTGGGTTTATTTGTTTCTTGGTGATTTTGCGCCATGCAATCAATCCTACGGAATATTATGCTTGCGGTAATAAGGCAAGAGGCAGAAAGGTTGTTCGTTTCCACGCGTTTAACCTCTTCCTCGTATTGTTTTTCAGCGTTCTGTTGCCTATCGTGTACGCTTGGATTGTGGGCGGTTTCCCTGCGAATATTGGGGAATTGTTCCTCGAAAACTTGTCGGTTGTGTATGCGATGGCGGTTGCGCTCGGATTGTTTATTATCGAGTGCATTATGAAGAAATATCCTAAGGTCAAGAAGATGTATCGTCAAAAGGTGGAAGAGCCGACCGAGAATAAAGAGCCTGAAGAAGAAAAAGCGGACGATAACAGCGAGGCTGACGATGATACGGAAGTTCAGCAGCCGTTGATCGACGACGTTTCCGGTGAGGAGAAAAAGAAGGCATCTGGCGACGAACAAAAAGAAACGCCTGAAACCAAGGAAGAACCTAAGGAAAAGAAGGAAGATCCTAAGCCTGCCGAGCCGAAGAAGGAAGAGCCTAAGCCTGCACCTGCACCTGCGCCTGCGCCTGCGCCGTTGCCCCTCTCCCCTAGAGCAAAGCAAGCAAAAGCAGCCAAGAAAAAATGGATTAGAAAAGCTCTTGAGGCTCGTGAAAAAGAAAAGAAAGACGAGCAGAAAGAAAATAAACAAAACTAAACAGTAGCAAAAAAACGCACCCTGCAAAGGGTGCGTTTTTTTTGTTTGATGACGGAGATTGCCTGACTTGGAAGATTGCTTGATTGGGGAAGGTTACTTGCTATCGAAGATGCGTACGGCAAGCACCGTCATATCGTCCTTTGCGACGCCGCCGTAATAGCCTAACGCCGCCCTCAGCAGTCTGTCTGCAAAATCTTGAGGATTGCTTCGAGGCAAGGTCTGTACCGTTTCGTAAAGCTCGACGGTGGAAGGGAACGCCTCCGTGATACCGTCGCTTAAAAAAACCAAGGTGTCGTCGGCGCGGAAGGGATAGGACGTGGCGGTGGGGTGTATGCGTTCTAAAATCCCTAACGGCAGGCTGTCGCTTTCTAAAATCTGCAGCGCGCTATCGGAGAGAATAAAGCCGGTTGGCGAGCCAATTTTGATGATATCTGCTCTGCCGTCCTCCAAATCTACCACGGCGATATCTACGCACGCAAAGGTTTCTTCTTTTGCAAAGGAAAGTAGACGGTTGACGGTGGTTAAGGTTAATTCAGGGGGCATATTCGTACGGTAAAAGCTCTCCAAAAGGTTGATGGTGTTTTCGGAAATTTGTCGCGCGTATTCTCCGCTGCCCATGCCGTCGGAAAGGGATACCAAAAATCGGCTCTCGTCGATTCTCAAGACGGTGTGGGTATCTCCGCTGAAGGTTTCTCCTTGCTTGGTCATCGTGGCTACCCCGAAAATGGCGTCCAACGGCGGTTTTTTCCGTAGGATATAGCAGAATTTGTCCCGAGCGAGCGTCAATTTTTCCACCACGCAGAAGGACTGAGAGAGCATATTGCTGACGGCGGAGGACAGCTTTTTAACGTTTGCCTCATGGGTTGTGACGAGGGAAACGGTTAGCTCCTCGCCCCCATAAATCAGGATTTCCGTGCAGATAATGCCCACCCTTAATAGGGCGTTTTCCAACGCGCGTTCTTTTTTGTTATAGAGGGTGATAGGCTCGCTCTGCTCTAAAGCGAGCGTTTTTGCGATTTCGCTGACCCCCAACGCTTGGTTGGCGAGCAGTTGCCTACCACAAGCCGCCGCCTCGGCATCCTGTATGAAGGCTCGATATTCACCAAGCTGTCCGTTGAGGGCGTGCAGTAGATCGCTTTGCCGTCCGCAGGCCCTAGCAAGGGGTTGGGGGACGTCGATGAGGCTGACTCTGCCTTTGATGCAGCCGACGTCAATCATTTTTTGTAGGCAGGGGAGTAGTCCCTCGGCAAGGCAAGCGCCGTAGCCACTACAACGCTTGCAGACACCGTTTAGTATCCTGCCCTGCATATGCTCTTTTGCCTCCGTTTCACCGTCGGTGTTGCCGAGGGTTAAGAAGGTGCTCTGAATCTGCTTGAATAAGCCTGAAACCTCAAACAATCGCTCTGCGATGGCGGTGCGGTTTCGATTGATGGCAAGGCGTGATAGATGCCGTTCTCGGTAAAAGACTAAGGCGTTTGCCGCTTTCTGTAAGAGGGATTGAGGCGTCAATAAAAAGGCGATAATCGGCAAAAGTATGCACAATAGTTCGGGGATGAGATAAGAGGCTTGCAGGGCGTATATGCCGTCAATGTATCCAAAAAATAGATTCGTTCCGAGAAGAGAGAAAGCTTCCCCCAGCTTGCCCGTCTTTGAAAATGCGACCAAAATAATGCCGTAAAAGAAGAAGTTTTCCATGGAAACGCCACTTACTATCAAGGGGGGAAGAGCCAAGAAAAAAGAACATACCATTCCCCAAGCATCCTGCGTGATGGCGCAAAATAGAAGCAGTATGTAAAAGGCGACACCCATGTAGGCGGTCAAGCCGAACAATCTTGCAAATCCCACTCCGCTCAGCGTAAATACGAGCAGGGAAAACATGGCTTCCGATATGCGCATTTTACAGCGAAGCAGTTTTTCCTTGATGGCGGAAACGCTGACGGCGCAGACGGCGGCGAGCAAGAGGCATAGCAGGCAGACGGCAGTCCGTTGAAAGAGCAGGGTTTCAAGGATAGGCAAGGGGAAGGCGATCGGGTAGAGAGGGGCTTCCATTAAGAATGCGTATAGTAGTAGCGCGGCTGTGAAGGCGGAAAATGGCAAAAGCAGTTTGCCTTTAGCGCCCTTTCCAAACAGCTTTGCGCGCAGGAAGAACGAGAAAAAAACAAGGAGCGCACTCCCTATGTAAATCCACGGTAAAACGGGTGAGGGCACAAGCAACGAGGACGCGATAAATGAGATGGTAGGCAGGAGCAACGGATAGCCTGCCGCCCCTAATCCGATGAGTAGGGAAAGGCCAAACGGCTCGCCGTATTCCCCTACGTACGCCAAGGCGAATACGCAAAGGCAAAGAGGTAGTTGCTTGATGTAAGAAATGATATCGAAAGGTTTTTTCATAAGCTTCTCCTTTCCCCGTATTGTATCACGCGCGTGTGGGAAAAATCCGTCTGCTTTTGTAGGAATATGGCAAGAAAAGACGAAAGCCACGCCAAAATAGGCGTGGCAGGTATGCGACTATTCGCCGTATAGTAGGCGAAAGTCTGATTACATTGTTTCGTCCACGGGAAAGCCAAGGCTGATTAAAATGGCTCGGTTGACCCGTGTCATCGTCTGTGGCGGTAGCTCGCCGATTCGTTCTTTTAGTCGCCTCTTGTCCAGCGTGCGGATTTGTTCCAACAAGATTACGCTGTCTTTCGCTAGTCCATAGGCGGATGGCAGTTCAATGTGGGTAGGTAGGCGTGCTTTGCCGATTTTGCTGGTGACTGCGGCGGCAATGATGGTGGGGGAATATTTATTCCCAACGTCGTTTTGCACGACTAATACCGGGCGTATGCCGCCTTGTTCGCTACCCACCACCGGGGATAAATCCGCATAATACAATTCTCCGCGTTTTACTATCATAATTCGTACCTCTTTTGCAAAACCCTTCGTATTTACAGTATATGTAAATAGGGCTTGCTTTAGCGAATAAAGACCGCATTTCATTTAGTCTTCGTTGCTATGGTACAAGTATACCCCGACTTCTTCCCCTTTATACAAAAAAACGAGCCAAAAAAGGCTCGTTATTTTTGTAGTGAAGTTTTCGCTAATAGCGAAAGTGAAGTTGTGGTGAACACAGTGAAGTTGCGCTTGCACGCAGTGAAGTTTTTGCTGCCGCAAAAGTGAGGTGGTAATTATTCCATAATTTCGCCGTTAGGCGAAACTTCACTCACGAGGTGAACTTCACTATCAAAGATAACTTCACTTGCCCGAAGGGCAAACTTAGTTTTTATACGATATATTTATCTTCCTTTTCAGGCAGGCTATCCAGTTCCTCTTTCTTTGCCTCGTAGCCTCGCTTTCCGAGTAGGGCAAAGGTTGCCTTTTTGCCTTCTTCAACGCCCGGCTGATTGAAGGTGTCGATGTTGAGCATCGCGCCTGCGTATGCCGTTTGCAATTCAAACAGGAACAACAGCTGACCGAGCGTAAATGCATTGAGTTCAGGCAGCCAAAGAGTGTAATTCATTCTGCCTGCTTTGGTCAACGCGTATGCGGTAGCGGCATTTTCCGCTTGGATCAGTTCTTCCATCGTATGTCCGCCGAGGAAGGATACGTCGGGGATGTTTTCACAGCCGTGAGGAATGGGCATTTCGCAACCGTACTTTCTCAAGGACAGGAAGGTGATTACCTTATCGTAGGGGCCTTCCGTATACAGCTGTACCTGCGAATGCTGGTCGGTTACGCCGAGCGATTTGACAGGCGTTTGTCCAACGTTGCAGGGCTTGCCGTCGAGGGTGACGTTTTTGCCCAAGGATTCTGCCCACAATTGGCAGTACCAATCTGCAAGGTATTTGAGATTATCCGAGTAGGGCATCATAACGCCTACGTTTTTGCCCTGTTCCATCGCCGCAATCTGCAACGCCGCGCACGCGAGCGCGGGGTTCTTATAAATAGAAGGCTTAGTGCAAAGGCTGTCCATGTACGCCGCGCCGGCAAGTAAGCCCTTGATATCAATGCCCAGCACCGCCGCGGGCAACAACCCTACCGGGCAAAGCTGAGAAAATCTGCCGCCCACGCCGTCGGGAAGAACGTAGCTCTTAATGCCACCGCATTCGTCGGAAATCTTTTTAAGGTTGCCCCTCTTTTCGTCGGTGGTGAAGATAACGTTGTCTTTTACAGGAACGCCAGCCTTCGTCAAAAGGTCGAGGAGGATTAAGTACTGGGTCATCGTTTCGCTGGTTGCGCCCGACTTCGAAATGACGTTAAAGCAGGTCTTTTCCGGTTCGATAACGTCCAAAAGGTCGCGCATTCTTACGGGGTCAACGTTGTCTTCCACGTAGAATTTGGGGCCTTTTCTCTTATACTTGGGCAAATCGTTGTAGTGCAGGTGGCACAGAGCGTTAAACGCCATGATAGGGCCAAGCGCGCTACCGCCGATACCGAGCACGACGAAGTACTGGAATTTCTTGCGGACGGTCTTTGCCGTTGCAAGGATATCTTCGACGATTTCCGTTTGGTTGTAAGGGAGCTCCGTCCAGCCCATATACAACTCGTCTTTGCCACGGTTAGCGTTTACATATTCAAAGGCGGCTTTTGCCTTGGGCGCTAAGGCGCGAAGGTCTTTTTCCGAAAAGCCCTCTTTGCCTAAAAACTTTTCCGTCATGTTGTTGTAGTCTAAAACGACGCGCATTGATTTACGCCATTCTCTCGTCTTGTATCCCATACAAACCTCCAGGTGATAAAGTCAAAGCTGACAAGACTTGTCAGTTTACGTATATTGTACTAAAAAAGCATAGGGTTGTCAAGGGGTGTGGAAATTTTTTTTGCGTTTTTTTGCAATCGGTAATAATTTCAAAACGGCGTACAGTATAGCCGTGCAGAGGGCGATCAGGACGGCGGTGAAAATGGTGGATTGCCATTCCCCCAAAAAAATGGAAACCCCCTTCCAAAGAATCTGCCCAAGGAGTCCTATCGGCGTGGTTAGACCGACACAAAGCAAAGCTTTGCGGTAAAATTTTCGGGAGAGCGGACAATACTTTTTTAATAGTATCCAGGCGCAAATTACCTCGATTGTCAGCGATAGAAACAGTCCGATAGGATAGGCGTAGATTCCTGCGTAGGCAGGCAAGAAAAGGATGCAGGTAAGAAACGCCGCCGAGCCTGCCAAAGAAAAGGAAAAGGTCTGCTTTTCATAGCCTAAGGAATTCAAAATACTGACGAGGATTGCGTTGACGCTCATAGGCAACAGTAGAAAGGCGATACGGGGGAGCATTTCCCCTGCCAATTCGCTCTGGTATATGAGCGATGCCATCGGCTTTCCTACCGCCATAAACAGGGGAAGGAGAATGCAGGGCACGATAATGGTGAAAAATATCCCGTTTTCCACCTTTTCTTGTAGACGCTTTGCGTTGCGTTTTTGGTGGTCTTCCGCAAGCTCTGGAACGAGGACGATCGACAGCGATCCGATGAGCGTTAAGGGAATACAGACGAGGGGCAATACCATGCCTGTTACAACGCCAAAGGCTTGCAGGGCGGCGCTTTCGGACATGCCTGAGCGTATCAGCATCGCAGGGAGCAGCGCCGCCACGGCGGCGTTCACTAAGGTCGCCCCTGAACGCACGGCGGTAATCGGCGCGGCGGCTTTTATAAGGGGCTGTATAAAGGGGGTGGGGCTGCTCCATTTTATCCTCTTACTAAGCAGGGTGATGCACGCGACAGCGCAGATGAATATGTCTGCGATTGAGTTCGCCCAAGCGGCTCTGCGCGCCCCCTCTATCGGAGATAGGTTTTGCACGTTCGTGAGAAGTAAAACCCCCAAAAGCACGGTGGAAATTTCCTCTACGATTTCAAACAGCGCAGGTGCGAGGAACTGTTTATTTCCCCAGAAAAACCCTTTGATTGCCATATATACGGCGGTGGCGGTGAGGGCGCTAAGTAAGATTTTTAAGACGGGCGCGTCTGCGGCAAAGAGGGGGATTTTGCCTATAAGCGGCAAGAAAATCAGGGTGAGGAGAATGGATATTCCCCCTGCGAGGATGAGCGCTGACAGCAACGCTCCGCCGGTGCGCCTGCTTTGGTTTTCTGCGTTCAGGCGGGAAACGGTGCGTGATAGGCTGACGGGAATACCGCCCCCAGCCGCCGTTTGAAACAGAAAGAAGTGGGAGAGGGCGATTTGGTAGATTCCCATTCCCTCTGCCCCGAGTAGACGAGCAAGTAGAATACGATATAAAAAGCCGAGTGCGCGCTCAAAGCAAGCGATAGCGGTGATAACGGCTGTATTTTTGAAAATAGAAGGCTTGTTCATACCTCTATTTTACGGCGATAGTGCGGAAAATATGAGGGCATATTTTACAAGTTTTAGCATATATAGTATACTATGTTGAAATTGAAAGAACAAAAATGGTATAAGGTAAAACGAGGGCAGACCTTGCGCGCGATTGCAACAGGGCTGAATACGACGGCGTATGCCTTGGCGGCGGAGAATGATTTAAATGAGGAGGTCTACGAGGGACAGCTGCTTCGCGTGCCTGAGCCTCGGCCTCTGTATACGGTGCAGGTGGGGGATAGCAAAGCTTTGCTTTGCGGCAGCGAAAAAGCGTATGTAAAAAGCAACGGTACGCAGGTGTTTTACCTTGGTATGCGTGTGCGTCTGTAACAGTTTTAAAAAGACTTGCATATAGTGTACCATAGACAACAAAGCGCGAAATTGTGTTGATTGTTCGCGCATAGGAGGTAATATTATGTCCTTTTATTCGAATTTCCAATCGGACAAATGTCCCGGACCGGTATCGGGAAACCCGTTGGCAGGTCTGACGGAAAAGGTTTGTATCCAGGCGGAAAAGATTTTTGATGCAGGCATCAAGCAAACACAGCTTACAGGCTATACCCTGACTTTGGAGGATATCGAGCCGACGACCGTCACCTATCCCTTGACGTTTGTCAGCGCCCGTTCTTTGAGCGCCGATGCAACGGTTTCCAATCTCGTGATTGACCGCCAAGCGGATAAAAACTGCGCCAGAGTGCAGGCGACAGTCAGCGCTCCCGTAGAGGTTTTATTCACCGATGCGAACGGTACGGAAGGCAGAGCAACGGCGACGGTTACCTTGCCCCAAGACGTGCTTCTTTACGTACCTGCCCCCTCGATTATGCCGTTTACGGTGCGCGCGGTGGTTAGTATCGTTGCCCCTGACGCAACCTTTGACGCCACGAACAATACCTTCGTTGCAAACCTGTGTATCACGGTGATTTTGAAGGTTTCGATGCCGGTGGAAATCCTCGTTCCTACCTACGGATATTGCGCCATTCCTCCCGCGCAGGAGTATTCGCAAGAGGTGTGCGCAGGGTTCTTTGAACTGCCGCTGTATCCTCGTACTAAGCCGTGTGGCAATAAGTGCTAAGTACATACGCCTTACCAAAGGCAAATTGCAAACGCCTCTCCAAAAGAGGGGCGTTCGTTTTTGCGTGAAAGTCGGTGTAGAGTAAAAGAAAAAACTTGCCTTTTTTTTAGAAAGCTGTTATAATGAGTGTATGAAGATATTTGCAATCGGCGATTTGCATCTGTCTACGACCTCGGACAAGCCTATGAACGTGTTCGGTGGCGGATGGGAAAATCACCTTGAAAAAATTAAAAAGGACTGGCTGGAAAAGGTGTCGGAAGAGGACGTCGTGCTGATTGCAGGGGACGTCAGCTGGGCGATGAAGCTTTCCGATGCGGTGGAGGATTTAAAGCAATTAAAGGAGCTTCCCGGGCGAAAGATTTTCGTGCGTGGCAACCACGATTATTGGTGGAACGGCATTGGAAAAATCCGCGCGTCTGCGCCGGACGAAAGCTATGCTTTCCTGCAGACGGACGCCCTGAAAATCGGGGGGCTGGTGTTTGTCGGCTCGCGTGGGTGGACTTGTCCCGGCAGTCCTGATTTTTCCGAGCAAGACGAAAAGCTGTATCATCGTGAGGCGGCGCGCTTTAAGCTTGCGTTTGCCGATGCTCGTCGCTTGATGGAAGAGGGGGATAAGTTGGTGGTGCTGATGCACTATCCGCCTTTCTCGCTGAAGAATGGGGAAACGGAGTTTACACGGCTGTTTGAAGAGAACGGCGTTTGCGCCGTCGTCTTCGGGCATATTCACGGCGCGTCCTACTTCCCGTTGCGCACGGAAAGGAACGGAATTACCTATTATCTTACCGCTTGCGACAAGGCAAACTTTACCCTCACGGAAATACGCGTTGATTGAGTTTTTTTGGCACAGATAATAGAAAAAATATTATTTTTTCCATTAGGGGCGGTTTATATCCTTTACAAATGAAAAAAACTATGCTATAATAGACGGAAGAAAACGGCGGAAGTAGTGCCGAAGTGAAGTCTTGGGTACTACGCCCAAGACTTTTTTTATACGAATAGGAGAAGAAGATGCTGAAAAGAAAGGACGTACTGGGGCTGATTGATGCAAGCGAGGAAGAAATTTCCGAAATTTTAAACCTTGCGGCGCAGATGAAACGGCGCATTCAAAACGGCGAAAAGAAAATGGACGACTTGGCAGGTAAAACGGCGACCGTTGTGTTCTATGAGAACTCGACTCGCACGCGCACCAGCTTCGAGCAGGCGGCGAAGTACTTAGGCGCAACCACCATCAATATCGTGGCGGGCAACTCCTCGGTGGCGAAGGGGGAAACCTTGATTGATACGGGTAAGACGCTGGACGCGCAGAAGAATGATTTCATCGTCATTCGACACCCGATGGGCGGCGCGCCGCACCTTTTGGCAAAGACGGTGAAGGCAAGCGTTTTGAACGCAGGTGACGGCATGAACGAGCATCCCTCTCAGGCCCTCCTCGATATGTTGACGATGCAGGAAACGTTCGGTAGTTTGAAGGGCTTGAAGGTGGCGATCCTTGGCGATATCAAACACTCGCGCGTGGCGAAATCCAACCTCTTTGGCTTAAAGACGATGGGCGCAGAGGTGAGAATGTACGCCCCTGAAACGCTGATTCCAAGAAGTATAGACAAGCTGGGCGCAAAGCTGTGCCACAGCCGTGAAGAGGCTTTGGATGGCGCAGACGTCGTAATGGGGCTTAGAATTCAGCTGGAACGCCAGCAGGCAGGCAACTTCCCCTCGCTGGGGGAATATGCGGCGTTCTACGGCGTGGATGAGAAAATGCTCTCGTATGCTAGCCCCAACGCAATCGTGATGCACCCCGGTCCTGTCAACCGTGGCGTGGAACTCTCCAGCGGTGTAATCGACCACGAGAGAAGCCGTATCGAAGACCAAGTATTGTCGGGGGTAGCGGTGCGTATGGCGCTGCTGAAACTGTTGAACGAATATAGGGAGGCAAACGCATGATTATCAAAAACGGTACTTTGGTATTGAGAGACGGCTTGGTGAAAAAGGACGTCTTGGTGCAGGAAGGTAAAATCGTAAAGATTGCCGACAGTATCTGCGTGGACGGCGAAACGGTGGTGGATGCAAGCGGTTTGCACGTCTTCCCCGGTCTTATCGATATCCACGTGCATCTGCGTGAGCCGGGCTTTGAGAAAAAAGAAAACATCGAAAGCGGCGCGCAGGCGGCGGTGAAGGGTGGCTTTACGCAGGTATGCTGTATGCCCAACACGAATCCCGTCGTGGATAACAAGGTCGTCGTTAGCTATATCAAGACGAGGGCGAAAGAGGTCAACCTCTGTAAAATTCACCCCATCGGCGCAATTACGAAGGGTAGCAAGGGCGAAGAGCTTGCGGCAATCGGCGGTATGCAAAAGGCAGGCGCGGTGGCAATTTCCGACGACGGCGTAGCGGTAAAGAACGCTCGCCTCATGTACAACGCGATGCTGTACGCAAAGGGCTTTGGTTTGAAATGCCTCTGCCATTGTGAGGATAAGGATTTGGTGGACGGCGGCTCGGTGCACGAGGGCTTGTCCGCAACGATTGCAGGGATTAAGGGGATTCCTCGTGCGGCAGAGGACGTGATTATCGCCAGAGAGCTTGCCTTGGCAGAGGAGCTCGATTGCCCCGTGCACATCTGCCACGTTTCGACGTATAGCGGCGTGCGCCTCATTCGCGATGCGAAACGCGCAGGCGTCAAGGTTACGGCAGAAACCTGCCCCCATTACTTCGCGGCGACGGACGAGGTGATTCTCGGCTACGATACGAACACGAAAGTAAATCCCCCCATTCGTGAGGAGAAGGATAGGCAGGCAATACTCGAGGGCTTGAAGGACGGTACGCTCGATTGTATCGTCACCGACCACGCTCCTCACCACGCGGATGATAAAAACGTGGAATATCCCTTGGCGGCATTTGGCATCAGCGGGATTGAAACCTCGCTTGGCTTTGCCTTAGAGTATCTGTATAAGACGGGCACGCTTACCCTGCCTCAAATTGCCGACAAAATGTCCTACCAGCCTGCAAAGGTCTTGGGCTTAGAGGGTGGCGAAATTGCCGAAGGCAAGGTTGCCGATCTTACGATTGTAGGCGTGGATGAGGAATGGACGGTGGATAGCTCGAAGTTTGTTTCCAAGGGCAAGAATACTCCGTTCAACGGATATAGGCTCAGCGGTGTGGTCAAATACACCATCGTAGACGGCGACGTAAAATACAAAGCGTAAAGGTTAAAACAAGGATAAAACGATGATTACGGATAGATTGATTGATAAAATTATCGAAATGCAAAACCCCACCTGCGTGGGCCTGGACACTCTGTTTGATTATCTGCCCGATGAGATGAAGGCAGGCGCAACGACCTTTGAAGATGCGGCGGAGAGAGTGCTTGAATTCAACAAAAAAATCATAGACAACGTCTACGATATCGTGCCTTCCGTCAAGGTGCAAATCGCCTACTACGAAATGTACGGCGTGGCTGGCATGAAGGCGTACGAGGAAACCTTGAAGTATGCGGCGGATAAGGGCTTGGTGGTGATTGCGGATGCAAAGCGCAACGACATCGGCTCGACGGCGTCCTGCTATGCAAAGACCTTCTTGGGGGAAACGGAAGTAAACGGCAACGCTTATAAGCCCTTCCCTTCCGACTACGTGACGGTAAACGGCTATCTGGGTACGGACGGTATCGCACCCTTCGTAGAACAATGCGAAAAGAACGACAAGGGTATTTTCGTGTTGGTAAAGACCTCGAATCCTTCCAGCGGCGAGTTGCAAAACCTCGTCCTTGAAAACGGCAAGCCCATCTACGAATATATGGGTGGCTTGGTGGAAAAATGGGGGGAAAGCACCATCGGCAAATACGGCTATTCGGCGGTAGGCGCGGTGGTAGGCGCAACCCATCCTACGGAGGCGGCAAGATTGCGTGAAGTGTTGCCTCATACCTTCTTCTTGATTCCCGGCTATGGTGCGCAGGGCGGCAACGCAGAGATGTTGAAAAGTTGCTTTGGCGCAAACGGTTTGGGCGGTGTCGTCAACAACTCCCGTGGGATTTTGTGTGCGTATAAGAAGAACGGAGGCACTTACTACGATGCGGCGCGTGAGGCGTGCATTGCAATGCAGAAGGACTTGTCGTCGGTTATCGGCAAGATGGGGAACTGAGAAAGGCTATGAAAGATTACTTGGCAACGATTGTCGAAAATAAACAAATTGCAAACGGCGTATATTCCATCACCTTTCGTGTTGACGAAGACGTGCAGGTTCGCTGTGGACAGTTTGGGGAAATTGCCGTAGGCGGCAGCCATTTGCTCCGCCGTCCGATTGCGATTTGCAAGGTGGAGGGCAGAGAGATTACCTTCTGCTACCAAGTAAAGGGCGAAGGTACGCAAAGGCTGAAGACTGCGGCGGTTGGAGAACAACTCAGCGTATTGATGCCCCTTGGCAACGGCTTTTTCGTCGAGGAAAACGAACAAAAGGTGGCGTTGGTCGGTGGCGGCGTGGGGATTTTCCCCTTGGTTTCCGTCCTTCGTCAATACCTTGGCAAAAAGCAGATTTCTTCGTACATGGGTTTCCGCAACGAGGGCGCAGTTTGTATGCTGGAAGAATTAGAGAAAGCAGACAAATGCGTTGTCGTTAGCGACGACGGAAGTTATGGTGCAAAGATGAACGCCGTGCAGGCGTTTGAGGCAGACCTTGCGAAAGGCAATCGTCCGGACGTAGTGCTTGCGTGTGGGCCGTTGCCGATGCTGCGCGCGCTCAAGCAGGTGACCGAGCGTGAAGGCTTGACCTGCTTTGTTTCCTTGGAAGAGAGAATGGGCTGTGGCATCGGCGCTTGTCTCGTGTGTGTATGCGCAATGACGAACGGCGCGAATGCGCGCGTGTGTAAGGACGGCCCTGTCTTTAATGCGAAGGACGTAGAACTTTAATTCGAAGGACGTAGAATTATAATAGGTGTACTATGGCGAATTTATCGGTGAATTTATGTGGTATTACGTTAAAAAACCCCGTGATTGGCGCATCGGGTACGGTGGGCTTTGGTCGGGAATTTAACGAATTGTACGATATCGGCACGGTGGGCGGCATTTCGACGAAGGGCTTGACGAACGAGCCTCGCCTCGGCAATCCCACTCCTCGTATTGCGGAGAGCAGAGGGGTGATTTTGAACGCCGTTGGCTTGCAAAACCCCGGCGTGGAGCATTTCATTGCCCACGACCTTGCTTGGCTGAAATCGACAGGCACGGCGGTGATTGCAAACGTTGCAGGGAAGACCTTGGACGACTACCGCGCGATTTGTGAAAGGCTGGACGGCTTGGTGGATATGGTCGAACTGAACATCTCCTGCCCCAACGTAAAAAGCGGCGGCATGGCGTTTGGTATTAAGCCGCAGTCGGTGGAAGAGGTGGCGAAAATCGCCAAGAGCGCATTGACGAAGACCCCTTTGATGGTCAAACTTTCCCCGAACGTTGAAAGTATCGCAACGAACGCTATGGCGGCGGAAAACGGTGGCGCGGACGCGATTTCACTCATCAACACCCTGACGGGTATGGCGATTGATATTGAAAGAAGAAGACCGATTATTGCCAACAACACAGGCGGTGTATCGGGTGCAGGGATCAAGCCGATTGCCGTTAGAATGGTGTACGAAGCGGCGCATGCGGTGAAAATCCCTGTCGTTGGTATGGGTGGTATCACTTGCGCGGAGGACGCGATTGAATTTTTAATGGCAGGCGCAACGGCGGTGCAGGTGGGTACGGCGAACTTTACCGACCCCTACGCGATGCCGAAAATTATCAAGGGCTTGGACGAGTGGTGCGATAGACACGGCATTGCGAACGTATCCGAACTGACGGACACGCTGGTACTCAATCAAAGATAAATCGAGGTGGATTATGGAATACAATTATAAGCAACAATTTATTCGCTTTATGGTAGAAAACGGTGTACTGCGCTTTGGGGAATTTACCTTAAAGAGTGGCAGAAAAGCCCCCTATTTCATCAATACGGGCAACTACAAGACGGGCAAACAGCTGGCGAAGCTTGGTGAATATTACGCCGCTTGTATCGCGCAGAACGGCTTGGAAGCGGAAACGCTGGTTGGCCCTGCTTACAAGGGGATTCCCCTTTCCGTGGCGACGGCGATTGCTCTGTATAGTGGCTATCAAAAGGAGCTGAACTATTGCTTTGACAGAAAGGAAGTCAAGGACCACGGCGAGGGCGGCTTGTTCGTAGGTAAACAACTTGCGGACGGCGAAAAGGTGATTATCATCGAAGACGTTATGACCAGCGGTAAGGCTCTGGGTGAAATTCTGCCCAAGCTTGCTGCGGCGGCAAAGGTAGAGGTAGTCGGTATGATTATCTCGGTAGACCGTATGGAAAAGGCGCTGAATTCCGACCTTTCCGCGGTGAAGATGGCGAAGGAAGAATACGGCATTGACGTCTATTCCGTCGTCAATATGAACGATATCATCGAGGCAATCGAACAGGGCGTTATCGAGGGTAAGGAGCACTTGCCTGCAATGTACGCATACCGTGAAACGTACGGAGCGTAAGATGAAACAATCGTTTGGTAAGGTGGACGGCAAGGAAGTATTTGGCTATACGCTGGAGAACGCTTTTTTGAAAGCGAATATTCTTTCCATGGGCGGGATTATTCAATCTTTGGTCGTCAAGCAGAAGGGTATAGACGTTGTTTTGGGGTACGATACCGCAGAGGAGTATCTGACAAAAGGCGGTACAATCGGCGCAGTTTGCGGACGGTTTGCCAACCGTATTCGCGGCGGTAAATTGATCGTGGACGGCGTGGAATACGCCCTCTATTGCAACGACCGAGGCAATCATTTGCACGGCGGCAAAGTGGGGTATGACAAGCGTATTTTTGGCGTTGAAGAACATACCGCAGACCGTCTGGTATTGACCTTATTCTCCCCCGACGGAGAGGAAAACTACCCCGGGAATTTACGCCTTAAGGTGGTATATTCTCTGGATGGCTCTGCGCTGAAGATTGACTACGAGGCGGTGTCGGACAAGGCGACGGCAATCAACCTCACAAACCATGCTTACTTTAATTTGAACGGGGCAGGTACGGGTTCTGCTTATCAGCATACCCTGCAGATTGCCGCCCCTTACTACTTGTCCACGGACGAAAATATGATACCCGACGGGAAACTGTCTAAAGTGGAGAACACCCCCTTTGATTTCCGTACGGCAAAGACGGTGGCAAGCGGTGATGCATTCTTGTCGCAAAACGCCGACCTCAAAAAGGGCAAGGGCTTTGACCATTGTTTCGTCTTTGAAAAAGAGAGGGATTTGGCGTTGCCGATTGCTACCCTTTGCGGCGATAAGTCGGGGATTACGATGCTTTGCTATACCACGTTGCCAGCGGTGCAGTTGTATGCAGGCAACGGCTTGAATATGGAGGGAAAAGCAGGGTTTTACGGCAGAGGAAACGGGCTTTGCCTCGAAACGCAGGCGTTCCCTGACAACGTAAACGTACCGGCTTATGCGGAATACGGCAACTCGATTTATGCGGCAGGTCAGCGGTATGAAAGCCAAACAATTTACGAATTTATTGCAACAAAATAGGAGAAGAATATGGGAAAGGTTATCTTGACCGGGGATAGGCCCACGGGAAAATTGCATATCGGGCACTACGTTGGCTCGTTGCGCAGACGTGTAGAGCTGCAAAACAGCGGAGAATTTGATAAGATTTGGATTATGATTGCCGATGCGCAGGCGCTCACCGACAATTTCGACAATCCTGACAAAGTGCGCGCGAACATTACGGAAGTTGCGCTTGATTATCTGGCGGTGGGGCTCGACCCGAAAAAGTCGACGATTTTCGTGCAGTCGCATATCGCCGAGCTGACCGAGCTGACCTTCTACTATATGAACCTCGTCACTCTTGCACGCTTGCAGAGAAACCCGACGGTGAAGGCGGAAATCAAGCAGAAGAACTTTGAGATGTCCCTGCCGATGGGCTTTTTGACCTATCCCGTTTCGCAGACAGCGGATATTACGGCATTCATGGCGGATACCGTGCCCGTAGGCGAGGACCAGTTGCCGATGTTGGAGCAGGCGCGCGAAATCGTCAGAAGCTTTAACGGCTTGTACGGCGAAACGCTGATAGAGCCGAAGGCTGTATTGCCTGAAAACAAGTCCTGTTTGCGCTTGCCCGGTACGGACGGTATGGCGAAGATGAGCAAATCCTTGGGCAATTGTATCTACCTCTCGGACAGCGCGGACGAGATTAAACGCAAGGTAATGGGTATGTTTACCGACCCCAACCACCTGCGCGTTTCCGACCCCGGAGATACGAAGAACAACCCGACGTTCATCTACCTTGACGCATTTGCGAAGGACGAGCATTTTGCCGCTTACGCACCTGAATATGCGAACCTCGAAGAGATGAAGGCGCATTACGAACGTGGTGGCTTGGGCGATAT
Organism: Candidatus Scatosoma sp.; assembly: GCA_045650185.1. Lineage (GTDB taxonomy): Bacteria > Bacillota > Clostridia > Christensenellales > Borkfalkiaceae > Scatosoma. The sequence continues at coordinate 63,581 of JAZRQY010000006.1, read as the reverse complement.
GAAGGTAAAGAAACTGCTCAATGCGGTGATGCAGGAAACCTTAGAGCCTATCCGCACCCGCAGAGAGGAACTTGCAAAGGATATCCCTGCGGTATGGGATATGCTGTATGCAGGCAGCGAGGAGGCGAAGGCAAGGGCGGCGCAGACTTTGGACGCTGTGAAGAAGGCGATGCGGATTGATTATTTCGCGGATAGAAAATAAGCAAGTTAAGGGAAATACCATAGGCAGGTATAGAATGAGTAAAAATTTATCCAAACAAAACAAAGCCCAGCTTTTGGAAAATCTGGCTTTAATCAAGGCGCATTTGAAGGCCGAGGCAAAGAGCGAGGAACGGGAAAAGTTGATTGCTTGCGTAGAGGATTTAGAGGCGGACTTGCGTGTTCGTCGCTACGGTCTTGTCTACGAGGAACACCGTGAGGAGATTGAAGAGTTGCTTGCAACAAAAACCCCAGTCCTCAATAAAGAGGACGAACTTTCCGTTTGCGGTGGCGGTATCACGCACGCGCTTGTGGAAGGGGATAATCTTGCCTCGCTGACGGCTCTCAAAACCGATTACGAAGGAAAAATCGACTTTATCTATATCGACCCCCCTTACAACAAGGGTAAGGACGGCTCTCCCTATAAGGACAAATACGTCGAAGGTGAGGACGATTATCGCCACAGCTACTGGTCGTCGTTTATGGCAAAGCGCTTGACGCTTGCCAAAGAACTGATGGCAGAGGACGGCTTGATTTGTATTTCGATTGACGACAACGAGTTTGCGGCATTGAAACTCTTGTGCGATAAGGTGTTCGGCGAAAAGAACAAGCTGTCCATTCACCATATTCAGGTGCGCTATGGCAACAAGAGCTTGAACGAGAAGAAGGACTTCCAAGAGGTGTGCGAATACGTGTTGTTCTACGCAAAGAACGCGCGTAAGTTCAAGGCGAACAAGCCTGCCGAGGAATATTCCTTGGATAAGTTCTGCTACGAGATCCGTGAAACGGGGGAATACACCGAGGAAATCATCGGCGGCAGAAAGGTGAAAATCTTCAAAAAAGGCAGCTATGAAATAGAGAAAAAGAACATCGGCTGTCTTGGATTTTTAAAGGCGACTTGGGCTTCGGGCAGCGTTGTCAAGGGCAATGCCTCGGGCAAATACTTTGAAACCCACTTAAAGCCGAGAAAGGAAATTGACGGTCTTGGTACGCTCTACAAAGTAGAGGGTATCGGCGAGGACGGGCTTGGCTACCGCTACTTTACCGGACCGCAAAAGCCGGATGCAACGCAGGGACAGTTCTATTCGGGCGTTCCCTTAGAGCGTGTGAAGGAAATGGCGACCGGCACCAGTAAGAAATACCGTCCTATCGGCAATTTCTATGATTTTGCGGCAGACTTTGGCAACATTCGCCACGAGGGCGGCGTTGCGTTCAACGGCGGTAAAAAGCCGACGAAGATGCTTAGGCAGTTCCTTTGCTATCATCAGCGCAAGGATATTACCGTTTTGGACTTCTTTGCTGGCTCTGCCTCGACGGGGCATGCGGTGCTTGACCAAAACGCGGCGGATGGCGGTACAAGACGGTTTATTATGTGTACCAGCAACGAGGAAAATATTTGCCGCGAGATTGCCTATAAGCGCCTTTGCAACGCGATGCAAGGCAAAGAGGTGAGCTTGGAATTCTATACGGTAGCTTGGGAGGAAAAGGAATGATTTACGAATTTGGTTCAAAGACCTTACGTTGCAAGGTATCCTCTATGGGCGCGGAATTAATCAGCGTTGTACATAACGGCAAGGAACGGCTCTGGCAAAACGACAACGGCGGTTGGAGTGGGCACGCCCCCATTCTCTTTCCGTTCGCAGGCAGTTGCGAAGTGGTGGTAAACGGGGTGCAATATCCTGCCGCTAAACACGGATTTGCTCGTAAAAAGGAGTTTTCTCTGGTCGGCTGTTCGCGCGAGGAAATCACCTTTGTACTGCGTTCGGACGAGGAAACCAAGGCGGTGTATCCCTTTGATTTTTCGTTGTTCGTCACGTACATGGTATCGGGGAATCTGTTAAAAGTCCTCTATAAAGTGGTCAATGAAGGGGAAGAAACGATGTATGCCGGCTTTGGTAGCCACGAATCGTACTCCTTGGACGGCGAAGTGGACGAATTTGAGGTAGAGTTCGAAAAGGACGAAACCTTCTATGCTCTGTACGCCTCGGCTGAAACCAGTAAAATGACGGGCGAAGGCAGAGATTTCGGCGCAGGCAAAACGCTGGCGCTCGATAGAGAGTTCATGCAGACGGACACGATTATTCTTGCGGACGTGAACTCTCGCACCGTATGGCTGAAACGCCGTGGCGGCGAGGCGGTGGCAAGAGTTTCTTATCCGGGCTTTGACAACTTGCTGTTGTGGCATCCTGCGGACAGCCGCATGGTGTGTATCGAGCCTTGGCAAAACCTTCCCGACGACGACGGAAAAGAGCCTACGGAAATTTCCGAAAAGAAGGGCTTGATTGCAATTCCCCCTAAAGGCGAGACAACGGCTTATCACGAGATTGAATATTTTGATATCATCGAAAAATAAAAAAGGCAATTCTAAAAGAGGTTAAAGATATGGCAAAGGAAAATCAATTTGTAGAACAAATTGCGGACATCGAAAATGACTTTCCGCAGTGGTATACTGACGTCGTTTTGAAGACGAAACTGGTCGATTACGGCCCCGTCAAGGGCACGATGGTTATTCGTCCTTACGGCTATGCAATCTGGGAGAATATTCAAAAGGAATTGGATGCTCGCTTTAAACAGCAGGGGGTGCAGAATGCGTACTTCCCTCTCTTGATTCCTATGAGTTTCTTCACCAAGGAGGCAGAGCACGTAGAGGGCTTTGCGCCCGAAGTAGCGGTGGTAACGCACGCAGGCGGCGAGGAACTCGCCGAGCCCTTGGCAATCCGTCCTACTTCCGAAACGATTATCGGTACGATGATGGGTAAGTGGGTACAATCCTATCGTGATTTGCCTATGAAGGTCAATCAATGGTGCAACGTTATGCGTTGGGAAAAGACGACTCGTCCGTTCCTTAGAACGAGCGAATTCTTGTGGCAGGAGGGGCATACTGCTCATTCCACGGCAGAAGAGGCGCAGGCAGAAACGCTGGCGATGCTCGAAATCTATAAGCAGTTTATGGAAAACTGCCTTGCTATCCCCGTGATTACCGGCAGAAAGACAGAGAAGGAAAAATTCGCAGGCGCGGTGGCTACCTATACGATGGAAGCGATGATGCACGACGGTAAGAGCTTGCAGTCGGGTACTTCCCATTACATGGGTCAGAACTTTGCAAAGGCGTTCGAGATTGATTTCCTTGGTCAAGAGGGCGTTCTGGAACATGCGTACACCACCTCTTGGGGTGTTTCCACGCGACTCATTGGTGCGGTTATTATGACGCACGGCGATGCGCGTGGCTTGGTGCTTCCCCCTGTCGTTGCGCCCACGCAGGTCGTTATCGTACCTATCGCGGCAAGAAAGCCTGGGGTGAACGAGGCTTGCGAGGAGTTGCGTGCAGAGCTTGCGGCGGCAGGTGTCCGCGTCGTACTCGACAACACCGACAACAGCCCCGGTTGGAAGTTCAACGAATGGGAAATGAAGGGTGTTCCCCTGCGTATTGAAATGGGTCCTCGTGATATCGAGGCAGGCAAGATGTTGTTTGCTCGCCGTGATACCTTGGAAAAGAGTGAAGTGGCTCGTGAAAATGCCGTTGCAAGCGTGAAAGAGGTATTGGCGCAAATTCAGGGCAATATGCTGGAAAAGGCGCGTGCTCACCGTGACAGCCGTATTGTCTATGCGGAAGATATGGCAGGGATTTTGGCAGGCGTTGAGGCAGGCAACTTCGTGAAGGCTGGCTGGTGCGGCTGTCGTGATTGCGAGGATAAAATCAAGGCGGAAACGGCGGCGACGGCTCGTGTATTCGCCGAAGGCGAAAGCGCAGAAAAATGCGCGGTTTGCGGTAAGGAAGCAAAGCACGTTATCATCTACGCAAGAGCGTACTAATCGACAATTTCAAAGAATTCAAAAAACGACGGATTTTCCCGTCGTTTTTTTGTTGCGTGAAACGAACGCTTGCGTGTGGGGGGGGACATAGCAAGGCTATGTCTTTGACAAAAAAGGCTGAAAAAAGCGGATAGAACTCTTGACGAGGGGGGAAAAGTATGCTATTATAATAGCATGGAAGAAAATACCTTATTGTTAAACAAACGAATCGGCTATAACATTATGGCGTATAGAAAGTCCATAGGACTGACGCAGGCAGAGCTTGCCGAACGCATTAACTATTCGAACAAGTCGGTGTCGAAGTGGGAATCGGGCGGTGGCGTTCCTGATATTTACGTGCTTGTACAGCTTGCCGAAATCTTTGGGATTACGGTCAACGAGCTGGTGGCAGAGGAGCAGACAAAACAATCCCTTTCTCGTCGAAACGTCGGGTTGCACGCCATGATTATGGGCTTGTCCAGCGGTATCGTCTGGCTGGTGGCGACCTGCGTGTTTGTGCTTCTGTCGATGCTGAAGGTAGAAGGGGCGATTTGGACGACGTTTATTTTTGCGTTGCCTGTGAACGCTATCCTGCTCATCGTGTTGTCGTCCGTTTGGAAATATAAGCTGTTGCAGTTCATTTCCGTTTCCGCTACCATATGGACGACGCTCTTGTCCGTATTCAGCGTGATGTTGTTCATCCTTTCGCTGGGCGGTTCGGTGTGGCTGGTATTCTTGCTTGGCGCGCCTCTCCAAGTGTTGGAGGTATTGTGGGCGTTTTTCCGCTACTCACTCTTCCGCAAAAGGGAGAAAAAGCAGTCGGCGAAGAATTGCGAGGAATAATTAACTAGAAAAATTGATGTGGGAGTAATTCTTAGATGCGGTTGTGTTTTGCGTGTAAAAAGAATCATCCTGCCGTGTCTTACGAAAGAAAGGTGCGTGGCGGAATTGAGGTCGAGCATTATTGCCTTACCTGTTACGAAAACAAATTTCTGTCGGTTGGCTCGGACGGGCACGAGGATGGGAAGACGTACGAGGTTTGTCCCTATTGCGGCGCAAAGGCTGACGAAGTGAAAAAGACGGCTTTGGTTGGCTGTGCGAAATGTTATCATACGCTCGGGGTGCTGACCATACCGATGGTGATTCGCATGCAACAAAACGCCTCGGACGTACACCGTGGAAAGTGCGCCGTGGACGGCGAGGGCGCGCAACGCAGTAATCGTAGAAAGGAATTGCAAGCGCTTGCCTTCCATTATGAAAAAGTGGGGGATTCCCTTCGCGCAAAGGCGTACTTAGAAAAAATAGACGAGTTGGATAGGGGCGGCGCAAAGGCAGGTATGGAAAGATGAGGCGTAAAAAATCTGAATTGACAACGACGGTCATCTCTACCCGTATGCGCTTGGCGAGGAACTTGCAGGCGTATCCATTTCCTACGAAACTTTCAAGGGAACAGGCGGAGGAAATCGTCGTGTTGACCCGCAACGCCTTGGCTCGGCTGGACAGCGGCTGGATAGAATACGACGTCCGCGCCATCGGCAAGGCGAAGGCGATGCTTTTGCAAGAACAGCACTTGATTAGCCCTGCATTGGTTGCAGGTAAGCGCGGGGGCACGGCGTTCGTTTCCGAGGACGGCGAAGTGTCCGTGATGGTCAACGAGGAAGATCATTTGAGGGAACAGTACATCGTCAGCGGATTCCGTTTGGACGACGCCTACGAGAGGGTGTGTTCGCTGGACGACGGTTTAGGGGAACAACTGCATTTTGCCTACGACAAAAAGCTCGGCTTTTTGACCGCTTGTCCTTCCAACGTCGGTACGGGCTTGCGCGCGTCGGTGATGATGTTTTTGCCGGGATTGGAGCGTTGCGGCGGCATTCGCGCGTTGGTTGAAAAATGGAGCGAATGTGGCTTGACCGTACGCGGAATGTTCGGGGAAGGCACGGCATCTGAGGGCTACCGATACCAAATCAGCAACGATAAAACGCTGGGGTTTTCGGAATATGAAATCCTGCGGTACATGGAAACGGCGACGATGGAAATCGCCAAAGCCGAGCAAGTCGAACGCAAGAAAATGTTGGCGGAAGAAGGCTATCGACTGAAGGACGAATGTCTTCGCGCCTACGGAATTTTGACGAATTGCGGATATTTACGCTTTTCGGAGATGATGGATATGTTGACGCAGGTAAAGCTTGGCGTGGCGCTTGGTTTTTTCAAGCTGACGGACGACGAGCCGTACGCGCTTGACCTGTTCATCGACGATATGCGCCCGTATTCCTTCTGCGTCGAACACGACCTCTTCGGCGCAAGTGAGGCAGAACGGGATGCCCACCGCGCATCGGTGATGCGACGAGTGTTGCCTCGTTTGGTGGTAAGAACGGACTAAAAAAAGTGCTCTATCTATGATAGAGAGTAGTTTAAAAAGGGGAATACTATGAAAAACCCGAATTTATCGAACAATTTAAGCGTCGTTTTAGAAAAGGCGAACGAAGCCACTTTGGCGCACGGTGCGGTGTACATCGGCACGGAGCATTTGCTGTACGGCTGTCTTTGTGTAGAGTGCGAGGCAGGGAAACTGTTGCGTGAGGCAGGGGTTTCCAAAGCCGAATATGAAGGGGAGTTTTTCCGCTCTATCGACCCGAAAATCACCGTTTCCGGGATGACCGAACGGACGAAGACGATCTTCCGCAGAGCGATGGCGGCGGCGCAGCAACAGGCTGTACCGACGGGGACTTTGCACGTATTGCTTGCCGTGCTGGATAACTTGGGTTGCTTTGCCGTGCTGATTTTACAAAAGCTCGGCGTGGATATAGATATGTTAGCGGAGAGAACCCGTATGCAGCTTGTGAGCGCTCGTCCGCAGGAGGATGCGCCGCAGGGCAACCGCATGCAACAGCCGCAAACGCCCTCTGCAGGCAGAACGCAGGTGGGCGAGGACTTGTTCTCCACAAAGCAAAGCGGCAAGGGGAAATCGACGGCAAGGGAAAAGCTGGCGACCTTCGGCACGGATATGACCGAGCGTGTACGCCGCGGCAAGGTAGACCCCGTTATCGGCCGTCAGAGGGAAATTGAACAGGTGTCGCAGGTGCTTTCTCGTCGCAGTAAAAACAACCCCGTTCTGGTCGGCGAACCGGGCGTGGGCAAGAGCGCGATTATCGAGGGCTTGGCGACCTTGATTGTGCAGGGAAAAGTTCCTCCTCAGCTTGCAGGGAAGACGGTGTTTTCCCTTGATATTCCCGGGATGCTCGCAGGTACGAAATACCGTGGGGAATTTGAGGAGCGTTTAAAGGACGTCGTGGATGCGGTACTTGCCGACGGACAGATTATTCTGTTCATAGACGAAATTCATACAATCGTGGGGGCAGGGGCCTCTTCGGACAGCGGTATGGACGCGGCAAATATCTTAAAACCCATGCTGGCGCGTGGTGATTTACAGCTCATCGGCGCAACCACCATTGAAGAATACAGAAAATACATTGAAAAGGATGCGGCTCTTGAAAGAAGGTTTACCCCCGTTATGGTTGAGGAGCCGAAGGAGCAGGATGCGATTGCAATCCTGAAAGGTCTTCGTAGCCGCTACGAGGCGCATCACGGCATCGCCATTTCCGACGAAGCGATTGAGGCGGCGGTAAAGCTGTCCATTCGCTATATGAGCGATCGTTTCTTGCCTGACAAGGCAATCGACCTCATTGACGAGGCGGCGGCAAGGGCGCGCATTTGCGGCTCTGAAAACGACGAATCGAAGGCGTTGTCCGTAGAGATTTTAACGTTGGAAGAGAGCTTTTCGTATGCGCAAAGCACCTTGAACTACGAGGCGATGAATCGTATCAAAAAGGAATTGCAACGGCTGACGGACAGACGAGAGGCGGTGCTCCGCGCACAGAGCCTCATTCGACTTCCCGACGGCAGAATGGGCATCGGCAGAGAGCAGGTTGCCGGCATCGTTGCGGCGCGTACGAACGTGCCCCTGATGCAGATTTCGCAGGAAGAAGGCGAAAAGCTGATGCATTTAGAGGAGAAATTGCACGAACGGATTATCGGGCAAAACGAGGCAGTCAGCGCCGTATCGAAAGCCATTCGCAGGGCGCGCGCAGGCTTAAAAGACCCCTCTCGTCCCATCGGTTCGTTTATCTTCGTAGGGCCTACGGGTGTGGGTAAAACCGACCTTTGTAAGGCTCTGGCAGAGGCGTTGTTTGGCAACGAGGAGCAGATGATTCGCCTGGATATGAGCGAATATATGGAAAAGCAGTCGATTTCTAAACTTATCGGCGCGCCTCCCGGATACGTCGGCTTTGACGAGGGACAATCGGGGCAATTGACCGACAAGGTACGCACCAAACCCTACTCGGTAATTTTGTTTGACGAGATTGAAAAGGCGCACCCTGACGTGTTCAATCTGCTGCTGCAAATTTTGGACGACGGCAGGCTGACGGACAGCAAGGGCAGAACGGTGAACTTCAAAAACGCCGTACTTATTCTCACCTCTAACGTGGGGGCGTCCTTACCGCAGACCGAACGCACGGGCGTGTACGGCTTTGGTAGTGACGTGGACGACACGGCGACAGATGCAAGACAGTACGAGGATATGAAGGAGAACATCACGAAGGCTCTGAAGGAAAAATTCCGTCCGGAGTTTTTGAACCGCTTGGACGACGTGGTGGTATTCCACCGTCTGTCGGAAGAGGATGCGGCAATCATCGGCGGCAAGATGGTGGCGGCGCTTGCAAAGCGTCTGTATGAACAGCGTGGGATTACGCTCACCGTTTCCGAGGCGGCAAAGCATGCGCTCGTCAAAGAGGGCTATGATAGTCAATACGGCGCTCGTCCGTTAAAGCGCGCGGTGCAAAGACGGATAGAGGATAGGTTGTCGGAGGAAATTTTGCTTGGCAGAGTGTCGGCAGGGCAAAAGGTGCTGGTTGATTATCGGGAAGGCAAATACACGGTAGAAACGGTATAAAAGGGTGTCATTATGATGAAATTGACGACGGCAGGGGAATCGCATGGCAAGGCGCTCGTTGCGATTTTGGAAGGAATCCCTGCGCATTTACAACTGGATATGGAAACTCTGCAAGCAGAGCTTGCACTCCGCCAAAGCGGCTTTGGTAGAGGCGGTCGGCAGAAGATTGAAAAGGACAGAGCGGAAATTTTGACGGGTGTACGCAACGGCGAAACGCTCGGCAGCCCGATTACCCTTTGCATTTACAATCGCGACTTTGCCAACTGGGAAAGCTGTATGTCGGACGGCGCTTGCAACGAGGCGATGATGGAGCAAAAGGCTTTGACGAAGGTGCGCCCCGGACACGCTGACCTTACGGGTATGCTGAAATTTGCCCAAGAGGATGCCAGAAATATTTTGGAGCGCGCCTCTGCAAGAGAAACCGCCATTCGCGTTGCGGCAGGTGGGATTTATAAGCAGTACCTTTCCGCTTTGGGTGTGGAAATTACAGGTTTCGTACGCGAGATTTGTGGTGTGAAGGACGAGGCGGCGTATACTTTTGACGAAATCCTTTCTAGAAGAAATTCGGAAACGGGGATATTAAACCCTGAAATTAGCGAGGTCGCAAAGGAGAAAATTGTGGCTTTGCGTACGGCTGGCGACACGGCGGGCGGCATGGTGGAAGTCCGTGTGTGTGGGCTTAAGAGTGGCTTTGGCAGTATGATGACGTACGGCGAAAAGCTGGACGGTCGCTTGGCGCAGGGCTTGATGAGTATTCAGGCGGTAAAAGGCGTGGAAATCGGCATGGGCTTTGGCGTTGCATCGGTCAGCGGTAAGGACGTGCACGACGAAATTTTCTACGATATGGAGCGTGGCTATTACCGTGAAACCAACCGCGCGGGCGGTATCGAGGGTGGTATGTCCAACGGCGAGGAAATCGTGTTGCGGATTGCTATGAAACCCATTCCTACCCTGATGCGCGGCTTGCAGACGGTGGATACGTCTACGGGCGAGGTGACGACGGCGGCGTCCGAACGCAGCGACGTTTGCGCGCTTGTGGCGATAGAAGTGATTGCCGAGGCGGTGGTGGCGCAGGTGCTTGCGTTCGCCGTGGCAGAGCGTTTGGGTGGCGACACTATGGCGCAGGTTGTCAGCCGTTATGAGGAGCTGTAAGGGTATGACGATTGACGTAAAAACCTCGTCGGCGACGGGGAAAATTTATATCGGAGAGGACGTGATTGCCCATCGGTTGCCCTATTTATTACAGGGGCAGAAGAACTTTGTATTGACGGACACGAACGTTTATACCTTGCATCGTCCCTTCTTTGAAAAATGGATGCAGGGGGAAGAATTGTTCGTTCTGCCTGCCGGGGAAGAGCACAAGAACTTTCAATCGTTGCAGTCGATTTTAGAGAAGATGGCGGCGGCAGGCTTGAAGAGAACCTCACGGCTGTTTGCCGTAGGTGGCGGCGTTATCGGGGACATCGGTGGACTTTGCGCCGCGCTGTATATGCGTGGGATTGACTGCGTACAAATCCCTACCACGCTACTGGCTATGGTGGATAGCTCGGTTGGCGGCAAGACGGCAATCGACCTTGCCGGCGTAAAAAATATCGTCGGGGCGTTTCATCAACCGATAGAGGTGTTGATTGACCCGATGTTCTTAAACACCCTGCCTGAAAGAGAATGGAAGTGCGGTATCGGTGAAATTATCAAATATGCGGCGATGGACAAGCATACCTTTGATGCTTTGGCGGCGGTGGACGGCAATATCAACAAAGACTTGGCGGTGGACTTAATTGAAAACAGCGTGCGCTACAAGGCAGGGGTTGTCGAGCGTGACGAAAAGGAAACGGGGGAGAGAAAGTGCCTCAACGTCGGGCATACGACGGGACACGCCATCGAACTTTCGTATGGGCTTTCGCACGGTGAGAGTGTGCTGTGGGGGATGAAGATAGAAACCGTGCTTGCAATCGAGGCAGGTGTTTGCAATCCTGCGTACGGCGAACGGTTAATTCACTTTGTAGAGAAAGCGTTGGCGCTGGATGGGGGCGAAAAGCCCGACTTTTCCACCCTTGGCGAGGTGGCGAAGAAGGCGAGCTTGGATAAAAAGAATACGGGGGATGGAAACGTCGTTATGAGCGTGGCAAAAGACTATGGCGAATGGACGTTGTTTGCGCTCCCGATGGAGCGGTATGCGCAGGCGATTTCAGCGCTTGCGGAAAAACTTTGAAAGGACGGATATGAGTATGCAAAGTATTCGAAACCTCGGCACTTTTGAGGGAGAATTCCTCTTACCGGGCGACAAATCGATTACCCATCGCGCGGTGATGTTAAACAGCGCGACGGCAGGCGAGGCGGTTATCACCAACGCCCTCTGTGGCGAGGATTGTGTTTCCACCTGCGCGTGTATGCGTGCGTTGGGCGCAAAGATTGACGTGGACGGTTCGACCATTCGCGTGCGTGGGGCAGAGCGTTTCCGCGCCGGCAGAGAACTCAATTGCGGTAATTCGGGTACGACGATGCGACTGTTGACGGGCTTAATTGCAGGCAAGGGGATTGACGCCGTGTTGACGGGGGACGATTCTCTGTCCAAAAGACCGATGGAACGTGTGGCAAGACCTTTGGGGCTGTTGGGCGCAAACGTGCGCACGACGGACGGGCACGCACCCGTATACGTTGCCCCTGCGGAGCTTGTTGGTAGAGAAATTTTGACGGACGTTGCCTCGGCACAGGTAAAGAGCGCAATTCTTTTGGCAGGTATCTCGGCAAGTGGTATCACAACGGTGGAAGAGCCTACCAAATCCCGTGACCATACCGAGCGTATGCTGTCTGCAATGGGCGCAAAAGTATCGGTGGAAGGCAATCGTGTCAGCGTGGAAAAGAGCGAGCTTTCCTCTTTGGACGTGGACGTGCCTGCGGATATTTCGTCCGCTTCCTATTTTATGGCGCTCGGCGCATTGAAGGGAAAAACGCTGTGTAAAAACGTGGGTGTGAACCCGACCCGAACGGGGATTTTGACGGCGTTTGATAAGATGGGTGTGCGCTATTCGGTGCTGAATAAGCGTGGCTCTGGCGGTGAAGAAATGGCGGATATACTCGTCGAAAAATCCCCGCTTTGCGGCGTGGAACTGGGCGGCGACGATATTCCGTCGATGATTGACGAACTGCCTTTGATTGCGCTGATGCTCGCATTTGCAGACGGCGAGAGCCGTATTCGCGATGCGAAGGAATTGAAGGTGAAAGAGAGCGACCGTATTTTGGCGACGGCAGAGATGATTAACCGCTTGGGCGGTGAGTGTATCCCTACCGACGACGGGTTTATTATCCGTGGCAAGAAACGACTTCTTGGCGGTACGGTGGACAGCTTTATGGACCATAGAATTGCGATGTCGGCGGCGGTAGGCTTGCTTGCCAGCGAGAATGGGGGCGGAATTTTGCGCCCCGAATGTTGCGCTATTTCCTTCCCGAATTTCTTTAAAATGCTGGGGGTAGGTGCAGAATGAGTGTAAAAAAACTTCGTTTGGCGTTGATCGGCAAGGACGTTTCAAAATCGGACAGCCATAAAATCCACGCCTTTATTTTAGGGCAGTTTGGATATGACCTTGAATATGAGAAAATCTCCCTTGCTCCTTCACAGTTGGACGATACGATGCGCTATCTTTTAGGGGACTTCGACGGCTTTAACGTGACCATTCCCTACAAGCGCGACGTCATGGAATACCTCGATGAAATCGTTGGTGATGCAGCGACGTTCGGGGCGGTGAATACCGTCGTTTGCGCTATCCGCAAGGGATACAATACGGACGGTTGGGGCTTTATGCAGATGCTGAAACTGCACGGCGTTTCTGTGGAAGGTAAGAAAGTGCTCGTGTTGGGCGCAGGTGGCGCAGGTAGAAGTACGGCATCCGTCTTGAAAAATGCAGGGGCGACGGTCTATCTTTATCAACGCAGAAAGCAGGAATTAGAGGAAACCTGTCAGGAGCTTGGCGTTGCGGTGGCGGACGATCCCGAGGCAGGTGGCTATGATATTATCATCAACGCCACGGGGGTCGGGATGCACGACACGGTGGGGATTTCCCCCGTTTCGGCGGCGGCGTTCAAGGATTGCCAAGCGGCGGTGGACTTGATTTACAAACCGACCGTATCCGAGTTTTTGCGACTCGCGGCAGAGCGTGGTTTGCAGACGGTATCGGGGGGCGGAATGCTCTTTTTGCAGGCATACTATGCGGATTGCTATTTCTTAGGTCGGCAGGCAGACGAACAAGAGGCGTATGCTTTATACAAAAAATATCTCGAAAGCGAGGAAAATATATGAAGATTTTAGTATTGAACGGTGTGAATTTAAACTTGACGGGTTTGCGTGAAAAGAGTGTTTACGGCACGGAAACGCTGGAAACAATCAATGCAAAAATCGCCACCTACTGCAAGGCAGGCGGCGACGAGGTCGATTTCTATCAATCGAATCACGAGGGCGCGCTGGTGGATAAGCTCCACGAGGCGTTCTTAGGTAAAGCCTACGATGCGATTGTGTTCAACGCAGGTGCGTTCACCCATTACAGCTATGCTTTGCGTGATGCGATTGCGGCAATTGATATCCCCGTGGTAGAGGTACATATGTCGAACGTGCACGCGCGTGAGGAGTTCCGCCATACTTCGGTGATTTCCGAGGTGTGCAGGGGCACGATTTGCGGCTTTGGCGCTGGTAGTTATATTGCGGCGGTGGAAGGACTTCGCTGCCTTTTGAAATAAGATGCGTATCGTATTGTGCGGCATGATGGGCTGCGGCAAGACGACGGTGGCGCGCGCCCTTTCAGACAGGCTTGGCTGGGAATGGGTGGACACCGACGAATGGATTGTATCTCGCCATGGACAAATTTCGGAGATTTTTGCCCAAAATGGAGAGGCGTATTTCCGTGAATTGGAAACGGAGGCGGTGCGCGCTCTGCCGTGCGGCGTGAATACGGTTGTGTCCGTCGGCGGCGGTTTGGTGCTGAAAGAGGAGAACGTTCGTCTTCTAAAAGAGCAGGGTAAAATCGTCTATTTGCAGGCAAGTAAGGAAACTTTGCAACGGCGTTTAGAGGGGGATACCACCCGTCCTTTGCTTGCAGGGGAGGCTCTGTCTGCCCGTTTGGACGAATTACTGGCGGCGCGCTCTGCTATCTATCAAGAGGTTGCAGACGCAGTGGCTTTCGTGGATGATAAAACGCCCGCAGAAATTGCGGACGAGATTGTGAAAAAACTTGGTTTATAATAGGCAGGTATGGAATGAAAACGGTTTTAATCACGGGCGGTGTGCGTGGTATCGGGCTGGCGATTGCGTTGGCTTTTCAAAAAAAAGGCTACCGTGTATGTGTCAGCTATTCTAAGGATGAGGACAGCGCGAGAGAGGCAAAAGAGCAGGGATTAGAGGTCTATCGCGCGGACGTCCGCAAGGAAAACGAGGTGGCGGATCTATTTACCGCTATCGGCGGTGTGGACGTCTTGGTGAACAACGCAGGCGTTTGCTTATTCAAGCAGGTGCAGGACGTTAGCGTGGACGAATTCGACGATTTGTTTGCCGTCAATATGCGTGGCGCGTTCCTTTGCGTAAAACACGCCGTTCCTTATATGATTGCTAAAAAAAGCGGTTTAATCGTCAATATTTCTTCCGTTTGGGGAGAAGTCGGCGGTAGTTGCGAAAGCGTATATTCCGCATCAAAAGGGGCGTTGATTGCGTTCACCAAGGCGCTCGCAAACGAGCTTGGTTATTCGGGAATTCGTGTGAACACCGTTTCGCCTGGGGTGATTGACACAGCGATGAACGCTCGGTTATCGCAAGAGGACAAGGCGGCGTTGGTGGAAGAGATTCCTGCCGGCAGAATGGGCAACGGCGACGACGTCGCAAAGGCGGTGCTCTTCCTTGAAGAAAACGATTACGTGAACGGGGTGGATATCCCCGTCAACGGCGGATTTTCCATTATATAAAGCAAAAGCAACCGAAAAATCGGTTGCTTTTTTATATAAAAGAAAACGTGGTGAGATTATTCGATGCCAAACAGTTCGTTAGGCTCGATTTGATAGATTTGATACAACAATAAAATACTGTCGTAACTGGGTTTCTTCTTTCCGCTCAACCATTGTCCAACGGTGGTTTGGTTGATACCCAAAGCATCGGCAAGCGCCTGTTGTGTCAAATGCTTTTCTTCCATTAAGTTTTTAATGACTTCTTGAAATACCATATCTAAAGTATAAGTATTTTTAAGTCAAAAGTCTTGATTTAAGTCAAAAGACCTGATATAATTTAGAATCAAGGAATATATAAATTTTCTTCGGGGTAGATAAATATGAGTGAAATTATAGAGCAGATTTATAAAATACAGTTGGAAGAAGATCCTTGTTTGATTACAGCGAAAAGCCGTGAACAATCCAAAAAAGAATGGGGTTTATACGATGAATTGTATGCAGGCTTGTCGGGGAAAACGAAGTCTTTGTTTTTAGAGTATACAAACGTTTGCGCGGAGGGACACGCCGACTGTGTAAAGTCTGCCTACGAGAAAGGATTTAAGGACGCAATAAGATTGTTGCTGGAGAGTATGAAAGAATAAAAAAGAGCCGAATGGCTCTTTTTTATTTTCCGCTTTGGAAGTATTTGGATAACAATTCTTCGATGAATCCGTCGGCAATCCCTGCGGTGGGGGAATCGGACGGCTTGTTTTCCGTTTGGCGAGGGGGTGCGTCTGCGCGTGGCGGGTCTTGCTTTTTTCCCTCGTCGAATGGCGGTTGTGGCGGTTTTTCCTCGTTTGGTTTGCCTTGCATAGAGGAGAACAGCTTTGAAAATTGCGACAGCTCCTCTAAAAATTTCAAGGCTTGCTCGGAATTTTTCAGCTCCCCAAGCAGGGGCTTTACCGACCGTTCAAAGTCGGGGTTTTGCGAGAGGTAATACAAGATAATCAAAATCAGCAATTCCATACTGCTATTGTATGCAGAGGCACTTTTTTTCGTGATAGCGAATAGGATATACAAAAGCTTTAAGGAGGGGAGAGTATGAAAAATTTACGCTCGTATACTCAGGGAAGAAAAGAGGAAACGGAGCAGTCGGCAACCGAGTTGACGAAAAAGATTGCGGCGACGTACGATGGTAAGAGTGGCGCAGGGATTTGGATGCAAATTTTGTCCGAGGCGGAGAAAGCCAAGCGCGCAGGCACGCTGACCAACGAAGAAATCGACGAGTTTTATACGCAGTTTTCTCCCATGCTTGACGAAGGGCAAAGAAAGCAACTGGAAGGGGTGATAAAACGCTTAAAGGATATTTAACCTTCGCAGACGGCTTGCAGGGCGGATAGCAGGGTTTCCACGTCCTTTTCGGTGTTTTGGTGGCCAAAGGAAACACGCAACAGCCCGTCGCCGCTTGTGCCATAGGCTTCGTGCGCCAGCGGCGCGCAATGCAAGCCCCCACGGGTGGCGATATCGTACTTTTGGGAAAGGAGCATAGACAGATATTCCGAGGGGTGTTTACGGTGCGCAAAGGCGACGATACCGCAGGAGTTTGGCTGAGAATAGACACGAACTTCGGGCAGTTTTTTTAATCCCCGTATCAAAACGGCGGTCAACCGTTTTAGCCGTTCGGCAATCTCTTGCTCGTGCACGGTCAGATAGTTTACGCCCTCGAGAAGGGAGAGGATGGCGGGGAAATTAAGCGTGCCTGCCTCCAAGCCATCAGGCAAAAAATCAGGCATCTCCTGAGCGTAGCTCAGCGATCCCGTGCCGCCAAACAAAAGCGGGTCGGGGTTGGCGCGCGAGGACAGCAACAAAACGCCGCTACCCTGTATGCCGTATAACCCCTTGTGTCCTGCAAGGCAGAGGGCGTCGATGCCCATAGAGGACATCTTCAAAGGCAGGTGTCCGCCACCCTGCGCTCCGTCGCAGATGAGCAGGACACTTTCAGGTAAAACCTTTCGTATGGCGACAAGGTCGGGACAGTATCCCGACACGTTGGATGCGGCGGTGACGACGACGGTTTTGGTGTTTGGGCGCAGAAGAGAGGCGATGCGCTGTGGCGAAAGTTCGCCTCCGTCTAACGGGCAAATATCGTATTCAATCCCCCGATGATTTTTTAAGTAATACAAGGGGCGCAGGACGGAATTATGCTCCAAACAAGTGGTGATAACGTGGTCGCCCTTTTTCAGTAAGCCCTGCAGGGCGATATTCAACGCCTCGGTGCAATTTTTGGTAAAAATCACTCGGTCGTGTTCAGGGCAATCGAAATGCTGGGCGAGGGCTTTACGGCAGGCTTGTACGCCGCTAAGGCAGGTGACGGCAAGCCGATGCGCGCCCCTTCCCGGGTTGGCGCACAATTGCAACGCCGATTGTACGGCGGTGAGGACGTTTTGCGGTTTTGCGCCGCCGGTGGCGGCATTGTCAAGATAAATCATATAAGCACCTCGCTTTGTGAATTTGGCATATGATATACTATTCTAAGGATGACCGAATTATAATCCGAAGGAAGATTTTAGGATGGTATATAAAAAATGACGGTACTTGCTGTGTTTCGTTCACGCTCGCAGAGCGTGGACTTTGCTCAAAAATTGATAGAATACGGCGTATCTTGCGAAACGGTCCCTGCCCCGAAGGAGGCAAGGATTGGATGTGGGCTTTGCGTGCGCTTCGACGGCAGAGTGCTCACGCGGGCAAAAGCGGTGCTCCGTATCGGTAGATATTCTACCTTTAAGGGTTTTTATAAAATGGATTTTCAGGCTGGTAGGTTGGTGCTGTATCCGTTGCCTTGATAAAACGCTTGCGTTTTTTTTGACGGCGTGGTATAATGCGACTATGAACAAGCAAGAGAAAAAAGAGGCGCTTGCCCTCTTAGGACAATTGTATTACGATGCAAAGCCGGCGCTGGAATACACTACGGCGTACGAATTATTGGTGGCGGTGGTGCTTTCCGCACAATGCACGGACGCGCGCGTCAATATTGTGACAAGGGAGCTTTTCAAAGGCTACAATACCCCCGAAAAGATGCTGACCCTTTCGCAGGAGCAGTTGGAAGGATATATCTTTTCCTGCGGCTTTTATCGCAACAAGGCGGCGCATATTTTATCCGCCTCACAGGATATTGTGGAAAGGTTTGGTGGGGAAGTCCCCTCGACGATAGAGCAACTGATGAGCCTTGCCGGCGTTGGTAAAAAGACGGCGAACGTCGTGTATTCCGTCTGGTTTGGCGGCGATGCGATTGCGGTGGACACGCACGTCTTTCGTGTCAGCAACCGTTTAGGGCTTGCGAAAGGCAAAACGCCTGAGCAGGTTGAGGCAGGGCTGATGAAGGTCGTTCCTAAATCCGATTGGTCGAAGGCGCATCATCAGCTGATTTATCACGGGCGGCAGATTTGCCATTCCCAAAAACCGAGCTGTGAGGTCTGTCCACTTTCGGGGCTTTGCGACTACGCGAAGAAAAAACGATAATACGGTATAAATTCCCCCTCTTTTGCACACGTTGCAAGGGAGGGGGGTTTTGTATGCAGAGCTTGAAGGAATTAAAAAAGCTGGAAATCTTAGCGCAACGCAAAGCCTGCGTATACAGTAGGACTTTGACGGACGTGCAACTTGCAAAGTTGATGCAGCAGCTCGTGTCCTTGCACGGGGAACGGGCAGAAAAGCTATCCCAGCTTTTAGGAGAGGATTGCAAAGCAAAAGTGGAGGTGGATGAGGATGAAACTGGAAAAACGGGAAGTGACCCTGAATGAGAAGGATACCCTATCCGATATGCTGTTTTTTGAAAGGGGCTTAGCGATTGCCTATCGTGAGGCGGCAGACGTCGTGGAAACGAAAGAGGCAAGGGCTTTGTTGTCCGAGAGCGAGGAGGGGTTGAAGGAAGTTATGGGGCGCTTAGAAGAAATGCTGAAAAAAACGCCGAAAATGTAAATCAATAAAAAGAGGAGGGGAAACGGGAAAAGTTTTCCTTCTTTTTTTTGCGTTTAGGCATTGACGAACGGGATTTTATGTAGTACAATAAGAAAAAGGCGAAAAGCCAAACAAAGGAAGGAATAAAAAAATGAAGAAGGGAATGAAGGCAATTACTGGTTTTTTTGAAGAATTTAAGAAGTTTATCACCCGTGGCAACGTCCTCGATATGTCCGTCGGTGTTATCGTCGGTGGCGCGTTTACGGGGATTGTCAACGGACTTTCAAACTTTATTTTGAAACCCTTGATCAACTGGCTGATTGCGATGGTTTTGGGCGGGGACGCGTTGGAAGGAGCTGTGACGATTTTGGGTAAACCGGCGTATTTGGAAGACGGTATTACCATCGATCTTGCAAACTCGATCTATATTGACTGGGGCGCGTTCATCAGCGCTATCATCAACTTCCTGTTGATTGCCTTCGTGCTGTTTACGATTGTCAAAATCATGAACGGCTTGAACGAGGCAAAGGAACTGGTGGAAGGCGAAGCGGCGAACAAGCGTCAGCTGAGAAAGGCAGTGCGCGCTATCCGCAAGGAAGAGAAGGTTGGTAAACAACAGGCGATGGAAATTTACGAAGCGAGAGTAGCGGCGGCGGCGAAAGCGAAGGCAGAGGCTGAGGCGGCGAAAGCGGAGGCTGAGGCGAAGGCGGCGGCAGAAGCAGAGCGGATTGCCAAAGAAAAAGAGATGGCGAACACCGTGCTGTTGCAGGCGATTTTGGATGAGCTGAAGTCGAAATAAATCGTATAAAAGGCTTTAAAACGTTTGACAAACGGAAAGAAAAACGCTATAATTTTATCAATAGATAAAGGCTGAGAACAAGTTGGCGTTTTTCGTGTATTCGTTTTCCAGAGATTGCGTCCGTGGGCTGAAAGGCGCAAAGCGAAGAAAAATTGCCGTTTCGCTTGGGAGCCGCGACAGGGAAATAGTAGTAGTTGTCGCCGCGGTTCGCGCGTGAAAGCGAATAATGAGGCAGGGCTGTTGCTCTGTAAATACAGGTGGTACCGCGATAAAAAGTCGCCCTGTTTTAGGGACGACTTTTTTTGTTGCTTAGGTGGACATAAACAAAGAAAAAACTTCGGAGGAAGAAAACATATGCAGGAAAAAATCAATGCGTTGCGCGCCGAAATTTTGGCGGCAATGGAATGCACCGAGAGTGGTAGGGCGCTCTACGAACTGAAGGTGAAGTTCCAACAGGAATTGAAGACGGTAATGGCAGGTATGAAGGACTTGCCCAAAGAAGAAAAACCCGTCTTTGGTAAAATTGTCAATGAGTTTAAACAGAGTATGGAGGCGGCGTTCGAGGCTCGCTCCGTAGTCGTAAAGGAAAAGGAAATGCAGCAAAAGTACGCCGCAGAGCGTATCGACATTTCTATGCCCGGCAAAAAGTACACCGCAGGTGCTTTGCACCCGATTACGCTTGTTAAAAACGAGCTGATTGATATCTTTGCGGGTATGGGCTTTAAGGTATTTGAAGGGCCTGAAATTGAAACGGACTACTACAACTTTACCGCCCTCAATACCCCCAAGGATCACCCTGCAAGAGATATGCAGGATACCTTCTATTTGGCGGAAAACCTGCTCTTAAGAACGCAGACCTCGGCGGGGCAAATCCGCGTAATGGAAAAGGGGCAGCCCCCCATTAAAATCCTTTCTCCCGGTAGGGTATTCCGTTCGGACGACGACGCTACCCATTCGCCTATGTTCCACCAAATGGAAGGCTTGGTGGTGGATAAGGGGATTACGCTTTGCGACCTGCAGGGTATGCTCGGCGAGTTCGCAAGAAAGATGTTCACTTCGTCCACGAGGGTACGCTTGCGCCCCTCTTACTTCCCCTTCACCGAACCGAGCGTAGAGGTAGACCTTTCTTGTTCAGAGTGTGGCGGCAAGGGCTGTCGTCTTTGCAAAGGCACGGGCTGGATTGAAGTTCTTGGCGCAGGTATGGTCAACCGCCACGTTCTCGAAAACTGCGGTGTAGACCCCGACGTCTATACCGGCTTTGCGTTCGGTATGGGCGTAGAGCGTATCGCTATGCTGAAATACGGCATTAACAATATTAAAACGCTCTTTGAAAATGATTTGCGTTTTATTTCGCAGTTCGAAGATTAAGGGTATAGGTGAAGAAAAATGAAAGTACCTTTCAGTTGGTTAAAAGATTACGTAGATATTGATGTTTCCGCGCAGGAGTTGGCGGAAAAGTTGTTCTCTTGCGGTTTTGAGGTAGAGGAGCTTATCTACCTCGGTGAAAAAATTAATCGTGTCGTGGTGGGCGAAGTAAAGGCTTTGACCCCTCATCCCGACAGCGACCATATGCAAATTTGCGTGGTGGACTGCGGTGAGGAATACGGCAGGGAATTGCAGATCGTTACGGGCGCGCCCAACGTGTACGTGGGGATGAAAACGCCCTGCGCGTTGGACGGCTCTACCGTGGTAGAGAGCGACCCTAGACAGCTCGAAAAGAATCCTGACGCTGTGAAGAAGATTAAAAAAGGTAAGCTCCGTGGCGTAGAATCGTTTGGTATGCTCTGTTCGGGTGAAGAGCTTGGCATCAATGACGATTATTATGAAGGCGCAGAGGTAAACGGCTTGCTGGATTTGGCAAAAGACGTACCCGTGGGCGAGGATATTAAAAAAGTGGTTGGCTTGGATGACTGGATTTTTGATATTTCCATCACCGCAAACCGCCCCGATTGTCAGAGTGTTTTAGGTATCGCCCGCGAGGTTGCGGCGGTGCTTTGTAAGCCCTTGAAAAACCCCGACGTTTCCTTTACCGCAAAGCAGACGAGCGCACAGCCTATCACGGTAGAGGTGCTTGCGCCCGACCTTTGCCCTCGCTACGTAGGACATTACGTAGAGAACGTGCAGGGCGGTAAAACCCCTGCTTGGATGCGGAAACGTTTGGCGCTTTCGGGGATTCGTTCTATCTCTCCCATCGTCGATATTACGAATTTCGTACTCCTTGAAATCGGTCAGCCGATGCACGCGTTTGATGCGGACGAAATCGGCGGCAGAAAAATCGTCGTAAGACGCGCCACCGAAGGCGAAAAGATTATCACGCTGGACGAAAAAGAGTTTACCTTGAATACAGATAACCTTGTTATTTGCGACGGCAATAAGCCGGTTGCATTGGCAGGGATTATGGGCGGCTTGAACAGCGAGATTAAGGACGGCACGAAGAACGTCTACTTCGAATCGGCAAAATTTGCGCGCGACAGCGTAAGAAAGACTTCGAGGGCGTTGGGGCAATCCTCCGATTCCTCCTCTCGTTTTGAAAAGGGCGTGGATGCGTATACTAACGGCTTGGGTATGGCGCGCGCGTTGCACCTCATTGAGGAGCTCGGCTGTGGTGTCGTTACCGACATCTGCGCGGACGTTTGCGCGGCAGACTTGACCGAACGTACCATGACGGCAAGCGTAGCGAAAATCAACGCTCTGCTGGGTATCGAAGTTCCGAACGATGAGATTTTGGCAATCCTGACGAGATTGCAATTCCGCCCTGCAATCAACGGCGACGAATTGACGGTGGTGATTCCCGGTTATCGTGACGACGTGGATGGCTATCCCGACCTTGCGGAAGAGATTATCCGTATGTACGGTTATGACCACCTTGTTCCCACCTTCTTGGAAAAGGCGTCCGTGACGGGCGGCGGCTTGACGGACGAACAGAAGAAGGAAATGCACGTAAAAACCCTGATGAAAACGCAGGGCTATTACGAAGCGTATAACTATTCCTTCTATTCCCCTAAGGATTTGGATTTAATGCGGATTCCTGCGGATGGCGTGGAGAGAAACGCTGTCAAAATTCTCAACCCCATCAGCGAGGAATTGTCGATTATGCGTACCTTCCTTGCGCCTTCGATGCTTGGAAACGCGGTGCGCAATATCCGTAGAGGCAACGACGAGGGCAGAGAATTCGAGATTGCCAACGTCTACCTGCCTCGCAACACGGAGGCAAGCGAACAGCCCGAGGAACGCAAGCATTTGACCTTTGCAATCTGGGGCACGAAATGTGATTTCTTCGATATCAAGGGTACGGTAGAGGCTCTGGCGGAAGTATTCCACTTGCCTTTGACCTATGTCCGTGCGGAAAAAACCTATCTGCACCCCGGCGTTTCCGCGAGTGTATTGCTCGGCAAGACGGTGGTGGGTGAAATCGGTGAACTCGACCCTGCTATCGCTCTTTCGCTCAGTTTGGATAACAAGAAGGTATATCTTGGTGAGCTGGATCTTTCTGCGCTCTCCGAAAAAATGGACGATGCGGTACGCTATACCAACCTGCCTAAGTTCCCTGCAATGCAACGCGACCTTGCGTTGATTGTCGATGAGAAATTGACCTGTGGCGAGATTGAAGAGGTATTGCTCCATTCGTGTAAGTATTTGACGAAGGCGACCTTGTTCGACGTCTATCGTGGCGGACAGCTTCCCGAAGGGAAGAAGAGTATGGCATTCAGCCTCACCTTTACCCCTGACGCGCAGGCGGAAAAGGCGTTCACGCCCGAAACCATCGACGGGTTCGTTAAGAAGATTTTGGGTAATTTAAAATTCAAGCTGGGGATTGAATTGCGCTAATGGGCAAGAAGACACCAAAAATACAATATAGTGGCTTTTTCAACGTTGATAAACCGTCGGGGGTGGTATCCTCGGCGGTTGTCAACAAGTTAAAATGGTTGACGGGAATGCCCTGCGGACATATGGGGACCTTAGACCCCTTGGCATCGGGCGTATTGCCTGTCGGCGCAGGCAATGCGACTAGGCTGTTCGACTACTTTTTGGAAAAGGAAAAGGAGTATATTGCGGAGTTCACCTTCGGGGTGTCGTCCGATACTTTGGACAGCACAGGAGAACTTCTCTACGGCGGGCGTATTCCGTCCGAGGAAGAGATTGCAAAGGTACTGCCGACGATGTGTGGCGAGGTGATGCAGCTGCCTCCAAAGTACAGCGCAAAGAACGTGGGCGGTAAGCGTGGCTACGAGCTGGCGCGCGCAGGGGTGGACTTTGAACTGCAGCCGAAAAAAATCGTGATCCACGATATGTCGGTGCTTGGGCAGGTGAACGAAACCACTTTCCGTGTAAAAATCCGTTGCGGCGGCGGGACGTATATCCGTTCTATCGGCAGGGACTTGGCGGAGTCGTTGGGTACGAACGCGGTGATGAGCGCTCTTCGCAGAACGCAGAGCGGTATCTTCGCCACGGGGAACGCGATTTCCTTCTCGGTGTTCGAGGCAGATCCTACCCCTGCAGAGCTGGAAAAATATATACTGCCTACCGACAGCGTATTGCCGTATCCGACCCTTGCCGTTTCCGGCAAGAACCATGCAAAGCTGTTAAATGGCATGAAAGTGGTGGCGGAAACCGAGGACGGGCTGTATAAGTTCTACAACGAGGACGGCAGTTTTTACGGGATTGCCGAAGTGCGTGAAGGCTGGATAAAGTTAAAGACAAAGTTGAATTGAGTCTATGTTTCAAACGGTAAATTTTTCGCAACAATCGAATATGCGAGGAGGGGTGATACTCTTAGGAGGCTTTGACGGCTTGCACATAGGGCATCGTCTACTGCTTTCGCGCGCCAAGGAATACGGCGTGCCGGTAGGGGTAATGACGATTGCAGGCGGCAAGGGCGACGGCGTGTTTACCATGCAGGAAAGGGAAAGCATCTACCGTAGGGCAGGTGTCGATTTTGCGCTGGAATTGCCGTTTTCGGAGATTAAGGAGTTGTCCCCAAGGGCGTTTGTCGCGCTTGTAGAGGAGCAGTTTGCTCCCAAAGTGTTTGTCTGCGGCGAGGATTTTCGTTTCGGAAAATCGGCGGCAGGCGACCCTGAATTGTTGCGTTCTTTAACAACGGCGCAGGTGGACGTATTGCCACTTTTGGAAATGGACGGCGAAAAGGTGAGCTCCTCTACTGTGAAGGCGTGCCTCACGGCAGGTGACGTGGAGCGGGCAAATGCGCTGCTTGGCGAGCCGTTTTTCCTTCTCGGTACGGTACAAAAGGGGAGAATGGTAGGGCGCACAATCGGCTTTCCTACGGCGAATTTAGCCTATCCAAACGGCAAACACCCCCTTTCCTACGGGGTGTATGCATCCGAGGTGGACGTGGACGGGAAGACGTATCAAGCGATTACGAATTTTGGTTCACAGCCGACCTTTTCAGAGGGACAGGTATGCGTTGAAACGCACCTTGACAGGTTTGAAGGGGATTTATACGGACGGGAATTGACCGTTCGGTTTATAAGAAAAATTCGGGATATACAAAAGTTTGCTTGCGTAGAGGACTTGCGAAAGCAACTGCAAACAGACTTAACCAAAGTAAAATAATCCAAACCAAGATTTTTAGCGGCAAATTTTGCCTGCTACTTCGTTGAAACCCTTGATAAACCGACGGGTTTACCTGCGGCTTTCGCCTTGTGGAAGACGAAAATTGGCTCGCTATAAAATTGCTTCGCACCCAAAAGTTCGGATTTTGAAATGATTTTTGGTGCGAAGGAAGAAATTATACCAAAGTATTATGATGACGACAAGCCATAAAGCGTTCAAAAGACGGCTTTTGGGCTGGTTTGGATTATATTACTTTGGTTAACGATATAAGGGGAACAAAAGATGATTAAATTCGGACCGAGTGGAAACTGTGAAGATTTTTATGCGGCAGGGTATTCGCATACCGAGCAATCCGCAGGGTTTGTTAAAAATTTAGGGCTGGATTGCTTTGAGTACTCCTTTGGCAGAGGGGTGCGTATGACGGACGAAAAAGCCCGTTCTATCGGCGCGGCGTTTGCGGCGGCAGGCGTGGAAATTTCCGTCCACGCGCCGTACTTTATCAACTTTGCCAACCCCGACGACGAAATGGCGGAAAAATCGTACGGATACGTGCTCGATTCCGCGCGTATGGCAAAACTGATGGGCGGCAAACGAGTGGTGTTTCATCCTGCGGCGCAGGGCAAAGCGCAACGCTTTGAGGCGGTGGAAAAGACCAAACAACG
This sequence comes from Candidatus Scatosoma sp., assembly GCA_045650185.1. Lineage (GTDB taxonomy): Bacteria > Bacillota > Clostridia > Christensenellales > Borkfalkiaceae > Scatosoma. Next base: position 37,747 of record JAZRQY010000006.1, on the reverse strand, counting down.
GCTGCTGATTTTGCGTGATTTGATTTACGAAAACGGTTTCGAGGATATGATCTTTTGCCCCGAAACGATGGGGAAGCTTGCGCAAATTGGTACGCTGGAAGAGGTGGTCGAATTTTGTAAAATCGACCCGATTTACACCCCCTGCGTGGACTTTGGACATATCAACGCAAGGGAGCAGGGCTCCTTAAAAACGGTGGACGATTATAAGTCGCGCTTGCAGTATATGATTGACGAGCTCGGCTTTGACAGGGTAAAGCATTTCCACGTACATTTTTCCAAGATTATGTATTCGGTGAAGGGGGAAGTCAAGCACTTGACCTTCGAGGATACCGTGTACGGGCCGGAATTTACTCCGCTTGCCGTAGCTTTGAAGGAATTGAAATTACAGCCTTATATCGTCAGCGAATCCTCTGGAAAGCAGTCGAAAGAGGCACAAGAGATGAAAAAAGTGTATTTTGCACTATAATTATGTATTTCTACCACTTGACGAAAGAAAAAATATTTGGTAGAATATACAAGAGGAGATCGTTATGGTTTTGACGAATTGCAAAAAGTTGTTTGCGGCGGCGAACGTCGATGCGATTTATACCGAGTGTGAATTTTTGATGCGCTATGCGACGGGCATGGGCCCTGAAAACGGCGGCGTGCTCATTGATAAGGACGGCGCAACCCTCTATACCGATTCGCGGTATATCGAGGCGGCGAAGAAATTTTTCGAGGGCTCGGACGTTGTTCCCGTGCTGTGGGGCGGTAAGAAACTGACGGAAATTCTGGGCGAGTACAAGCGCATAGGCATTTCCTATTCGCAGACGAGTCACGCACGGTTCTTGGCGTTGCAAAAGTCGGGCGCGGAGCTTGTCGATATCGACGCAGTCTTCACCGAAAGTATGATTGTGAAAAACGAGTGGGAGCTTGGCAATATCGAAAGGGCTTGCTCGATTGCAGAGGACGCCTTGAATATGTTGCTGCCTGAAATCCGCGAAGGGATGACGGAGACGGCGTTGGCGGCGCAGCTCGAATACAATATGCGAAAGCTGGGCGCGCAGGGCTTGGCGTTTGAAACGATCGTTGCCTTTGGCGCAAATGCGGCTGTACCTCACCACGAAACGGGTTTGACGACTTTGAAATTCGGGGACGAGATACTGATTGACTTTGGTTGTCGTGTCAACGGCTACTGTTCGGACATTACCCGTACCTTCCTGTTTGGCGACGACGGCAAGCACGAGGCGTTCAAAGCGGCGTATGCACACGTTTTGCGTGCGCACGAGCTGGTGCAAGAGCAGGCAACCTCTGGTATGACGGGCACGCAAGTGGATGCGATTGCAAGGGATTACTTGCAGGCAAACGGCTATGGTGAGCTGTTCACCCATTCCTTGGGACACGGCGTAGGCTTGAACATTCACGAAGCGCCTTCGGTAAGCGTTCGTGGGGAAAAGATCTTGGTGGACGGTATGGTGTTCTCGGATGAGCCGGGCGTTTACGTCGAGGGGGAATACGGTATCCGTATTGAAGATACCGTCGTCTTAAAGGACGGAAAAATTAAAAGCTTTATGGGCAAGACGAGAAAGGATTTGCTCATTTTGTAATAGGCTTGTAAAAGCAATATAAAAACGAAAAAGAAAAAAGTCATAAGGAGATATGTACTATGGCACAGATTTTAGCAGGCGATATTCGTAAGGGCGCTACCTTTGAATACAAGAGTGGCGTTTACACCGTAACGGATTTCCAGCACGTAAAACCCGGTAAGGGCGCGGCGTTCGTTAGAACGACCTTGAAGAACGTTGTAACGGGACAAGTATTGTCCAACGAAACCTTCAACCCTACCACGAAGTTGGAAACGGCTCAGGTAGAAACGAAGAAGATGACCTATTCCTACTTCGACGGCGAATTCTACGTATTCGTAGACGAAGAATGGAACCAGGAACAGTTGACCTACGATCAGGTAGAAGATGCGCTCAAATACATCAAGGAAAACGATACGGTTACCGTAAAGTTCCTGTATGCTAAGGCGTTCTCGGTTGAACCTGAAAACTTCGTAGAATTGAAGGTTGTAGAGGCTGAACCCGGCGTTAAGGGCAACACCGCAACCAACGTTATGAAGGCTGCGAAAGTGGAAACGGGCGCTACCATTCAGGTACCTATGTTCGTCGAAGAGGGCGATACCATCCGTATCGACACCAGAACCGGCGAATACATGAGCCGCGTTTAATTCCGTTATCGAATAGAAAGCAACCAAAATGCAGGATCGGGTTTCCTATCCTGCGTTTTGTCGTACAATGAGGAGTATGTTATGCGCGCAGTCGTACAGAGAGTAAAAAACACCTGCTTGAGGGTAAATGGCGAATTGATTTCCGAAATTCCGTTTGGATTGACGGTCTTTTTGGGGATAAAAGTAGGGGACACAAAAATGGAGGCGGACTATATCGTCAAAAAGATTGCAGGGCTGCGGATTTTTGAGGATGAGAATGGGAAGATGAACCGTTCGGTGTTGGACGTAGGCGGCGAGGTGTTGCTCGTTTCGCAGTTCACTCTTTACGGCGATGCGTCGCACGGCAACCGCCCTAGCTTCACGCTGGCAGAGCGTCCCGAGCTTGCAAACGAGCTGTACGAATATGCGGTGGACGCGTTGCGCGCTTACGGCGTGGTGGTAAAAACGGGGGTCTTCGGCGCAGATATGCAGATTGCGCAAGTGAACGACGGACCCGTAACGATCCTTCTTGAAAAATAAGTTAACGATTGCAAAGCGTGGCTTTTGTATAGGTAAAAAGAAATGAATGAGAAAATTCAGCTCTCTGACGAACGGAGGGCGATTTTACAAAAAATAGAAGAATACGAGGCGAAGGGCTGGTTTGATAAACCGATTGAAAACGATCCCGAAGCCCCCGAATTGTTGCCGGAAAAGGTGGATTATCTGTGCAAAAAAGCATCCAGCCGCTTTAAACGCAGGGTGGCGAACTTTATCGCAGACCGCTATTTTTTAGGGCTGATTAAAAAGGGGGTCATTACCATTGACGGCGTGCAGGGCGAGGAGTATTTAGAGGAAGGCTTAAAAAAGGGCGCTATTGTGCTTTGCAACCATTTCTCTCCGTTCGACAACTACATCGTCTTTCATTGTATTCGCAAATACCTGCCGAAAAAATATCTGTATAAGATCATTCGGGAGGGGAATTACACGAATTTCCCCGGCTTGTACGGCTTTTTCTTCCGACATTGTAATACTTTGCCGCTGTCGAGAAACCGCCGTACGCTGATGAATTTCCTCTCTGCGGTGGATACACTCTTGAAGAGTGGGGAGAGTATTTTGGTCTACCCCGAACAGGAGATGTGGTGGAACTACCGAAAGCCTCGTCCGTTTAAAATCGGGGGCTTTAAAATGGCGTATAAGGCTGGCGTACCCGTTTTGCCTATTTTCATTTCCATGCAGGACGACGAAACTCGTGTAGACGAGCACGGCTATCCTCTGCAACGGCACACCGTGCATATCCTGCCGCCCGTCTACCCCGATGCTACGCTTGGGGAGAAGGCAGGGGCGCAGGCGATGCTGACGACGGCGCAGGCGCTGTATCAACAAAAATATGAAGAAGTGTACGGCGTTCCGCTTGCGTACGGCGTGGAAAAGGAGCAGGGCGAATGATACTCTATTTAAGTATAATTGTCGTTTGCGGCATAGCGGTTGCCTTGGCGAACGGATTGGGGTATGGCGACCACCTTGGGTGGACGTTTGCCATTACCTTTGGGGGCATTCTGTTGCAGATGATTGTCAACGGCGCGACCGCCGCGATCTGTCGTTCCTTGCCCGAAAAATGCGTACCCTACGGCGCGAAGGTCTTTCGGGTCGGGAAGAAGGAAAAACTCTTTTATGAAAAACTGCACATTCGCAAATGGAAGGATCATATCCCCGAAATCGGGCATTTGACCGGCTTTCGTAAAACCAAGGTGGAAGACCCGAAAAGCGTGGAATACGTCGAGCGGTTTTTGTTGGAAACACGCTACGGCGAGCTGGGGCATTTTAGCAGCTGTTTTACGAGTTTCCTCTTAATGTTCCTCTGCTTTATTCCTGCGGTGCGCTGGACGATTGTCCTGCCTATTTGTGTGGTAGGCGCACTGTTAAATCTTCCATCCTTTTTCGTGTTGCGGTACAATAGCTATAAGCTGGAGGTTTTATACAAAGCCAACAAGAAGCGCGAGGGGAAAGGTAGCAGAGAGTAAAAACAACAAGTTTAGTTCTTAACAATCAAAGTTAAGGGCTTAACAATCGGCAAAAACAGAGATTTTTCTGCAAATTAATCGGATTGAATCTCTACGTGGTTTCTGTTAAAAAACTTGAATTTCAAGCAAAAAAGCGGCTAAAAACGGTGTTTTTCTCGATTCTACCGACGGTGGAGTACTAGAAAAACTTGGTAGAATTATCGCAAAGAGTAGTAGAGGAAAAAGGGCAAGCAGTAGGTTGTGATTTTGCTCGTAAACGGATAGAATATAATCGTCGAGGCAACGTGAGCTGGTTTGACTAAGGCGCAGACGGTAAGGCGCTTGAGGCAAAAAGGCTCCTTTGCATTTTACTCCCAAAACGGGAAATTCAAAGACGAGGAAAAATCATGAAAAGTATATCATACGGCGGCGCGACCAACCATCTGCAAGAGGAATTGTGGAATGTAAGGGGGGCGCGAAAAATTAAGACGAGCGAGGAAAAGTTGCAAAAGAAGACGGAAATCCCTATCTTTTTTGCGACGGACGATAAGTATTTGCCCTTTTTAGACGTGGCAATCAGCTCGGTTGCGGAGCACGCGAATAAGCGGTTTCAGTACAGCGTTTACGTCTTACATTCGGGTATCAACGGTGAGCGCGCGGAAAAAATTATGCGCCATTCCCATTCCGATTTCCGTATTCGCTTTGTCAACGTGGAAGAACAGCTTGCAGGGTTGAGCGGATTTTTCCGCTTGCGTGATTATTACACCCCTGCGATTTATTATCGCTTGTTTATCGTTGCGATGTTCCCGCAATACAAAAAGGCGGTTTACCTCGATTGCGACACCGTTGCGCTTTCGGACGTTAGCGAGCTGTACCGCGCTAATCTTGGCAACAACCTCATCGGCGCGGTTGCCGACGGAGTGGTGCAGGGCGTGCCCGTCTTTAAAAAGTATACGAAGGAAGCGCTTGGGGTGGACGGCGAGAAGTATTTCAACTCCGGTGTGATCGTAATGAACTTAGAGAAGATGCGGGGGGCGAACTTTTACGAGGCGTTTTGTCAAACGCTGAAGAAGCATTGTTTCCGTGTTGCGCCCGATCAGGATTGCCTGAACGTGCTTTGCAAGGGCAGGGTGCATTATTTCTCGGAGGCTTGGAACAGAATGCCGCAGGCGGAGGCAGGTGCAGAGCCGGCAAAACTCATACACTACAACTTAGCGCAAAAGCCGTGGCATTACGACGGCATTCCTTACGAAGAACATTTCTGGGAATACGCAAAAAAGAGCGTATTTTATACGGAAATTTTGGCGCAAAAAAAGGCGTTTACGCCCGAAATGGCAAAGAGGGACGAGGATGGCGGCGTTGCTCTTTTGCAGCTGGCGGAAGTGGAAGCGGAGCGTGCGGATAACTACCTGCGCACCGTTGCAGGAAAGTAAAGGGGGTGCAGATTATGCAAAAAAGAAGGTTTCAAATTATTACCGACTCTGGCTGTGATTTGCCGCAGGAATACTTTGCGGAGCATAACGTGGAATGCGTAAAGCTTGGCTTTGTTATGGACGGCGTGGAGTATTTTGGGGAGAACGGGCAGGACATCGGCTTGCAGGCGTTTTACGAGCGTTTGCGCGCAGGCGCAAAGCCGACCACCTATCAAATCACGCCGGAAGTCGCCGAGGCGCGTATGCGTGGCGCGCTGGAAAGGGGCTTGGACGTGTTGGTGATTGCCTTTTCTTCGGGGCTTTCAGGCACGGCAGACAGCTATTTCGTGGCGCAAAAAGCGTTATCAAAAGAGTATCCAAAGCGTAAAATCTTCGTGGTGGATTCCCTGTGCGCCTCGCTTGGGCAAGGCTTGCTTGTCAACTACGTCGTTGAAAAAGCGGAAAGCGGCGCAACGATTGAAGAAGCGTACGAATATGCGGAGGGGCTGAAGCTTTCCATCAACCATCAATTTACCGTAAACGACCTCTTTCATTTGAAGCGTGGGGGCAGGGTTTCGTCTGCGACGGCAATCGTGGGTACGATGCTGAACGTAAAGCCGATATTGCACGTTTCAGACGAGGGAAAACTGACCACGACGGGCAAGGTAATGGGACGGCAAAAGTCGCTTCGGAAGCTGGTGCAGAATATGCAGGAGATGGCGGAGCTTGGGGCAAGCGACCCTATCTATATCAGCCATGCCGACTGCATTGAGGATGCAAAATTCGTGCAGGAATCGTTGCAAAAATGCTACCCTGAAAACCCTGTATTCATTCACTATATCGGGCCCGTTATCGGCAGTCACGCAGGCTGTGGAACGGTGGCTCTGTTCTTCAAATCACGAAAAAGATAACCAAAAATTGACAAGCGAGTGTTGGCTTGTCAATTTTTTTTGCAAAAAATAAAAAAATTTCTCTTTTTTTTTCTAAAGAAAAAAGGATTTGACGATTTTGCGTCGAATAACATTATAAGCGGAAAAATGCAACGAAATCGTCGGACGGAGAGAGAAGATGGAAAAAATGACGGTAAGAGAACAGATTTGGCAGACGGAAGACGCCCTTCTTGCGCCTTATGCTACGCGCGCGCAATTCACGCGCGGCAGAGCGCGTGAGGAAGAGCAATGCGATTTTAGAACCGCCTTTCAACGGGATCGGGATCGCATTATTTACAGCAACTCCTTCAAGCGATTGAAAAACAAAACGCAGGTGTTCTTTGCGCCCGAAGGGGATCACTACATCACCCGTATGACCCATACTTTGGACGTTTCGCAAATCTCTCGTTCGATTGCCCGTTCGTTGCGACTCAACGAGGACTTGGCGGAGGCGATTGCGCTTGGGCACGACTTGGGGCATACGCCGTTTGGGCACGTGGGGGAAAAGGTGCTGAACAAGCTGGCGGAGGCTGGTTTTTGGCACAACGAGCAATCCTTGCGTGTCGTGGACGTCTTGGAAAAGGGCGGCAGAGGCTTGAACTTAACCTACGAAGTGCGCGACGGAATTTTGGAACATAAGAGCAGCGGTAACCCTAAAACCTTAGAGGGGAAAATCGTATCGATTGCAGACCGTATCGCCTATATTAATCACGACATAGAGGATGCCATTCGCGCAGGGATTTTGAAAAACGAGGACCTGCCTGCCCGTCCGATCAGCGTGCTGGGGCAAGGAACGAAGCAGCGTATCCATACGGCGATTGCGGACATCTACGAAAATTCGTGTGGAAAGCCCGTGATTGCGATGTCGAAAGAGGTGGAAAGCTCGATTCAAGAGCTGCGCGCGTTCATGTTTGAACGGGTGTATAACCTGACCAACAAGGTGATTTTGGATCGCGCAGAACGGATGCTGACGGAGCTATTCACCTACTTTATGAAAAACACGGACAAGCTCCCTACGCCGTACAAGGCTCTACTGGAAACGTGGGGAACGGAGCGCGCGGTGTGCGACTATATCTCGGGAATGACCGATCAGTACGCAATCACCGTATTTGAAAGCATTTTTATCCCAACGACTTTTTCGTTAGGTAAGGAATAAAACGGAGGAAAGAATGGCAGATTTTGATCGCTTCATGCAGGAGCTAAAAGCGAAAAATGATATCGTAGACGTTATCGGCAGTTACGTGGCGCTCGATAGAAAAGGCGGCAACCATTGGGCTTGCTGTCCCTTCCATCACGAGCGTACGCCTTCCTTTGCCGTCAATCAATCAGAGCAGTTTTATCATTGTTTTGGTTGCGGTGAATCGGGCGACGTCGTAAAGTTTGTCAAGGAAATCGAAAGCACCGACTTTATGGGCGCTGTTCGTATCTTGGCGGCGCGCGCGAAAATGGAAGTGCCCGAAAGCAATCTCGACACCGAGGAATCCATCCGCAAGAAGAAAAAGCGGGATGCGATGGCGGCGATTTTGCTGGACACGGCGAGGTTCTATCGCGCGAACTTGTTCAGCGGTGACGAGAGAGCGGACGCTCATCTGCAATACATTGCGGATAGAAAGATGTTGCCCTCTACGGTCAAGCAATTCGGAATCGGGGCTTCGCTGGATTATCGCGAGCTTGCGGAATATTTGGCAGGCAAGGGCTACCATAAAGAGGATATCTTGGATAGCGGTGTGTTGATTGAAGGCAAGAACGGCAGGTTGATAGACGCGCAGGCAGAACGCCTCATATTCCCGATTATCAACAACATGGACGAGGTCATCGGCTTTGGCGGCAGATTCTTGGGAAAGACGGATTTTGCGAAATACAAGAACACCAAGGAAACGATGCTGTTCAATAAGCGCAACACCCTGTATAATATCAACCTTTTGAAAAAGCTGAAACGTGAACAGCCGATCAGCAACGTGATCATTGTTGAGGGGTATATGGATACGATTTCCCTATACCAAGCCGGGTTCAAAAACGTCGTGGCGTCCATGGGTACGTCGCTGACGAAGGAGCAGGCGCGCCTCATCAAACGGTATACGGAGAACGTGTACATCAGCTACGACGGCGACTTTGCAGGTCAGAAGGCGGACCTTCGTGGGTTGGAGATTTTGGATGGCGAGCATTTGAAGGTATTGGTCGTGCCGATGCCTGATGGCTTAGATCCCGACGACGTGGCAAAGCAGGGGAAAGAGGCGTACCAAAAATGTTTGGATGCGGCGATGCCCTTGGTCGATTATAAATTGCACGCGATTGAACGCAAATACGACCTGTCGCGTACGGACGGTAAGCGCGCTTTCGTCAAAGAGGCGTTGCAGATCGTATCGGAAACGGACAGCTCTGCCGTGCGTGAGGAACTACTGAAAAAACTTCGTGATAAGACGGGCTTGACCTATCAATCGTTAGAGCGTGACCTTGAGAACCTTCGCAAGGAAGCCAAGACGGACACCACCGATACGGTGGGTGCGAACGTCAAGATTGCAGAGGTGGCAAGGGGCTCGGATAAGACGGAAAAGGCAGAACGGTTCATCTTGGCGGCAAAGCTTTTCGGGGCAGAGTATGCTAAGGAAGTATCCATTGAAAAACTGCACTTTGAAAATTCCGTCCACGCAAGGATTGCGGCGTATATCACCGTCTGTGAGTCGGAGGGGGCTCGTATACGACCTGCGGAGCTGTTTGAAATCTTCGACGAGAACTGTCCTGCGTTCAGTGAAATCCTCGATTTAAACTACGAGGACAAGCTGGCAGGCGACGTGGCAAAGCGGTTCTTTATGGACAGCGTGGCGACCTTGGAAAGGGAAAGCATCGACCGAGAAATCGCTCTGTTGCAAGAGGAACTTGCGAAGACGGACGAACAGTCCCGTCGGGTTGAGATATTGAGCAGTTTGCAAGACGCCCTGCGCCGTCAAAAAAAGCGCAGATAACCTTAACAAACCAAAGAGAAAAAGAATAAACGGAGGAGAAAATAGTGGCTATTTCCGAACAAAAATTAAACGACGTCTTAGGCGGGATCGTGGCGAATTACAGAATGAAGGGGTGCATTTCTACGAATGCGCTCTGCGACATTATGGAAAAGTACGACACCAACCCCAACCAGATTGATTTCATCTACAAATCTCTGGCGGAAAACGGGATTCAAATCATCGACGAGGATGCGAGAGATAAGGAGCTGTTTGAACAGGCACTCTCGGATATCGGCTTGGATGACCCCGTCAAGCTGTACTTGAAGGATATCGGGCACGTGCCTCTGCTTTCCGCGGACGAAGAGGTGGATTTGGCAAGACGTATGCAGGAAGGGGATGAGGCGGCGAAAAAACGCCTTTCCGAGGCAAACTTGCGTTTGGTCGTTTCCATTGCAAAGCGTTTCGTTGGTCGTGGTATGCTGTTCTTGGACTTGATTCAAGAGGGCAACCTTGGTCTTATGAAAGCGGTGGAAAAATTCGATTATCAGCGTGGCTTTAAGTTCTCTACCTACGCAACGTGGTGGATTCGTCAGGCGATTACCCGTGCGATTGCAGATCAGGCAAGAACGATTCGTATTCCCGTGCATATGGTGGAAACCATCAACAAACTGACGAGAGTGCAGCGCGTGCTGTTGCAGGAACTGGGCAGAGAGCCTACCCCTGCGGAAATCGCAGAAAAAATGGGCGTGAGTGAAGAGCGTGTTTGCGAAATCCAAAGGATTGCGCAGGACCCCGTATCCTTGGAAACCCCTATCGGTGAGGAAGAGGATAGCCATTTGGGGGACTTTATCGAGGACGAAAAGACTTTAACCCCCAGCGATTCCGTGACCTTCACGATGTTGAAGGAACAGTTGCTTGGCGTACTCGATACCCTGACGCCTCGTGAAGAAAAGGTACTTCGCTTGCGCTATGGTATTGACGACGGCAAGCCCCGTACTTTGGAAGAGGTGGGCAAGGAATTCAACGTCACCCGTGAGCGTATCCGTCAGATTGAGGCGAAGGCTTTGAGAAAGCTTCGTCATCCGTCCAGAAGTAAAAAACTGAAGGACTTCTTGTATTGATGTCGGTGAGCAAACGGATACAGACGTTGTGTGGACTGCTTGCGCCTGCCAAGGTGTTTGCCGACGTGGGTTGCGACCACGGCTATTGCACGCAATACATGCTGGAAAACGAGCTGTGCAAGAAGGCAATCTTTTCCGACGTCAGCAAGGGTAGCTTGCAAAAGGCAGAGAGCTTGCTTGCTTCCTTCGTGGAAGACGGCAGGGCGACGGCGGTCTTGGGTGACGGCTTTTACGGCGTGCCCTCCACCGTGGACGAGGTGTTGATTGCAGGTATGGGCGGCAGCGAGATTTTGTCCATTTTGACGGACGAAAAGCACGGCTTTTTGCCCAAGAGCTTTGTCTTTCAGCCTATGTTGAACGCCGATAAGCTGCGGCGGTGGCTGATTGAGAACGGCGCGTATATCACGAGGGATTTCACCTTTCAGGACGGCAAATATTACGACGTAATCTGCGGAAGACGGCTTGCGGACGGCGAGGCAAAGCAGACGTATACGGAAATGGAAATCGAGTTCGGGAAAGAGAATTTGGAAACCCTTCCCTCGGCATTCGTTGGACGGGTGGAAAAGCAATTGCGTGATATTGAGCAATATTTACAGAGTAATTTACAAGAGGAGAGCCGCGCGGAGCTGTTGAGGCGAAAGGCAAGGCTGCAAGAGGCGATACGAAAATGACCGTTTCAGAAATTTATAAAATATTAGACGATGTCGCGCCCAAGGCGCTCAGCGACGAATATTGTCGCAACTTTGGGGCGTACGATAACAGCGGTGTGCTGGTCGATTGCGGCGGCGAAATTCAGGGCGTATTGTTTACGCTGGATTTGACCAAATCCGCCATCGAAAAAGCGAAGGCGGTGGGCGCAAATCTCATCGTCAGCCATCACCCCGTCATCTATGGAAAGATTGGGGACGTTCGCTTGGGGACGCCTTTGGGTGGCAGATTGATTGCTTGTATTCAGGCAGGGATTTCGGTGATTTCAATGCACCTCAATCTCGATTGCGCGGAGGGCGGCATTGACGATTGCCTTGCCGACGGCGTATACCTTTCGGCTTTGGATGGAAAGAAGGTGGCGAAGGCGCGTGAAAACTTGGCAAGACAGCACAGCTTGTCGTCGGGCGGCTACGGAAGTGTGTACGAAATAGAGGAAATTTCCGCAAAGGGGTTGAAAGAAAACCTTGGAAAGACCTTCTCTACCAAAGTTCGTTTGGTGGGCGACGAGGGGCGTATCATTCGCAAGGTTGCAAGCTTTTGTGGCGCGGGCGTGGACGATGCATCGGTGGCGTTTGCGCTCTCTTGCGGTGTGGACGGGATGATTTCTTCCGATTGGAAACACCATTTGATTTTGGCTTGCCACGAGGCGGGCGTTGCCGTATTCGAGTTGTCGCATTATGCGTCCGAAGAATATGGGTTTGAAAAATATTATGAAAAAATGTGTAAAAGCATTTCTCTTCCCTGCGTATTGCATCGGGAAGACGGATTGCTTTGAAGGAGTATAGTATGTTGAAGGCTATTTTGAACTATCAGGAAATTGACAGAAAGCTGTACCAGCTGGAACGTGAACTTGCAGGCAGCGCGGAAAGAAAGAAGTACGCAAAGCTGAAAAAGTACATGGAAGCAGCTTCGGAGAAGTTGGACGCTCTGGATGCGAAAGCGGAATCGCTGAAGGCAGAGCTGACCGCTTTGGAAGGAAAGTACGCAGTTACCGAGGCGGCTTTGGTGGAATTTGACCACATGGAAGAGCTGGTGGAAAACGGCGGCGCAGACGTATCTTTCTACAAGAAAAAGGCGATGATGCACCTTGACCGTATGAAAAAGCTGAAGGCGGATATTGCCGCTTTGGAAGATGCGGTAAAGGCGACGGACAAGGAATACAGAGAGCTGAAGGCAGAGGTTATCTCCAAGCAGGCTGAATTTAAGGCGGCGAAAGAGGAATATAACGCTCTGAAAGAATCGAAAGAAGGAGAGAAGGCGGCGATTGAAGCGGAACTGAAGAAGGCTTCCGCAGGGATTGACGGCGACACTTTGACCGTCTACAAAACCAAGCGCAAGGAAAAAATCTTCCCCGTCTATTCTCAGCTGTATTCGGGCAGATGCTCGTGCTGTAGTATGGAGCCTCCCCTTGCCGCACAAAATAAACTGGAAGGCGGCGCAACGATTGAGTGTGATCACTGCCATCGTATTTTGTACAAATAAACGAACGCCCTTGCATACAATGTGGTATGCAGGAAACGATTTTAGAAATCCATTTACAAAAGATACGGGAGAATGCGCTTGCCTTTAAGCGCTATACCGACCGATTTTTGTATGCGGTGGTGAAGGCGGATGCTTACGGCCACGGAAGTGTGGCGGTGGTGAGCGCTCTGCAACCGATTGCGGACGGGTTTGCCGTGGCTTTAGTAGGCGAGGGCTTGTCCATTCGTCAAGCCGCAGGCGGTAAGGAAATACTCGTTTTTACGCCTCCCACCTCCGACGAGGAAGTGGTGATTGCCGCAAGGGGTGGCTTTACCCTGACGGCGACCGATTTGCGCTCTGCAAAGCAGATTGTCTGCGCGGCGGAAAAGTACCGCTTGCAGGTTAACGTGCAGATTAAGGTGAATACGGGTATGAACCGCTACGGTACGTATGGTTCGACCTTGGGCAGGGTATGCGCTCTGCTGAAAAGGTCGGGGCGGATCTGCGTTCTGGGGGTGTATTCTCATCTCTATTCCCACGACTTGTCGCTGTGTGAAGAGCAAAGACTACGCTTTTTACAAGGCGTAAAAATCTGTCGAAGGTATTTCCCTTTGGCGCGTGCGCACCTTGCCTCTACCTTCGGGGCGACGATAGGTAGTAAGTACCTGTTTGACGGCGTCAGGATTGGGCTCGGATTGTACGGATATTTCCCTGAGGGGGATTGTCCGTTTGCCCTGCAACCTGCGATGCGCGCGTATGCAAATTGCGTTGCGACCCGTCGGGTTGCGTTCGGTGGCGCAGGGTATGGAAAGGAACGAAAAGACCTTGTAAAAAAGCGCTTGTCCGTACTGCGCTGTGGGTATGCCGAGGGGCTTGGCGTATCTGCAAAGGATAGCGGCCTATTGCCCCCCATACAAGGCGCAATCTGTATGGACGTGTGCCTTGCGGAAAAAGTGTATCGGCTGGGCAAAAAAGTGTGTCTATTTTCGGATGCGGCGGCGGTGGCGAAAGAGCGTGGTGGCTCGGTGTACGAGGTGCTTTGCCGTATGTCGCTAAGAGCGAAAAAAATCTATCTAAACGAAGAAATCTGTTCAAAAAACGAATAGAAAAGCGGACTTAAGTCCGAGGAGTAAGTATGTCTAAGGCAAAAGAAAAGTGGAAGAAATTTTGGGTAAACGTTTGGGAAACGTTGAAGTCGTCCTTTATTTTGGTGACCTTCTTCGGGATCCTCAGCGGTATTGCGTTTATGGGTACGATCAACGAGGATTGGTGCGGCCCGATAGCGGAGGGCTTTAACGGCGCAAGAATCGCCTTTTTGGTGGTGATTGCCGTGCTGTTGGCGGCGTACGCAGGCGCGATGGCGTATGGGTTCGGCGGCAAGGGTTATCAGATGCTCGTATCGGGCAACATGAAGCGTATGTCGGCAGAACAGCTCGGCTCGCAGATAAGAATGTCTTCGCATAAAGAGGAGCTGGAATATCGGGAATGGAAGGGCTTTGCAATCGGCGGCGTGATTGCGTTTTTCACCGTCCTGTTTGGGGTTTTGGTGGGCATTAACGGCGATGGAGTCAACGCGGCTTTTCGTTCGTTGACCGCGCAAGGGGAAACGACTGCTCCCTTTAATAATAGAGGGGTGGCAATCTTGGTGCTGTTTAGTATGCTTTGCTGTGGCTGGTCGCTGTTGCCTTTTGCTTATTTGAACGTAAGTGGGATCGCTGTCAGCTATTACTGGTCTTGTTTGTTTGGCTTACTTCCTATCATTGTCACGGGTATTTTTTACATCGTTGGTGCGTATGCGGCTCGTGCAAAAGCGGCAAGAGCGCAGGTGAATGCAGACCGTGCGGCAGAGGAAGAGGCGAATAAGCCTAGAAAAATCAACTACGGCGGTCTTCCCGGCACGAAGCCCAAGAAGAGAAAGTAAAATGCGTATTATTGGTGGAAAATACAGAGGACGTGTGTTGGCGGCGTTCGACGGAGAGTCCGTTCGCCCCACCGCAGATAGGGTAAAGGAATCGCTGTTTAATATCCTTTCCTTGCGCTTTTATGGGGCAAGGGTGCTGGACTTGTTTGCAGGAAGCGGCGCGTTGGGCTTGGAGAGCCTTTCTCGTGGTGCGGCAGAGGTCGTATTCAACGACAAGTCCAAGGACAGCTTGGCGATTTTAAGAAAGAATCTGCGTGCCTTGAAAATCGAGGAAGGAAAAGAGGCGAAGGTCTACAATTTAGATGCGGAAACGTATCTTGGTTACGAGCGTCGCCCCTTCGATATCATTTTTATCGATCCTCCTTATGCGTTGGAGGTTGGCGCAAGGGCCGTGCAGAAGATTGCAAAAAGCGGCTTGCTTGCGGAAGACGGTGTTTTGGTATTGGAAAGGGACGTCCCCTTCGAAGGGGAAGTAGACGGGCTAGAAAAGTATGACGAACGTCGTTATGGACGGACGATACTCACCTTTTTCCGCCCGAAAGCGAGGGAAGAAGTATGAAAAGAAAGTGTGTGTTTGCAGGGACGTTCGATCCCTTGACGAAAGGGCACGAAACGTTGATAGGACAATGCTTACAGCTGTTTGACGAGGTGGTGGTGGCGATTTTGTGTAATCCCGCAAAAGCCCCCTTCTTTACGGTAGAGCAACGCAAGAAGATGTTGCAGCTCGCATTTGAAAACGAGCCGCGTATCCGCGTGGTGGAATTTTCCGGTACGGTGGCGGAATTGCTTGAAAAGGAGAATACTCCCTTCTACGTTCGCGGGATTAGAAACACCGTGGACTTTGAGTACGAAAACGCAAATTATTTTGCGTCAAAACGGTTAAACGAAGAGATGATTCCCATCTATTTGCCCTGCCCACAGGAGTTTTTACACGTCAGCTCCTCTATGGTCCGCAGTAGCCTGCAGTTTAAAACTCCCATTTCCGATTACGTTTCGGAAAAAGTGGAAGAATATATACGTTTATTAACAAAGGAATAACTTTTTTCAAGGAGATACTAATATGTTGCAAAAGCAAAATTACATTCCGGAGCCGGAGGAATTTATTGCGGAAACACCGCTGACGCCGGAAATGAAAAAGATAAAAGCGGCGCGCGACGAGGAAATTCGCGCGGTGCTTTCGGGAAAGAGTGAAAAAATGTTGGTGGTTGTCGGCCCGTGCTCTGCGCACGAATCCGCGCCTACCTTGGAATACATTACTCGCTTGGGAAAACTGAACGAAAAGGTGAAGGACAAGCTGGTGATTATCCCTCGTATCTACACAAACAAGCCTCGCACCAAGGGCGTTGGCTACAAGGGTATGTTCCTGCAACCCGATCCCGACGGAGAGGCGGATATCGTGCGTGGGATTCGCAGTATCCGCTCGTTGCACCTTGCGGCGATTGAAGCATCGGGCTTGACTTCGGCAGACGAGATGCTCTATCCTGAAAACACGGCGTACGTAGAGGACTTGCTTTCCTACCACGCAGTAGGCGCAAGAAGCGTAGAGGACCAGTTGCACCGTCAGGTGGCAAGCGGCGTCGATGCGCCTGTTGGCTTAAAAAACCCGATGAGTGGGAATATTCCCGTGCTGATCAACTCTATCTTTGCGGCGCAGAGCCCTCAAATCTTCAAGTACCGCAACTACCAAGTGCGTTCGGACGGCAACCCTTACGCGCACGCTATTTTGCGTGGCGGTGTGGACGGCAATGGTTTGGACGTGCCCAACTTCCATTACGAAACGGTTATGCAGCTGGAAGAAATCTATCGTGGTAGCAAGTTGAAAAATCCTGCTATCGTGATTGACTGCAACCATTCTAACTCGGGGAAAAAGCACCGTCAGCAGATCCGTATTGCGCACGAGGTTATGCAGAATAGACGCTTTGACGACGCCTTCAAGGGGATTGTCAAGGGCTTTATGTTGGAGAGCTTTTTGGTCGAAGGCAACCAAGCCCACGACGAAGTGTTCGGTAAGTCGATTACCGACCCTTGTATCGGCTGGGAAGATACTGAGCGTTTGCTGCTCGATATTGCAGAAATGGTTTAAACCGAGGTTTTGGTCAGGAGAACGAAAGGAGAAATTATGAAGATTGCATATTTAGGACCGGAAGGCAGCTATTCGCATTTGGCGGCGCGCGCCTTCTTAGAACAGGAAACGCCAACGGAGGGAAACTGGAACGAATGTATGCCCTTTCGTAATTTCGCGGAAGCGTTAAACGCGGTAGCGACGGGGAAAGCAGACGCTTGCGCCATCCCCGTAGAAAACACTTTGCAGGGAAGCGTGGTGCAAAACCTCGATTTGTTGCAGGAATTGCAAGACTTATATGCGGTAAAGGAATACGTCTTGCGTATTGACCACCGCTTGGTGTACAAGGAAGGGGTAAGCCTTTCCGAAATCGGCAGAGTGTATTCGCATGGGCAGGCGCTTGGACAATGTTCGGAGTTTTTAAGCAAGAGGATGCCGTTTGCGGCGCTTCGTGAAACGGAGTCGACGGCATTTGGCTTGAATAAGGCGATGGAGGACGACAGTGGCAGAAGCGCGGCGATTACAGGCGCGCACGTTGAAAATTTGCGCCCGGGCTTCGTTGTTGGTGAGGAATGCCTTTCGGACGAAAAGCATAATTTTACCCACTTCCTCTTAGTGCGCAAGGGAAAGGAAAAATTGCCTTCCGTTTCCAATAGGCTGTTTTTCTCGGTCGTTTGTCCGAATAAGCCGGGCAGTCTGTTGTCCCTCTTGAAAATCATCGCCGACTACAACGTGGATATGACGAAGCTGGAAAGCCGTCCGGTTAAAAATAGCCCCGGCGAATTCCGTTTCTTTATCGAAGCGGCTTGCAACGTGGCAGATGAAAGTTTTGCGTCCTTCTTTGCAAAGATTCAAGAAAATACGCTCGAATGTAAAATTTTGGGTGTATATACCCGTTAAAAGTGAGTAAAACAAAGATAAAATTCGCTTTTTGCGCGTACTTTGAAAGGGAAGCAAACTTACCTATACATATTACCGTTATCGGTAGGTGAGGAGAAAAAGAAAATGAAAACTCTGGGTTTGGCTTTGGGTAGCGGCGGCAGCCGTGGGATTGCGCATATCGGTTTTTTACAGGCGTTGGAAGATGCGCAAATCCGTCCAAATTTTATCAGCGGATGTTCTATGGGCTCGGTGGTCGGCTCGGCGTGCGCCGCAGGGCTTTCCCCTGAATATATGCGCCGCGCGGTGTGCTCGTTGCGGTTTTTCGACTTGGTGGACATCACGAATAAGCCGGGCGGTGTGCTGGATACCAGAAAGGTGCGAAAGCTGTTGGCTCGCTATATCGGCGATAAAGATTTTTCTGAGTTAAAAATTCCCTTCTCGTGCGTAGCGGTGGATATGCTCCGCCAAGAAGTGGTTGAGTTTTCCAGCGGAAGCGTCTTAGACGCCGTGGTGGCATCCTCTTCCATTCCCTCGGTATTTAAGCCGATGGAGGTAGACGGAATGCGCTTGGTGGACGGGGGCATTTTGAAGCGCGTGCCCGTTGACGAAGTCAAGAGAATGGGCGCGGACGTCGTGGTTGCTGTGGACGTTTTGGGGAAACGGCTCTGTAAAGACCGTTGTCCGAATGCGTTGACCGTCTTGCTGGAAGTAGTAGATATTATGGATAACGCGCGTACGCAGGCGTATAAGACGCGTATGCGTAAGCAGTACGATCTTTGGTTGGAGCCGGAGCTTGGGGATATGAGTCAATATTCCTTCCGTAATTTTGATTTTGCTTACCGACAAGGCTATGAATTGGGTAAAAAATACGTTCCAAAGATAAAAGAACTGTTAAAAGAATAGGGGCAGGTATGGATTTATTTGATTTTAACAACCATAATCATGAAGAGGAAGCAAAGCCGCTTGCCGAGCGTATGCGCGCCAACTCCTTAGAGGAGTTCATCGGGCAGAAGCATATCGTTGCGGAGGGCTCGTTGCTTCGCCGCGCGATTGCTACTGATCGTCTGGGTAGTTGTATTTTTTGGGGGCCTCCCGGTTGCGGAAAGACCACCCTTGCCAACATCATCGCCCTTAGAACGAACGGGGAGTTTATTAAGCTCAACGCCGTCAATGCGGGCGTAGCAGACGTCAAAAAGGCGGTGGAAGAGGCGCGTGATAATTTGCGTATGTACGGCAAACGCACCTACTTGATGTTGGACGAGTGTCATCGCTTTAGCAAGACGCAGAGCGATTCCCTTCTTCCTGCAATCGAGCAAGGTACGATTATTTTCATCGGCTCAACGACGGAAAATCCGTACGCGTCGATGACGCCTGCTATCGTTTCTCGTTGCAGAGTGTTTGAGTTCAAACGCTTGAATAAGGACGATATTGCCGAGGCTTTGCAAAAAGCAATCGTCAGTCGCCATAAGGGCTTGGGAAAATTGCCGCTGAAGGTAGACGAAAAGGCGATAGAACATATTGCCCGTGTCGCAGGTGGGGACTTGCGTACTGCGTACAACGCCTTGGAATTGGCGGCGCTGACGACTACCCCCAACGAGCAGGGCGTGATACATATTACTCTGTCGGATGCAGAACAGTCCATTCAAAGAAAAGCGCTCTCCTACAACGAGGACAGTTATTACGATTTCTTGTCGGCGTTTTGTAAGTCGCTGAGGGGGAGTGATGCTAACGCGGCGCTCTACTATGCGCAACGCTTAATCGAGGGTGGTTGTGACCCGATGTTGGTGGCTCGTCGTTTGGTGGTACATTCCGCCGAGGACGTGGGCATGGCAGATCCTCGCGCTTTGCAGATTGCGACCTCTGCAATGTACGCGTTAGAGAGAATCGGTATTCCCGAGGCGATGATTCCCCTCTCCGAGGCAATCATTTACGTCTGCGAGGCGGAAAAGAGTAATTCCGTCGTCGAGGCGATGTATGCGGCGAAAGCAGACGCCGTTTCGGATAACGACGACCGTGTGCCGCCCCATTTAAAGGACGTCAGCTTTGCTAGCGCTGAGGATAAAAACGCAAGGGCGGCGTATAAATACCCTCACGACTTTGGCGGCTACGTCGAACAACAGTATTTGCCCGATTCTTTGAAGGATAAAATCTACTACGTACCCTCCGGAAGAGGTTATGAAAAAGAGGTTTTAGAGATTCGGGAACGTAAGGGCAAAAAGAATTAAGGGCGGCTGTATTGAAGGAGAAAACGAATGAAGTGCTTATATTGTGAATGTACAGAGAGCAAGGTAATCGACTCCCGTTCCTCGGACGATAGAAAGAGTATTCGTCGTCGCAGAGAATGTACTCTGTGCGGTAGAAGATTTACCACTTACGAAACGATAGAGGTTACCCCCGTACTCGTGGTGAAAAGCGACGGCACGAGGGAGTCGTACAACGCAGAAAAGGTGCGCCGTGGTATCGTAAAGGCGTGCGAAAAGCGTGCGGTTTCCGCAGATGCAATCGAGGCCATTGTGTCCGATATTTCGCGTAGAGTATATAACAGTATGGAGAGTGAAATTTCCTCCAAAGCCATCGGGGAGATGGTTATGGAGGCGTTGAAGGAAACGGACGAGGTTGCGTACGTGCGCTACGCATCCGTATACCGCTCGTTTAAGGATATTTCCTCGTTTATGTCCGAGCTTAAAAAGATGATGCGCGATGCAAGAGATTCGAAAAAGGACGGAGGAAACGAGGCGTGACCACTAGAGAAAATACGAGGCGTATTAGCGTTGGCGGCGTTAGCTTAGGCGGCGGCGCGCCTGTACGCATTCAGTCGATGACGACCACGAAGACGGCAGACGTTGAAAAGACTTTGGCGCAGATTTCGGCGCTGAAAAACGCTGGGTGTGAAATCGTGCGCGTGGCGGTGGCAGACGATGCGGATGCGGCGGCTGTAAAGCGTGTGGCGGCAGAGTGCGGCTTACCGCTCGTTGCGGATATTCACTTTTCCTATAAGTTGGCGGTAGCGGCGATTGAAAACGGCGCGCATAAGGTGCGTATCAATCCCGGCAACATCGGTGGTGAGGAGAAAATCCGCTACGTTGCGGATTGCGTTAAGGCGCACGGTATTCCCGTGCGTGTGGGCGCAAACACGGGCAGTATCGAGCCTCACTTTTTGGCAAAATACGGTAGAACGCCGGAGGCGCTGGTAGAAAGCGCTCTCTTTAACGTGGCGGCTTTGGAAAAATTTGGGGTGCAGGACATTGCGATTTCGGTAAAGGCATCGGACGTTCCGATGACGGTGAATTCGTACCTGCTACTGGCAAATCGTACCTCCTACCCTCTGCACGTGGGGGTTACGGAGGCTGGAACGACCGCCAGCGGTATCGTAAAGAGCGCGGTAGGTATCGGCTCCCTTCTCTTACAAGGGGTGGGGGATACGCTGCGTGTTTCCTTGACGGACGACCCCGTCCAAGAGGTGTATGCGGCAAAGCGTATTTTGCAGGCTTGCGGCTTGGAAGAGGACTACGTAGAGGTGGTTTCTTGCCCGACCTGTGGCAGATGCGGTTGGGATAGTATGGAGTTGGCGCGTGAGGTGTCCGATTTCGTTCTTCCCTACAAAAAGAAAGCGAAAGTGGCAGTAATGGGTTGCGTGGTCAACGGCCCGGGTGAAGCGAAGGACGCCGACCTTGGGATTGCCGGTGGCAACGGCTATTGCCTGCTGTTTAAAAAGGGAGAGCCCTATTTGAAAGTAGAGGCGGCGCGGGCAAGGGAAACCTTCTTGCAGGAATTAAAGGAATTGTTGGGCGATGGACAGAACGCATGAGTATCTGCGCGCTTTGCGCGCATTGGACGGACTTCGAAACGCCGTTCTTGCCGGTATACACCTCTATAAAAGGGAAAGGGTTGCAGAATTTTTATTGATTACCGACCGTTCCTTTACGGAGGCGGAAGAGGCAGAGGCGTGTAAAATATCGGGCAAGTTTTTGCCTGCGGAGTTCACGGCAAGGGTGAAAATTGCAAAAAGAGTCTTGGACGAGGACTTATTGCGTGAGCGTATTTTTACGTTCGTCTGTGGCAGTTTTCCTGCCGCGGCGGCGTTCTTAAAGGCAGAAGATATTTCCATACAACTGCTTGAAAGCGGCGCAAATTTCTATTTCTCGGTGGCGGCAGACGAACGCTCGTTCTTTACTTCGGGAAAACTGATGGATGCGGTCAGCGCGCATCTTTCTTCGCAATATTGCGGCACCTTCTACGGGGACGTGCGCGTGGTGGAAAAGGAGAAGGATACCTCTGCTTTAGAAGAGCTTGTTGAGGTGAAAGAAGAGGTATTTGTTTCGGAAATTCGCACTTTTCCCATCGATGGGTACAAGCGGATTGACGGTGCGGATACTATTCCCACGGATGCTGTGTATATCGCGGACATGGGGGAGATGGAAAAGGAATTTGCCGTCTGTGGCGAGATTACCTTTTTTGAGGAAAAGCGGTATGTAAAACGCAACGAGAAGACGGGCGAGGATATGGAAAAAACTCGTTATTCGCTGACGATTTCGGACGGCTCTGGTATGCTCCGTTGCACCTATTTCCCGAAGAAGGCGACTGAGGATAAAATCAAAGCTTTGAAGGTGGGGGATAGCATCGTTATTTTGGGTGCGAATGAGGAGTTCAACGGACACCCTTCCTTCAAGGCAGGGAAAATCAATCTTGGTCGTGCGCCGGAAGGATTTACCCCGAAGGCAAAGCCGTCAAGACCTGTACCAAAGTTCTATCACACCGTATTCCCCGAACCGTACGTGGAATACAAGCAGGCTGGATTTTTCGACGTAGAGGAAAAACCTGCGGCTCTGAAGGGCAGAGAAATCGTCGTATTCGACCTCGAAACAACGGGGCTCGTTTGGCAACCGTCCATGGGTAAAATGGATAAGATTATCGAGGTCGGGGCGGTCAAGCTCATCGACGGCGAAATTCGTGAAAAGTTTGCTACCTTCGTTGCTTGCAACGAACGGCTTAGCCCGAAGATTGTTGAGCTTACGGGGATTCACGACGAGGATTTGGTCGGCGCGCCCACGGTGGAGAAGGTGATTGCAGACTTCTTTAAATTCGTAGACGGGGCGATTTTGGTAGGGCACAACGTCAACTTTGACTACGGCTTTATCCGCCATTACGGAAAGGAGAACGGGTACGTGTTCTCCAACCCGTCCTTGGATACGGTGGTATTGGCGCAGGAACAACTGGCTGGCGTGGGGCTTGCTAACTATAAGCTGAATACGATTGCCGATTATTACGGCTTTGATTTCAATCACCACCGCGCCTTCGAGGATGCCGCAACGACGGCGAAGATCTTTGTGGAACTGATTAAAAAGCGTGGCAGCCTGCCGCTGTAAGCGTATGGCGGTATGGCTGTATCGAAAATACGGGAGATATACAAGTGACGAGAGAAGAGATACTTAGGAAGGAATTTGATATTTTTATCGCCTATCACGGCACGAACAATCCGATGGGCTCTAAACAAAAGGCTTGGGAACTTTACGAGCATTTGTCGCAGTTTGCCGATTGCTTTTTTCTACCCGTGACCTATCCCGAAGGGGATTTTTCGGATACGCCGACCATTGCAAAGCACGCGAGGCTGTTTTTACTGGTGGCGAACGACAATATCCCCTTGAATGATAAAAACGAGATCGATGCGACGGACGACAACTGGTTGCACCCGGAGGTGAGTAGTTATTACAGCGCGCACGTTGCTCGGAAGGCAAAGGTATATGCGTGCGGTGGACTTACGGCGGCGAAGGCAAACAATTTCCACGTGGCGTTCGGTGGTACGGCGCATTTCGTGGAGGGGGAATCGGTAGACCCGTTGAGGGAGCTCACGCTGTGGGCGCAGACTGCCTTGCAAAACTGCTCGACGGCGGCTCCTGCGGTAGTAAAACCGAGCGTTCCTGCCTATCGCGCGGACAAGCGTGTTTTTGAAGGTACGTGGATTTTGACGGGAGAGTTCAAGGGATTCCAAGGAGATTTCCGACACCACTACACCAGCATGGGCAGGTTGATTTTGACGTGGGACAGCCATTGTTATAAGGCGCTGTACTGTTATAGCGTATCGCGTGATTTTAGCGACCAAGCGCACGTGACGGCGATTTGCGAAGGCTTTTCTTCCTTTGAAATAGGGGAGGACGGCAAGGAACAGCTGGTGATTACTTGCGATATCCTCGGCAGAACTTCCGCAAAAAAACAACGAAACAACAATAAGCATTTCCGCTTGGTGCTTACACCGAAGCTGGGCGCGGATGGTTCGATTATCGCGTTGGTTTCAGAATTTAAGACGAAAAATACGGACGGTACTTTAACTTTTACAAAAGGAAGGTAATGGTATGTACGATAAAAAATACGACGAAAGCTCCATTCGCTCTGAAAACAACGACTTTGTTGAATTTATGCTTCCCCACTTGGGAGATAAGAAAAGGGTGGTTGATTTAGGCTGTGGCACCTGCCGCAAAGTATCGAAGATTGCACCGTACGTGGATTCGGTGGATGCGCTCGATAGGAATGAGCGGATGCTGGCGCAGGCGGCAGAATCGCTGGCGAAAAAGCAGATCGGCAACGTTCGCTTGTTTATGGGGGATAATTTTAACACGCCCTTTGTATCGCATACATACGACATTTGCGCGACGGCTCTGTCTACTTGGTCGCCTGCTGAGGCGCGTAGACTCTTGAAGACGGGTGGAATCTTTTTCATAGAAACGCTTTGCCCTGATGATAAGTTTGAAATCAAAAAGGCTTTTGGACGGGACGACTTGGGGGAAAGAGGGTATCTGTTTGGACAGACCTGCGAAGAGCGTGTCCATTATCTTAGGACTGCGTTGGAGGCGTTTTTCGACGTGGAAGAGTGGGTGTTTACAGAGCGTAAAACGACGTTGTCGGAAGAGGGCTTTTTGGACTTGCTGCAATTGACGCCCACCATTCGTGGCTTCTCTGTGGAGAAGGACGGCGAGATTGTAAAACGGCTGCTCGTAGACGGAAAAGTGGAATTCACGGAAAAGAGAATGATGATTTGCGCGGTGGCAAGGGAGGAAAATATATGAGCAATAAAATGCAAAACCAAGCGGCGATAGCGGATGAAAAACGCGAGGCGTTGTTCCGTACGATGCGTACGGCGTTTTTGACGGCGTACCCGAAGATTTTTACGGACGTCGGGTATACGTCGGACATCTTTTTTCAGTCGATTAAGCTTGCAACGGAATACGGCTTTTCGTTCCAGACTTCGTTGTTCGTTGCGGACATGGCTATTGAAATCGAGGCCCGCCACAAGGCGTTGAGCGCGGCTGTGGCATCGGGTGTGAACGAGGAAACGCTGGTGATAGAGCTGGCGGCAGGGCTTTCCCCTAGACGGGCGGAATTTGCAGGCGCCAACTATGTGGAACTTGACCACGAAACGATCGTTGAGATTAAAAAGACGATCTACCAAAAAATGGGCTTAAACGAGTATGCATTGGGCTTACGTGCAGTTGATTTCATGGATAAAGAGGCGTTTGCGGAGGTTTTGCAATCCCTCGGCGTTAGCAACTATAAACGCGTCTTGGTGGTTTCGGAAGGCTTGTTCTGGTATTTGAAGCGTTCGCACGTGCAGGGAATGGTGGACGTTTTGTCCTCTGTATTGCAGGACGTAGAGTGGATGTGGGTCACGGCAGATTGCCCGACTCATGCGGAGATTTCCGAAGAGGAATACCGCAACGTTATCGCAAATTCTTCTAACTGTAGCCCGGTTGAACCCTTTGCGGACTTCTATGATTTTGCTGATTTTTGGATGAAGAACGGTTTTTCTGTTGACGCCCATAGCTTGGCGCATTTCGTGGACGTACAAGCGATTTCGTCGGGTAAATTCTTCTCGGTTTCCGTTGAGGAAGTGGGAAGGCGCATGGCGGAGTATACGGATATCGCCATCATAAAGAAGGCGTAAGTCGCTTCTATAAAATTTCTTTTAGAAATTATTGCAAAACGCTTGCGTAATATGCAAAATGGTGGTATAATAAAGACACTTAATAATACTTTTGTTATTGAGAGTGGCGGTCAGCCACTCTCATAATCTTATAAAGGGGAAGTATGAAGGTAAAAAGCGTACAGGAAATTCAAGAGGTTTTACAGCCGATTGCAGACGAAATGTCCATTGAGATTGTGGAGGTGGAATTCAAGCAGGGTAGAGAGCCTGCGCTCACCGTCTACATCGATATCGAGGGTGGGGTGGACTTGAACACTTGCGAAGCGTTCCACCGTGCGATTGACCCCGTGCTGGATGAATTAGATCCCACGCAGGGCGCGCCGTATACGCTGAACGTATCTAGCCCCGGTCTTGATAGACCGCTGAAAACGGAGCGTGATTTTCAGAAAGTAATGGGCAAAAAAGTAGAGGTAAAGCTGTTTGCCCCCATGCAGGGAAAGAAGTTCTTTGAGGCTACCTTGGTGGGCTTTGACGAACATTGCGTTTCGATCGAGGAAAACGGCAACGTCTTAAAATTAGAAAAAAGCAAGATTGCAAAAATCAATCGCGCCATAGAATTCGATTTTTAATGTGTGCGTACAAATAAGAAAAAAATTGAGGAAATTCAATAGGAGATAAAATTATGGATAACAAGGAATTTTTTGCGGCTCTTACCGATCTCGTTAGAGAAAAGGGAATCAGCGAAGAGGCATTTTTGGAAACGTTGAAAAACGCGTTGGCGTCTGCCTACAAAAAGCAGTATGACGGCGGCGTTGAGGTCATCGTGGAAATGAACCGTGACCTCGGTACGATTTCCTTCAAGGCGGTAAAACACGTCGTAGAAGTGGTGGAAGACAGAGATAAGGAAATTTCTTTGGAAGACGCGCAGGCGCTTGACCCCACGCACAAGGTTGGCGATACCATCGTCCGCACCTTCCAGCCGGATAACTTCGGCAGAATTGCGGCGCAGACGGCTCGTCAAGTCATTTTGCAGAAGATTCACGAGGCGGAACGCGACAGCACGTACTCTGCATTCTCGGATAAGGAAGGCGAGCTGATGACCGGTATCATTCGTAAGATTGACGACCGCAACGTATACGTAGAGCTTGGCGACAAGAAAATTGAGGGCGTAATGCCTCCGCAGGATCGTGTTCCCACCGAACGCTATGCGGTTGGCGACACCATCAAGGTATTCGTAAAGCGCGTAAAAAACAGCGGCAAAAATTCGCAAATCGTCGTATCCAGAACGGCTCCGGGTTTGGTAAAGAAGCTGTTTGAAGAACAGGTACCTGAAATTGCGCAAGGCATTGTCGAAGTGAAGGAAGTTGCTCGTGAAGCAGGTCACAGAACGAAGATTGCAATCGCTTCCTCGGACGTAAGAGTGGATGCGGTTGGCGCGTGCGTAGGTAACAGAGGTTCGCGTGTAAACGCCGTTGTGGAAGAACTCGGCGGCGAAAAGATCGACATCATTCTTTGGGATGAAAACCCCTTGGCGTTCATCTTCAAGGCGTTGTCCCCTGCAACGGTAAATTCGGTTACTCTGCGTGGCGAAAAGAGCGCGATGGCAGTCGTTCCCGATGATAAGCTCTCCTTGGCAATCGGTCGTGACGGTCAAAACGCAAGACTTGCCGCAAGATTGACGGGTTGGAAGATTGACGTGAAGGCGGCATCCTCGCCCGAGGCTCAGGCGTTGCTTGCTGAGGTAGAAGAGGAAGAACAGGCAGACGAAGAATAATATGGCGAAAGGAAAAATCCCCCTTCGGATGTGTATTGCTTGCCGCGAAATGAAGCCGAAAAAAGAGATGCTTCGCGTGGTGAAAAACGCAGACGGGGAAATTTATCCGGACTATACGGGGAAAGCTCCGGGGCGCGGCGCATACATTTGCGCAGGCGAAGAATGCCGTGCAAAACTGAATAGTAAAAAGCTTTTGCATAAGGCGTTTGCCGCCGCTGTTCCCCAAGAGGTGTACGTAAAGATCGAGGAGGGGCAGGATGCATAACAAGCTTAGTTCCTATTTTGGGTTTTGCGTGCGCAGTGGAAAAATCGTCTACGGTGTCGACGATATTGACAAACAAAAAAAATCCGTCTTTTTAATCGTCTACGACGATCAGCTGGGCGCAAGCTCTGCTCGCGCGTTATTGAAGGCGCAAGAAAGGCTTGGCTGTCCGATGCTGGTGGCAGAGTGCGGCGTGCTTGCCGAACTTTTACACAAACCCGCAGTCAAGGCAGTGGCGATTAAAGAGCAGAATCTAGCCAAGGCAATTCTTTCCGTCTTGGAGGAAGAGCCTAGCCTAACGAGAATCGAACTCGGTAGGTTGAGCTGAAATTATATGGAGGAAACGACTGAAATCTATGGCAAAGAACGATTATAAGAACGTAGAAAAAGTAAAAGAGCTTTTGGGTGAGGAGCGACTTGGTGGGTTGCGTAAACGCCTTTCCGCTACGGAAAAAAGCTTAAACGATATTTTGAAAAAGCTGAATGCGTTAGAACAGCAAAAGGCAGAGCAGGAAGCGGCGGCTGCTGCGGCTGCGGCAGAACTGGCGGCGCAGGAAGCTGCAAGACTTGCGGCTCAGCAAGCGGCAATCGTTGCCTCGGAAACAGCGGAAAAGGAAACGAAGGCGTCTACAAAGAAGAAAAAGGCTGCACAAGAAACCGTCGAGGCGGTAGAATCGGCAAAGGCTGAGGAAGCGCCCGTGACGACGGAAGAAAAGCCTGCAACCGAAAAGGTGGAAAAGGCAGAGCCGAAAAAGGAAGATGCGAAGGAAACGACGTATGCGCCTGCAGAACCTGCGAAACCTGCCGGACCGAGAGCGCCTCGCTATTTCCGCAACGGTCAAGTGCAAGGGGAATACGTGGCAAAGCCCGGCGCAGAAACGGCGCCTGCTTCTACCTATCGTCCTCGTCCCGTAGGGGACAGACCTGCTCGTCCGCAGGGGGATAGACCGTATGCGCCTAAAGGTGAAAAACCGAATACGCAGGGGGCAGGTATGCGTCAAAACCGTCCTCAGAGCGCCGCTATTGCCGCACCCGTTGCAGTAACAGGTGCGCCGCATAAGGACGTAAAGCAGTCTACGCAGAAGAAAAAGACGTATTCTGAAAAAACGTACTCGGAGAAGAAACCTCTCTCCAAGCGTACTTTGCAGCGGCAGCAAGGTATGACGGTGGAGGACTTCGACGAGGATAAGACGGGCTACAGAAAGGTTCGTTCGCCCAAGAAACAAAAGACGCAGGAAATTCAAACGATTAAGATTGAACATGCGGTTGTAACCACCGAGGACATTCCTTTGAAGGTCCTTTCCGAAAAGTTGGGTGTTACCGCTGTTGAAATTTCCAAGCGCTTGTTTAAGATGGGTATCATGAAGGGTATCAACGATTCCATTGATTACGAAAATGCGGCTTTGATGGCGGCGGATATGGAAATCGACCTTGAATATAAACCCGAAAAGACGGCAGAGGACGTATTGCAGGAAAATACGACGGAAGAGGATACCTCCAAGCTCGTTACCCGTGCGCCTGTCGTTACCGTTATGGGTCACGTTGACCACGGTAAGACTTCGCTGCTTGACGCCATTCGTTCCACTTCGGTCACCTCCGGCGAGGCAGGCGGTATTACCCAGAGCATCGGTGCGTATACCGTTACGGCTAAGGGTAAGCAAATCCCTTTCATCGACACCCCCGGTCACGCGGCGTTCACGGCAATGCGTGCTCGCGGTGCGCAGGTCACCGATATCGTTATCTTGGTCGTTGCGGCAGACGACGGTATCATGCCTCAGACGGTAGAGGCAAACAACCACGCGAAGGCTGCAAACGTGCCTATCATCGTGGCAATGAATAAGATGGATAAGCACGAAATCAACCCCGATAGAGTACGTCAGGGCTTGCTTGAAAACGACCTCGTACCCGAAGATTGGGGTGGGGATACGATGATCGTACCCGTTTCCGCAAAGACGGGTATGGGTA
This sequence comes from Candidatus Scatosoma sp., assembly GCA_045650185.1. Classification (GTDB taxonomy): domain Bacteria; phylum Bacillota; class Clostridia; order Christensenellales; family Borkfalkiaceae; genus Scatosoma. The sequence continues at coordinate 8,205 of JAZRQY010000006.1, read as the reverse complement.
TTGACGACTTGCTTGACGCAGTCAACCTCGTTGCGGAAATGCAGGAATTGAAGGCGAACCCCGACCGTCAGGCAAAGGGTAGCATTATCGAGGCGAAGCTGGATAAGGGCAAGGGCCCCGTTGCAAGCATCATCGTCCAGACGGGTACGCTGAAAACGGGCGACCACATTTTGTCGGGTACGACGATGGGCCGTGTGCGTGCTATGTTCGACGACAAGGGCAGAGCGGTAAAATCCGCAGGTCCTTCGATGGCAGTTTCCGTGCTTGGATTTGAGGAAGTTCCTTCCGCAGGCGACAGCATTATCGCCGTAGACCAGGCTTTGATGAAGCAGGTTTTGGAAGAAAGAAAGAACAAGGAACGCGAAAACATGATTCGTCAGTCCACGCGCGTAACCTTGGACGACGTATTTGCGCAGGTGGAAGAGGGCAAGATGAAGAACCTCAACCTCATCGTAAAGGGCGACGTACAGGGCAGCGTAGAGGCAGTTCGTCAGTCCTTGGAAAAAATCTCCAACGAGGAAGTGCGTGTTAAGGTTATCCACGCGGCGGCAGGCGCAATCAACGAGAGCGACGTTATGCTGGCAGACAGCGCAAACGCAATCATCATCGGCTTCAACGTCCGTCCGGACACGAAGGCGAAGAAGCTTGCGGAAACCAGCAAGGTAGACGTACGTTCGTACAGAATCATCTACGAGCTGCTTGACGATATGGAAGCGGCGCTGAAAGGTATGCTTGCACCCAAGCTTCGTGAAATTCTTACGGGTAAGTGCGAGGTTCGTCAGACGTTCAACATCACGGGCGCTGGCACGATTGCAGGTTGCTACGTTTTGGATGGCAAGATTGTACGCGGCGGCAAGTTGCGTATCTACCGCGAAGATATCATGATTTGCGAAGGCGGCGTAAAGCAGCTCAAGCGTTTCAAGGACGACGTGAAAGAGGTTTCCTATGGCTTTGAGTGCGGTTGCGCGATCGACGGCTTTAACGAAATCCGTATCGGCGATATCATCGAATGCTATATCACGGAGGAAATCAAAGCGTAATGAAAACGTCCAGAACCTCTCGTTTGAACGGTGAATACCAAAGAGAAATCAGCGAAATTATCCGCCATTTGAAGGATCGCGCCCCCGATTTCAAGGGCTTGGTGTCGATTACCGAGGCGGACGTTGCGCCCGACTTGAAGACGGCAAAAATCTACGTTAGTATCTATGCAAGCACCGAGGCGGAGAAAGTTCGCTCCTTTGAAATCTTGCAGGAAAACGCAGGGTACATCCGTCATCAACTCTCGCAGGTGATGCGGATGCGCACCGTGCCTTCCCTGACCTTCCTTTGGGACGGCAGTATGACCTACGGCGCAAAGATGGATGAGCTGTTTAAGAAAATTAACGAAGGAAAGAAATCTGAAGAAAAACCCTCCGACGAGGACTAATCGGATTTGGAAACGCGTGTGAACACATCATTAAAAGAGATAGCACATATATTAAAACAGGCTAAAAGCGTCGCGATCTTCTCGCACGTTCGCCCCGATGGGGATGCGTACGGAAGTTCGATGGCGCTTTCGCGCGCTTTAACGGCACTTGGTATCCAAAATTGTGTCTGCATCGAATCGGACGTTCCGTCCAACCTCGCATTTGTAGAGGGCTTGCAGGAGGTATGCAAAAAACCGCCTTTTGAGGCAGACGTTTATATTGCCGTCGATTGCGCGGATGAGAGCCGTTTGGGCGAGCTTGCGTATACGTTCCGCGCGGCAGGTAGAAAATATCCGACCGTCAACGTCGACCATCATGTGTCAAATCCTCGCTATGCAAAGCATAACTACGTGCGTGAATGCGCGGCAAATTGCTTGAATATCTACACGCTCATCACAGACATGGGTGTGGCAATTGACAAGGAAATTGCAGAATACTTATTGATGGGGATTCTCACCGATTCGGGCAATTTCTCCCATGATGACGTGCGTGAGGAAACGCTGGCTATCGCGGCGAAGTTAGTGGCGGCAGGCGCGGATATTTGTCGGTATAACTATCAGCTGTTCAAAAGTCAGCCTCGTGAGCGCGCCGCTTTGTATGCGGACGTGATGGGGAAGATACGCTATTATTTTGACGACCGTTTCGCCGCTATCGTCATCTCGCAGGAGCAGATGAAAAAACATAACGCAAATTACGGAATGACGGAGGGCTTTGTGGATTTTCCGTTGAACGTGGACAGCGTGGAAGTCGCGGCGGCGCTCTTGGAAATGCGGAAGGGTCAGTATAAGATTTCTTTGCGCTCGAAAAATTATGCGGACGTCAATAAGATTGCCGGTGTATACGGTGGCGGCGGGCACGTGCGTGCTTCCGGCTGTATGTTGCACGGGGACTTGGAGGAAATTTTGGATAGGCTGTCCTATACCGTTTCCCAGTATTTAATATAATTAGAACATGGATACGAAAGAGCAGAGAAATACCAATGAAGAAATAGGCGTAGGGCGAGTGGTAAACTTTCGCCCTGTTTTCTTATGCGCTCTCTTTTTACTGCTTGGGATTTTTGTTGCCTATCTTCAGGTGGTAGAAAAAGGGAACGCTCTTTTATCAATCGTCTTGGTGTTATTATTACCTCTGCCGTTCTTCTTTTTCGTCAAGAAAAAGCAACGATTTTTCGTGTGTGTAGCGGTGCTATACGCCGCTTTTTTGCTTGGGAACGGTGCGTTTTCTTCCGTGGTGGGAAGGTATCAAGATACGCCAACCTATAACGGGGAATACTACGTTGTCGGCATTGTGACGGAAAAGAATCCTACCTCGTCGGGCGGAGAGTTGGTTTTGACCGACCTTACGATTGACGGAGAGCAGGTGGGCGGACGGATGACCATCAATACAAATAAAAGAATTTTTACTGCCTTGGATTTTTGTGATGAAGTAAAGCTGTTGTTGGACGTCAGCACCAACAACCGTATCGAGGGGAATTACGGATTTCGCGCAGAGGCGATTGCCGATGGTAGAATTTATTATGGCAGTAACGTCGTTTGGTACGAAGTGCAAGGGCGCGCTTTTCGTCCGTTTTCTTACCTGAGAGGTAAGCTACAAGGTACGCTGTACGCCTCGATGGGTGAGGAAGGAGCGGCGGTTGCCGCGGCAATCCTCTTTGGCAATACTTCCGGGATAGAAGTGGGGCTTTTACAAAACGTTCGCTATGGTGGAATCGCGCACGTCTTTGCCGTTTCGGGGTTACATATCGGCTCTGCGTTTGCCTTTTGTTTGTTCCTCCTTCGCCGTAATCGCATACCTGCCCCCTTCCGATTTATCATAACGGCAAGCGTACTGTTGCTGTACGGCGGTATTTGCGGTTATTCGGCATCCGTCGTGCGCGCCATTATAACCTGCCTCGTTGGATATGGGTGTACGCTCTTAGGGGTGAAATACGATCCCTTAGAAAGCCTTTCGCTTGCGGCGCTGATTGTCTTTGCGCTGTATCCGACACTTGTATTCGGGGTGGGCGCGCAGCTTTCATTTGGGGCATGCTTGGGGATTTTATTGCTTGCAAGACCTCTGCGGATGGGCATGGAAAAGTGCGGTAAGACAATCTTTTCTGCGGTGCGAAAGCTCTGCAAAAAACCGATTAAAGCACAAAGTGTGGATATGTTCCGCAGAAACAGTTCGCCGCAGCCGTTGTGGGTAGAGGCGTTGGAAAAGAGTTGCTCTTTTTTATCCGTATCCTTTGCGGCGCAGATTGCGACCATACCGATTTTGTATAATGCCTTCGGGTATTTTTCGGTTGCGTCCATTTTCTTAAACTGTCTGTACGTACCGCTCATGTCTGTAAGCTTTTCTTGGCTACTGCTTTTGACCGTTATCTCTACTCTATTTCCGCTGGCGGCAGGGGTTTTCATGTATGTACCCAACCTCTGTATAAATCTTTTCATGTTGCCTTTTCATATGCTGGAATTGCAGGTGGGCATTATCGAAGGGAGCGGACTGTCTACGCAAGCGGTGCTCTGCTACTACGGTGGTTGGATATTCGTTTCGGATAAGTTTCATCTTCAAAAGTGGCAAAAATGGGGAATGGTTGGGGTATTTTTCCTTTCATTCATCATTTGCCTCTTGCTTTGAATATAGAAGAATTTATACTTAGCCGTTTCAAACCAAATTGAACCAGCCTTAAAATGTTCTTTTTCGCGCCCTAGGGCGTTTGCACCCTTGCAGTATGTCGATACGGCGGCGGTCGCCACCGCCCAAATCCATCGCAAAATTCCGATTTTAAGGTGCTACGCAGTTTTCACGAGCGTAAAATACCTTAAATGAAAGGAGTTTCGCGAAGGAATACCGTCCGTATTGCAAGCGGAAATCCTGCTTTAGTATTGGGGATTTTCCGCCGTCAAAACCTGGTTTAATTTGGTTTGAAACGGCTAAATTCTTGCATTTTGCCATTTTTTATGGTATACTAACCTTGGAAGAATATCGTGGAGTGCATTATTGGGCATGAAATACGTGGATTTTCGAAAATTTACAGAGGAGAACGGAGCACAGCCGATTTACGTTTTTGAGGGCGAAGAAGTCTATTTCCGTGAGAAGGGCGAGGCTCTTTTAAAGGCGAAATACGTACAGCAACCTATTCTTGATTACGTTGCCTTCGACGGAAGCGCCTTGAAGGGAGAAAAGCTCTCTTCGTTGGTGGCGGCGGCAAGCAGTTTTCCCTTTGCAAGCGAAAAGCGGTTTGTTAAAGTTTCGGAATTTTACCCCACGGAAAAGGAATATGCTCAGTATATAAAGCCGCTCTTTGAAAATCCTACCTCTTCCGTGATTTTGTTCATCTCCAATACGGGCAAGGAAAAGGCGGGCGGCGTGTCCTTATCAAAAGCGCCGAACGTGACCTTCGTCGATTGTGGGCGTTCGGATGAGGAAACGATTAAGCGTTGGATTTATCTGACGATGAAAAAGGCAGGGGTCGTTGCAGACGGAATGACCTGCGACCTGATTGCGGCGTATTGCAACTACGATATGTCCCGCATTGCCATGGAAACGGAGAAGCTGCTCGTTTGCGCAGAGAGCGCAGGGGCTACTCGCCTGACCGATGAAATGGTGCGTGAAAACGTTCATCCCGAGATTGAATACAAGGTCTATGAACTGACGAATGCAATTTCTCGTGGGGATCGCGCAGGGTTTGTTCGAATTTTGAACGACTTAACGGGTAAAACGACGGAGATTATCCCGACCCTGAGTATGATTGCAAGCTACTTTAAGAGCCTTTACGAGATGCGGATTATGAAGGGAACTTCGGCGTCCATAGCGGCGGCGCTCTCCATGAAGGAGTATGCCGTTCGTAAGAGTAAGGAGCAGGCGGCAAAATTTACGCAAGAGGCGTTGCTGGAATATTATACGGCGGTATACGAGGCGATTGCGGCGGTGAAATGCGGGGAGCTGACTCCGTCTGCGGCGGTGCTGAGGGTAAGCGCAAAGGTATTGTTATAAGATAAGGCTCTATCACATCACCTGTTTGATTTTTGAACCGCCATTTTGAAATACTGCGCGATATTGCGTTAAACTGCGCTTTGTATTGGTTGCGTACAACAGGTACGCGTCCTGCAACAAATGCTTGTTTGCCTTATCTCGCTTGTATTTAAAAACGGCTCGGAAAAATAATTGCGAAATTCGGCGCGTTTTATTCGGTTACAGACCGCTGGGGGTATGCGCCCTCACAAAACGCTTGTCTTTCTTATATTTTTCTCGTCAATCCAACAAAAAAGATTTTGTTGTAAATCAACCATTTTCTGTGACATAGCCTAAAAAAAACAGGGCGCTAATTGCGGCCTTTACAACGCAAGGTATTGCGGAAAAATAGAAGACGAAGCGTTTGGCGCAAGAATTGCGCCGAAGGAGGTTTCAATGGTATTATTAACGACCTTTTTAGAGGGTGTGCAGAACGTCATTACGAAGATTGGGGATTTCTTTACGAATTTCCAACTGCTGTACGCCTTTGAATGGCTGATCTTTTTCCTGCTGATTTATTACGTTTCAAAGGTTTTGCGGGAGAATGAAGCCACGAAATTGATGCTGGTATATTGGGTAGCGTTGCTGTGCGGCGGCGTGATGCTTTGCTGTGCGCCCGACCTGTTCTCAAAGCCCTTCTTTTTGGCGTACATTTTAATTTTGTCGGCAGTTATGCTGATATTCTTTAACGTTGAAGTGAAAAAGATGCTTTGGGACGTACATCACACCAAGGATAGTCCGGCAGAAAAGTTGGGCGGAAGATCCTCCGAGGTGCATTCTGCAGAGGACGTAGAGCATTGTATCAACAACATCATCAAGGCGGTACAAAATATGTCCAAATCGAAAACGGGTGCGTTAATCGTACTCTCGAAGGGCAGCTTGCCTAAGGCCGTCTTGCATAGCGGTCAGGTGTTGGAGGCAAATATTTCGACACAGCTGATTGAAAGCGTATTTTTCCCGAATTCTCCTCTGCATGACGGCGCAATGATTATTCGTGGGCATAAGATACAAGCGGCAGGTTGTTTCCTTCCGTTGACGCAGAAGACCTCGTACCCCAAAGAATTTGGTACAAGACATCGTGCTGGTATCGGTATCACCGAGGTGGCAAACGTGGTGGCTTTGGTTGTTTCTGAGGAAACGGGCATTATCTCGATTGTAAAGCAAGGCAACGTGGAACGTTTCCCGGATACCGAGCTTTTGAGAAAGGCGTTGCGTGATTATTATTGGCAGGAATTGCCTTTAACGGAGAAAAAATCTAAGGTGGTGATCAGCAAATGAAGTTCTTGAATTTTTTAAAAGAAGTTTTCATTTCCAAGTTTTGGATTAAGGCTTTGTCGTTGTTGCTTGCTTTCTTAGTGGTATTTTTACTGAATCTTTAAGGGTTTTAAGATAGAGTTGGTGTTAGGAGAAGAATATGGATTGTAAGGTGTGCAAGTTCGGCGGCACGTCTATGGCAGACGGTAACGTTATTTTACGCGCGGCGCAGATCGTGGGCGCGGAAGCGGAGAGAAGATACGTTGTCGTGTCTGCCCCGGGTAAGCGTTTTAGTGGCGATATCAAGGTGACGGATTTGCTGTATTCTCTATACGATGCGTATGAACAAAAGGACGAGGCTCTGTTTGAGGAGCTTTGGCGGAAAATCAGTAAACGATTTTTAAATATCGAGCGTGAAATCGGTAGAGATCTGCAGGTGCAGGCGGCTCTGGACGAAGCGAAAGCGGAAATCTTAGGCGGCGCAGGTAAAGATTATTGTGTGTCCCGTGGTGAATTTATCGTGGCGCATATTATGGCTGCGGTATTGGACGTTCCCTTCGTGGATGCAACGGAGTTCGTTCGCTTTGACGAGAATGGACTCTTAAAGGAAGAAACCTTTTCGCTTGCAAGCAAAATACTGAAAAAATATGATCGCGCAGTCGTGCCTGGATTCTACGGCTTGGGCGCAGACGGCAAGGTGAAAACTTTCTCGCGTGGCGGTGGCGATATTTCCGGTGCGATCGTGGCGCGCGGCGTGATGGCAAAGCTGTATGAAAACTGGACGGACGTCAGCGGATTCTACGCTTGCGACCCCCGTATTATCAACAATCCGCTTTGCATGGAAGAATTGTCGTATGCGGAGCTTCGAGAGTTGTCGTATATGGGCGCGAACGTTTTGCACAGCGAATCGATTTTCCCTGTTCGTAGCGCAGGCATCCCCATTCGTATTTGCAATACCTTCCGTCCTGAGGATCGTGGTACGTACATCGTTACGGCGGCAAAGCGCCGCTTGGGCGAAGGTGTTGTCACCGGGATTGCAGGCAAGAAGGGTTTTACCTCTATCACGATTGAAAAGTCTATGATGAACGCGGAAATCGGCTTTGCGCAAAAGGTGCTCTCCGTCATCGGTAAGCACGGCATCTCCTTCGAGCATTTGCCTTCGGGAATCGATACCATGTCTTTGATCATTGATAACGAATTCTTGAAAAACGGCGTTTTGGAACAGCTGGTGGAGGAATTTAAGGCGGCGGTTTCCCCCGATAAGATTTACATCCACGAGGATATTGCGATGATTGCAACCGTTGGGCACGGCATGGCAAAGAACGTAGGTACTTCGGCAAGACTGTTTAAGGCTTTGTCGGAAAGCGGTATCAACGTCAATATGATTGACCAAGGCTCTAGCGAGCTGAATATCATCATTGGCGTACGCGAGTCCGATTATGAGCGCGCTGTGAATGCTATTTATAAGGAATTTAATTAAAACAAAACCGCC
>JAZRQY010000005.1:0-257902 GCA_045650185.1 Candidatus Scatosoma sp. | reverse complement strand
AAAAATCGTGTTGGAAGAATACAAAGCACAAAACCAACTTACCCGTGAAGAAGTGTTCCAATTCCTGCTCCATACGGCAAGGAAAGAGCCAAATTTGATGATACATTCGTTTGTTCAACGGGCAATCCTTTTCGATGATAAAATCGAAATTTACTACAATTTCACAAACAAACAATTACCCGACGGCGCTCCTGATGAGTGCTGTCGGGTTTCTTCTAATGAGCTGAAAGCCTTGATTTATAAGGATTGTAAAGAAAAAAACGGTAACTCTCCGAAAGGTTCGGATAGTTACCGTCTGGTGCGGATGACAGGATTTGCGCCTTTAGCGGCGCGCCCCGCTCCGACGTTATCAACGTCGTCCTTTGCCGTCAACAAACTCGTTTTCCTACTTCCGCAAGGCAAAGCGTTTTGCTCCCGCAAAACGGCTCCCGCCCTCGAATCACTTCGCGTACGCGCTCAGATAAAACAAAACAGACCACCCGATGGTGGTCTGTTTTGTTTGGCTGGGGCGAAGTGATTCGAACACCCGAATGACGGAGTCAGAGTCCGTTGCCTTACCGCTTGGCGACGCCCCAATGTATTTCGTCGGTCGCTTTCACAACCTTACTTGCGTTATTCTATCAAAAATTTTCACTTTTTGCAAGCGTTTTTAAGTCTGTTTTCTAAATTTCTTAAAAAACTTTTTTCTTTCGCCTGCGCGCCCCTTTACGGGCTTACAAAAAAAATTGTTTAAAGACTTGACATATCCGCGTAAATTCATTATAATAATATGGAACTTTGTTGCTTTTTTATTATTTTTTAACAAAGATTTTACGTATGGAGAAAATTATGTATCAATTATTTTGTGATTCTAATTGTGAGTTATGGCACGACAAAGTTAAGGATCTCGGACTCAACGTAATCCGTATGCCTTACCTTTTGGACGATGAAATGTTATTCTACGATATGGGCGAGAATACCGATTTGAAGGCGTTTTTCGATAGAATGCGCGCTGGGTCTGTCCCCAAAACGCAGGCGCTGAACGAATACGATTATACGCAGTATTTCGAGCCCGTTTTAGCAAGAGGGGAGGATATTTATTACATCACCTTCTCCCATCAGATGAGCGGTACTTTCCAATCTATGAAGGCAGCGATTGCCGCCCTGAAAGAGAAATATCCCGAACGCGAAATTCGCTATAAGGATACGAAGTCCATTTCCATGGGCAGCGGCCTCGTGGTATATTATGCGGCGCAAAAATACAAAGCAGGCGCTTCGATGGATGAGATGGACGGATACGTTGACGAGCTCGTTTCGCAGACGGCGATGTATTTCGTGGTGGATGACTTGACCTATTTGCACCGTGGCGGCAGAATTTCCGGCGCGTCGAAGGTCTTTGGGAATATGCTGGGCATCAAGCCGATTTTGACGGTGGATGCGGACGGCAAAATTCACAATATCGAAAAAGTAAAGGGCAAGAGAAAGGCGCTTTCTCGACTGATGGAATTCCTCAAAGCGGAGGGTTGTCAGCTGGATGAGTACGACACCTATGTCATGGATGCAGATTGCGCAGAAGAAGCGGATGCGTTTGCGGCGCAACTGAAAAACGCCTTCGAGGGGATTCGTATCGAAAGACAGACGGTAGGCCCTGTTATCGGCTCGCATTGTGGCCCCGGTACCGTGGGACTTATCTTCCATTGTAATAAAAAATAAGGAGAATACTATGGGACGTTTAGACGGAAAAGTAGCAATTATCACCGGCGGTAATTCGGGCGTAGGCGCGGCTACCGCACAGCTGTTTGCGAAAGAGGGCGCAAAGGTCGTTATCACGGCTCGTCGTGTGCCGCAGCTTGAGGAAGTAGCGGCAAAGATTCGTGAAGAGGGCGGCGAGGTATTGCCCGTTCCTTGCGACGTTTCTAACGTGGAAGCGGTAGAGGCGATGGTGGCAAAGGTTGTGGAAACGTACGGCAAAATTGACGTACTCGTCAACAACGCAGGCGTTTTAGAGGCAGGCTTAAAGCCCATCGACTGCTGCACGGACGAGGACCTTGAATGGGTGCTTGGTATCAATACCAAGGGTTGTCTGTATTGCACGCGCGCGGTTGTAAAAGAGATGATGAAGAACAACTACGGCTCGATTATCAATTTGGACTCGGTTGCAGGCGCGTTTGGTACTGGTGGCGCTTCGTATGTTACCAGTAAAGCGGCGGTAATCGGCTTGACCAAGCATACGGCTATGCGCTTTACGGGCACGGGGATTCGTTGTAACTCCGTCAACCCCAGCACGATCATCACGCCGATGACGATGACCACCGATCCCAAGACCTTGAATCCTGCAATGATGGGACAGATGAACAAGCATATGAACCTTTCGGTACAGCCCTGTATGCCTATCGACGTGGCGAACATTCTTCTCTTCCTTGCAAGCGACGAATCGCGCGCAATCACCGGTCAGGTAATCGTATCCGATTTCGGCGCAACCCTGTAAAGCAAAGTAAAAAACGGAGTTCCGTGCAAGGAACTCCGTTCTTTGTTTGTCGCTTAGCGAGCCTCTCTGCCGCGAAGCCACAAAACGCCGTCGGTGATCATGGGCGACACGATCAGCCAAAGCGCCGCTACGGCAATCACGCTGTACGTGATGATCGAGCCAACCGCTCTTGCGCCGGAGAATACCGTCGCAACGAGGTTGAAATCGAACAGCCCGTATAAGCCCCAATTGACCGCGCCGACAATCACAAGAATATACGCGATGATATTGATGATTTTCATACAGCCTTACCCTCCTATCCGTAGTTTGCGCCAAAAACGGGCGGTTATGCGCTTTGGGGGTAAAAATTGCGGTTTTTCCATAAAAAAAGTGGTAAAACCGTGTGTTTTTTTACCAAAAGCCCTTGAAAAACCCTTTCAATCATAGTATACTAATACTATAGATAAAAAATGAAACGGTACTTGGTTGCCGTAAAAGGAGAAAAATATGTTGCAGTTATTGGCTATAGATTGGGGGGCGATTATTGCCGTCATCGTCGTTGTGGTTTTGGTGATTGCGATCGTCGCTTGGTACATCAGCACGCGAAACAAATTCGTGCGCCTCAAAAACAAAGTGGAAGAGGCTTGGGCAAGCATCGACGTTTACTTAAAGAAGCGTTTCGATCTCATTCCCAACCTCGTGGAAACGGTCAAGGGCTACGCCTCGCACGAAAGTGAAACCTTGGAAAAGGTGGTAGCGGCAAGAAATATCGCCGCAGGCGCAAAGACGGCAGAGGAGAAGATTTCCGCGTCCGCGAACTTGACCAGCAGCTTGCGTACCTTCTTCAATGCGGTTTCCGAAAACTATCCCGACTTGAAAGCAAACACCAACTTCTTGGATTTGCAAAACCAGCTGAAGGACATCGAAGGGGACTTGGAAAACGCTCGTCTGTACTATAACGGCCAGGTTAAGACCTTCAATACGGAAATCGAGTTATTCCCTGCAAACATCGTCGTAAAGGGAATGGGTGAGGATTACAAGAAACGCCCGTACTACGAAATCGAGAACGCAGAAGAACGTCAAAACGTCAAGGTGAGCTTTTAATGAAACAGTATAAAACGGCAGGAAAGGGGTGGGCAAAGCGGCTTTTGCTTGCCCTTTTTGCCATTCTATTTTGTGTACTGCTCTTGCCGTTTGGCGGCGGAGTGTATAGGGCAGGTGCGGAAGTCGTGCCTACGGCAAGCGGAGGAAATGCGCCCTGTACCGTGCTTTATTATACGGTAAACGCGCAGGTGAACGAGGATAGAACGATTACCTTTGCGGAAGAAATTTCCTTTACTATGCACGAAAATAAAAACTCCTTCTATCGGGCTTTGCCGATTGAAGGGGATCGCTTTTTTAATATTACCGCAGAGGGAGTAGACAACCCTGAATTTTCCTACAACGTCGCGGATAATTCCGACGTGGACGGATTCATGGACATCAACTGTTACGGCGGACTTTATAGGGGCGAAACGCTGACCTATCGCTTTGCCTATACGATGGAGTGCGATTTTTCGAATACGGAAAAGGGAATGATTATCGACTTTGTCGGCGCGGGCTGGCCGTTTGCGCTTGAAAACGTGGACGTGAATATTTCCTTCCCTGCGGCTTTGGCGGATTATCAAATCTATTCCAGCGCTTTCGGTGGTAGCAGTAACGATTACGCGCGCGTTGTAGAAAAAACGGACACGCGCCTGCGCCTACACGCAGACGAACTGCCTTTGTGTTATTCGGAATACGGCAAATTTGCGGCGCCAATCACGGTGGAATTCAACCTCGTAGACGGCGGCTTTTTGCCGTCGGAAGGCTTGGATTTTATTCGTCCAACGTTGTGGATTGGGGCTGTGTGCGGACTTGTGATATTGGCGGTTGCGGCGGTGCTGTTCTTCTTTAGCGCTCGCAAGCCCATCCTCTCTACAGTCGTGAGCTTTAAAGCCCCCGAGGGAAAAGACCCGATGTCGGTGGGGTATCTTTTGGACGGTATGATTGACAACGAGGACGTTACCTCGATGATCTACTATTTTGCCTCCAAGGGGTATTTACATATCGCCCAAGAGGACGGGGAAATGGTGCTGATCCGCAAGTGTGAATACGACCTGCCCGACGGGGAAAGCGAGCATGCAAAGGCGCTGTTTGCAGGGCTGTTCAAGCGTGGCAGAACGCGCACGACGGTTGCTGACCTCAAAGAGGAATACTACGAGGACGTGGACAAAGCCCGTGTCCTCATCGGAGAGGAAAAGAAGTCGGGGATGTATCAAAAATCTTCGGTTGCACGCTTTGTTGGGTGCTCGGTTTTGGCGATGGCGCTGTTTTTCCTCGTGCCTGCGCTGACGGGCGTGCTCTACGTCGGCGGTGGGTATTTGTCCTTGGTGGGCGGTATGATGATGCTCTTCCCTGTGGGGATAGGTAGCGTGTTGCTGTTTGCCTTGGAAAATTACCGCTATAAGTGGAAAAAGATGAAGGCGCTTGCGTGGGTGGCAATCCTCGTTTCGATGCTGATAGGTGTCCTGTTCTACGCGATGGCGTACACCCATCTGTTGACCACGTTGGAATGTATCCTGACGGTGGCGTTTGGCTACGGTGCGTTGCTGATGAACAGCCGCATGCTCGTCCGCACCGAGGAGCACACGGAAACGCTTGGCAGTATTTTAGGCTTTAAGGAGTTTATCCTCGTCACGAAAAAGGACCGTTTGGAAGAAATGTTGGAACAGAATCCCGAACTCTTTTACGACGTATTGCCGTATGCACAAGTGTTGGGTGTTTCGGGTGTTTGGGAAGAGAAATTCCGCGCAATCACCATCCGTCCTCCCAGCTGGTACGAGGGGGATTACGACCTGTTCGACTACTGGATGTTCCGCCGTACGATGCGGTTGATGAGCATTTCCATGCTCGTCCGCCCTTCTAGCGACGGCTCTTCCGTGGGGCGCATCGGTGGCGGCGGCTCGTTTGGCGGCTTCTCCGGCGGCGGTGGCGGCGGCGGTGGCGGCGGTTTCCGTTAATCCTCCGCTATGATAGAATGACGATAGAAAATCAGGTCTCGAAAAAAGGTCTGATTTTTTACTTTTTTACGAAAAACACTTGACAAGGCGTATACTTCGTGATATGATGTATGCGCAACCAAAGCAATATAATCCGAACCAGCCCAAAAGGTGTCTTTTGAACGCTTTTATGGCTTGTCGTCATCATAATACGTTGGTATAATTTCTTCCTTCGCACCAAAAATCATTTCAAAATCCTTCCTTTTGGGTGCGAAGCAATTTTATAGCGAGAAAATTTTCGTCTTCTACAAGGCGAAAGCCGCAGGTAAACCCGTCGGTTTATCAAGGATTTTAACGAAGTAGTAGGCAAAATTTACTGCTAAAAATCTTGGTTTGGATTCAATTGCTTTGGTTGAGGAGAAGTATTGTATGGACATTCAATTAAAACGTGGGCTTTTGGACGTGTGCGTCTTGGCGGCTATCAAAAGCGAAGAATCGTACGGTTATAAAATCATCAAGGACGTCAAGCCGTATATCGAACTTTCCGAATCCACCCTCTACACCATTTTAAAGAGGTTGGAGGGTGCAAAAATGCTGACGGTGCGCACGGCAGAGCACGACGGCAGGTTGCGAAAATACTACCGCATCACCATTTTGGGGCGCAAGAAAATCGAGGCGTTTAAGGAAGAGTGGAAGGAAGTGATGCAGATATACAGTTTTGTCAATCGGGAGGGAAAAAATGTCTAAGCAAGAATTTTTAGCGCAGTTGGAGAAGGGCTTGTACGGTTTGCCGCAAGCGGATATAGACGAACGGCTGGACTTTTACAGCGAAATGATAGACGATAGAATGGAGGAGGGGCTTTCCGAAGAAGAGGCGGTGGCTGGTATCGGCTCGGTCGATGAGGTAATCGCAGGAATTGTGGCGGATATTCCCCTTTCAAAGCTGGTAAAAGAGAGGATTCCAAAGCAGATTGACGCAGGCTTAATCGTTTTGCTGGTGCTGGGTTTTCCGGTGTGGTTGCCCCTTTTGATTGCAGGGTTTGCGGTAGTTTTCTCCTTGTACGTATCGCTGTGGGCGGTGTTGGTTGCGCTGTGGGCGGTAGCGGTAGCTGTGGCGGTCTGCGCGCCGGCTGGCTTGGTTTTGAGTATTATCTTCTTCTGTCTAGGCGAAAGCTTTATGGGTCTGGCGATTCTGGGCGGCGGTATTGCTTGCGCAGGGTTGGCAATTTTGTTTACCATCGGTTGTGTCTACGCGACGAAGGGTGGCGCGCTGCTTGGAAAGAAAGTGTTACAATGGACGAAAAAAGCGTTTATAAAAAAGGAGAGAAACGATGGGTAAAAAAATACGTATATGGCTGATAGTGGCAGTTTCGCTCCTTCTTGTTGGCGGGATTGTCTTTACGGTGGCGATGTCGTCGCTCGGCTGGGATTTTGTAAAGCTGAGCACAACAAAACACCAAACGAACACGCATACGGTGGCGGAGGATTTTGACGGCATTTCCATTTATGCAGGCGAGGCGGATATTCGCTTAGCGCTTGCGGAGGACGGGGAATGCCGCGTGGAGTGCTTTGAAAAGGAAAGCGCGACGCATACCGTAATGGTAGAAGACGGCAAGTTGATGATTACCACCGTGGATAACAGCAAATGGTACGAAAATTTCTTTGATTTTGTGGACGAAACGATCACCGTATATCTGCCGCAAACAGAATACGCGCTCCTTTCGATAGAAAATCGGACGGGGGACGTAGAGGTATCCAAAGACTTTTCTTTCGAGAGCGCGCAGGTTAGCACAAGCACGGGGGATATCCGCTGGTTTGCTTCGGCGAGCGGTGAGGTCACGCTGAAGGCAACGACGGGGGATATTTCTGTGGAAAATATATCGGCAAGCAGTTTAAAGCTGTCCGTTTCCACGGGGCAGGTGCACGCGATGGGCGTGAATTGTACGGACGGAGTTAGCTTGCAGGTTTCTACCGGCGAGGCATATTTGACGGATATCGACTGCAAAAGCTTTACTTCTAGCGGCGACACGGGGGATATTACTTTAAAAAACGTGCAGGCGACGGAAAGGCTGTCGATAGAAAGAAGTACGGGGGACGTGGATTTTGACGGCTGTGACGGCGGTGAAATCATCGTAAAGACGGGCACGGGAGATATTGAAGGCACACTACTTTCGGGTAAGATCTTTTCTGTCTCAACCAGTACGGGGCACGTAAACGTTCCGCAAAGTTCGTCGGGCGGAAAATGTACGTTGAAGACAACGACGGGGGATATTCATATCGACATCCTTGCGTAAGGCAAAATTAAAACAGCCGTAGCGTACACCGCTACGGCTGTTTTACTTTTAACCGATTAGTTATTCAATTCGCCGTATTTGTAAACGCCTGCGCTTTGGGAGAATCGTTTTACCGATTCTACCGCGCTTTCACAGCGGCTGCGCGTCTTGTAGTGCTCACCCATGCACAGCAACTGTCCGTTGCCGCCGAGTAGCTTGAACAGGTAATCCCCTTTCTTCGTCACCGAGATACGGAAATTGCCCTTGGCGATATTCGCCTTGTGGGTAGCAACGGCGTTCACCGCGCCTTCGTAAGTGGTGTATTCCTCGCTGGTGAGCAGCTTTTCACCGTTGGAGGCAAACAGCTCGAAGTAGTACATAATGCCTACTTCCTCGTTGCCCGTGGTGTTGATAATCCATTTGCCGGTGTAGCCGTTTTCAGGCGCTTGGACCTCTGCCTGCGCCGTTTCTTCTTCGGGAGGGAGGGGCATACGAATTTCTTCCATTTCGTCCTGTACGACAGCGGTAGCGGCAAAACGCTTGGTGGAGGCAATCGCACGCTCACAGCGTTCGAGGCTCTTGTAGTTCGCGCCCGTGCACAGCAGAGTGTTCTTTGCGGTCAGCAGTTTGAATATGTATTCCCCTTTCTTGGAGAGGGTGATGCGGAAGTTGCCTTTTTCGACGTTGTCCTTATGCGTTTGAATACCCTTGATAGCGCCTGCGTAGGACGTGTATTCCTCGCTGACTAGCAACCGTTCGCCGTTGGAGGCGCGAAGTTCGAAGAAGTAGTTTTCCTCTACTACCTTGCCCTGGCTATCCGTCAAGGAAAGTTGGTATACCACCCATTTGCCTGTGTATTTAGCGGAAGTAGGCTGTTTCGCCTCTGCCTTTTGAGTGGTGGGCTTTGCGGTAGGCTGTTTTGCCTTTGCTTTTGCAGGCGTTTCCTTCTTTTCAGGAGCCTTTACCGCCGTTTCAGCCTTCTTTTCAGGAGCCTTTACCGCTGTTTCAGTCTTCTTTTCGGTCGTTTTTGCGGTCGGTTTCGGTTCAGCTTTTTTCGTGGCTGTGGACTTTTCGGTGGTCGTTTTTGCCTTTTGCGCTGTTGTCTTTTTCGTCTTAGGCTGTGCAGGCGCAGTTTCCTTAGCCTCTACGGGTTCTTCCGTCGCGTTTTTTTCCTCTATGGGTTCTGCTGTTGCAGGTTCTTCTGCGGTTTTTTCTGCAGGTTCTTCCTGCGTGGCAGGGGCGATTTCCTCTGCGGCAAGCTCCTCAGTCGCCTGCTCATTGGCGCAAGCGCAAGCGGCTTGCTGGGCTTTTCTCTTCTTTCTCTTCACCGCGCCGACGACGATGAGCGAGATAATCGTAGCGATGACAGCAACGCCGAGCGCAACCACAATCACGCGCTGGATGGGGTTATCCAAGAGGTACTGTATAATTCCTTTAACGAGCTCTTTTAACTTCAAAAGCATAGCAAACTCCTTATTTCATATTCTTCTATCCTATTGTAATATATTTTTTCAAAAATGTCAAGATGAGAAACGGCAAAAAAACAAAGCAATTTTTTCAAAAAAATTGACATTTACAAAAAAATAGGGTACAATATGGGTATGAAACACTATTCTACTATCATTATAGGCGGCGGCGCGGCAGGGCTTTTTTTCGCGGCGAACGCCTCAACTGAATACGGAAACGTCCTCTTATTAGAGCGTGGCGAACGAGTGGGGAAAAAGCTCTCCTCCACCGGCAACGGTCAAGGGAACGTCACGAATGAGCGCGTGGGCGAGGCGGCGTACTTTTCCGTGCGTGGCGACAAGACGCAGGAAAAGCAGGTGCAAGGGTATCTTTCTCGGTATGGCCGTGATTCGCTGCTAGCTTTTTTGGAACGCCTCGGCGGCTTATTCCTTGCGGACGAGCGTGGCAGATATTACCCTGCAGGCCGTCAAGCATCTGCCATCACCGACCTCTTGCGCTATGAAATCGCATCGCGCGGTGTGGAAGTGCAAACGGGCGCATACGTGCAATCGTTGCAAAAAGTAGGGGGCAGGTACGAGGTTACGGCAAAGACGGAAGAGGGCGTGCGTACTTATTCAGCGCAGAACGTGGTCGTCTGCGCGGGTGGCAAAGCGGCGAAAAATTTTGGCACGGACGGCAACGGCTATGCTTTGGCGGGCGCTTTTTCGCATACGACGACGGCGCTGTATCCTGCTTTGGTGCAATTGAAGACGGACGTTAGACACACGAAGACCTTGAAAGGGATTCGTGTGATGGATGCGCGGTTGACGGCAACCGTGGACGGAAAGCCCGTCCAGACGCTGACGGGGGACGTCATCTTCACCGACTACGGCGTTTCGGGGGATGCGGTGTTCCGCATTTCGTCCTTTATCGCGGACAAGTTGGACGGCGGCAAAGTCAGCCTTTTCATCGACTTATTGCCGACGGTGGAGTATGAACAATTACTTGCCGTTTTGACGGAAAAAGAGAAAAATTATCCACAGTTGCCTAAGTCGGAATTGCTCTGCGGTATCTTGAACAACCAAGTCGGTCGGGCGGTGATGAAACGCTACGGCGAGGATGGATTGACTGCGGTGGTGGACGGCGTAAAATCCTTTGCGTTGCCCGTTAGTGGCAGTTTGGGATTCGACTACGCGCAGGTGACCAAGGGCGGAATTCCCTTAGCGGAGCTGGACGAACACTTGCAGAGCCGCAACGCCGAGGGGTTATACTTTGCCGGCGAGATTTTGGACGTGGACGGCGAGTGCGGCGGCTTCAATCTGCAATGGGCGTACACCTCTGCAATGGTCTGCTTAGAGGGGATTGAAGAAAAATACAAGTCAAAAACGTAGGAAAGAAATATGCAAGTAAAAACCCTTTCGGGCATTAAACTGTCCATTGATAAAAGCGAGGGCGAATTGATAAAAATTGCCACAAAACAGCTGGGGAAAGCCCCCGGCTATTTTGCCATTCGCAAAAAGTCCTTGGATGCAAGAGATAAAGGGAACTTGCATTACATTTATACGATAGAATTTTCGGACACCTTGCCCGAGGTGAAACCGCCTTTGGAAAGGTTACCCGAAGGGAAACTTCCTCAAAAGCCGGTGCTGATTATCGGCAGCGGCCCTGCCGGGCTGTTCTGCGCCCTGCGGCTCTTAGAGAGGGGGATTCCCTCAATCATCATTGAACGTGGCCCTTGCGTGGAAGAACGCGCGAAAAAAATCGACGTGTTCTGCAAGGAAAAACGCTTGGACGTGAACGGCAACGTGCAGTTTGGCGAGGGTGGCGCAGGTACGTTTTCGGACGGAAAACTCAACACGCAAACGCACAGTTTATACAACCGTGACGTGTTGGAAACCTTCGTGCGCTTTGGTGCGCCCAAGGAAATTTTGTGGTTACAAAAGCCGCACATCGGCAGTGATAATTTGCGCTCGGTGGTACGCAATATGCGTGAATATTTGCGTAAAAGTGGGGGGCAGGTACGCTTTGACACACTTTTGAAGGATATTTGCGTGCAGAACGGCGTTTTGCAAAAGGCGCTGATTGCCGACCTCAAAAGCGGCGAGGAAGGCTGGATAGAGCCGTCTGCGCTCATCCTTGCCGTGGGGCACAGCGCAAGGGATACCTTCGAAATGTTGCTCGCACGTGGAGTGGAGATGACCCAAAAGGAATTTGCTATCGGGGTGCGTATCGAGCATCTGCAATCGGCTATCGGTCTGGCGCAGTACGGCAAGGCGTACACTCGTTTGCCTGCCGCCGATTATAAGCTCGTATCGCACGCGCACGAACGCTCTGCGTTCACCTTCTGTATGTGTCCCGGGGGCGTGGTGATGCCTGCCGCTAGCGAGGAGGGAGGCGTTGTCAGCAACGGTATGAGCAACTACGCCCGTGACGAGCGCAACGCAAACGCCGCCTTGATTGCGCAGGTAAAGCAAAGCGATTTTGGGGGCGAACATCCCTTGGCTGGTGTCGAGTTCCAACGCCGTATCGAACGCGCCGCCTTTTTGGCAGGTGGCGGAAATTACAGCGCGCCCGTGCAGACCTTGGGGGATTTCTTGCGCGGCAGATGTAGCGACCGTTTTGGCGAGGTGTTGCCCTCGTATGCGGCAGGGACGAGCTTTGCCGACCTAAACGGCGTACTGCCGTCCGTGGTCTGTGACAGCTTGAAGGCGTCCGTGGTGGATATGGACAGGCGGTTGAAGGGGTTTGCAAATCCCGATGCGGTATTGACGGGTGTGGAAACGAGAACGAGCTCCCCCGTGCGTATCCAAAGGGACGAGGACCTGCAGTCGGTGACGGTAAAGGGTTTATTCCCCTGTGGCGAAGGGGCTGGCTATGCAGGGGGGATTACCTCTGCGGCGGCAGACGGTCTGCGTGTTGCAGAAAAGATTTATTCGATGTTTTGTTAAAAACACTACGAAATAGGGCGAGGCTTGCGCTTTGTCGTAGACAACAGGGAAGAAAGGAAGGCGCGTGCGCTTTCCTTTTTTTTGATGAGTTCAGCGGCTTGCTTTCCCAAGGTCGCCGCCGTGGGTAAGCCCCCGGGCGCTTGTTGCCACTGTGTGGCAAGGAATACGTTTTTCAGCCCCGGAATAGTGGCAGGAATCGGGACAGGTAGCTTGTTTTTTGGCAATAAAAAGCTCATAAACGCCCCTGCCTCTCCCCCGGTGTAGCGGTGATAGGTGGCAGGTGTCCACACGTCAAGGCATTGTAATTTCCCTCGCAGATTCGGGAATTTTTCGCAGATTGCGGTGGAGAGCGCCTCTGCAAGCTCCCGCTTTTTCTGTCGATACGCCACCTTGTTTTCTCGCAGGGCAATCCATTCTCTTGCCGTCTTTTCGTTGCAAAAGGTCAGCGCCTGCAACACCGTCTTGCCCTCTGGCGCAAAGCTTGGCTCGTGAGAAAACTCACGCAAGATAAGGAAAGGGGTTTTTAAAAGTTTTTGGTATTGCCAAGGCAGAGGGAACATAAAATCCCCTTGGAAGTTTAGGTCGGCAATATCGCAGGCAAAGGCGGCGTGATAAGCGGAAAAGAGGGGCATATTCTGGTCTGCATATTGTCTTTGCAGGGCGCGTGGCGGTCTTCTGCAAAGCAACCGATTAAAGGTAATTTTCGCATCGCACGCGCACACGAAATAGTCGGCGGTTTCCCTTGTGCCGTCGGACAATTCCACCTCGACGGCTCGGTTGCCTATCGTATGGATTTTGACGACTTCTTTGCCGAGCAACAGCTCTCCGCCAAGGCTTTTGAATCGCTTTGCGATTCTGTGCGCCATCTCTATGCTACCGCCCTGCGGAATGCCACCGTTCTTGCCACAGAATGTCGCCGCTACCACGAGAAACGCCAGCGAGGTAAACTTTCGCCCCAACATACACAAAATAAACTTTTGTAAGAAGGGGTGGGAAAATCGCTTTGCAAGATCCTGCGTGGACATTCCATAGTATTTCAGAAGGCAGGGAAAGTGTGCAAGCATTTCAGGCAAAGAGGCTTTTTTGTTCTTCTTCTCGCCGCCGATGCCCATATACGCTTGTATGGCGCGCACCGCTTTTGTGAAGGATAGGATTTCCTTTTCGTCGGCAGGGGAAATGGCTAACATTTCCCGTTCTAACTGCTCCAAATCTTCGTAAAGAGAGAGCCGTCGTCCACCCTCTTCATAGGTATACAATGTGGTCGGGTAGTGAACCAGAGTATCGTCAAAGGCGCCAAGCTCCTGCCAAAGCTTATAGTGCTCTGTGTTGGGATTCGTGCCCGTCAGCCAATGGATACAGTTGTCAATCGTATACCCCTTTCGCTTCCAGCCCGTCAGGTTTCCGCCTGCCGTCTTTTGCCGTTCGAGGATAACGACCTCGTGTCCATTTTTTCTTGCATAGATACCTGCGGATAAGCCTGCAACGCCACCGCCAATGATTACGATTTTTGCCATAGTGTATACAGTTTTCCATATTTTCGCCTTTTTTAATCAAAGGGAAGGAAATTGCGTATACTACGGCTATGGAGATTTTAGTAAGAGCCAAGCAAATGGCAAATCAGTTGGTGGAAGATAGGCGGTACCTGCATAGCCATGCAGAGGTGGGCTTTGCTCTGCCGAATACGACGGCGTACGTTGTCAAGAGGTTAAAGGAGCTGGGATATGAGCCTAAGGCGTGCGGAAAGAGCGGTATCGTCGCGGAAATCGGAAGGGGAAGTAGGGGGTGTTTTTTACTGCGCGCCGATATGGACGGACTGCCGATTCGAGAGCGGTCAGGCGAATCCTTTGCCTGTAAAACAGGCAAAATGCACGCTTGCGGACACGATATGCATACGGCGATGCTCTTGGGTGCGGCGGCGCTTTTGAAGGAACGGGAACAGAAATTACAAGGCAGAGTACGCCTCTTATTTCAGCCTGCCGAGGAAACGCTTTCGGGTGCGGCGGATTGTATTGAGGACGGCGTTTTGCGTGGGGTGTACGGGGGAATGATGCTGCACGTACTGCCTGCGATGCCTTTTAAGACGGGCACGGCGGTGGTGTCGGCAGGTGGGGTGAGCGCCCCCGCCGCAGACTTTTTCGAGGTGAAAATATCAGGAAAAGGCTGTCACGGTTCTTCCCCTTGGCAGGGGGTTGACGCCTTGCTGATTGGGGGGAAGATAGTGGACGCTCTGCAGACCGTATCTTCTCGTGAAATATCTCCGCAAGACTATGCAACCCTTACCTTTGGTCGGTTTACGGCAGGGGATGCAGACAACGTGATTGCGGCAAAGGGAACGCTTGGCGGTACGCTGCGCGCGATGGACGAGGGAACGCGCGCGTACCTAAAAAAGAGGTTGACGGAAATGGCGAAATACACCGCAAGAAGCTATCGTGGCGGCGCAAGAGTGGTATTCAAAAGCGGATGTCCCTGCCTCGTCAACGACGAGGGGGTATCGCAGGTGGTGTACTCTATCGCTAAAAAGGTTTTAGGTGAGGGGCACGCCCTGCTTTCCTCACAGCTTCCAAGAGGGGGAGTGGGCGGTAGTGAGGACTTTGCGTATATCTCCCAAAAAGTCCCTTCCATTATGGTGGGGCTCTGCGCCGGCGAGAGGGATAAGGGGTATATCGAGCCGTTGCACAGCCCGAGGGTACGCTTTGACGAAAGGGCTATGCCCTACGGGGTTGCCTTGCTTTGCGCGACGGCGGAAGGATTGCAGGGCAAAAAACGAAAAATAAGTGATAAAATATAAAATATTTTTGCTTTCATACACTTGCTTTTTTATTCTTGTTTTGATATAATGAAATTAGACAATTGAATGGGGAAAGTGATAGAGGAAATAGGCGAGCAAGAAAGAGGACGGCGCTGTGAAGAATCAAGTGTGCTTGAAAGTAGAAAATACTCTCGGTAAGGCGGGTAAGACCCGTGACGTTTTTTTCACGCGCAAAAAAACCCTAATTTTCCTCGTAGACGAACGATTATAAAAATAAGGAGTGCAACTGCGGTTGCACTCCTTTTTGTTAAAAAAAAGGAGTAAGTTATGGCAAAAGTTGGTATTTTGATGGGTAGCAAATCGGATTTCGACGTGGTAAAACCTGCGGTTTCCGTGCTCAAGAAGTTTGGCGTAGAGGTAGAGGTTCGTGTTATTTCCGCCCACAGAACGCCCGACGAGGCGCATGAATTTGCGGCAAACGCGCGTGCAAACGGCATGGAAGTCCTCATCTGCGCGGCAGGCAAAGCGGCGCACCTTGGCGGCGTGATTGCGGCGCTTACCACGTTGCCCGTTATCGGCTTGCCTGTAAAGACGGATATGATGGGTGGCTTGGACAGCCTTCTTTCCATCGTGCAGATGCCTTCGGGGATTCCCGTGGCGACGGTGGGGGTAAACGGCGGTGAAAACGCAGGCTTGCTCGCATTGCAGATTTTGGGTATCAAGTACCCTGAAATCGAGGCACAGCTGGCGGCGTATAAGACGGCTATGAGAGAAAAAATCAACGCAGACGACAAGGCGTTGCAAGAATTACTTTAAAAAAATTTTTAAACGGAGATCAATATTATGGAAAAAAGAGCGCAAATGTACGAAGGCAAGGCAAAAAGAGTATACGCTACGGACGACCCCACGATGGTTATCGTATCCTATAAGGACGATGCAACGGCGTTTAACGGCTTGAAGAAGGGCACGATTGCAGGCAAGGGCGTCATCAACAACAAGATGAGCAACTTCCTCATGCAGATTTTGGAAAAGGAAGGGGTCAAGACCCATTTCGTGGAAGAACTTTCCGAACGCGAAACGTTGGTAAAGAAAGTTTCTATCGTTCCTCTGGAAGTCATCATCCGCAACATTTCCGCAGGCTCGTTTGCAAAGCGTTACGGCGTAGAGGAAGGGGTTGTGTTCGACGCACCCACCATCGAGTTCTCCTATAAGAACGACGACCTTGGCGACCCTCTTTTGAATGAGTATCACGCTTTAGCATTAAAGCTTGCTACCAAGGCGGAAATCGAACAGATCAAGGCGATGGCGTTCCAGGTAAACGCAACCTTGAAAGAATACTTCAAAAAGTTGAACGTCACCCTCGTAGACTTCAAGCTGGAATTCGGTAAGACGGTGGACGGCGAAATCGTGCTTGCAGACGAAATCTCCCCCGATACCTGCCGTTTCTGGGATTCGACGACGGGCGAAAAGCTGGACAAAGACCGTTTCCGTCGTGACCTTGGCGGCGTAGAAGGCGCTTATCAGGAAATGATGCGTCGTTTGATGGGGGAATAATCGAATGGCTGTATTCGGTATCTTTGGCACGGAGACGGCGGACGTCGCCGCCAGCGTGTATTACGGCTTATACGCGTTGCAGCACCGTGGCCAAGCCTCTTGTGGTATCGTCGTTGGCGACGACGGGGTATTCCATACTTATAAGGATTCCGGTATCGTCAACGAGGTATTTACGCCAAGCGTTATGAAAGGCTTGGGGCTGGGGCAGATGGCGGTAGGCAACGTGCGCTATGGTACGAGCGCGACGAAGGAGCGTATCAACGCCGAACCTATCGTTGTCAACCATAGCAAGGGCAGGCTGGCAATCTCTATCGACGGCAAGCTTGTGAATGCCGCGCAGTTGAAAGAGAAAATGGAAATGGAAGGCTCTATCTTCCATACCGGCAACGATGCGGAAATCATCTCCGCCGTGATTATTAAGGAGCGTATTCAAGCCTCTTCTATTGAAGAGGCTGTATACAGGGCGGTGGAAAAGCTGGAAGGCTCATTCGCCATGGTGGTCATGTCGCCGCAGAAGATGATTGCGGTACGCGACCCTCACGGCATGAAACCTCTCTGCTACGGTCGTCGTGGCGACGGCGAGTACGTCATCTCCAGCGAGAGTTGCGCTTTGACCTCGGTCGGCGCTGAGTACGTACGTGACGTAAAGAAGGGCGAGATAGTCGTCTTTACGAAGGACGGCGTTCGTACGCTGGACGGGCATTGTGAAAAGTGTCCGGAAAGGCTGTGCGTATTCGAGTACTTATATACGGCTCGTCCCGATTCCTCGATTGCAGGCTGTTCGGTACACCTTGCTAGAAAGCGCGCAGGCGCATACCTTGCAAAGGCGTATCCCACGGAGGCAGACGTCGTCATCGGCGCGCCCGATTCGGGGATTGACGCGGCGATCGGCTATGCGGAAGAGTCGGGGATTCCCTACGGCTTAGGCTTGATTAAAAACAAGTACATAGGCAGAACCTTTATCGACCCCGGTCAAAACGTGCGCGAGGATAAGGTAAAAATCAAGTTGAACCCCGTCGTGGAAACGGTAAAGGGCAAGCGCGTGATTCTTGTGGACGATTCCATCGTCCGCGGTACGACCTGCGCCAGAGTGGTAAAGCTGCTCAAAGATGCCGGGGCAAAAGAGGTGCACGTGCGCTCCTCGGCGCCTGCGTTCTTGAACCCTTGCTATTACGGCACGGATATCTCCTCGAGAAAGGCATTGATTGCTTGCAATCACACCCCCGAGGAAATGGCGCAGATTTTCGGCGCGGACTCTGTGGCGTTCCTGCCCTTGGAAGACGTATTCAGGCTTGGCGAAGGGGGTAGCTGTAAGGGCTACTGCGCGGCTTGCTTTGACGGCAATTATCCGACGGCAGAGCCGGTTGCAATCCCCAACAAATACGACCAGAAAATTTCGGAAAAATAATAGAGAGGTAGAAAATGAAAAATTCTAAATCGGAAAGCTACGCAGCGGCAGGCGTGGATATTACCGCAGGCTACAAAGCGGTAGAATTGATGAAATCGCATATTGCAAGAACGATTATCAAGGGCGCGGATAGTGAAATCGGCGGCTTTGGCGGTTTGTTTGAGCTGGATTTGACGGGTATCACTCGTCCTGTGTTGGTCAGCGGTACGGACGGCGTTGGTACGAAACTGAAAATCGCTTTCCTTATGGACAAGCACGATACCGTAGGTATCGACTGCGTAGCAATGTGCGCTAACGACATTATCTGCGCAGGCGCAAAACCGCAGATTTTCCTTGACTATATCGCGTGCGGTAAGAACGTACCCGAACGCATTGCAGACATCGTTGCAGGTGTAGCGGAAGGTTGCGTGCAGGCAGGGGCGGCGCTCATCGGCGGTGAAACGGCGGAAATGCCCGGCTTCTATCCTGTGGACGAATACGACCTTGCAGGGTTCTGCGTAGGCATCGTGGACAAGGCAAAGGTCCTCGATAATTCCAAAATGCAGGCAGGGGACGTCGTAATTGCGTTGCCCTCCAGCGGCGTACATTCCAACGGTTTCTCGCTGGTTAGAAAGGTGTTCGATATCGAAAATGCAGACCTGAAAACGCCGTTAGAGGCTTTGGGTGGCAAGAGCCTTGGCGAAACCTTGCTCACGCCGACGAAAATCTACGTAAAGCCGATGTTGGCACTCTTTGAAGAAATCACCGTCAAGGGTGTTTCGCACATCACGGGCGGCGGCTTCTACGAAAACATTCCCAGAAGTATTCCCAAGGGCTTGGGCGCGAAGATTGAAAAGAAGAACGTCCGCGTATTGCCCATCTTCAACCTCTTGCAAGAGGTTGGCAATATTCCCGAAAGAGATATGTACAACACCTACAACATGGGCGTTGGTATGAGTGTTGTCGTTGCAAAAGAAGACGCAGAAAAAGCGATTGAAATCTTGCAGGCAAACGGCGAGGATGCTTATATTCTTGGCGAAATCGTGGAGAGCGACGAGGGCGTAATCCTTCTGTAATAGGGAATGATAGTGATGAAAAAGATTGCAGTATTCGCGTCGGGCGGTGGCACGGACTTTCAGTCCGTGGTGGATGCAAACGAAGCGGAACAATTTTGCGAAATCGCCTATCTTGTGGCGTCCAAGCCGAATATCGGCGCAATAGACCGTGCAAAAAAACACGGGATTAAAACGCTGGTTTACGACAAGGACAGCGGCGAAACGATGGACGAATTTTACGCTCGTTTGACGTCGCTGTTTACGGCGGAGGGGATAGACTATATCCTGCTTGCAGGGTGGCTGAAGATTATTCCCGAAGGCTTTATCACCTCGTTTGAGGACAGGATTGTCAACATTCATCCTGCTTTGCTTCCTGCGTTTGGTGGCAAGGGGTATTACGGCTTGCGCGTACACGAGGCGGTACTTGCCTACGGGGCAAAGGTTTCGGGCGCAACGGTGCATTTCGTTAGCGCGGAAGTGGACGGTGGCGCAATCATTGCGCAAAGCTGTGTCCCCGTCGAAAACGACGACACCCCCGAGAGTTTGCAACAGCGCGTGCTTGCGGAAGAACACAAATTATTACCTACCGTAATGCGGCTTTTGTGCCAAGATAAGGTGCAAAAGGTCGGCAGAACGGTAAAGATTTTAGGCGAAAATATAGAAAAATAAGGAAAGTACTATGAACGTTTTGGTCATCGGAAACGGCGGCAGAGAACACGCCATTATTCAGGCGCTCAAAAAATCGCCGAAGGTAGGAAAGATATACGCGATGAAAGGCAACGCAGGAATCGGTATGGATGCCGAGCTTGTGAACGTTGACTTTATGGATAAGGATGCGGTGTGCGCGTGGCTCAAATCGCATACGGACGTGGGCTTTACCGTGGTTGCCCCTGACGATCCGCTGTCCATCGGCTTGGTGGATGCGATTGAGGGGTGCGGCTACAAGGCGTTTGGCCCGAATCGTGCGGCGGCTATCATCGAGGCGAGCAAAGCCTTCTCCAAAAACTTAATGAAAAAGTACGGTATTCCCACGGCGGCATACGAAACCTTTGACGATTACGAAACTGCAAAGGTGTACGTCGAAACGTGCGCTCTGCCCGTGGTGTTGAAAGCGGACGGGTTGGCGCTTGGCAAGGGCGTGCTCATTTGTAAGACGCGCGAAGAGGCGCAAAAGGGCTTGGCAGAAATGATGCTAGAGGCAAAGTTCGGCAAGGCTGGCGCAACCGTCGTCGTAGAGGAGTTTTTGGAAGGCCCGGAGGTTTCCGTGCTTGCCTTTACGGACGGCAAGACGATCGTGCCGATGATTACCAGTTGCGACCATAAGCGCGCAAAGGACAACGACGAGGGCTTGAATACGGGGGGTATGGGTACGTTCTCTCCTGCTCCGTTCTTCGGGGAAAAGTCCTTGCAAGAGGTGATGCAAACGATTATGTTGCCCACCGTGTCTGCGATGAACGCAGAGGGCAGACCGTTCAAAGGGGTGCTGTACTTCGGCTTGATGAAGACGAAGGACGGATACAAGGTCATCGAGTACAATTCTCGTTTTGGCGATCCCGAAACGCAGGTGGTGTTGCCGATGCTGAAGACCGACCTTATGGAAATCTTCGAGGCGGTGGCAGACGAACGGCTCTCCGAGGTGAAGATTGAATGGAGAGAGGGGGCTTGCGTATGCTTGGTTTTGGCGAGCGGCGGCTATCCCGAGGCGTATGAAAAAGGCAAAGAAATCACGATAGGTCAGCTGGACGAAGACGTCGTTTTGTGCCACGCAGGTACGGCGATGAAGGACGGAAAGTTGGTGACGGCAGGAGGCAGAGTGCTGGGGGTTTGCGCCCGTGGCAAGGACATAGAGGACGCCCGTAAAAAGGTGTACGCAAATGCGGAAAAAATCCATTTTGACGGTATGTATTACCGCAAGGACATCGGCATTAAGTATCGGGACGTTGTAAAGGAGTAATCGGTGATGATTTATAGAATTTTCGTAGAAAAGAAAGATAACGTGCAGGCAAGAAAGGAACAGGGCGACGTAAAGACGTTGCTTGGATTGCAGACGGAAGATTTCCGTTTGGTGCTTCGCTACGACGTAGAGGGGCTCAGCGAAGAGGAATTGCAGGCGGCAATCCCGTCCGTGTTCTCCGAACCCCCCGTAGACAACGTGTACTTAGAAACGCTGGAAATTCCCGAAGGGTACAAGGCGTTTGCCGTTAGCTATTTGACGGGGCAGTACGACCAGCGCGCAGACAGCGCGGCGCAATGCGTACAGCTCTTGACAAAAAAGACTCGTCCGCTTGTAAAATGCGCGAGAGTGTATCTTGTGAAGGGCGTTACCGACGAACAGCTTGTGGCAATCAAAAAGCACGTCATCAACCCCGTGGAAAGCGAAGAGGTGGGCTTTGAAAAGCCTGAAACTCTGCAAATGGAAATGCCTGAGGGCGCGCCCGTGGCGGTTATCGAAGGCTTTACCCATTGGTCGGACGAAGAGGTTGCGGCGTATCATAAGTCGGTTGGCTTTGCGATGAGCGTTGCCGACCTCGTCTTCGTGCGCGACTATTTCACCAGTGAAAAACGCGACCCGACGGAAACGGAATTGAAGGTAATTGACACGTACTGGTCGGACCATTGCCGTCATACCACCTTCTCTACCGAACTCAAGGACGTTGCTATCACTTCGAAAAACCCTGCGGTGGAAAAAGCGTACCACCTCTATCAAGACTTGTATGAGGAATTGAACGGCAGCCGTCCCGATAAGTACCCTTGTCTTATGGACTTGGCGACGATTGCGGCGAAGAAACTCAAAAAAGACGGCAAACTCGACAACCTCGATATTTCGGACGAAATCAACGCTTGCTCGATCTGTATTGATGCAGAGATTGACGGCAAGACGGAAAAATACCTCGTCATGTTTAAGAACGAAACGCACAACCACCCGCCGGAAATCGAGCCGTTTGGCGGTGCGGCGACCTGTCTTGGCGTCGCAATCCGCGACCCCTTGAGCGGTAGAACGTACGTCTATCAGGCAATGCGTATTACGGGTGCGTCCGACCCCAGAGAAAAATTAGAGGATACGATGAAGGGCAAGTTGCCGCAACGTGTCATCACGCAACGTGCGGCGGCAGGCTTCTCCTCGTACGGCAACCAAATCGGTTTGGCTACGGGTATCGTAGACGAAGTCTATCACGAAGGCTATAAGGCAAAGCGCCTTGAAACAGGCTTTGTCGTAGGCGGTGCGCGCAGAGATATGGTCTATCGTGAAGCGCCTAAAGCAGGGGACGTTATCATCCTGCTCGGTGGCGAAACGGGTCGCGACGGCTGTGGCGGCGCAACGGGCTCTTCCAAAGCGCACGACGCGCACTCGGTGGAAAACTGCGGCGCAGAAGTCCAAAAGGGCAACGCCTTGACGGAAAGAAAGTTGCAACGCTTGTTCTTGAACGGCGAGGCAACGCGTAAGATTAAAAAATGTAACGACTTTGGCGCAGGCGGTGTGTCGGTAGCGATTGGCGAGCTGGCAGACGGCCTCACCATCAACCTTGACAAGGTGCCCAAGAAATACGAAGGCTTGACGGGTACGGAGCTTGCCATCTCCGAATCGCAGGAGCGTATGGCTGTGGTCGTAGATAGCAAGGACGTAGACGCATTCATCGCCCTTGCGGCGGAGGAAAACCTGTCGGCAACCCCCGTTGCGACGGTCAGCGACACGGGCAGAATGGTGATGCTGTATAAAGGCAAAGCGATTGTGGACATCTCCCGTGAGTTCTTGAACACCAACGGCGTTAAGCAGGTTGCTCAGGCGGAACTTTCGGATGAGGCAACCACTTGGTTTGATAAGAAGTCGGGCTTGGATTTTGCGACTGAAACGCAGAAGGTCATCTCCGATTTAAACGTTTGCGCGAAGAAGGGGCTTAGCGAAACCTTCGATTCTACCATCGGCGCAAGAACGGTGTATATGCCTTGGGGCGGCAAGAAACAGCTGACCCCTGCAATTGCTATGGCGGCGAAGATTTGCGGTGGCGAAACGGACGTTTGTACGGTATCGGCGTACGGCTATTCTCCTTATCTTATGGAAACCAGCCCGTTCATCGGCGCAATCTATTCGATTGTCGGCTCGGTGTCCAAGGTAGCGGCAACGGGCGCAAATTATGCGGATATTCGCTTGACCTTGCAGGAATTCTTCCAGAGAATGACGAAGGATGCGAAAGTTTGGGGCGTGCCGATGAGCGCGCTCTTGGGTGCAGTATACGCGCAGATTGGCTTAGGGCTTGGCGCAATCGGTGGCAAGGACAGTATGTCGGGTACGTTCGAAAGTATCCACGTACCGCCCACCCTCATTTCCTTTGCGCTTGCGCCTGCAAAGGCAAGCAAGCTGATTACCAACGTCCTCAAGGGCGGCGAAAAGCTGTATCATATCCCCGTGCCCAAGGACGGCTATGCAGTGCCCGATTTTGCGGCGCTCAACAAGGTGTACGCAGAGGTTCATAAGAACATTGAAAACGGCAATATCACGTTCGCAACGGTGGTAGAAAACGGCGGTGTAGGCGCGGCGGTCATCAAGTCTGCGCTCGGCAACGAGTTGGGCGTAGAGTTTGCGGTATCGGCAGACGAGCTGTACACCGAAGGCTACGGCGACTTGGTGGTGGCATTGAAGGACGAAAGCGCGCTTTGTGGCTGTGTTGCAAGAAAATACGTGGGGCAGGTATACGGCAACGCGTTCGTTTGCGAGGGCAAGTCGGTTTCCTGCAAGGCGGCAGAAGATGCGTTTATCGGCGCTTTGGACGGTGTATTTGCGACGACGGCGGCGGCAGATGGCGCTGCGGAACAATGCGACTACGTAGGCGGCGCGAAGTATTCGAACATCGCAACGAAAACGGCAAAACCGCGCGTATTTATCCCCGTATTCCCGGGCACGAACTGCGAACTTGACACGGCGCGCGCCTTCCGTTTGGCTGGCGCAGAGCCTGAAATCGTCGTAGTGAAAAACCGTTCGGCGGCAGACATTGAAGAGAGCGTACAGGCAATCGTTGCGGCAATCAAGCGCGCGAACATCATCGCATTCCCCGGTGGTTTCTCTGGCGGTGACGAACCGGACGGTAGCGGTAAATTTATCGCAACCACCTTCCGCAACCCGTATATTGCAGAGCAGGTGCAGGAATTACTCAATAATCGTGACGGTTTGGCTCTCGGTATCTGCAACGGCTTCCAAGCGCTTATCAAGCTTGGGCTTGTGCCTTACGGTGAGGTGCGTGAAATGACGGCGGAATCCCCGACGCTCACGTTCAACAACATTTCCCGTCACGTATCGACGGTGGTAGACGTAAGGGTTGCATCCAACCTTTCGCCTTGGCTTTCTGCGTGCAAGGTAGGCGAAGTGTACAAAGTAGCCGTTTCGCACGGTGAAGGCAAGATTGTTGCGCCCACCAAAGAGTTGGAGCTGATGAAGAAAAACGGTCAGATTGCCACGCAGTATGCAGACCTTTCTGGGAATGCAACGATGGTATCGCCGTTTAACCCGAACGGCTCGATGTGGGCAATCGAGGGTATCACTTCCCCCGACGGCAGAGTTTTGGGTAAGATGGGACACTCTGAACGTATCGGCGAAAACTTGTATAAGAACGTCGAAGGCAACTTTGATATGAAGATTTTCGAAAGTGGCGTAAAATATTTCAAATAAGGGAAATAATACACATGATTGATTTTCATTCCCACGTTTTAGCGAATCTTGACGATGGCGCAACGGACGTGGAAACCTCGATAAAAATGTTAGAGGAAAGCAAACGGCAGGGCGTAACCACGGTGGTATGCACCCCGCATTACATCGGGAAAAAGCGTGGCCCTGAGGAATTTTTGGAGATGCGCGCGGCGGTAGCGTCGTCGCTGCTTCCCTACGTTCCCGAAGGGATGCAGTTGCGTTTTGGTGCGGAAGTGCATTTTTCGGAAACCACGATGACGGACTTTGATGAGCTAGCATGGATGTGTATTGAGGACACTCGGTATATCATGATAGAGCTGCCTTTCACGGCTAGTTACAGCGAGAAACTGTTTAATAGGCTTGAGGAATTTATTGCAGAAACGGACTGTATTCCGCTGATTGTGCACGTAGACCGTTATTTTGCGATTTATCGCAAGCCTGCGATATTGACGCGCTTGGCGAAGATGGGTTGTTTATTTCAGGTAAACGCCGATGCGTTTTTCCACAAGGGTGTACAGGACTTGGCGTTTGCGATGCTGAAAAAGGGGATGGTGCACGCGGTGGGATCGGATATGCACGATATGGAGAAAAGAGCGCCGAATATGCAAGCCTTTGCCGAGCTGCTAAAGGAAATGCCGACGGAAATCCAAGAGCAGTTGCGTAAGACGCAAGAGGCGATATTAGAAGACCGTACAATCGTACCGGCGGTACGGAGAGTGAGAAGGATATTTGGAAAATATTTTTAATAGAAAAAAAGTTGCATTCTTTCAAGGAATATGCTAAAATAAAAGAAAAAAAAGGAGAGAAGAAGATGGCAAAGATTACGGCGGATACGTTGATTGCAGACGTTTTACAGTTAAATCCCAACGCACCGGAAATTTTGTTGGCGGCAGGCATGCATTGTTTTGGTTGTGCATTGGCGCACAATGAAACGGTTGCTGAGGCTGTTGCTGTGCATGGTGAGGACTTAGACACGTTGCTTGCAAAGCTGAACGAAGGCTTGGCAGAATAAGCGAAAGAAGGGAAAGCGGCGGTGAAGAACCGTCGCTTTTAATTTACAGAAAAAACTTAAAAAAGTGGCATAAAAACAGTTGATATTTTTACAAAAGTGTGATATAGTATATAAGCAAAATGAATAAGGCCTTGTGGTCAAGAGGTTAAGACGGCGCCCTCTCACGGCGCAATCCCGGGTTCGATTCCCGGCAAGGTCACCAAAATAACCGATTTCGAGCGATTTTCCGCACGAAATCGGTCTTTTTTTATGTAATTTTTGCTTAAAATCTTCAAAATTTGGGGAAAATTTGGGCCATAAAATGGCTAAATTTCCCACGCATCGAGCTTTATACCTTCTTTACGAAGGTAACCGTCTGATAACCCGGTATAGGCTTTGCCGATGGCGCCGAGTGAGTGTCCCATAAAGTGCATTCGAGCGTGGTCGGAGACACCCAGCTCTTTGCATATCGAATTAAAGGTTCGGCGCAGGTCTTTTAACGTGTGCCCGGGGCAGAGTTTAGCGAACTCCGCTGCGACGTACACGGTATGTAGCTGTTGGACTGTTTCGATCCCGTCAAGATAGGGCCGCAGGTGCTTGCAGGCATAGATCTTCTTGTATTCGATCTTCTTGTTTTTTCGCTTAGAGTTGTTTGCGATGATGAAATCGCCCTCAAGACGGGCAGTCTTTAGCTCGTTGGGCCTTAAGCCCGTGAAGAAGGAAAGCGCGAAAAGCTTTTCAAGGGTGTGCCCTTGAATGGCTTTTAGAAATGCGCGCTGTTCTTCAGGCGTCAGCTCCTTGCCGTTGATGGTTTCGTGTTTGATGTTTACCACGATATCCATAGGGTTTCTGTCAATTAGACCGTATAACCGTGCGCCTTTGAATATGACGTTCATCAGGGAATAACATTCGTCTTTGGTTTTTCCGAGTCCCCGTTCTCCTATCTCGTCCACGAGCTTTTGACAGGCGGCAGGCGTAATTTTCCGCATATCCATTTTTCCGATATGGGGGAAAATATGGTTCTGAAGGCGGTTGACGTCGTTGTTGTATGTTTTTTTAACAACGCGCGGCTTTTTATGCTTTTCGTAAAAGAAAAGGGCAAAGTTTTCGAAAATAGGGCTGACGTCGTAATCGGATGACGGTTTCTTTATCGGTTCGGCGCTTTTAAGTTTCTGCAGCATGTTTTGTTTTGCTGCTTCGATGGTTGTGCCGCAGGCGGAAACGTTGTATCCGTCTCTACGGAAACGGATCTCGTAAGTGCCGCCTTTACGGCGCAGGCGGCAGCGCTTTTTTGCAACAATGATAAGTCTTTGGATGTTCTTTGGCATTTGTTTTATCTCCTGATCTGTAAATTCAACAAAGCCTTGTTCTTCGGTTGATTCTTCCTGGATCACCTCCGTAATTTTTGTTCCGACGTCGGAATTACTATTCGGCGCCGTTGAAAAAACAGCTCCCTGCGTATTATGCGCCGGGGGCTGTTCGGTTTTGGGAAATTGAAGGATGCGCAGCCACGGATGATAGTCCTTTTGGGCGTCTATGAGGCCCTCAATGCGGTGCATTATGACGTGCATCTGTTCAATGAGCTCTAAAATTTGTTTGTTCATAAGGTCAATCCTCCTAAGTTTGATAGGAAAATTGTACCTTATTTCCAGGAAAAATCAACAAAAGGGGATTTTGCGTATTTATTATGATAAATCCGCAAGAAATCCTTTGTTTTTTTTAAATATCGAGAAAATTGTCTATCTTGAAGTACTTTTTTGCTAATAGATTAATTTCTTGTATAAGGCGATCTGCGAGCCCTTGTCGATCTTTATAATCATCTTTTTCAATATTGATTAAAGGAATATTGTGGTTTTTATATGCTGTTAATTTTCTTTCTTTGTTTTTTAAATATTCTTTTGTATTCATTCCCCAATATTCTATATAAATCCCTTTTCGGCTGTTATGAATAGGAATAAACCAATCTGCCATTATGGTTTGTTCTTCTGCGTCGATGGGAACTTTTTTCTCGTAACAATGTAGGATTCTTAAGTCGCTATATAAAATATCATCTATAATACATTCTGCATCGCTTTTTACGTAATGCCCATCCATTGTTCTTTTTATTTCTTCTTTTCGAGAATCTTGTATTTTTGAAAATTCAGAAGTTTTTTCTTTTTCTTCTACGGGGCGTTTTTTTTCAATAATTTCTTTTATGTCGTTTACGATTCTATCTGTTAGAGAGGTGTTTTCGTATAATTCTTTAAGTAGAACCGCAAGTGCCATTAATTTTAAACAGTTGGCTTGAATGTAGTCGAAATTTTTCATTCGATATATGTTGGTTTTTAAATTGAAATAATAGTCGGTTAACTGAAACGATTTTTGATTTTTATCAAATGAATCTTTTACGTCTAACATTTCGTAATAACAATCTTTGCAAAGTGGACCATTTTGTGCGGTTTCACCGCAAATAATGCATTTTTTATTTTCTTGCGTTTGACGTTCAGGTGCCCCACTTTTTTGGCTTTTGGTCTTGCATTTGCAGGTTTCTCCTGCGGTGATCCAAGCGGAGCAGTCGGGGCATTGTTCGATTTTCTTTTCGTATAAAAGTTTGCTGTGTTTTTTGCAAAGGTGATTTGGTATGGGATTGCCATAGTGTAAATATGTAGGTTCGCCGCAAATAGGGCAAGTAAATTTTTCAGACATGATTTTTTCTCCTTATGCGTTTTTCTTAATTGATTGTTGTTTATGCGTTGCGTGCTTGTCGGCAACATAGTGCGCGTATTCTGCGATCTGCGCTTGTTCCGGGCGTGGAACGCTGCGGAAATCGTCCAAGAGGTCCTGTTCTGCCTGCGTTAATGCAGGGGCAGGGCTTTTTTCTTTTATAACGATATTTCCAAAGTCGTCAGCGTTTCCGATAATATAATCTATAGAGCATTCAAAGATAAAAGACATTTTTTTTAGCGTTGAAATGCTGGGTTCTAATTCTCCGCGTTCATATTTTCCGATTGCGCTTTGGTTTAATCCTAATTGCTGTGCTAATTCGCTTTGTGTAAGAGATAAGGCGGTTCTTAATTCTCGGATATTGTTTTTCATAAATTACTCCCCGTTTTTTTTCTCTATTTTAGTCCATTTTAGAATTATTTTCAAAAAAACGCTTGACAAAGTCCAAAAAAGGGTTTATACTTTAGAAAAGTCCGTTATGGACTATATGAATAAAAATGGGCCGTCGGCAAGCCCAGAAGGTGGTAAATATGACAAATCGTGATTTTTGGAAATTGAAGGTAGGCGATTCGGTTTATGACGGTTATTCAAATCGTTTGGTGACTGTTGTAAAACGTGAAGTTTTGGATGAAGTAAGTGGTTTTGTAATGTCAAGGTCTTCCTGTAGGGATATTAAGACGGGATATAAATACGTTCAGCTTACTGTTAAGGAAGATGACGGCAGAACGTGGTATTACGATTCTACTCGAAAAGATCGTGTTTCTAAATTAGAAGTTATTGACCGTTTTGATGAAGCGGTTATGTCTGAAGTTGATCAGAAACTGAAAAATGGGTTTCGTTGGATTTAAAAATATGGGCAGTCCCAAAGGATTTTAATATGGCGCGTTCGAAAATTTACAAAAAAGGTGTACGTTATGTTTCTCAAAGGCAAGGGTTTGGGCTCACCTTAGGTGGTATTCGTAATTCGGGTTGGAGTACTGATTTTTACGTGGTAGAATCCTCCTTGGATCGTTCTCAATCTAAGATAGTAAAGAAAGGGACGATTACGGATTGTCGTGATTATATGAAAAAACGTTTTGGAAAAAAGTGAAAAAAAATAAAAAATGGGCCATGCGCCCGAAGGAGAATTTTATTATGCCTAAGAAAAAATATACGGAACTTCAAAAACTTAAATATCATAGTGATCGTACATATGCTTGCGCCCGTTATGGGTTGAAATTCGGTGGGCCTAAACATTCGTATTCATTCGGTTTTAACGACGGTGTATCTTCTTGCAATAATACGGCTGCGATTCGTGAAGAATTTGGTTCTAAATCGGGAGCATCTTATGCTGCAGGTTATAAACGTGGGAGAGCTGCGGCTAAATCCTACTTTGCGCAAACGGGAAAACGATTGCAGGACGAGAAATTTAAATTGTAATAGTTGAAGTGAAGGTATTATTATGACTAGAAAAAAGCCACGGAGAAAATCCGTGGCAAAGAACGAGTTTCGATATAACAATCAGACGGCGCACCCGAATTACATATTTGAAGAATCGGGCAATCGGTATCGTGCTTTAGGGCTTACTCATAGCAGTTCTACGTTTGGTAGGGCAAATATGCCGTTGGCCCAAAATCCTGATCCTAAAGATCCCAAAAAAGCATACGTGAGAAATGGGATCATATCGGACAAGAAAAGTAATTTCAGCAGAAAGCCGATCAATACGTATGCTTTTGGTGAGGATGATTTTCCGAACGTGAAGGCGAAAGTTCGAAATTATAAGAAAAGGCGCAAAAAAAAATCCTAAGGCGAACGCAGGAAATCCTGCAACGTATGCCTTAGGAATTTATGCAATCAAACGATTGCAATATCATTATATGCGAAAGAAAGAAAAAAGTCAAGGCTTTTTAAGAAAAAAACGGCGCCGAATTTTTAAGTTAAGCAAATAAAACTCTGAAAGCCTTTATTTTAAAGGGATTGCGCAAACGGCATTGCGCCAGAATTTCAGCGTTTTTGTAAAAAAAAACAAAAAAAGGTGGTAAAGAAAAATGAAAGGAATCGAGTGTAAGAAGGATCTAAGTGTTCGTACCCTGCACGCAGCTGTGGACTTTATCGTTGAAAAGTCCGGACAAGACATTTGCAAGATATGTGCATTCTATTGTGAGCGCAGCCAAGCAGAGAGCTTTGAAAAAGATGAGAACATAGAACCTTGCGTTTGGAGAAGAACGCAGGGGGCTATTGCTTGTCGGGACGGTATTATCGAAAAAATTCAAATGGATATCTTACGCGGAGGAAACGGCGATGAAAACAAAGAAGATTGAGCCTCTTGCATCGCCGACGATTCCGCCTTGCGAATTTGTGTATCATGTGATGCAGTACCGTACTAAGCTGGGTAAGGTCTGCTGGAAAGTGCGCTGTGTTCGCTATGCGAGCTACGAGCTGCGCCTCAGACATCACGGCGACGACGGTATGTATTTTGCATCAGAGGCAGTTGCAAACGACGTTAAGTCTGTTAAAGAGAAATACGATAAGGACGTGCAGATTCACGTGCCAAAGGCGGTGAATAATGCCTAATTTTGCAGGAGAAGTGGAAACTGTTTATCTGGTGGTGGCAATAGACAAGTATACAAAAAAGTGGCAGGTTTTAAATTCCTTTTACAACGAAGATTATGCTTTGAAGTATCTTGATTTGGTACCAAAGATATACCCTGAATATAATTATTTCTTTGTATATCGGTATGTAAAAAGCGGAATTGTTGCGGAAATTAAACCACATTAAAGGCAGGTGTGATATGGCTGAACGAAAACATAGTCCGGCAGAGGTTCGGGCCTTCTGGCAAGGTTACGGCGCGGCACTGACTGGGGCGAAGTTGACCGGTAAGGACGCGGATCTATTATTAGATCCGTACTTTTCGAAGGATAATGACGCCTTGCAGAAGTCGGTTTTGAACGGTTATGCGAAGGGCGAGCAGGTTCGTCGCAGGAAATTGAAGAAAAGGTAGGCGCATCGGCAGCGCAAAGGTGGTAAACGTGGAAGAAATCAGAGTTGTCTATTTAGACGTATATAATCGACGTCCTCCAGAAATCAGAATGATTTCAGAGGATATTGATACTTTTTATAAGATGCTTGTTTGCGACAGCATAGAAATTCCCGTACGTTCTATCGGTGGGAAACTTTATCGCATTATTTGCGATGAAGAGTTTGCCCTTAAAGATGAGTTTGGGATGTTCCCTTCGGCAATAACGTCGGATGGAAGGTTGGACCTTTGTGGGAATTTGATTATTTGCGGACATGCTGTTGTTGGTGATGGAAATCTAAGCGGATTGACGGAAGAAGATTGTCAAAATATCTTCTCTCATGTTGCTTTAGCCGTAAATGACGATGAAACAATGCATCTTGTTTTTAGCATTGATAATTATTAACCCTGGAAGGGTAGGAGGAAATTTTTATGAAAAAGAAAACTTTAGGCATTGTAGGCGGCGTTATTGCATTGGCGCTGGCAGGCGGTTTGGTTGCGAACTTTGCTTTGGACGAGTCTCGCGTGGATACGAAAACAATCGGCGTGACGAGTTATCAGATTGCGGCATTTGATACCGGAACGCAGAAGATTGACAAAGAAGACGACGCGCATATTCTGTCCGATTTGATTACGACGGACGGACTTACGATCACGATCAGCGAAGACAGCAACGTGGAATACGTGCTGCATTGGTTCAATGAGGACAAGGATTACATTTCAACGTCCGTATCGCAGACGGGTGATTGGACGGGTAGCGTGGCATCTGGCGCAGAGTACGTTCGTATTGAAATCGACCCTGTAAGGGACGAAGACGGCGTCGTTTCTCTCTTGGAGTTGCCCGGTTACGTTGCGCAGCTTGAGGTCACGGTGAATAAGTGAGGTGCTAAATGGCTAAAAAGAAGAAGACTTGGCTTGCGGTCGTGGGCGGCGTGGTTGCGGCGCTCTTGACCGTAGGTCTTGTATTTGCATTATTCCCTCAAAAGAAACCATGTGATCATGTTTGGGATGAAGGAAAGGTTGCTGTTGCCTCTACGTGTAGTACTAAGGGGAAGAAGGTCCTTACCTGTTCTGAATGTGGAGAGATTTCTGCTCTCTCAATGCCTGTAAGAGGTCATGATTTCGTTTATAATGGCGTTGACGATGCTTTTTGTTCTGTTTGTGATGTTAGTATTCATACTGTTTTCTTTGATGCTGTTCCGGATGAAATATCTGCAGAATCAGGTTGGTATTCCTTAATTCCTGATGTAGACGATGACGATAATTATCTTTCTACATCTATTATGGAAGGCGATGTTCAGACCTATAGTT
Source organism: Candidatus Scatosoma sp. (assembly GCA_045650185.1). Classification (GTDB taxonomy): domain Bacteria; phylum Bacillota; class Clostridia; order Christensenellales; family Borkfalkiaceae; genus Scatosoma. The sequence continues at coordinate 225,343 of JAZRQY010000005.1, read as the reverse complement.
CAGAATATGATTTAGAGGATATTACTATAGAAGTCGTTTTTGATGTTTCAAAAGGTTCTGTTTTCTTGCGTGGTTCTGCATGTGGTTATGATGATAAGGATGAATCTTTTGATATATCCATTGATTTTGAAATTCCCAGTTTTGTATCGGGTTATGAAGTATTCTTTTATCTGGATTTAGATTCTGATGTGATTATTGAATCTGATATTGATGTTTCTTTTTCTGGAATTATTAATTGGATGTCTATTATAACTGAAGCGGATTTGTATTATTATGGTTGATTCGTTTGAAATATGTGCGTAGGGTCCGCGCGCTCCTAGGGTAAAAATGGATTCCGGTTTGATGCGCTGCCATACGTGTGGTATGGGATAAAAGTGCATCGCAAGCGTAGGAACATCGGCGTTCCGATAAAAGAAAATTTGGAGGTAAACTATGGCAGGCGAATTGTTAGATTTTTCGATCCGCAGCGTGATTCATTTTGCGGATTCGGTATCTGAGGCAAAGAAAACTTTATTGACGGAAACGTTGAATACGATCCGTGCGCAAGGGCACGTTGTTGTTCGGGATTTTTGCATCCTGGGGCAACGGTTAAAGGAGCTGCGCGACGGTGGGCTTTGGCGCAACGTCTTAGATCAAAACGGGCAGAGGTATGACGCTGACTCGTTTTATGCTTTTTGCGAGGACGTCCTTGGCTTTTCGAAAACTAAGACTCAGAATATGATTTCCCTTTCGGCTTTCGTTCGGTATAAAAACGGTGATAAGAACGACGTCGAATTTATCAGCGATTCGTATTCTGAATATAACACGTCGCAGCTCGTTGAGCTGTCGTCTGTGTTTGATTTTCAGCGCCGTTGTTTTTCGCCTTCGATGAGCGTGCGTGATATGCGCCTCGTAAAATCGTACATACGTATGCACAGCTCCAGCGGTTCACCTGAAGAAATCTTGGATCGAGCTAGGAAGGATGCGCAGAAGAAAGAAGATTTACAAAAGCGCCTGAATGAAGAAACGCAAAAGGCATCGCAGGCAGAGCAGTTGACGTTTTCTGGTGATAATGCGCAAATTTGCGCGAATGCGATCCACGAATATTTGGAAATGTGGCCCTTCGATGACACTCTTCGAAAGGAAATTTTGACGGCATTTTTTAAAAATCGCGATCGCGCTGTTTTCGGTGAAGCAATTCGTAGGATTGTACCGCACGGCAACCACTTTAAGTATTCAACCCCGGTTGGATCCGTTCAGGGCGGTTGGTGGGTTTATGGCAATGACGGCTTTAAATCGGTGCGCTTTACCGTACAAAATCCCTTGCTTTCCTCCACACAGGAGTGGTCTTTGGATCAACTTGTACGCGCTTTAACGACGCTAATCGTTGAACGAAAATATGGATTGCCGGACGAATATTCCTCGAACGGCGCTGAGATTTCGCCTGTTTTAGACGAAGTAGAGGTTGTATCGGAAGAGCCCTCAGTTGAGGAAGAATTACCTGAAGAAGAGGAAATTGAAGAGGTTCAGGAAAGTGTTCCTGCGCCCTCGAATAACCCCTTTTATAAGAATTGGGATCTTAAAAATCGTGCCGGGCGTAGGCTGTTTCTGTCTGAATATCAGAAGTGGACGAAGATTCCAAATCCTACGGAATTTTCTTTCTTTGCAAAGGAAGTATATTGTATTTATTTTTCGCCTTTGGGCGTAACGCTTTATGCGGTAGAGTCCACGCGCCTTGCACAGGTGACGGATTGCTTTTGCGAGCCTACGGTGCTGTATTACATTTACGGCAACGGCTTTTCTGATAAAACAATTATATCCAAAGAGCAATTGGATGAGTATTTAGTTCGACGTCTTTATAAATTGTGATTACTCGCTTTTGTGTAACTTTCCTTGATTTAGGGGGGAGCTTTAGGCTCTCCTCTATATGGGAACGTAATCTGCGTGAGGATTGTGTTCTCTGGTTTACCACCGAAGGGCGCGGCTGCCGAATTTTGCCGCGCTCGATACGGTGGAATAGGTGGTAAATGGAAAATGTAGAAAACAGCGTAATGGACATTGCGATTGCTCCATTGCGTTATAAAATAGAATCGAAATTAAAGGCTGCAGAACTTGTGTCAAAGAACGACGTGGGCCATTTTGACCGCGTATTGCCTTTGGAATCGCAACCTATGTTGGCGCAGCTACGTGAATGGAATGATAGTATCGTCGCCTGCGTTCAGACGTCGGTTCTTTGCTTTGTTCAGCTTGGGTATCTTTTAAATCAGGTGAAGTTGAGCAATTCTTATCGCTACGTTCAGGATAAGGGGCTACAGGGATACACGTCGTTTTTTAAGTTCTGCGCAGATGTCTACGGCCTTTCAAAGAAGACGGTGCAACGTTTAATTGCCGTCAACGTTCGTTATTGTGGAAACGGTCCGGATTTTATCGTGCCGGGCGCAGAGCGATATTCTTTTCGTCAGCTTGCCGAGCTCTCAACTTTTAAGAATGGTTTGGACGGAAAAGTATCTCCCAAGGCATCGGTCCGGGACATTGAGAAATTATATGCGTATTATTCCTCTCACGAGTGGGAGGTGCCCCAAAATACAACTTGGGAAGAGGATCTTGCTGTTTATTGTGATGAGCGCGCAACGGAGTCTAAACGTGAACGTGATCGCATTAAAAAATTTGCGTTCGAATCGGGCCCGGAAACGCGTGGATCCGTGAAAGGTATAAACGAAGATTCGTCAGGATCTGTCCGCCCGAAAAATGCTTATCAGGAATATGATCTTTTTTTGGAATTCCTTGATCAGTCTGGAAAGAAGTTGGAAGAGCTGCGGAAGAAATGCCCTGACTTAATATCTGAAATCGATGAGATTTCAGAGTTTCTTGCTCTTAAAGGCAAAGCTGTACGGGTGATAAAATCCCGTTTGCAGTTCTCAGGCTTTTAGAGTGGGCCCGCGTGGACCCGAATAAAAAGGATATGAGCCATAAGGCTGGTATGATATTAAAATGCCGAAAGGCGAAGGAGAAATGTTATGAAAATTTTGTTGTTTGTGAAGCGAACTTCGTCGCAAGACGAAAACGGTGAGATGCGTACGCGCTATAATTTCCACGTGCGCAAGAACGCAAAGAGCGCGCCGATTCCTATCGACGCGGTATATCAACGCGTAGAGGGGCTTGATAAGGATCCCTTGTATATGCAGTACCGTTCTGTCCTGGAGTCTTTTGCGGATGATTTTGACGACCCCTGTGGTGCAGATGCTGTTGAACTTTGTGTTTTGCAGGTAGGGAAAAATCGTTATTTTTATCTGATTTGCGGTAACGTTACCGTGCCTGTCCGTGTGCCGGACTATTCCACGCCTTCGCGTCCTGATCGTGCGTATGATGGGCGTGTATTGTCGCTTTATGGTATGGCTACACCTGTGCAGCGTGTTCCCAAAGGCTTGCTTACATATGATGCAGAGCTCGATTCGGCAGCTGCGAGTGAAGAAGGCGTGCCTGCGGACGATCCTGGTCCAGAGGCTCCGCCTGCGTTTGTTCAGGGTGATGTAGCGAACGATCCTGCTAATCCGTTTAATTCCTGAGTTTTGGTTCTTAAGGGCGGCTTGTCCGCCTTTAAGAACCCTTCCTTGATATATAGTAATCTTCTCGTCCCACGAATTGATTAAGGAGAGCTTATGAGCAACGACGTTAAAAATATAGCCGCTGATGTTGATGCGTGGGAATACGATAGGGATTTCTTTAGTGAAATACAAATGCGTGCCGCTTATAATTCCGCGCAGGCGGAATATTACCGGCAGATGTCAAGTGAGTGCGGCGATGATTTGGCCCTGGATAAAAAAGCTGAAAGAACTGAGGCGTGTTCGAAGATTTGGGACGTGGACGTCTATAAGAAACACGGCTTAAAGCAAGTCGTTGGAATTAACCGTTGTCACGATTCTTTTTGTTATGTCTGCCAAAGTATAAAGGCGCTGCGCCGTTTTCAAGTGTATGCGCCGGTTTTGCAAGAATACGAAAAGGATTATGATATTTATCATATCGTTTTTACGGTACCAAACGTAGATGGTAGGCGCTTAGATATTACTCTTGATAAAATGACGGATTGCTTTGCGAGGCTGATTCGGTATTTTGAAGATTCGAAGAATATCAAGGGAATATCCTTTGAGTCCTTTGGTTATGCAGGTGCGGTTAGGTCTTTGGAAATTACGACGGGCGCTAAGAGGGATGGACGTCAGGGAAACGATTTTCATCCTCATTTTCATTGTATGTTTCTCCTTCGGAAGGGGATAGAGCTGCCGCATCAGGTTTATAACTCTTTTTCCAACGATCGCGATCATACGAAGGGTACATATTTGTTCTCTCGTTTGGAAACGCTTTTACAGCGCATCTGGTGTCTGCTTATGTTGAACGTAAGGGTCACGAAGGAAAACATTATAAACATTGAGGCTATGACGGATGGACGGTATAAGGACGGATTTTCTGTACGTGCGTATAACGTCAATAAGCGCTTTAGCTCCGGTGTATGGACGGACGTACCAAACGGTCCAGGAAAATTCCACGAAATTTTTAAGTATGCAATCAAGGGGACGTATAAAGAAAAAAGCATATTCACGTATGAAGAGTTTTGCTATTTGTTTTATGCGTTGAAAAATCGTCGGGTATATCAGACTTATGGTATATTGCAAAAGCATAATTTTGACGAAATTGACGATATCTTTACCCCTCAAATGCAGACGGACGTATTGTTTGAGCAGTTTTTGCAATTGTTGCAGAAACGCGAAAAACCGTTTAGAACGCAAACGGAACTGGATTCGATATTGAAGGACCTTCAGTCAAATGAAAAACGCAAAAAGAAGGTCCGGTACTTCGGGCCAAGCGGTTTACGCAAGCTTTTTGCGGATAAGACGGAGGAAGAGTTGCAGGAGAGCATAAAGATATGGTTAAACGAATTAGGGGCCTGACATTCTCGTCGTTGGAGTGCCGTCGAGCGAAACGCTTGACGCGCGAAGAGATCTGTGTGGATATGGAACTTTATCTGTATTCTTTTTTTAAGGCGTTACAACTTAATGATCGTGAATTGTTGGATTCAGCAAAGAAGGATTTAGAGAAAACAGAACGATTGCTGCTTTGTCAGTCGTTTCTGCAGCTTGGAAAAATTCCGACGTCGGAATTAAAAGAAAAAAAATAGGAGAGAAAAAAATGAAAAAAATTGTTGCGTTAGTATTGTCGTTTCTGACAGGTGTATCTATAATGACTTTTTCTGGTTGTTCGGAAAATTCTTTGCCTGAACCGACGCCAGGCGTCCTTGATCAATCGTTTGACCTTGGTGGAATGGTAGTAGGTGAAGGTACGGGCGAGACAGTTAAATTTAATATGCGTAATCTTATGCGATCTGAATATGAAGAATATGGTGTGTTGCCTTCGGCAGAAACGGCGTATGTGGTAACTGCTACTGTTCTTCCAGAGGATGCTGGAAATAAAAAAATTGATTGGTCTATTTCGTTTGTTGATCCTTCCAGCTCGTGGGCGAAGGGTAAAGCGTTAGAGGATTATGTTAGGGCCTCTTTTTCTGATACTCAAGTTACTTTGACTTGCCTGGGTGCTTTCGGTTCTCAGATTAAAGTAACGGCCACGTCTGCAGCCGATCCTTCTATATCTTCAAGTTTTACGTTAGATTATGCTCAAAAAGTAGAATCGGCTGCTGTTAGGTTTGGTTCTTTGAACCTTAACTTAGGTGGTGTTACTGATATTGTTTATGAGCTTTCGCGTAGCGTTCCCGGCCCTGGGGGGGAAGCAGGTGTTGCTGTTACAAAAACGAATGTTTATACAATTGCGGACGAATTTCATTATGAATTAACTATCGAGGATTGTTATCGAGATGGTGTTTATCGTTATTTAGCCTTGAATAATTGTATGATTGATGATATGCCTCTCTCTTCTATGATAGGTGTGCCTCTTGAATTGACTGATGGCTTTGGACCTGGAACGGAAATCTATTTTGATTATACCCATGATATGCAATACTGGAGTTATTTAAATCTAAATGATCCAGTTGGTAGTCAGCGGCATGATTTTTCTTCGATGAGTTACGAGAGTATTGTTGATGCACTTGAAAATGTTTCTAGTCCTTGGATGTATACGGTTCAGTTGAAAATTACGGGAGAATATAGTTCTTATACGTATACTTCCGATTTAAAGTTTGCTGGGTTTATTAACAGCACCCCAGTAGAATCAATATCTTTTGATTATACGAATATAGTCCTTTGAGGTGATATATGTCGAAACGCGTAAAGAGATTTATAAGTATTGTTATCATAATCATTTTAGCGTTTTTCTTTACTATGAATATTTTTTCATCCACAAAAACATCCGAGGAAAAGTCGAAGGGTTTTTGTGTTGTATATGCTGGAAGAAAGATTTTAAAAGATGTTCAATCTTTTGAAATCTCTGCGGCCGATGCGGTTTTTCGCGTGGAGACGATTGCTGGTGATCCGATTAAAGACTATTCGGTAGCGGTTCGAGCTTCTCGCCCTACTAGTGATTTTAACGTTGTATTTAACGATGTTGACGTGCAGAGCTGGGAGAATGATTTTGCTGCAGTAAATTATGAATTTAGTTCTGCAGGAATTGAAAAAAATGAGGATTGTTTTACTATTAAAAATACTCGTTTGTTAACGATTTTGGATGAAGAGTTTCCTGGTATGAATATACGTTATGAAAATTTAATTTCAACAAAAAACGTATTGCAAATTGATGTCACGGTTTCGGGGCAAACACTTTCGATTATGTATTTCGCCGCTGTAGCGGTTTCGGGCATTGAATTGTCGCAAGGGGTGATTATATGTTAAGAAGAGTATTGAAAAAAGTTTCTTCTGTAATTGCGGCGCTTTTTCTTATGGTCGTTGCATTTGTGACTTCTGTTCCGACGTCGGAATTGGCATATGCCGCAGTAATGGAAAACGATTTGGATAGTACGTCTGTAGAATCGGACCTTGGGGAAGATTTTAATTGGCTGTTGTACCCCGAAAACAAGCTGGGAAAAATTGACGTTTTGCAATTCGTTGAGTATTGCTATACGGACGACGTTTCTGAAAAGGGAAATTACGGGTTGTATTTATACGTTTATAACCCGGCGTTGCTGCGTTTTTCTGCAAACAACAACGTTGTTAATATGGCTGTTGCTTATGACGAAAACGGTACGCCTATTGAATATTCAAATGTATCTTTAATACTTTGCGGTTATTCTCACGGAGATTATGCGTTTCGCGTTTACAAGTTTAGGATATCTTTGCCTGCATCAGTATACGTAAATGCAAAGACATCCAACGAGAAAAACGGCTACCGTCAATACGATATAGCGTCTATCCAGTTACGAGCTGTGGGACAAGCTCTTTCTGAAGATAATACAGTTGCGCGATCTTTTCGATGCAGCGGTTATGCAAAGGGCTGCGATGAAACGTCGATGAACGAAAGTACTTATGCTTGTACGTGGGAAAATATTGAAACGTTAAGTCTTGATGTTAAATCAACATATTATAAGCCTGCTGGTACAAATGGAAAGGATGACTATACGCAAGATTGTCTTTATTCTGTGTATTTTGCGGTTCCCAACGCAATGATTTCAGAGTATGGTTCGATGTCCGCTATTCATGCAACATGGTTAAATGCGGTTTTAAAGCCTGGTCTTGTAACAGGAAATCAAGAAGCATTTAATTATTTTAATAATTTTTTAGGCGTCGATATTAGTGGTTCAGACTCTGGAGCTGGTAGCGGAGACGGTGGTGGAGGTGGGGGGTTTAGCCCTGACCCCTCCGAATCCGAAGATTGCTTTATGTATTTAGGCGCTTATTCTAGAGAACTTATCTATCAAAGTGGTTCTTATCTGCATAATCATGGTTATAGTTATGGTTTGACTGATGGTGATGCGGTGAATTTTCTTAATCATATACATTCTGGCGAAAAAATTGATACTTTATATTTGAATTTTTATACTGATGGCGGAACGGATAGTGCAGATCATTACGTTCTTTCGTCCGAAGAAATACTTTCAGTTATGAAGAGCAGTTTAACTGATTACGGCGGCGATGCGGTAAATGGTAAATATAGTGAATATATATTTGAAAGTATAGATAGTGAATTTACGGATATTAACATTAAAGCAGATGAATCCTTTTCTTTGACGAGTCAAGTTATATCAAGTACTTTTTGGGAAAAGGTGTTTGGAATTAATAAATACGAATCTACCGTTTATGACGGAATTAAAGCAATTTATCCCGTCTCTGCTAGCGACTTACAAGGGACGGTCGAAGAGATCTCTAATCGATTATATATATCTCAGTCTGATTATGCGGATTTTTTAGCTTTTTATACGACTCAAACTCTTTTGGATAAAACGGTGTATTTATTTCGTTATCAGGTGTCGGATTATGTTGCGCAGGAAGCAAGTTTATTGGATTTAAATACTCGCTTCTGGGATGTGATAGACACTAACGCTTATTTTTTTAAAATGGCCGTAAGTCTTGATTTTGATATTATTGATGTATCATTCTCGAAGGACGGTAATTATACAGTTATTCCTGTTATATCTAATCCGATAGATATAGTACCTGATGGAACTCCGCCAATCCAAACAACTTCGGATGATAATCCTGATTGGTGGAAACTTCTTTTAGGTTTGTTGGTTTTAGGTTTTATTGTATTTGCTGTTATTAGTTGGGGCCCTCCCTTATTGATATCTTTCTTCAAAATGATCGGGAAAGGGATATCTACTTTCTTTAGAAAAATAGGACAAGCTCTGAAACGACTATTTGGACGGAGGCGATGATATATGGACGAGAAAGTGTTTCAAGGTACATATATAGTTCTCTTTTGTAATGCGAAGCATCCGCCTGACGAGTTCGATGAGGATCTAAAAATCTTGCGTTTGTCGCTCGATCAGGTGGCTGCAGCGCAGGCGGCGCAGAAGAAGATTCCAAATGAATACGGTGCTTTCGTTGGGTTTGAGTATGGAAAAAAACGAATTGTTGCGGTCCATATTTTGACGAAGAACGTGGCGCTTGAACGGCACGTTGTGCGGTCGAATTTTTTCGTTGGGGACTTTGAATATTTGCGTTTTTGGCACGAGCGAAAATCTGCTTTGCGTGAATTAACCTCGCAAGAGGAATATGACCTCTATAAAGATTATGTTCGTTCTATATCTAAACAGACGACAACGTGGGGGAAGGAAGATGTCAAACGTTAAAAGACATGATGGGAAAAAGATTTTTATAAATATTGTGACGGTCTTTTTTATCGTTTTTGTTGTTTTTTTGATTTCTTACGGTTGTTATACCGTTAGGCTCCTTTCCCCGGTCCCCCCGACGAAGGAAGAGCTTGTTGGGCGTATGTATGGAAACGTAGACGACGACGTTTTTCTTCTGTTGGAAAACGATAGAACGGTTTTATCAATCGAGGGGGAAGAGAAAACTTTTTTGACGTTGGAATACGTTGACGGAATTGTCACGCTAAAAGAATTGACAAACGAAGGGGCTGAAGAGGAACAAGAAATAATATATACTTTTTTGTTCCTCGAAGCAGATCGGTTTTTTTTTAAAGAAAAAAACATTTATATGGAGTTAGTATGGATAAGTGTAAACCCCGAAAACTGAAACGATTTAACGTTGACGCAAAGCAAGTTTTTTGCGTCGGCGTTTTTTTGTTCTTTTTCAGTTTTTCTATCTTTAGGTTCCCTTATGTTTGGGGCCGCTTGCTTGCTGCGGTTAAAAACTTTTGCGTGTCCTTTGCTTATTATTGGGCCGAATCATTTGGTGATGCCCCCTTCGATGTTACTGTCAATGAATTGCCTACTATAGCCGGAAGCTATGTTGGTTTTACTTTTCCCTTTGAATGGTCTTCTTTTTGGACGAAAGTTCTTGCGTTTTTTCAGTTGTCTTTCAACGGAAAAACGATTGTTGATGCCTGGACGATATTTACCGAGGAGTTTCTTCCAGCGATTACGCCTTTCTTGACGATATTGCTCTGGCTTTTCTTGGTTGCTTATTTGTTGTATTGCATATTCACTTCTGGCCGGAATCTGAAACATGGTCGTGAAACGGCGCCGTTAAAGAAGTGGCACCGTTTTTCAGAAAACGTGCTAGACAAGGTTCGCGTTTGGTTTTTATCTTGGCGTGAGCACTTTAGTTTAAAGTCGTATTGGAAAGATGCGTTTTTGGCTGTCTGGCTGTTTAACTTTAATATATTTGCAGTCTTTGTAGATTTCTTTTCTTGGGTTTTTTATTTTGGTGCCGCGTTCGATTTTTTGAATATCTATTTTCAAGTTTATAAATTGATGCTGGATCTCTTCGATATGTTTTTATTCGTTCCAGGAATCGTTTGGGTATATCTGATATTACGTCGTTTAAACAAGAAACGCTTTGAGCTGGCGGATCGCCGAGTTCGTGTCATGGAATTGGACGATCGGGATTTCGTGGCGAACTGCCCGATCATCGTTATGATCTGCGCAGAACCGGGCGCAGGCAAGACGACGATGATGGTTTCCATGGGGCGAGAGCAGCAATATCGTTTTCGTGAGAAGGCATTTGAGATTATGATGTCTTGCGATTTAAAATTCCCGAATTTTCCCTGGATTTGTTTTGAAGACGCATTGAAAAAAACGATGTATAACCATACGGTTTATAACCTTTTTACGGCGCGGCAATACGTTTACGCTCTTGCTCAGCAGTTTTATGCGCATCCCTCGGAATTGTGCCTATTTGGGTACAATTATCGGCATCATGGTGCGATTTACAATGACGGGCTTAACGTGCGAAATCTTTTTGAGATTTTAGACGATTACGCGCGTGCGTTCTTTATATATATGGTGCAGTCAAGCTTAATATTTTCGAATTTCTCAGCGGCATCGGATGATATATTTGACGATGGTGGCAATTTGGGCCGTTGGAATATGGATTATTTTTCACGTGACCCGGTCTATCGTGACGTTTATCGAAAATTCGCGCATGTTTTAGACTTTGACTTTATCCGATTCGGTAAGCTTGTAGCTAATAATCCTAAATATTCGAATATGTTTGAATTTGGGATTATTTTAGTAACCGAAGGGGGCAAAGAGCGTGGTAACACGCTTGAGAATAAAGAAATTCAAAAGGATGCTGATGAGGCGAATCAGAAAAACGACTTGATGAACGATTATCTAAAGATGTGCCGTCACCTTGCTACGATTGACGGATTCCCTTTCGTCGTATTTTATTGCGATGAACAACGCCCGGAGAGCTGGGGCGCTGACGCTAGGGATCTTTGCCGTCTTATCCGTGTTCAAAAGCAGGAAAAATCAAAGCTTGCAATACCGTTTTTCCATTTAGAGGAAAGTATCTTGCAGGCAATTGTCGATCGGCACGTTGAAGTATACGGCAAGGACTACCGTTATCGCCGCGGCGATATGGGCCTGCTGATGTATATGCTGCATAATGTTGGCGCAGCTACAAAGAAGAAGCTGTCAAAGCTGTATGGACGGTACGGATATAAAAAGCAGATCGTCACGACGGAACGAGGCTCTTTAGACGGCAGCATAGAAGAGCACGTATATTGGCTTCCGCATAAAATCGTATACGATGACGCGTTTGCGACCGATTGTTTCGCGGATATCTTCGCGCATCGAGTGTCTGTTGCTGAAGTAGGTATAGACGAAGTTCCCACCTTTAGGGGAAAAATAGCCTCGATAATGGAAATGTCAAAGATGAATTCGTATTTTTACAAAAAATTAACGCAACGATTTGTTGCGTAGAAGGATAGGGGAGAGGACCCCTTTGGGTATGGTTTGTATAGTAGATGCAAAATTGGCTTGACAAAGGGGGCCGTTTGTGATATAATTAGAACCCGAAAAGGTGGTTAATCGAGTTCTTTAACGATTAAGATTATCGTATAGATAATTTTAAGTACTATGAGAAGTTTTTCGAGTGTCTTCATAGCGATTAACCTCCTTTTTTTATTTTACGGGGGCTAATTTCAAGCGGAAACGTTTGTCAAGTAGGGGCGTGACCTTTCCATTATCGAGCAAAATGGAAAAGGGTCGCAAGGGGAAAACAAGAACAAGCAGGGCGATTAAGTGAATTGTTTTCCCCTGCAGGCAAGCCCTTCTATGGGCTTGAAAAAAGGATAAAGCCTCCGTACAAGGGACTATGTCCCGACGGAGGCGTTTTTCAACGAAGAACAAGACTTTTGCTGTGTTTTTTATTTGGGGAATTGTTGGGTCAATTCCCTTCAATCCCTTATAAATAAAGGGGTTCAGCGTTTTGGGGACAGCTTCGATTCCCGGCAAGGTCACCAAAAAGAGAAACCAGCCCTTGTGGCTGGTTTCTCTTTTTGGTTACTCTCTGTCGAGAGTAGGTCGAACCCGCAGGGTTCGCGCGAGTGAGCGTATGCGAACGCTGCTCTGCCGAGAGGTCTCCGCTTGCGGAGTTTCGGCAGATACCCGGCACAAGTAACGTCACCCGAATGGGTGGCGTTTTTACTTGGTGACCTTGCGGTAGCCGTTTTGGACCAAATTAAACCAGCCTTAAAATGTTATTTTCCGCGTCTTAGGGCGTTTGCGCCCTTGCAGTATGTCGATACGGCGGCGGTCACCACCGCCCAAATCCATCGCAAAATCCCTATTTTAAGGTTCTACGTAGTTTTCACCGTCAAAACCTGGTTCAATTTGGTTCAAAACGGCTACGGAATCGGTTCCGTGGTTCGCGCGAGTGAGCGTATGCGAACGCTGCTCTGCCGGAAAATGCCTGCATTTTCTTTGGTGGTTACACCAAGAGGCGCGGAGTTTCGGCAGATACCCGGCGGAACATCCACCGATGGTGGATTCCATACAACGCGAGGCGTTGATGATATACCGCCTACGGCGAATGATATCCACGGTTTTACCGTGATGATATGCCACCTACGGTGGATTTTGTAGGGGCGACCATTGGTCGCCCCTACACAAGGGAGGCTTTTTATGCTGAAAAACAAAAATGCGTGGCGATTAGCCACGCATTTTTTTTTGTTGTTAAAATGGTTGATCAGGCAATTCAATGTTGCCGCCGCTGTTACCGCTGTCGTTGCTACCACTCGAACTGTTGCCAGTTGAGCTATCGCTCGCGGTGGAATCGTCAGGCAACTCTTCGTCGCTGCTGTCGTTACTACCACTGGAGCTGTCGCCCACGCCGCCACTAATACTGGAATCCGAACTGCTTTCCGAACTGCTCTCCGAGGAACTGTCCGTGCTACCCGACGAATCAAGCGAACTCGAATCAGACGAGGTAGAAGAATCAGACGAGGAAGAAGAATCGGGTGTAGAGGAATAGTGGGGGGTAGAGCCGTCAGCGCTGATAGAGCCGCTAGGGTCGTCAGGGCTAACAGGGCCGCCATTACAACCAGCAAAGCCCAAGCACAAGGCGCAGATCAGCAATGCCGTGATTAGCGCCTTGTAGGACTGTCTAATAAATTTTGCCACAATCGTTTTTGCCTTAAGCATTATGCAGAGAAGGCGTCGTTAGGGTTATCAAAGCCGTGCTGGGCACCATTAAAGGTACCGGGGATGCTTTCGGTGATGATATCTTCGCCAAAGGTAACGACGGAGATTTCTAATACTTCATAAACGTTTTTCATATTGTAATACCTCCTTCGTTATGCTACGTACTTTCCTGCGGACTGGCCGTAGTTGTAGAGCGCGATTGCCAAGTTTGCCATAGCGTCATTGCCACCTGCGAACTGGTGAGCATAAGCATTTACGCTGTAGGTCAAGGTCTGCATCAATACGCCGTCGCAGTACAGTTCAAACGTGAACGTATCGCCAAACTGAGTTGCTTTCAAGCCTTCGGTGTAGAAAGTATTGCTGGTGGGCTTGAATTCTACGCCGTTTACTTTCAGCGTAACGTTTTCAACGGTGCTCAGTTCTACGAAAATCTTGTTGTCAGCGCCGAATCTTACGCCTGCGCCTACGAAGTAAGCGGGATAGGTACTACCTGCTGCAAGCTCGTTAACCAACTCGAAGTCGGTGGTGGTAGGAGCAGCGGTGTTCGGCGTGGGTGCACCCGTTACATCCGCTAAGAATTCCGTTACAAGCTCATCCGTCTTATAATTCTTGTATTCCTGTGCCGCTTTGCCGTAGTACAGCATATCGACAACCAGCTGTTTCAACGTTTCGTTGGTGGAATTTTCCAACTGGTATTCCGCATAAGCCTTCACGCTGTAGCTTTCCTTGGATGCCAAGGTTTCGTCGTTGAAGGTCAACACTGCGGAGATTTCTTCGCCCATGTGTTGAGGAGCGATTGCAAGCGAGTAAACGTAAACGTTTCCTTCCTTCGTACCAGTAACGGTGGTTTCTACGCCGTTCATCGTGAAGGTCATTTCAGCAGTGGCATACTTATCGTCCATAGCTACCTTGTAGTTTACAACCAACTCTTCGCCAAGGGTCAAGCCTGCAGAAACGATTTCTTTGTATTCTACAAAGGTAATGTTGCGGGTTTGTTCACTAGGATAAAACTTCATGTAGTTATCACCAAAGGTTTTATTCAGTGAGAAATAAATATTGTCTGCATTGTAGATGTTGTAATATTCGCCGTTTTTAACAACGAATACGTTTTCTGTACCTTCAGCAAACAGATTGTTGGAAGTACCTTCGTAAATGTTGTAGGTACCGTCTTCGTTGCGTACCAAGCGGAAGAGGTAGCTACCCAATTCGCTGGTAGGCTGATTAGGATACGCCACGTATCTATCTTTGCTCTTATCCCAATCATTCTTTACGTACAGAGTTGCGGGTACTCTATTGTCATTTTCATCCTTAATATCTTTGTTAAAGGTAAAGTAGTAATAACCAGAATAGTCAACGGAAAGGGGATCAACAAAGCTACATATGCTACATACGTTGTCAACGTAGACGTGATCACCCAATTCGCCTTCTTCCGTTTTCGTTGCAGGGCAGCGGCTGCAGGTGTAGTTGGTAACTTCTTTTGCCTGGCAGGTGCCTGCGATGGTTTCGGTGATTTCGTAGTTATGACCAAGTGCCTCTGCAGTTGGTACGAATTCCGTATGATCGCAATCGCAGGTTTTTCTAATACCACCAGCCTCGGTACAGGTTGCTTCAACTTCAGTTTCCGTGAAGGAATGTACGTGTCCTAAGTTCGTGGTGTAGTAAACCGTAGCAGCTTCTAATTTATAGAGCGTGATTGCTTGTTGGGATGTATAGGTTCCAGACTTGAAATAACGGAAACGTGCTTGATCCGAAGCTTTATTATAACGCAAGTATGCGCCGCCAGAAACGAGGTTAACAGTGCCATCGTTGTTAATGGAAATGGTATTGGAGTAGGTTGTAGAGTTGTTGGATGCTAAACCATTTGCATTTGATGTTTGTCCAATATAATAACCACTTGCGGATTTAATCGTGTAACCACTTTCGGTTTGTTCAATTACAAATGTTGCAGCCTTCGATTTTTCGTTGCCTACGATAGTGTTATCGGAGATGGCAAGGTCTTCGGTAAGGGCGATGGTATTTTTGGTGTCATCCAGTTTTTCCAAACCGCCATTAAATGCAACGTTTCCTGCTTCGTAAACGATAAGATATTCACCCGACCAGTTGGAAAGGTTTTCGGTTACCTTTTCAAAGTTGCCGCTGCCACCTGCGGAATAGGAATATACAGCATACAAAGTGGTGTCTGCTGCGCCCATTGTATACTCAGCGCCTGCCTTATACAGGGTGGGGGCGGTGGTGGTAACATTTTCCAACGTTGCTACTGCCCAACCTGCAAAGGTGTAGTCGTTATAGTCGGCGGCGGCTTCTAATACACAAGTATAGCCTTCCGCAACTTCTACGGATGCTACGGAAGGAACTTCTTTGGGAACAGAAAAGCTTAACGTGTATTTCGTCGCATTTATTTTCGGAAGTTCTTTAATAGTCTTTTCGTGCTTGCAATCGCCACAAACCACATAGATACGACCAGTTGCTTCTTCAGTAGCGGGAACCGTTATTTCGTCACCGTAGTTGCAATCAACATTCTCTTTCTTAACATTTCCGCAATCGGCATTGTTACAGGTGGTGGTTACGGTATGGGTATCATCTTCAAGATAGGTATAAGTAACCGTTGTATCTTCATGGGCACAAGCGTTACCAGTGTTACCAGTTTCCATCTTGTAAATGGAAACGTCAGCTTGTCCGCTCGAGTAGCAGGAGAAAAGCTTGGGGCTGTTGCCGTTGTTAAAACGCAACCAATTTTTGGTATTTGCACCCTGCGCTTTAATGGTTGCAACGCCTGCGCTCGTGATGGTAATTTCCCAAGAAGCGTTATCGTTTTTAGAGCCAGTTTTTAAGTGGTTGGAACTCTTAGATGCCGCATACAGATAACCGCTGCCCGTATTGAAGGCAAACGTACCATCTTTCGTACCAGCTTCCAAGGTAAGAACTTGAACGTTGTCGTTGATGGTTACGGTATTATCGCCTTTAGTGATCTCAGCGCCAGTACGGTTGTTGGTTTGCTGCGTGGTGCTAAGGGCGTAATTAAAGCCGCTTGCAACGATGACAACTTGGTCGCCGACTTTCAAATCATTGACGCTGGTAACCAAGGTGTACGTGTCGCCTGCTGCAGCCTTTGCAGAGAGGGTCGTGGGCGTGAAGCCGAGAACCGCGCCGATCGTCATCAGTACCGTCAGGCATGCCGTTAGAATGGTGAGTAGTGCTTTTTTTACTCTTACATTCAACATAGGTTTTTTTCTCCTTTGTAATAAAATATTTTTTTCGTACTTATTTTTTTGTTTTTCGATTATAAACGGGCGCAAGCGCCAAACCATAGTGTGGATAACGCGTATCTAAAACCATAGCATTATTTTTTTTACCACTTCGAAATGGAAACAATTCTTCTATCAATTGTTGTTAATTGTTGTGCTAACAACAATTAACCCCTAGGGGTTGTTTTTTGTTTTTCGATTGTATTATGCCTCAGTATTGTCATTCTGCGAGGCGGTTGCATTTTTCCGCATTGTCATTCTGAGGAGGGACACCGACGCGCGAGCAGGGCTCGCCTTGCGACACCACGAGCTATGGCGAGTAAGAATCCCTTTTTTAGATCCATTCGACCGCGCTCTTTCGGGTTACGCTCAGGATGACATTCGCCTGCGCGCCATATATTGTATCGCATGCACACGTGCGCGTACAATATATAGATAGTTATATTATAGAATAGAAGTCAAATTATGTCAATCAATTTTTTGTTCGATTTGCAGAATATTTATTTTCTTTCGTATTTTTCAAAAAAAACTTGAAAAAATCGTGTATAACTTTTATGGAATTTGCGTGAATTGAAATCTGCGATTTCGTGAATTGACGGCACAGCCGTCGTGAATTGAACGCTAAAATGCGTTCGTGAATTGCAAAGCTCTGCTTTGCGTTATGGAAAATTTTTAATATCTACCGCAACGATTGACTAGTGTCAATCAATTCACGTTTTGCCCTGCAAAACAATTCACGCCGCAGGCAATTCACGCAGACGAAGTATGCAATTCACCCTCAAAAATAAAAAATCCCCGATTGTTGGAGATTTTTTATCGGTGAAGTTTCCTGCGGAAGTGAAGTTATCTTCGATAGTGAAGTTTTGGGCGGTTGCCCCAAGTGAAGTTTCGCCAAAGGCGAAGTTATGGAAATCTTTCCACAACGCTTGCCATAGGCAAGCATATCGCATTTTCCTTTGGAAAATATATCGCGCCTTTAGGCATATCGCGCCGAAGGCATATCGCGATTTGCACAGCAAATCATCTATCGGGGATTTTTAACGTTATTTTTTTGCAATTCTTATCGTCGCAACGCGGTGCTTTTCCTCGCAAGCGGTACGATAAATTGCCTCGTAATACACTTTGTTCATCAGCGCGATACGCTCGAAGGAAACGAACTCGTTTGCCTGGTGAATGGTGCTCACTTCGCCGGGGATTTCCGGGCCAAAACCACAGCCGTTTTCGAGGGCTCTCGCGTACGTGCCGCCGCCGATAGCAATCGGCTGACTGGTCGTGCCCATACACTCGTCATACACGGACAATAGGGTGCGTATCAGCTTTCCGTTCGGGTTATTGTAAAGGGGCGGTTGATAGCTTTCAACCGTATAAGCAACTCCGTTTTTCTCCAAAGCGCCAAGCACCTCTTCCTTCGTATGTGTGGAAGGGAAACGGATATCCACCGTAAGGTGGAGCGCGCCGTCTTCATAACGCGCAAGGTTGGGCGACATCGTCAGTCTGCCCGTTTCGTCCTTCATAGTTTTCAGCCCAAAACGGTCCAAAAACGCAATCTCGTACGCCTCTTTGCAGTCCTCGTTTACGCTTGCGAAAAACGCCATCAGCTTTTCCAAAGCGTTGTCGCCTTGGTCGGGGGTGGAGGCGTGCGCGGACTTGCCGTAAGTGGTCAAATACCCCGTCGTGTTGTCGTAGAAACACTCCTCAAAGTTTTCATAGAGAGCGAGTTGACTGCCTGCCTCTTTGGTAATGAGCGCGGTGGCTTTACTGCACACCATATTCACACGCTCGCCTGCCGTCAAGGTCTTGAAAGGCGCGTTTTCGATAGGGAAGTGCATTGTGAAATGCAAAATCCCTTTCTCCGCATAGATGACAGGGAAGTCTGCATCGGGCGTAAAGCCCTCTTTCGGCATCTTCGCCACCTTGTTGTAATGTTCGATACATTTCCAGCCGCTTTCCTCGTTGCAACCCAAAATCAGACGGAGCTGGCGTTTGGGAACGATTCCCTCGTCCTTCAACGCTTTCATGGCGTACAGACAGCAGACGGCAGGGCCTTTGTCGTCCAACGCGCCTCTGCCCCAAATCTTTTTACCTTTTACGCCCGTAGAGGAAACGTCGTCGTTGATCACGCCACCGAAGGGGGGATAGATCCAACCGTCACCTGCAGGGACGACGTCAAGGTGCGCCAAAATCGCAAACGGCTCGCCTTCGCCAAAGATAACCTCGCCGACGTAGTTATCGTAATTCTTCGTTTCAAAGCCAAAGCTTTCCGCTTTCGCCAAAAACGCCTGCAAGCATTCAGCCGCCTCTTTCCCAAAGGGAGCGTTTTCTTCCGCCTCTTTCATGGACGAATCATATTTCAAAATCTCTGCGATAAATTCTACGGTTTCATCAAAATAGCGTTCGGTTATATGCATAGGACACCTCTTAAATTTCTTAAGCTGACATGACTTGAATCATTTAGGTTTTGACGACGAGAAATCCCCTAACTGTTCAGGATTTCCTCTTGCAATACGGGCAGTATTCCTGCGCGAAAATCCTTTCATTTAAGAAATTTCGCGCTCGTGAAAACTGCAAAGCATCTTAAAATAGAGATTTTGTGATGCATTTAGGCGGTGGCGACCGCCGCCGTATCGTTATACTGCAAGGGCGCAACCGTCTTAAAGGCGCGCAAAATAACATTTTAAGACTGAAATGGTTCAAGTCTTGTCAGCTTACCTATACTATTGTACCTGAAAACGCCGTTAATTTCCACTCTTTTTCGGGATTTTTTCAAAAAAATATGAAAAAATTTTTTATAGAGGGGTGTTTTTTTGCTTTGCCTTTGACTTTTTACAAAAAACGTGGTAAAATATAGCTATATTTTATCAATGACGAGGTAGCAGGTGGAACACGCAGGACATAGAAAGCGGTTAATTGAAAAGCTCGGGGTAGGTATTTTGCCCGAACACGAGGTATTGGAGGCGTTGCTGTTTAATGCCGTTCCCAGAATCAATACCAACGACTTGGCGCATCGTCTGCTGGCTCGGTTTGGCACCGTACCTGCGGTGCTTGGCGCGTCCGTGCGACAGCTGAAAGAGGTAGACGGCGTAGGGGAATCCTTGGCGTCCTATCTTCGTTGTATCGGCACTTTCTGCGAACGCTATTACGCGGAATATCGCGACCGTTTTCCTGCTGCGTACGACCAAGAAGAGTTCTCTGCCTACGTCTATCGTGAGTATTCCTACCTTCAGGAAGAGGTGCTCGATTGTTTCTTGGTGGACCGTTCGGGAAAAATCCTGCAACGCAGACGCTTTTCGGCGAACGCGCAGGACTTTGCCGACATCAAGCCCGAGGCGATGACCGCTATCTTAGAGGTGCGTGGCGTGGCAGGTGTCGTGCTGGTGCACAACCACCCGGGCGTAAGATCTAACCCTTCGAATGCGGACCACGAAATGACCAAGAAGATTCAATGGATGTGCAGTTTCCATAACCTGTTGCTCTGCGACCACGTCGTGTGCGGCAACGACGGAGTGTACAGCTATTATAAGGAAGGTAAGCTTGGCGGTATCAGCCGTAGCTGCTCGATATTACAACTGTTGGCGGAGGGGAATTATGGGAAAGACTAATCCCCCGAGTAAGTTGTCGGAAAAGCTCAAACAGAGCAGGTTTTATAAGTTCTTTGAAAAGAAAATCGATTGGAAGACGGAACCGAAGGTTGCGGCGGCGGCAAAGGTGCTGATGTATATTCTCATCGTCGTGACGGAGATGCTGTTGTTCGTCGAACTGTTTTCGCAACGAAAACTGCCGATGGAGGGGAGCTCTTTCCCTCAACGCTTGGTGGCGCTGATTATCGCCAGCGCTATTTTGACCGTCGGGAATGCGGTGCGTTTGTTTTTGGCGAAGGGTTCGGCGGTGAAGGTCATCTGCTTTATTTGGGAGATGATTGCCTCGGTGGCGATGATTGCGGTCACGGGCTCGAACTATCTAATTTTCTTGTATATTATCATACTTTCCGGGTATTATCTCACCTCGAAGAAACCCATTTACACGTTGGTGGTGTTTATTTCCTCTATTCCGATTTATATCGCCTCGTGCTGGCTGGCGATGAGCCTTTGGCGTGGCGGCGCGGACCTGCCTTACGCCGTCGTTATTTCCGACTCCGTTTGGGCGCTCGTTGCGTTGGTGGCGCATTTCTTCTTGATGAACTTTGCGCTGGGCTTTTATCGACAGTATTTGAAATTGGATAAGGCGTTGACGGAACTCGGGGAGAGCCGTAGCGAACTGCAAAAAGCGTATGATTCGCTTGCCGAGGCAACGGCTTTGGAGGAAAGACAGCGTATCGCCAAGGAAATTCACGATACCGCAGGGCATTCCATCACCACCGTTATTATGCAGACGGAGGCGGCGAAACTCGTCATCGACAAGAATCCCGAGGATGCGAAAATTAAGCTGATTGCGGCAAATCTGCAGGCGAAGAACGCTTTAGAGCAGTTGCGCGAGAGCGTACACGTGCTTTCGGGCAATACCGCAAGGGGAACGCTGAAGGCAGAACTGACGAAGGTGATTGAGGAATCGGTTCTGGGGACAGGGATTTCCATTCGTTATGAAATTGAAGATATCACCGTGTCTGCCGCTAGCGACAGAATGTTGTGCAACGCCTTGAAGGAGTGCATTTCCAACGGCTTGCGCCACGGCAGAGCAACGGCGTTTTGGGTAGAGCTGAAACCGGAGTTTGGGCAAGTAAAATTGCTTGTTTCCGACAACGGTTGTGGCGCAGATGTGAACGGGCTGAAGAAGGGCTTTGGGCTGACCGCGATGTCGGAGAGCGCAGAGCGTTTGGGCGGTAGCTTGCAACTGACCTCGGAAGAGGGGGACGGCTTGGAGGTCGTCGTGCGTTTGCCGATAGAGGACTGAGAATTGATAGAAGGCTGAAAATCGAAAGAGGAGGGCTGTTATGGAAAAAATTAAAGTGTTGGTCGTGGACGACCAAGAGATGCTGGCAAAAGAGATTTGCGGTATTTTGGAAACAGACCCTTGCTTAGAGGTCTTGGGAATTGCCGGGGACGGTTTAGAGGCGCTCGAATGCTTGGCGAAAAACGTGGCGGACGTCGTACTTTTGGATATCCGTATGCCGAATATGAACGGAGTCGTTGCTACGCAACGAATCAAGACGGAATACCCGAATACGAAGGTCGTGATTTTGACGACCTTTGACGACAGCGACTATATTTTGAACGCCATCAACAACGGGGCAAGCGGGTATCTATTGAAGGACATCAGCAGTACCTCGTTGATTAACGCGGTGAAGAACGCCCACGAGGGTGATACCATTTTGCCTGCGAAGATTGCAAGGCGTATCGCCTCGGCGGCAAAGGACGTTGCGGCGGACAGAGAGATTAAGATGAAGCGTGCTTTCGGGATGTCCGATAGAGAGGTGGAGATTGCCCTGATGATGTACGAGGGCTTTACCAACCGACAGATTTCTTCCGCGCTCAAGTTGACGGAAGGGACGACGAGAAACTATATTTCCGCGATCTATATCAAGACGGACAGCGAGAACCGTCAGGATGCTATTCAGGCAATAGGTAGGGTATTATGAGCGTTTCTGCGGTATTGTTCGACTTGGATGGAACGCTCTTAGATACGCTGGACGACCTGACCGACGCGGTCAATTTTGCCCTAAAAGGGCAAGGTCTGCCCGTTTGCACCCGTGATGAGGTGAGAGGCTATATCGGCAACGGTGTCGCCTTGTTGCTTGTTCGGGCGACAAAGGATAGGTCGGGCGAGGCAAACGCAGAGGAAATGTTTGCGGACTTTAAGGAGTATTACGCCGCCCATTGTCAGCACAAGACTCGTCCGTACGACGGGGTGATGACGCTGCTCTCAAAGCTGAAAGCAGAGGGCATAAAAATCGGCGTTGTTTCCAATAAAGTAGATTTTGCGGTGAAGGGGCTTTGCAAGGCGTATTTCGGGGATTTTATCGACGTCGCCATCGGGGAGAACGAGGCGGCTGGCATACCCAAAAAACCTGCTCCGCACAGCGTTTTAGAGGCGATGCGTATTTTGGGTACAAGCCCTGCCGACACCGTTTACGTAGGGGATTCCGAGGTGGATATTCAGACGGCGAAAAACGCAGGCTTGCCGTGCATTTCCGTGTGCTGGGGCTTTAAGGACAAGGAATTTCTGCTTAAAAACGGCGCAACCTGCTTGGCGGAAGATATGGACTCGTTGTGGCGTTTTTTCTAAACGATAGAAAGACTAGCGCTTTTCTTGCAAAAAAATCGACAAAAATCCTTTATTTTCAAGGGATTTAGACATTTTTTTTGTGTTTACCTATTGACAATCTTGCGTGCATGGGATATAATTAAAGTAAGCCAAGGGGTTGACCCTATGGCAAATAATAATAAAAGGGGATGAAACTCTTATGAACAAAGGCGAATTGATGAAAGCGGCAGCTCAAAAAGCAGATTTTTCTGTAAAGGATATTACGATTGCTTACGACGCATTGTTGGACAGCATTACGGAAGCGTTGAAGAAGGGTGAAAAGGTACAACTTGTTGGCCTTGGCACGATTGAAGTGAAAGAGGTTGCGGCAAAGACCGGTATCAACCCTAAGACGAAGGAAGCAGTGGAAATCCCTGCTTGCAAGAAGCCCGTTATGAAGTTTGGTAAGGCTTACAAAGATCTTTTCAACTAAGGAAGAACGATAAAAAACGCTCTGCACCGTGCAGAGCGTTTTTTCTTTTTTGTGAAGTTTTTGCCGTCGCAAAAGTGAAGTTTGGGGCGGTTGCCCCAAGTGAAGTTTGTACCGTGTACAAGTGAAGTTTCGCCTGATGGCGAAATTAAGGAAATATTCCACAACGATTGCCAAAGGCAATCAATTCACGAACGGCGTTGCCGTTCAATTCACGACGAAAGGCAATTCACGAAAGCAGAGCTTTCAATTCACTTGCCCAAAGGGCAACTTTTGCATTTTTTACTGTTCGGAAGAATAGAAGCCAAGACCCAAGACCTGTGAAACGTTGCTCATAACGGCGAAGGCATCGGGGTCGATTTCGTGCATCACACGCTTTAAAACAGGGACTTGCCGACGGTTGACTACGCAGACCAGCATGGAATGCTCGATCTTCGTATACATACCCTTTGCAGGGATGCAAGTAGCGCCACGGCTGAGCTCAGTCATCAAGGCGGTTGCCATTTGCTCGGCTTTGTCGGTGATGATTCTAAATTCGATTGCCGATTGGAAACCATTGGTCATGGACTCGTTGGTTTTGCTTTCGATATACGTTTCCAATACGGCGAGCATAATGGGCAACAGACGGTGCGCTAAGTCGCCGTCCACGTCAATGATGAAGAAGGACGCGCCAATGACGATACAGTTCATGGCGAATAAAATCCAGGCAATGCTTGCCGCAGCCAATTTCTTTTGTATAAGAACCGCTAAAATATCCGAACCGCCCGTGCTGCCGCCTGCCTTGAAGGCTAAGACGATAGAGACGCCTACCAAAAGTCCTGCCGCCACCGCTGCGAAGATACGTTCGGCGTCGCCGCCGAAAGCGATTCTAATATCATCTCCGATATGTTCCAACAACATCAGCCACAGCGACTGCATAAGGATATTCAAGGTTGATAAGAATGCGAAACGCTTTTTTACGAAGAAAAAGGCCAAAACGATGAGGGGCACGTTCAGACAAAATACGGTGATACTCTGTTGCCAATGCAGGGGGCTTAATTCTAGCAAAACGGCAACGCCCGTTATGCCACCGATAGTGAAGTGGTTTGGGGCAATCAACGTGTAAGAGGCTACGGCAACCAAAAAGGAAGAGAGTAGGGTGTATAAGATTGCCCGAGCCCAGCGCAAAAAGGATCTCCATTTGCCGTTGCCTTGGGGGTGGATATTTTCCTTGGTGATTTTAGGCGGCAGATTTTCTGCCGTCGGCGTCGTTGCCACAGGTTGTGTTTGTTCTTGATTTTCCATAGATATTCCTCTTCGTAGTGCGATGCGATGACGTAGCGTACCTTTCAACTCGTCCGCAAGCATTTTTACAAAATGCAACCCCGCCTTAAAAAAACGGGGTTGGAAAGGATTGCTGTGCTTACAATGCTTCCACGCTGACGGTGATTTTTGCGGAAACGTTCTCCATCAAGCGGATTTCCGCAGGGAAAGAACCAAGGGTCTTGCTTGCTTCCATTTTAATTTTTCGCTTGTCGATGTCAAAGCCCATATCCGAAAGCGTCTGCGCTACGTGCTGGGAGGTGATTGAGCCGAATACCTTGCCGTTTTCGCTGACCTTAATTTTCACAACGACCGTCTTGCCGTTGAGGGCCGCCGCCAACGCCTGCTGGGCTTTCAGTTCTTCTGCCTTATGGAAAGCGGCTGCCGCCTTTTTTTGGTTTGCTTCGTTGATACCGCTTGCCGTTGCGATTTCCGCCAAGCCTTTCTTTACTAAAAAGTTCTTTCCGTAGCCGTCCGATACCTCGATGATATCGCCTTTTTTACCGCTGCCTTTTACGTCTGCTTTCAATATAACTTTCATTGGTTTACGCTCCTTTTCCTTTTATTCGCTTCCATTGTACAGCAAATTTTCAAAAATGTCAATAGAATATCAAAACTTTGGCAATACTATTGTTAGCCTAATGGCAAGGAGGATAAGGATTATGATTGAAAGAACCGTAAACAAAGGCGTTGGCTGCAACGTAACCGATTGTCGTTATAACTACAACGGCAAGAACTGTACTCTGTCTACCATTCACGTGGGCAATACCTGCGATTGTAATGCAGAACAGTGTACCTGTTGTGATAGCTACGAAAAGAAATAAGTTCGTAGCCACGGCGCAAAGAAAGCTCCGTCCGAGTTGGGCGGAGTTTTTTTATAAAAACTTCTTCATTTTCTTGCCTTTTTTCTTGGATAGGTTTATAATAGGGCTAATCAAATCGAGTAGGAAAAACCTGCTTATAAGGAGAGTGAACGGTTATGGAAACGGTTAGCGAGAAAGAAAAGAACCCCGTTTTGGCGTATCTAAAAGCGTTGCCGAAACGCTTTTTTATCACCGCTTTTTCGGGTATGGCGCAGGGCTTGTTCGTAAGCCTGATTGCAGGCACGATTTTGGCGCAAATTGCAGGGTGGATCGGGGACAACTATGTTGGTAATACCTTGCTGTACATAGCGAATATCGCAAAATCCCTAATGGGCGCAGGGATCGGTGTGGGGATTGCATACGCGCTTGGCAAGAACAAGTTGCTTATCTTTTCCGCCGCAATTGCAGGTCAGGTCGGCGCGTTTGCCGACAAGCTGATGCTAGGGGCGGCAACTCCCTTTACTTTGTTGACGTGGGGCACGCCGGGCAATCCTATTGGCGCGTACGTCGTCACAATGCTGTGCGTAGAGATTGTTTCCCTATATGCAGGTAAGACCAAATTAGATATTATCCTCATTCCCTTAGGGGTAATGACGCTGGCGTTTGGCGGCGTGTTTGTTGCCTTTCCGTTCATCGAGTTTGTAAAAATACTGGGGTACGGAATTGAAAAAGCGACGGAAATCACTCCCTTCTTTATGGGGATCATCATCGCGGTTGCGATGGGGGTATTGCTGACGATGCCTACGTCCTCGGCGGCGATTTGGCTGTCTTTTGCGCTGGGGAATGAATCGAACGCAATGCTGCTTGCGGGCGGCGCGGCGACGGTAGGGTGCGCTTGTCATATGGTGGGATTTGCTGTGGCGAGCTTCCGCGAGAACGGCGTCAGCGGCTTGATTTCGCAGGGGATAGGCACGAGCATGTTGCAAATTCCCAACGTCATGAAAAAGCCTTTGATTATGTTGCCTATGGTGATTTCCAGCGCGATTTGCGGTCCGCTTGCCACCTGTATTTTTGAATTAAAGTGCGGCGCTTCTGGCGGCGGTATGGGCACGAGCGGTTTGGTTGGGGTTTTTGACCTCTTTAAATACACGGCGATGACGCCACTTGGGATTGCAGGGATTATTCTTTTAATGTTCGTCCTGCCGGCGGCGTTAAATTTGGGGATTTCCGAATTTATGCGCGCCAAGGGTTGGATTAAGCAGGGGGATATGCGACTTGCCGATTGAGAGTTTGAATAAAAAAGAGCCTTTCCGTTGCGAAAGGCTCTTTTTGTTAAATTTTCCTTTTCAGTTCCTTGACAGCGCCCAGCAAAAACTGTTCTGCGGTCGTGCCCTTGCGAATGAGCGCTAACGCCTCTTCGTGGGTGCACCAACGCGCCTCGGTAATTTCCTCGTTCAACTTAATGGGCTTATTTTCCTCTACGACGACGATGAAATTCAGCATCAAAATATCCTTGGGCGGATAGTAGCGAGAGGACATATATTTGGCTTTTACGACGTCTAAACCCAGCTCCTCTTTGATTTCTCTGGGCACCGTCTTTTCGGCGTTTTCACCCTTTTTGACGTAGCCTGCAAACAGGATAAAATCCTCGTCTTCGACGTGTTTTGCCAGCAAGATTTTGTCCTGCGCACGGTTGATGACCACCATGGACACCGCCACGGAAAATTGCGGAAACATATAGTTTTCGCAACGGTTGCAATAGGGGATTAACCCCTCGTTTTCACAAAATCTAAGGGATAATTTCTCCCCACAGTTTCTACAATACATATTTTCCCCTAATCCTTTTCGAAAATATTTTCGATCCTTACGAATTTTATTTTACCCCTTTTGCGGACGTTTGTCAAGAAGAAAAGAAAAAATCTTTTTTACAAATCTTATCAATAGGGGTAGTTTGTGTTGACAGAACAAAAAAAATATGCTATTATAAGTTGCAACTTGAGAAAAGCATTTTTTCACTTTGCGGCGAAAAAGTGCTTATTTTTTTGCTCTGGTTGCGAAATAAACGTAAAAATTTACGCTTTCTTGTGAAAAGCAAGGGCGAGGAAGGAGAGAAGATATGCTTACTTCGATTTGCGGAATCAACTGGGGAGATGAAGGCAAGGGCAGAATGGTAGACTTGCTTTCGGAAAAATTTGGCGTCGTTTGTCGTTATCAGGGCGGCAACAACGCAGGACATACCGTTATTAACGAGCGTGGCAAGTTTATTTTAAACTTGTTGCCGTCGGGTATCCTTCGTGAAGAGGTTGTCAACGTCATGGGTCCCGGTATGGTTATCGACATTAAACACCTCTGCGGCGAGATTTCTCGTCTGCGTGAGGCAGGGATTAAAATCACCCCCGATAACTTAAAAATTTCGGACAGAGCGGTTATTACCATGCCGTACAACGTATTGCAGGACTGCCTTGAAGAGGACAGACTTGCAGGCAAAAAGTTTGGTTCGACTCGCCGTGGTATCGCACCCGTCTATGCGGATAAGTATTACAAAAAGGCATTCCGCATGGGTGAACTTCTCAACACGGAAAAATTGTATGCTCGCGTTGCGGACATCGTAGAATGGAAGAACTTGACCGTTGTGGGCGGCTACAAGGCAGAGCCTGTTTTGGCGGAAGACATCATTGCGTATTTCGAGGAATTCGGCAAGCAGCTTGCACCCTTCGTATGCGACGTTGGTCTGTATCTGACCGAGGCGCACGCGCAGGGCAAGGACATTATGTTCGAGGCTCAGCTTGGCGCTATGCGTGATATCGACTTCGGTATTCATCCCTACACCTCGTCGTCTTCGACGATTGCGGCTTACGCGCCCATCGGGGCAGGCGTTCCGCAGCTGCAGCTGACGAACTCTATCGGTATCATGAAGGCGTATTCGACCTGCGTAGGCGAAGGCCCCTTCACGGCAGAATATTTCGGCGAAAAAGCGAAGTTCTTGCGCGACCTCGGCGGTGAGTACGGCGCGGCAACGGGCAGACCCCGTCGCGTCGGTCCTTTCGACATCGTTGCATCTCGCTACGGTATTCGTTGTCAGGGCGCAACGGAAATTGCTTTGACGAAGATGGATATTCTTTCGGGCTATGAAGAAATCGAGGTTTGCGTTGCGTACGAGCTGAACGGCAAGGAAATCCACGAATTCCCCTTCATCGACGTTTTGGACGATTGCAAGCCGGTATTCAAGACGGTCAAGGGCTGGAATTGCGACATTTCTTGGTGCAGAAAGCCCGAGGATTTACCTAAAGAGGCGCTCGATTACGTACGCTATTTGGAAGAGGCGTGCGGCTGCAAAATTAAGTACGTTTCCGTCGGCGCAGAGCGTGATGCCTACATCGAAATGTTCTAATACGTGATAATATATAGTAAACTATTTAAGAAGCAGGAATTTCCTGCTTCTTTTTTTGTAAAAATTTCGTGGAATGCTTGAAAAAATTTTTTTTCTGTGCTATAATACGAAATGAAATCAAAACAACGACTAAAAAGGACGATATATATGCGGATAGCAATTTATGGATATGGAAATTTAGGCAGAGGGGTAGAGCTTGCTTGCCACCAAAACGCCGATATGGAAGTGGTGGGGGTATTTACCCGTCGCAACCCTGCGTCGGTAAAAACGGCGACGGGTGTTTCCGTCTACGCCGCAGACGACGTTTTGGCGTGGAAGGATAAAATCGACGTGATGATTTTGTGCGGCGGCAGTTCGACGGACTTGCCCAAGCAGACCCCGATGCTGGCAGAGCATTTTAACGTGGTGGACAGTTTTGATACGCATGCTAACATTCCTGCCCACGTGGCGGCGGTGGGTGCGGTGGCGCAAGCCGCAAAAAAGACGGCGACCGTATCGGTCGGCTGGGATCCCGGTATGTTCTCGCTGATGCGTGCCTATGCGCTTTCCGTCTTGCCTGACGGTCAGACGTACACCTTCTGGGGAAAAGGGGTGAGCCAAGGGCATTCGGACGCCATTCGTCGTATCGACGGCGTGCAGGATGCAAAGCAGTACACTATCCCGAAGGAAGAGGCGCTCTCTGCGGTGCGCGCAGGGGAATGCCCTGACCTTTCTACCCGTGATAAGCATATCCGCGTTTGCTACGTGGTTGCAAAAGAAGGCGCGGATAAGGAAAAAATCGAACGCACAATCGTCGAGATGCCTAACTATTTTGCGGACTACGATACCACCGTGCATTTCATTTCGCAAGAGGAGCTGGATACTCAGCATGCAGGCTTGCCGCACGGCGGCTTGGTCATTCGTACGGGCAAGACGGGGCTTGACGGCGAGCATAAGCACGCCGTAGAATACCGCTTGCAGCTGGATTCCAACGCGGAATTTACCGCTTCCGTACTGGTGGCGTACGCAAGGGCGACTTACCGTCTTAACAAGGAAGGTGCGTTTGGGTGTAAAACGGTGCTGGATATTCCGCCTGCATACCTGTATGCAGGGGATAGAGATACGCTGATTGCGGACCTGTTATAAGGAGGGTATAGAAAGGAAGATGAAATTAAAATTAAGACCTTTAAATTTTGTCGGCTTGACCTTGGCAGGGGTGATTAACTCTATCGGCGTCTGCTTGTTTTTGAGCCCCCTCTTTATCTATGACGGCGGCTTTTCAGGTACTAGCGTATTGTTGAACAGGTACCTGCCTACCGTGGCGCAAGCGTTGTTCTTGTTGCTACTGAATATTCCCTTTTATTTCATCGCTAGAAAAAAGATTGGCTGGGAATTTCTGATTTATTCCATCTACGCCATCGCGATCTATTCGCTCGGTACGGTTATTATCAACGAAATCATCTTTTCGGCTGAATATTTCGCGGATAACGGCTCTCCCATCGTTGGGAATGAAGTGGTGCTGGGCGCTATCTTCGGCGGGCTGTTGTCGGGTGTTGGTAGCGGCTTGGTAATCAAGTTTGGTGGCGCGTTGGACGGCGTGGAGGTCATGGCGCTGTTGTTCCACAAAAAGCTGGGTGTTTCCGTCGGCACGTTCGTAATGATTTACAACGCCGTTTTGTATATTGCGGCGGCGGTAATTGCCTCTTTAGTGGCGTCCGATTCTACGGGCAACGAATGGACAATTGCGCTGTATTCGGTCATTGCCTACTACGTCGGCTTGAAGACGATAGACTTTATCGTCGAGGGTTTGGAAAAGGGCAAGGCGGCGATGATTATCACCGAAAATCCGAGAAAGTTATCCGAGGCGTTATCGCACGAATTAAAGCGTGGTATCACTCTTTGGGATTCCAAAGGATATTATTCGGGGTCGGATAAGAAGATGCTCTACGTGGTGGTAAACCGCTTTGAAATCGCAAAGCTGAAAACGTTGGTAAGCGAGTTGGATCCCAAGGCATTCGTGTCGATTATGGAAGTCAGCGAGATTATGGGTACGAGTAAAATGTACCGCAAAAAAGAAAAGAATAAGACGGCTCGTCCGGTGCAGCTCTCCATTCCCGTAGAGGAAGGGCTGGGAACAAGATCGGCTGAAACCGTTGACAATGAAAAATAATCTCACGAAAAGGAGAAAAATTATGAAAGAAAATTATATGGTTTGTAATTGTATGCAGGTTAGCTATAACAGCATTGCGGCGGCGTTGGAAGGGCATACGAAGTTCGAGGACGTCCTTCAACTCTTCAACGTAGTGCAGGCAATCACCCATTGTTCCACCGGGTGCGGCGGCTGTCATGATAAGGTATTGGAAGTAATTTCCGAAATCATGATGTCCTAACTTTTTTCGCCTTATATGCGGCGCAATACTTCGTCGAACTTGCGTTTTCCCTCGCTCGTGTACGCCTATGTACACTCCCGTCGGGAAAGCCGCGTTCTTCTTGTCTTGCTTGCATCTAAGACGAAAAATGTGCTTTCAGTGGGCTTTCTGCTTGAAATGCGCGCAATACGGCGTGCGCGTAAAAATTGTGTTCTACGATATATTTTAAAGGATTTATACAAAAGATGTTGGAATTTTTTGGTTTAGGGGAATTTCACGACGGTCAATTTCATTTCATTCGCGATGCGGAAGGCGCTTGGTCTTGGCAGCATATCACCTTTGTTTCCGTTTGCCTTGCGATAATGTTTGCGCTTGCAATCTTTTTTGGTCTGCGCAATAAGGGCAAGACGGAGCAGGAGAAAAACAAGGTCTTGGTAGTCTCTGCGTTTATGATTAACGGCTTTGAGATTGTAAAGATCATCGTGTTGTGTATACGCTGTCAAAATCCCTTGCAGTGGCTGTACGTGCTGCCCTTGTTCCTTTGCAGTATTCAGCTGATTGCCATTCCTATGGCAGCGTTTTGCAAAGGAAAATTAAGAGAAGCATCTCTTGATTTCGTATTTACCTTTGGTATCTTGGGTGCAGTATTCGGCACGATAGGGGCGGCGCAAAACTATGGTTCATATCCCGTCCTTTCCATGGATAACGTATTTTCGGCAATTACCCATTCGATTTCGGGTTTTGCCTCGCTGTACATAGGGGTTTCGGGAATGAAAAGTATGAAACGCGAAAACTTCCCGATCACCATTTCCGTTCTTCTTGGATTTTCCATACTGGCGTACGTGGCAAATCACATCTTGGATTATAACTATATGTTCCTGATGTACCACGACGGCACGCCGTATAGTATCTTTTGGAATATGGTAGGCGGTAGTTCGATTTTCTATCCTTTGATTGTTGTGGGGGTATTTGTCCTTTACCTCTTAGGCTTCTATGCTGTGGACGGTTGGATAGAAAAGCGTAAAAAGGCTACCTCTGCGGCTGTGGAAGCGGCCGAACAGGCAGAGCCTGAAACGGTTATTGAAGAAGACAAAGCTGCGTAAAATACGGCAAAAATAAAAACGGAGAAGTGAATCTTCTCCGTTTTTTCTTTTATATCAATCTCTTGCAGGGGATTTAGGGCGTAAGCCCAATTCTGCAATCATCTGCCCGACGTAGCGGACGGGCACAAGCTCGATTTTATCTGCGTATTTTTCACAAATTTTCATCGATTTTTGGGGTAAAATCACCCGTTTAAAGCCGTTTTTGATACATTCTACCACTCGTTTTTCGGCGTAGACGACGGGGCGCACCTCGCCTGTTAAGCCCACTTCGCCGAACAGCGCCGTGTACTTATCAATCGGGGTATCAGCCGCCGCGCTGGCAAGCGCCGCGCAAACCGCAAGGTCTACGCTCGGCTCGGATAATCGGATTCCGCCCATAGCGTTGACGTAGACGTCTGCGCTCCAAAAGGGGATACCGCAACGCTTTTCAAGGACGGCAATCAGCACGGCAAGCTTGTTGCCGTCAACGCCCAGCGCCATTCTGCGAGGCATACCGTACGCGGTTTTGGCAATCAGCGTTTGCAGCTCTACGTTGATACAGCGGTTGCCGCTGATACCGGGGCTGACCGCAGATCCTGCGGCAAGTCCTCTCGTGTCCGACAAAAAGAGGGTGGAACAGTCCTGCACGCTGGTAAGCCCCTTGTCGGTCATTTCAAAAACGCCCACCTCTTGCACCGACCCAAAGCGGTTTTTCACCGCGCGCAGCAGCTTGAAATTATCCTCTTGCTGTCCCTCGAAATAGAGGACGGTGTCCATGATATGTTCCAACACCTTCGGCCCAGCCAGCGCGCCTTCCTTCGTAACGTGACCGATAAGGAAGAAGGTGATATTGTTCGCCTTGGCAATCCGCATTAGTTTAGCGGCGCATTCTCGCACCTGACCTACGCTGCCTGCGGCAGACGAAAGGCTCTCGGTGTAGACGGCTTGGATGGAGTCGATGATAACGAACTTATTTTCGCCAAGGTTTGCCTCGATGTCCTCAAGGCAGGTTTCGTTCAGGAGTAGTAGGTTGTCGCAATTCAAGTCCAAGCGTTCACAGCGCATTTTGACCTGTGAACAGCTTTCCTCTGCGGAAACGTACAGTACGGGGTGTTCCTTGGCAAGGTGAGCGGAAACCTGCGTCAAGAGGGTACTTTTGCCGATGCCGGGATCGCCGCCGAGCAACACCAAGGAACCGGGAACGATGCCGCCGCCAAGCACCACGTCAAATTCGTCCACGCCGCTTTTTACGCGGTGGAACTTGTCGTAGTTGACCTTAGACAGGGGGACGGGGCGGTTGACGCTCATTCTGGACACACCTTTATTCGTTGCGGTTGCCGTTTCGGGAGCGACGATTTCCTCTTGCAGAGTGTTATATTCGTTGCAAGCAGGGCATTTACCCAACCATTTTGGGGTGATATAGCCACATTCCGTACAGACATATTGTGTTGTAGGCGTTTTTACCGTTTTTGCCATAGAATCTCCTTAAAGGGTGAAGTTTTTGTTTTACAAAAGTGAAGTTTGCACTGTTGCGCAAGTGAAGTTATTTCGTTTCACGCATAGTGAAGTTTTGCCGATGGCAAAGTTAAGGAATTATTTTTAAATCCCGTCCGCAATTTTTTGCAACGCAAAAAACTTCACTGTCCGCAGGACAACTTCACTTCGATAGAAACTTCACTGCCGATGCAACTTCACCGTGTTTGCGACAGCAACACATACGCATACACGGTAATCCCTTTGCCTTCGCCGACGTAGCCAAGCTTTTCGTTCGTGCCTGCCGAAATCCCGATTTTGTCAGAGGGCAGGGAAAGGGCGGTGGAAAGGCTTTGCTGCATCGAGGAAATGTACTTTGCGAGTCGGGGCTTTTCCGCTTGGATTGCCACCGATACGCTTGCGGGCGCAAGATCGTCTGCCTGCAGAATCCGTACGACCTCGGCAAGCATTTCCATAGAGTTTGCCCCTCTCCATTTCTCGTTCGTGTCTGGGAAGTAGTGACCGATGTCCTTCTTGCCTGCCGCCGACAGCAGGGCATCCATCAGCGCGTGTACGGCTACGTCGCCGTCGCTGTGCGCAATCAAGCCGCTTTCGGAGGGAACTTGTACGCCGCAGAGGGTGATATAGTCTTGCTCCTTACCAAAGGCGTGCGTGTCCACGCCAAAACCCACGCGGTGGGGGTGAGGCTGGAAGTCCTCGGCATAGGTCAGCTTGCGGTTGGCGCGGTTGCCTACGAAGATGTGTGGCTTGCCGCAAAATTCTGCGTACACCGAGCCGTCGTCCGTGTACGATTTTCCCCCTTGCAAGGCCTTTTCATAACAGCCTCGCAACGTTTTCGTGTAAAAGCCCTGCGGCGTAAGCACGTCATAACATTCCGCGCGGTTGGGTACGGCGACGATTTCCTCACCGACGACCTGCGCTTGGGTATTGACGACGGGCACGGCGCAGATAGCGCTCTCGTGTGCGCGTACGCACGCTATACAATCTAATATCTCGCGCGCGGAAACAAAGGGTCGCGCGCCGTCGTGTACGAGTACGATTTCCTCCGTTGTCGCCTGCAGAGCGTTATTCACCGTTTGGGTGCGAACTGCGCCCCCTTCGACAAGCTCGATAGGGTACTTTCTTTGAAGGGCGAGCATTTCTGCCTCGTCCTCTTTGTTGTAAGCGACAAGAATCTGGGTAATCTCAGGCATCAAAAATGCCGAAATCGTGCGCTCGATGACGGGAATTCCCTCGTAAAGAGCGAAAATTTTGTTGTTTGAAAAGCCTGCGCGAGTGCCTTTTCCTGCCGCGCAAATAATGACGGAAACGCTCATGAAATTACCTCGTAAAGAGTTGTTGCCTCTTCTTTTTTAACCGTTTCTTTGATATTTAGAATGCGGATTTTCAGGCTGCCGCCCGAAAAGCAAATCTCCACCTCGTCGCCGATTTTAACGGCGGTGGAGGGCTTTGCCGCCTTACCGTTAATCAGCACTTTTTCACCGCTGCAAGCCTCTTGCGCGACGGTGCGCCGCTTTAAAATACGGGATACTTTCAAGAATTTATCTATACGCATATTTTTTCCTTTGCTCTAGTAAAAAATTACAAAAATTTTCTATTTTTTCGTAAAAATACTTGACAAGTTTTTTTGAAAGAATTATAATAAGATGATTTATAATCAGGATATTATGGCGTATTGCCGCTTTTGGGTGAAAAAACCCCTAAAAAACGCCCCAAAAACGGGGAAAAACAGCAATTATTTCGCCTGTTTCGTCTATTATACCGCAAAAATAAAAAAAAGTAAAGCGGAAAACGAAAAATTTTTTTCTTGATTAACTTTTTCAACCTTTATTAACTATGTTAAAATTTTCGATTTTCATCGATGAAAAGATATACTCGGTAAATCGGTTTTTAAAAATCATATAAGGAGTATTTTAGCGAATGGAATTACCTATTTCCAAGTATGGCAAAACCGAAAGAAGACGGTTTGGTAAGATTCAGGAAGTCATTGACATTCCCGATCTCGTCGAAATCCAAAAAGACAGCTACCGTACCTTCATTGAAGAGGGTATCAGCGAGGTTTTTGAGGACTTTTCCCCGATCACCGATCATTCCGACCGCTTCGAACTGTATTTCTTAGAGCATTATTTCGTCGAAAAACCTAAGTACGACGAAAAGGAATGCCGTATGCGTGATGCTACTTACGCATTGCCCTTGCACGTAAAAGTGCGCCTCGTCAACAAGGAGAAGGGCGGCGAAGTGATCGACTCCGCGGACGTCTTCATGGGTAACATCCCCCTGATGACGGAAAACGGCGCGTTCATCATCAACGGTGCAGAGCGTGTTATCGTTTCCCAGTTGGTTCGTTCCCCGGGCGTTATCTCGACCTCCGAAAAGGACAAGACCGGCAAGGAAATGTTCAAGACGACGGTCATCCCCAACCGCGGCGCGTGGTTGGAATTGGAGCAGGACGCAACGGGCGTTCTGCACGTTCGCGTAGACAAAAAGAAGAAGCTGCCCGTAACCGTGCTGCTTCGTGCTTTGGGCTACGGCTCGAACCGTGCTTTGGAGGACTTGTTCCCCGGCGATAAGATCATCGCGGCAACGATTGAAAAGGACAGCGCAAAAAGCGAATCGGACGGCTTGCACGAATTGTTCCGCCGTTTGCGTCCCGGCGATCAGCCCACGGAAGAATCGGTTAGAACCCACCTTTACAATCTCTTCTTTGATGCCCGTCGCTACGACGTAGTCAAGGTCGGCCGTTATAAGTACGACAAAAAGCTCTGTCTTTCCTATAGATTGACGGGCTGTATTGCCGCAGAAGCTTTGGTTGACCCCGAAACGGGCGAATTGATCGTAGAAGAGGGCGCAAAGATTTCCGAAGAACAGGCAAAGCGCGCGCAAAACTGCGGTATCAACGAAGTCTTCGTTTGGGTAGAAGATCCCGAAGAAGGCAAAATCAAGCACAAGATTATTGCGAACAACACGGTGGACTTCGCAGAAATTTCCGACGTGCCTTTGAAGGCTCGTGGTAAGGATTTCGGCTTGTTGCCTACCGTATATTATCCCAACTACAAATTCTCCAAGCTCATCGCAGAGGAATGCGCGAACTTGACGGTAGAAGAAGTTGCGGAAAAATACGTGGACGAAATCAACGAGCTGTACTATACCGTTGAAAAAGCGGAAGAGCCCGATGAAAAGCCCGAAGAAAGAAAGAACCGTGAAAAGAGAAGGGACAACCGTAGAAGATTCGTTGCGGCTTGTAAGCTGTTCCACGAGGTATTGAACGCGGAAGTTCCCGTTCCCACCAAAGAACAGAAGAAGGAAATGCGTCCCTTGGTGGATAAGCTGTGCCACAAGCACGTAACCCGCGACGATATCATCGCATCCGTTTCCACCAACGTTGACTTAAAGTACGGCATCGGTACGCTGGACAACATCGACCACCTCGGCAACCGTCGTGTTCGCTCGGTAGGCGAATTGTTGCAGAACCAGCTCCGTATCGGTATCAGCCGTTTGGAAAGATTGATTCGTGAAAGAATGGCTACGCAGAGCTCGCAAGAGGTTACTGCGTCGTCGCTTATCAACGTACGTCCCGTATCTGCGGTCATCCGTGAATTCTTCGGCTCTTCGCAGTTGTCGCAGTTCATGGACCAGACCAACCCGATTGCGGAATTGACGCACAAGCGTAAGTTGTCCGCGCTCGGCCCTGGCGGTTTGAACAGAGATCGCGCAACCTTCGAAGTTCGTGACATTCACCATACTCATTACGGTCGTATGTGTCCTATCGAAACGCCTGAAGGTCAGAACATCGGTTTGATCTCCTCGCTTGCAACCTTCGCAAAGGTAAACGAATACGGCTTTATCATGAGCCCGTACAGAAAGGTGGATAAAGCTACTGGCGTCGTTACCGACCACGTAGACTATTTGACCGCTGACGAAGAGGATAGATACGTCATCGCGCAGGCAAACGAACCGTTGACAGAAGAAGGCAAATTTGTCAACGCACGCGTTGGCTGCCGTTATCGTGACGATATTACCGAAATGGCTGCGTCCAAGATGGACTACATGGACGTTTCGCCCAAGCAGCTCGTTTCCGTAGCAACGGCGCTCATTCCCTTCTTGGAAAACGACGATACCAACCGTGCGCTCATGGGCTCGAACATGCAGCGTCAGGCTGTTCCTCTGTTGAAGACCGAGCCTGCTATCGTTGCAACGGGTATCGAAGGTTCGATTGCGCAATACTCCGGCGTTATCGTTACCGCAAAGGAAGGC
Organism: Candidatus Scatosoma sp.; assembly: GCA_045650185.1. Classification (GTDB taxonomy): domain Bacteria; phylum Bacillota; class Clostridia; order Christensenellales; family Borkfalkiaceae; genus Scatosoma. The sequence goes on along the minus strand of JAZRQY010000005.1, from coordinate 187,295 downwards.
GGTATCGTTGTCGGCTGTTGCTCGAACATGATCAAGATTCGCGAAGACGACGGTACGATTCGTGAATATCCTTTGAAGAAGTTTGAACGTTCCAACGTAGGTACTTGCTTGAACCAGAAACCCATCGTGGCAACGGGCGACAGAGTCTTCAAGGGCGAAATCATCGCAGACGGTCCTTCGACCGCGAACGGTGAGCTTGCGCTTGGTAAGAATATTCTCGTCGGTTACATGGAATGGGAAGGCTACAACTACGAAGACGCAATCCTGTTGTCTGAAAAGTTGGTGCAGGACGACGTGTTTACTTCCATTCACATTGAAAAGCATGAAATGGATGCGCGCGACACGAAGCTCGGTCCTGAAGAAATCACGCGTGAAATCCCCAACGTGGGCGACGATGCGCTGAAGAACCTCGACGAAGACGGTATCGTTCGTATCGGTGCAGAAGTACACAGCGGCGACATCCTCGTTGGTAAGGTTTCCCCGAAGGGCGAAGCAGAGCTTCTTCCTGAAGAAAGATTGCTCCGCGCTATCCTTGGCGCGCAGGGCAGAGAGGTAAGGGATACTTCCCTTAAAGTACCTCACGGTGAAGGCGGCGTCGTCGTAGACGTTAAGGTATTTACGAGGGAAAACAAAGACGAACTTGAACCGGGCGTATCCAAGCTTGTACGCGTATACATCGCGCAGAAGCGTAAGATTCAAATCGGTGATAAGATGGCAGGTCGTCACGGTAACAAGGGTGTCATCTCCCGCGTGCTTTCGCAGGCAGATATGCCTTTCCTTGCAGACGGTACGCCTTTGCAGATCTTGCTCAACCCCCTCGGCGTTCCTTCGCGTATGAACATCGGTCAGGTTTTGGAAGTGCACCTTGGTTACGTATGTAAGCAGCTCGGCTGGAAGATCGCTACGCCCGTATGCGACGGCGCGAACGAGCGTGACCTTGAACAATTGTTCAAGGAAAACAACTTGCTCAACCCCGACGGTAAGGTTGACGGTAAGTTCCAGGTATTCGACGGTAGAACGGGCGAGCCTTTTGAAAACCGTGTCACCGTTGGTGTACAGTATATGATTAAGCTCAACCACTTGGTTGACGACAAGATTCACGCGCGTGCAATCGGTCCTTATAGTATGATCACGCAACAGCCTCTCGGCGGTAAAGCGCAGTTCGGTGGCCAGCGTTTCGGTGAAATGGAAGTTTGGGCATTGGAGGCATACGGCGCGGCACACATCCTGCAGGAAATCCTGACCGTTAAGTCGGACGACATCGTAGGCCGTGTCAAGACGTACGAATCCATCGTCAAGGGCGAAAATATCTCCGAGCCGGGTATCCCTGAAGCATTCAAGGTACTCCTCAAAGAATTGCAGGCGCTTGCGTTGGACGTTAAGGTGCTCACCGAAAACGGCGACGAGCTTGTCATTCGCGAATTCGAGGACGAAGACACCCGTGAAAGAACGCCTTCCCGTCAGATTTCGCAGAAGGAAGAGGACTACGAAGACTTCGACTTCAGCGACGGCGACGAGGATGATGAGGACGAAACTGAAGTTACGCTCTTCGAGGACGACGAGGACTTTGAAGACGATTTCGGCGACGACGAAGACGAGCTGTTCGACGACGAGGACGACGAGGAATTCGGCGGACTCTTTGGCGACGACGAGGACGACGAATAATAGGAGTAAGGAGAGATTATTATGTACGAATTAAATGATTTTAACTCTATTCAAATCAGCATCGCATCTCCTGAAAAAATCAGAGAATGGTCGTACGGCGAGGTAACCAAGCCTGAAACGATCAACTACCGTTCCCAAAAGCCGGAAAAAGACGGTCTTTTCTGCGAAAAGATCTTCGGGCCGAGCAAGGACTGGGAATGTAATTGCGGTAAATACAAAAGGGTAAAATATAAAGGGCAGACCTGTGAAAAGTGCGGCGTTGAAATTACCCGCGCTAAGGTTCGCCGTGAAAGAATGGGTCACATCGAGCTTGCCGCTCCCGTTTCCCATATTTGGTACTTCAAGGGCGTGCCCTCTAAAATCGGTACGTTGCTTGATATGTCCCCCAAGCAGTTGGAGGCGGTTTTGTACTTCGTTTCCCACGTAGTATTGAATCCCGGCTGCATCACCGAACTGCAATACAAACAGGTTATCAGCGATAAGGCATACCGTGAACTGGAAGAACAGTACGGTGATTCTTCGATCACCGGTCTGAAGGTCGGTATGGGTGCGGAGGCAATCCGCGAGCTGTTGCAGGCAGTAGACCTCGACGCAGAGGCGGCGGCTTGCAAGAAGATTATTGATGAAAAGGTAGATAACTCGAAGGGCCCCAGCCAGAAGGTTGCAAAGGCCGTAAAACGTTTGGAGGTTATCGAATCCTTCCGCAAGAGCGGCAACCGTCCCGAATGGATGATCTTGACCGTTCTGCCCGTCATTCCCCCCGATATCCGTCCCATGGTACAGCTCGACGGCGGTAGATTTGCTACCTCCGACTTGAACGACTTGTACCGTCGTGTTATCAACCGCAACAACCGCTTGAAGAAGATGGTCGAAATCGGCGCGCCCGAAATGATCGTTAAGAACGAAAAGCGTATGTTGCAGGAAGCGGTGGACGCGCTCATCGACAACGGTAGAAAGGGCAAGGCTCTCACCGGTCCTTCCAACCGTGAGCTTAAATCGTTGTCCGCAATGCTTCGTGGTAAGCAGGGTCGTTTCCGTCAGAACTTGCTCGGTAAGCGTGTAGACTATTCCGGTCGTTCGGTTATCGTCGTAGGTCCTGAACTGAAAATCTATCAATGCGGTCTGCCTAAGGAAATGGCAATCGAGCTCTTCAAGCCGTTCATCATGAAACGCCTTGTTGAAAACGGTCAATGCCAGAACATCAAGACGGCAAAACGCGCAGTTGAAGAAGCAAAGGATATGGTTTGGAATGTCCTTGTGGATGTTATTATAGACCTTCCCGTGCTTTTGACCCGTGCACCTACGCTGCACCGTCTGTCCATTCAGGCGTTCGAGCCCGTACTCATCGAGGGTAGAGCAATTAAGATTTCTCCCCTTGTCTGCGGCCCCTTCAACGCCGACTTCGACGGTGACCAGATGGCTGTGCACCTTCCCCTTAGCGTAGAGGCTCAGGCAGAGGCAAGATTCTTGATGCTTTCTGCAAACAACATCCTGAAGCTGGCTGACGGTAAATCCGTCATGTCCCCCACGCAGGATATGATTATCGGTGCTTACTGTTTGACCATTAAGCGCCGTGAAGAAGGTAAAAAGTACGACGAACAGGGCCGTCCCGACGAGAACGGTCAGGTGTACGTACCCGCTATGTACGCGTCCGAAAACGAAGCAATGATCGCATACCAGATGCGCCTTGCACACGAACAGGACGAAATGTACCTCAAGCGTATCATTGAACTTCCCGAAGGGAAGTTTGACGACGTGCCTTTGATGACTCGTTTGGACCTTCCTTCCAAGGAAGAACAGCTTGCCGCAGGCAAGACGTACGTCAAGAGCGCATACGTGCAGCTCAACCCCAAGACGGGCAAGAGAGAGGTTGTTGGTATCATCAAAACGACCATCGGCCGTTTGATTTACAACGACGGTTTGCCTCAGGATTTGGGCTTCGTTAAGAGAAACAATCCTGAAGATTACCTGCGCTTAGAACTTGACACCGAATTCATCGGCAGCGCAAGAGCAATCGGCAAAAAGCACCTTTCCAGAATCGTTGAGGCTGCCTTCAAGACGGGTAAAGCGCCTAAGGCATCTTACGTGCTTGACGCAATGAAGGAACGTGGTTATAAGTATTCCACGATTGCCGCTTTGACGACCTCCGTATTCGATATGAAGGTTCCTCCTCAGAAAGAGGCAATCCTCGAAAGAGCGGAAAAGGAAGTTGCGAAGATTTCCAAGAGCTACGCGCGTGGTTTGATGAACGAAGAACAGCGCTATGAAGAGGTTATCAAGCAGTGGGATGCGGCGACCAGCGAAGTGGCTGACCTTTTGAAGAAACAGGGTGAAGAAGATAAGTTCAACCCCATTTGGATGATGGCAGACTCCGGTGCGCGTGGTTCCATCGACCAGATTAAACAGCTTGCTGGTATGCGTGGTCTAATGGTTAACCCTCAGGGTAAAAAGATTGAGGTTCCCGTTAAATCGTGCTTCCGTAACGGCTTGTCCGTTTTGGAATACTTTATTTCCTCGCACGGTGGCCGTAAAGGTTTGACCGATACCGCGTTGAAGACGGCAGACTCCGGTTATTTGACCCGTCGTCTTGTAGACGTTTCGCATGAAATCGTCGTTCGCGAGGACGATTGCTACGCAGGCAGAAAGCCTCAGGGCGTCGTTGTTCGTGAAATCAAGGGCGCAGACGGTAAGAGAATCGAAGGCTTGGAAGACAGATTGAAGGGTCGTTTCGCGGCAGAGGACGTTGTGGATCCTGCTACGGGCGAAGTTATCGTGGCTACCAACCAGTTCATCGACGAAGACGAGGCGAAGGCTATCGTTGCGGCAGGCATCACGGAAGTTTCTATCCGCAGTATCTTTGCCTGCAACACTCGTGGCGGCGTTTGCGCGAAGTGCTACGGTAAGAACATGGCTACCACCCTGCCTGTACAGGTGGGCGAGGCAGTTGGTACGATTGCGGCTCAGTCTATCGGTGAACCCGGTACTCAGCTTACCATGCGTACCTTCCACACCGGTGGTATCGCGGCAACGGGCGACATCACGCAGGGTCTTCCCCGTGTCGAAGAATTGTTCGAAGTTCGTAAGCCGAAGGGCTGCGCAACCCTTTGCGAAGTTGAAGGTGTTGTAGAGCTTGACAACGGCGACGGTCAGAACCACATCAAGATTTTGAACCCCGAATCCAAGGAACTTATCAAGGAATACGTATTGCCGTTCAACGCAGACGTTAAGGTTGCGACGGGCGACAAGGTTGTTCCCGGTAAGTTGTTGAACTCGGGTAGCGTATGGCCTCAGGATATCCTCCGCGTGCAGGGTGTCAAGGGTGTTCAGGATTATATCCTTGAACAGGTACAGACGGTTTACCGTTCGCAAGGCGTTGACATCAACGATAAGCACATCGAAATCATCGTTCGTCAGATGCTGAAGAAGGTACGCGTAGAAAACGCAGGCGATACCGAATTGCTCCCCGGCGAGCTCGTGGATATGGTCACCTTCCAAGAGGAATGCGCGAAGGCGTTGCAGCAGGGTAAGCGTCCTGCGCTCGCAAGACGTGTACTGCTTGGTATTGCGAAAGCGGCACTCGCAAGCGATTCCTTCCTGTCGGCGGCTTCCTTCCAGGAAACCTCCAAGGTACTCACCGAAGCGGCTATCCGCAACAAGAGAGATTACCTTGTCGGCTTGAAAGAAAACGTTATCATCGGTAAGCTGATTCCTGCAGGTACGGGCTTTAAGAACTATAAGTCCCTTACGCCTCAGTACGTAGGCTATGCGTCCAAGGCAACCGAAGAAACGGCTGTTGCTGATGCAGAAACGGAAACTGAAAACGCTTAATTGAGCGAAACTCCCGCAGGAAACCCTGTGGGAGTTTTTTCTGTTGACAAGCCTCTTAGAAAGTGCTATAATGAAGGAAAAGTAGGGGGCAGGTATGGCTTTAAAAGAACAAAAGAGTAAAAATCAACGATTAGTTGGCGAAATTATCCGCTTTTTGCTGGTGGGTGGTTTGGCTACCGTTTGCGATTACGCTGTCTACCTTTTCTTCCGTAAGGTCGCTCTGCCTGCTGAACTTTTCTTAGGGAGCGCCGTTTGGAACGTCGCCTCGGCGGTGATTGCTACCACCTTGGGTTTTTTGGTTGGCCTGCTGATGAACTGGGTGTTATCGGTCACCTTTGTTTTTCGTGACGGGAAACGCTCGGTAGACGTGAAATCGAAAAAGGACTTTATTAAATTCACGGTAATTGCGCTCATCGGCTTGGCGTTTACGCAGATTGCGGTGGGGATAGGCGTCCTGCTCGTTCCCTCGTTTTCAATCTTTGGGATAGAGAGTTTTTTGTCCCTCGGCTGGAATGAGTGGCTGTTAAAAGCCGTCACCACCTGCATCGTGTTGGTGTTTAACTACTTCGCTCGCAAGAAATTTATTTTTTGTTAATAAACTGAGAAATAAAAAAACGCGGTTGCAGTATATCTGCTCCGCGTTTTTAATATATATCTGAAAAAAATTCATCGTAGGAAATTTCAAAAAGTTTTACAAGCGCAATAATATAGCTTGCTTTGGGTTCGTTGACATTTCGCTCCCAGTAATCGACTGCTTTTTGACTAACGCCTATGGTTTTCCCCAGTTGCATTTGAGAGTAGCCCTTTTCAATTCTTAATTCCTTTATTCGTTCGCCAAGTTTCATATTTTAATTATAGAAGAAATCTTCTCAAAATACTTGACAAAGAAGAAAACTTCTTGTATAATAATGTAAAAAGCAAAGGAGAAATAGCTTATGTTTTGTTTACAATGTGGAAGAGAAGTGGAAAACGGGGTAGTATACTGCCCGAATTGCGGTGCTCAATTAACGCACAACCAGACGCCCGTTCGAGAAAAGTCGACTGTTCAGAGCATACTTTCTATCATATTTGGCGGTCTCGGTATTATTTTAGCGTGGGTATTTGCATTGTTTGGATATGCGCTTGGTGGCGTAGGATTAGGGTTAGGACTGGCAGCCATTAGAAAAAATGATAAAACCAAAGGCATTATAGGAATAGTGCTCTCGTCTATTACATTGCTTTTTTCTGTAATAAATTCGGTGATGGGTGTTCTCATCGTGTTGGGTTTGACGCTGTAAAAATGCCTAATGTTTCATTTATAAACGTGTTATACGAAGCCGCTTTTTTAAGGCGGCTTTTTTCTTGCAAAAAATGCGCGGTTGCATAATATGGAGCAGATATTTCCCCTGCTTTATATTATTAAGATTTAATCTCAATAATTTTTCACAAAAAAACAAAAAATTTTTGTCGTAGGGCTTGACATTTCAAGTTGGCGGTGTTATAATATACTTGATCCTAAGGGATAGACCACGTAAAGGCGTAGCGTCATAAAGGGCGCAGGCGCTTTTTTGGGGCGTAATGAGGCGTGAAAATCGTCGAAAAGGAGCAGGTTTTGGTAGGTCGTATTCACTCGTTTGAATCGTTTGGGACGGTAGACGGTCCTGGGATTAGGTTCGTCGTATTTATGCAAGGCTGTCCTTTGCGTTGTCAGTATTGTCACAATCCCGACACGTGGAACGGTTCGGACGGCACGGAATATACCGTAGAGGACGTTGCCAGCCGTGTGATGAAGTACAAGGGTTATTATGGCGACAAGGGTGGGATTACCGCTTCGGGCGGTGAACCGCTGCTGCAAATCGACTTTATTACCGAGTTGTTTCGTCGCTTGAAGGCGCAAGGCATCACGACCTGCGCGGACACGACGGGCATCACCTTTAATCCTGCCGATCCCGAGAGTGTGAAAAAGCACGAGGCGCTCTTAGAGGTCTGCGACCTGTTTCTCTTGGACATCAAGCACATCGACGAGGACAAGCACAAGCTGCTGACGGGGGTTTCCAACGAACGCCCCTTGGCATTTGCGAAGTTCTTAAGCGACCACGGCAAGCGCACGTGGATACGACACGTACTCGTGCCGGGGCTGACGGACGACGATGAGAGCTTGAAACGGCTGCGCGCATTTCTTGACACGCTGACTTCGGTAGAAAAGGTAGAGGTTTTGCCTTACCACACGATGGGCGAGGTGAAATACGAAAAGCTGGGTATCGAGTATCCCTTAAAGGGCGTACACCCGCCGATCAAGGAGCGTGTTGAAAACGCAAAACGGCTGTTGACGGAGTAAATTATGGGCGAGTTAATCGGAAAGAAAAATTATAAAGAGCAGCTGCAAGGGCTTTGCGTGGTAGAGGTGAGCGGCGAGGATTGCGCCAACTGCTTGACGCTGATGCCGATTTTGGAAAGACTTTGCTCTGCGAGGGACGATGTAAAGTTGGTGCATGTCGAGGCAGACTATTCCACCGTGGACTTGATGGAGGAATGGGACGTGTTGCGCGTGCCCACGATTCTCTTGATGGACGACGGAGAAATCTTTGCAAGAGTTGCAGGCTTTCAACCCGAAGAGATTTTGGAAATCTGGCTGGATGCCAAAATCGAAGAGCGCAGAGCGGCGAAAGGTTAACCAAAGCAATATAATCCAAACCAAGATTTTTAGCGGTAAATTTTGCCTGCTACTTCGTTGAAACCCTTGATAAACCGTGCAGGTTTACCTGCGGCTTTCGCCTTGTAGAAGACGAAAATTTGCTCGCTATAAAATTGCTTCGCACCCAAAAGTTCGGGTTTTGAAATGATTTTTGGTGCGAAGGAAGAAATTATACCAACGTATTATGATGACGACAAACCGTAAAAGCGTTCAAAAGACGGCTTTTGGGCTGGTTCGAATTATATTGCTTTGGTTAAGGACGAAAAAAATGCTTGTAAAAGCACGAAAAAATAGATAAAAATTATATTATATAGGAGTACTAATATGATGCAATTTAAAGGTTGGGAAGGATTTGTTCCCGGTAAATGGTGCAACGACGAAGTAGACGTGCGCGATTTCATTCAGCACAACTACACGCCTTATGACGGCGACGCAAGTTTCCTTGCGCCTGCAACCGAAGCAACGAAGAAACTTTGGCAGATCGTTTGCGATCTTTCCAAGAAGGAAAGAGAAGCAGGCGGCGTTTTGGACGCAGACACGGCGATTGTTTCCACGCTGACTTCCCACGGCGCAGGCTACTTAGACAAAGACTTGGAAAAAATTGTAGGCGTACAGACGGACGCTCCGTTCAAGCGTTCTCTGCAGCCTTTCGGCGGTATTCGTATGTCCGAAGGCGCATTGGAAATGTACGGTTACAAACTTGACGCTGGCGTAAAGGAAATCTTCACGAAATATCGTAAGACCCACAACGAAGGCGTGTTCGACGTATACACCCCTGAAATGAGAGCGGCTCGTTCCGCGCATATCTTGACCGGTTTGCCCGATGCATACGGCCGTGGCCGTATCGTAGGCGACTACAGACGTGTTGCTCTGTACGGTGTTGACTACCTCATCAAGAAGAAGGAAGAAGATAAGCTTGCTATCAACGGCGACATGACCCCTGACAGAGTTCGCGACAGAGAAGAAATCGCTGAACAGGTTAAGGCGCTCAAGGCGTTGAAGGAAATGGCAAAAATCTATGGTTGCGACGTTTCCAAGCCTGCTGAAACGGCTCAAGAGGCTGTACAGGCGTTGTACTTTGGTTACCTTGCGGCTGTTAAGGATCAGAACGGCGCTGCAATGTCCATCGGTAGAAACAGCACCTTCCTTGATATCTATATCAAGCGTGACCTTGATAAGGGCTTGATTACGGAAGAACAGGCACAGGAATTCATCGACCACTTCATCATGAAGCTTCGTATCGTGAAGTTCATGAGAACGAAGGAATACAACGACTTGTTCTCCGGCGACCCCACTTGGGTTACCGAAGTTATCGGTGGTATGGGCGTAGACGGCAGATCCTTGGTTACCAAGACCTCCTTCCGTGTACTGCACACCCTTGACAACCTCGGCCCTGCACCCGAGCCTAACCTTACGGTGCTTTGGTCGAAGAACCTGCCTATGAACTTCAAGAGATACTGCGCAGAAATCTCTATCCGTACCTCTTCGATTCAGTACGAATCCGACGACCTTATGCGTCCTGAAATGGGTGACGACTACTGTATTGCTTGCTGCGTAAGCTGTATGAAAGTAGGTAAGGATATGCAGTTCTTCGGCGCAAGAGCAAACCTTGCAAAGTGCTTGCTGTACGCAATCAACGGCGGTAAGGACGAATTGATGAAGGATAAGGCTACCGGCAAACCCATGCAGGTTTCCCCTGAATTTACGCCGATCTATGGCGACGGTCCTCTGAACTTCGAAGAAGTTAAATCCAAGTTCACGCAGATGATGAAGTGGCTTGCGGACCTTTACGTGAACACCCTCAACCTTATCCACTATATGCACGATAAGTACTGCTACGAGGCGCTGGAAATGGCATTGCACGACACGAAAGTACGCCGTTTCTTCGCAACGGGTATCGCAGGTCTTTCCTGCGCGGCAGACTCCTTGTCCGCAATCAAGTACGCTAAGGTTTACCCCGTTCGTAACGAAGACGGTATCGTAGTTGACTTCCGTATCGAAGGCGACTTCCCTAAATACGGCAACAACGACGATAGAGCAGACGAGCTGGCTGTATGGCTGCTGAAGACGTTCATGTCCTTCGTTAAGAGCAAGTTCACCTATCGTGATTCCGTACCTACGACGTCCATCTTGACGATCACGTCCAACGTCGTATACGGTAAGAAGACGGGTAACACCCCCGACGGTAGACGTGGCGGTACGCCTCTTGCTCCTGGTGCGAACCCCATGCACGGCAGAGATTCTAACGGTGCTTTGGCATCCCTTGCATCGGTTGCAAAGCTTCCTTACGAATATTCCAGAGACGGTATTTCTAACACCTTCTCGATCACGCCCGCATCCCTCGGTAAAGAGGACTAATCGGGCAGAACTTCAAGCAGTCGCTTGAAATCAGCGGTGGCGGCTATTGCCACAAAAATAAAAATAAAAAGTCTGTGTCACAGCGAATGGTTGATTTACAACAAAATTGTTTTGTTGGGTTGACGAGAAAAATATAAGAAAGACAAGCGTTTTGTGAGGGCGCATACCCTCAGCGGTCTGTAACCGAATAAAACGCGCCGAATTTCGCAATTATTTTTCCGAGCCGTTTTTAAAACGGCGGTTCAAAAATCAACCAGATGACGTGACAAAGACGAAAATAAAAGGAGAATATCATTATGTCGAGCAGAATTGACAATCTTGTTAGTATGTTGGACGGCTACGTTGGCGAAGGCGGTCATCACCTCAACGTAAACGTATTCAGCCGTGAAACCCTTTTGGACGCGCAGGCGCATCCTGAAAAATATCCTCAGCTTACGATCCGAGTTTCCGGCTATGCCGTAAACTTCATCAAGCTGACGAAGGAACAGCAGGACGACGTTATTTCTAGAACGATTCACGAGTCCATGTAACTTTATAAAGCACAAAAGCCGTTGCGCGTATACGCAGCGGCTTTTTAAAGCTTATAGTACTCAAGAACAAAAGGATTTTTATGAAGAAATTTTTAAAAAAAGCGCTCTGCTTTTTAACGGCGCTGACAATGAGTCTATCGTTTTGCGGCTGTCAAAATTTTTTTGAAAGCATAGGCGATTCAATTTTGTCTGGGGCGCTGAGCGGTTCAAGTACTGGCGGAAACTCATCTTCGAGCAGTAGCTCCTCTTCGAGCAGTAGCTCATCGTCGAGCAGTAGCTCCTCGTCAAGTAGCAGTTCGTCTTCTACGGGCGGCGGCTCGGTGACCCCTGAATTGCCTGACGACAGTTCCAGTAGCTCCTCTTCGAGCAGTAGCTCTAGCGTTGCCGGTGGTGGCACGATTGACCCCGAATTGCCTGACGAAAAAACGGCGCAGTTGGATATCCATTTCTTGGAACTTGGCAATAAATATACGGGCGATTGCACTTATATCAAGGCAGGGGATACCGATATTTTAATCGACGCTGGATCTCGAAAGGATTCTGCGGTTACGATTAAAAACTACGTCGATCAATATTGTACGGACGGCAAGCTGGAATATGTTATTGCAACGCACGCGCATCAGGACCATATTGCAGGTTTTGTGGGCAGTAACAATCAAGGGGTTTTCGACGTGTATCGTGTAGGGACTTTGATTGACTTTCCTAAGACAAGTGTGTCTACGCAAATTTATAATAATTACAAGTCGAAACGCAATAATTTAATTGCAAAAGGCACGAAACATTATACTGCTTTGCAGTGGTGGAAGGAAGAGCAGGGCTTGACTCGTTCGATTGAAATTGCCGACGGCATTACGATGAACGTGCTCTATCAAAAATATTATGAAACGAGCACCTCTAACGAAAACGATTATTCGGTATGCGTAATGTTTTCGCAAGGGGATAATCATTATTTGTTCACGGGCGACTTGGAAAAGTCGGGCGAACAATCCTTGGTAGAGAGCAACAAGTTGCCCAAGGTGAAGCTGTATAAAGCAGGACACCACGGCAGTAAAACTTCGTCGAACACCGCTTTGATGAGCGTGATTCAACCGGAAATCGTCTGCGTTTGTTGTTGCGCAGGTAGCAGCGAATTCAATGCTGCGCCGCTTAATACCTTCCCTACGCAGGATTTTATCGACCGTGTTGCACCGTATACGGATAAAATTTACGTCACCAGTTTATCGGTGAACTATTCCGCAGGGCAAACCGAGCCCATGAACGGCAATATCGTCGTTTCGTCCACGGGTGGAGCAGTGACGGTGAACTGTTCGAACAACAATACCATTTTAAAAGAAACGGCGTGGTTTAAGCAGAATCGCACATGGCCTACTAGTTAGTCTACAAAATACTTCGCAATACTGCGTTTGACTACAAAATGCGGCGCAATACTGTGCCTAGCTATGGCAACTTTCTACGGCTAACGGCTATTTTGGGAAAATCTTAAAAATTCCAAAAAAAATCAATCAATGCTTTTACTAAATCATTGACATTTTTCAAAAAAAATGTTATTCTAAAATTACCACATATGAGGGAGTAATTTACGCCTTGCGACGGCAGGGCGGAGCGGATTTCGTCATCACGACGCAGAAAAGCTGTGTTCGGGTTCGTTTTAGAAAATGAGACTCATACACTATATAGGTGCATGCCATACTATAGTGTGTGAGTTTTTATTTTATCCGTCGGCAGTTCGGGCAGAACCGAACAAAGGAGTAATCTATGAGAGAATATTTGCAGGAGGCTGAACAAGTCTTATCCGCGGTGAACTCCACCGCAGACGGCTTGACGGCAGACGAGGCGCAAAAGCGTCTGGAAGAATACGGCCCTAACAAGCTTGCAGAAGGCAAGAAAAAGGGTTGGATTCGTCGGTTCTTTGAACAGTTGACCGACCCCATGATCATCGTTTTGTTGATTGCGGCGGGTGTCAACCTTGTCACGATCATCATTGACCGTATGCAGGGTGGCGACGAATCGTTTGCGGAATTCTTCATCATCCTTGCGGTTGTATTGTTGAATGCAATCCTCGGCGTGGTGCAAGAGGGCAAAGCCGAACAAGCCATCGAGGCGCTGAAACAAATGACCTCAGCCACCAGTAAGGTACTGCGTGGCGGTCAGCTGATTGCGGTAAAGAGTGAGGACCTCGTCGTTGGCGACGTCATCATTTTGGAGGCAGGTGACAGCGTTCCTGCGGATTGCCGTCTTTTGGAAAGCGCGTCCCTGAAGGCGGAAGAAGCTGCTCTTACGGGCGAAAGTGTTCCTTCCAATAAGGATGCGGCGGTTCTCACCTGCGAAGAGGGTAAGGACGTTCCCTTGGGCGATAGAAAGAATATGGTCTACATGGGTACGACGATTGTGTACGGCAGAGCGACTGCCGTGGTCGTTGCTACCGGTATGCAGACGGAAATGGGTAAGATTGCGGACGTGCTCGCTAAGGCAGAGGACGAAGAAACGCCCTTGCAGAAGAAGCTCAACTCGCTGTCGAAAATCCTTTCCTTCCTCGTGCTTGGAATTGCTGTATTTATTTTCGCATTCAACCTCATCAGCAAGAATGCAGGCTGGGATCTGGAAGTAATTTTGGATAGCTTTATCGTTGCCGTATCCTTGGCGGTTGCGGCGATTCCCGAAGGTCTTGCCACCGTCGTTACCATCGTTTTGTCGATGGGTATGACGAAAATGGCGAAGAAAAACGCCGTTGTCAAGAAACTGACGGCAGTGGAAACGCTTGGCTGTACGCAGATTATCTGCTCGGATAAGACGGGTACGCTTACGCAGAACAAGATGACGGTTGTTCAGCATTACGGCGATGACGAGGCGCTCCTTGGTCGCGCGATGGCACAATGCAGCGACGCGGTGCTGGATGCGGAAAAACTGGAGGCGGTGGGCGAGCCTACCGAATGCGCTCTCGTCAACTACGCATACAAGCTTGGCTTGAACAAGACGGAGCTTGGCAAGACGGAAAAGCGTGTTGCGGAAGCGCCGTTTGACAGCATGCGTAAGATGATGTCTACCATTCATTCGGACGGCAACGGCATCGTGCAATACACGAAGGGTGCGCCTGACGAAATCTTGAAAAACTGCACCCATGTCTGGGTTGAAGGCACAATTCAGCCCTTGACGGACGAAAAACGTGCGGAAATCTTGGCGGCAAACAAGGGAATGGCTGACGAGGCGTTGCGTGTTTTGGCGGCGGCGTTTAAGAACTTGGACAGCGTGCCTGAAAACTTTGAGCCGCAGGATATCGAAAAGGATTTGGTGTTTATCGGCTTGACCGGTATGATCGACCCGATTCGTCCCGAGGTAAAGGATGCAATTGCGTTGTGTAAGGATGCGGGTATCCGTGCCGTAATGATCACGGGCGACCACATTGATACGGCGGTTGCAATCGCAAAACAGCTTGGTATCATCACCGACAAATCGCAGGCAATCACGGGCGCGGAGATGGCGGAATTCTCCGACGAGGAATTTGAAGAAAAGATTTCTCAGTACTCCGTATATGCGCGTGTGCAACCCGAACACAAGGTGCGTATCGTCACCATGTGGAAAAAGAAGGGCTATATCACGGCGATGACGGGTGACGGCGTAAACGACGCGCCCAGTATCAAGAGCGCGGACATCGGTATCGGTATGGGTATCACGGGTACGGACGTTACCAAGGGCGCGGCGGATATGGTATTGCAGGACGATAACTTTGCAACCATCGTTGCCGCGGTAGGCGAAGGCAGACGTATCTACGACAATATCTGTAAGACGATTCAGTTCCTGCTCTCGTCCAACCTCGCAGAAGTTGTTTCGGTGTTCTTTGCAACGCTGTTCTCTCCTGCGCTTACGTTGCTTCGTCCTATGCACTTGCTGTGGATCAACCTCATTACGGACACCTTCCCTGCAATCGCATTGGGTATGGAAGAGGGCGAATCCGACCTCATGAAGCGTGACCCCCGTAACGACAAGGAGAGTATCTTCTCCCACGGACTTGGCTTGAACGTTGTATTGCAAGGTATATTTGTCGGCGCTTTAACTTTGGCGGCATTCTATATAGGGTATGCGCGAGGCGAGGCGTCAGGCTTGGGTCAGGAATACGCATCCACGATGGCGTTCTTAACGCTGGCGTTGACGGAAACGGTACACGCGTTTGACGTGCGTTCGATTCGTCATTCCGTGTTCACCTTGAAGAAACAGAACAAGTACCTGTGGGCGGCAACCATCTTCTCGTTGGTGCTCACCCTTTCGGTTGTCTTCATTCCTCCCTTCGCTGCAATCTTTGAATTCGCTACGATCGGCTGGATTGAGTTGCTGATTTGCGTAGGGCTTGCCTTCTCGGTAATGTTGTTCACGGAAATCACGAAGCTGATTCAAAACGCAATCGAAAAAAAGAGAAACAAATAAAATGATATTTTCAAGGACAGCACTCCTTCTCGGTGAAGAAGGAGTGCAAAAACTTAAAAAGGCGCACGTTGCGGTATTCGGCGTGGGCGGTGTAGGCGGCTACGTGGTCGAGGCCTTGGCGCGAAGCGGCGTAGGCGCGTTTACGCTCATTGATCCCGACAAGGTGAGCGAAAGCAATATCAACCGCCAAATCATTGCGCTACATTCTACCGTGGGGCAATATAAAACGCACGTGGCGCGTGATCGGGTGAAGGACATTTTCCCTGATTGCAAAGTGGAAACGAAGGAAATTTTCTACTTACCCGAAAGCACGGAAATTGATTTTTCTTCGTTCGACTACGTGGTGGATGCGGTGGATACGGTCAGCGCAAAGCTGGCAATCATTGAGCGCGCTCAAGAGGCAAACGTACCCGTGATTTCAGCCATGGGTGCGGGAAATAAGCTAGACCCCACCCGTTTTGAGGTTGCAGACATTGCGAAAACCACCGTCTGTCCGCTTGCGCGCGTTATGCGCAGAGAGCTCAAAAAGCGTGGAATCGAACACGTCAAGGTGGTCTATTCGCGGGAAGAACCGCAGCCTGCAAAGGCGGTGGACAAGGAAACGGGCAAGCCGATTCCTGCCAGCGTGGCGTTCGTGCCTTCGGTCGTAGGGCTGATTCTCGCCTCAGAGGTAGTGAAGGATTTAACGGAGAATGTATATGGACTATAAAAAGATTTTAACGATTCAGGATATCTCTTGTGTGGGGCAATGCTCGCTGACGGTGGCGTTGCCGATTTTGTCTGCTTGCGGACACGAAACTTGCATTTTACCCTCTGCCGTTTTGTCTACACATACGGCTGGGTTCAGCGGCTTTACCTTCCGTGATTTGACGGACGATATTCCTGCTATTACGGCGCATTGGAAAAAGGAAGGAATTGCCTTTGACGGTATCTATACCGGCTACCTTGGCAGTACCAAGCAGGTTGCCTTCGTCAAGGAGATTTTGGACACGATGGGGGTTGAAGGCGCCGTACGCGTTGTAGACCCTGCTTTTGCGGACAACGGTAAGCTGTACCCGATCTTCGACGACGTTTACGTAGCGGCGATGCGTACGCTCTGCCCCTCGGCAGACGTGCTCGTGCCCAACATCACCGAGGCTTGCTTTTTGGCTGGCGTAGAGTACAAGGAAAGCTATGACGAGGACTACATTCTTGGCTTGTTGCAAGCGGTGTCGTCGCTCGGCTGTTCCACCGTCGTTTTGACGGGTGTTAGCTATGCCCCCGATAAGACGGGCGTGGTCGTGTACGAGGACGGCAAGCTCAGCTATTACGAGCATAAGAAGATTGCCAAGGGCTGTCACGGCACCGGCGACGTGTACGCCTCGGCGTTTATGGGCGCGCTTATGAAGGGCAAGACCCTCGTAGAGGCGGCAAAGATTGCGGCGGATTATACGGTGCTTTGCATCGAAAAAACGCAGGGCGATCCTACGCACTGGTACGGCGTTAAGTTCGAAACCGCGCTTGCCGATTTAATGAAAATGCTGTAAATCTTATAAAACGAAACGAAAAAAGACCTTGCTCGCCGCAAGGTCTTTTTTGCTTATTATTTTTCCACGATTTCGCTGGTAGGCGAAACTTCACTTTGGGCAACTGTCAAAAACTTCACTTATGCAATAAACTTCACATCCGCAGGAAACTTCACCTGCGTTCACGCTGTTTATTAAACGTTTTTGATATCGTAGGGGGTGCTCTGGTAAACGAAGTAGTTCAGCCAGTTGGAATACAGCAAGTTTGCGTGCGCGCGCCAGCTGACCATCGGGGGCTGACTGGGGTCGTCGCAAGGGAAATAGTTTTCAGGCACGTGGATGGGCTTGCCCTGCGAAAGGTCGCGCAGATATTCGTTCTTCAGCGTTTCCGCATCGTATTCGGAATGCCCCGTGATGAAAATTTGTCTGCCGTTCTTCGTGGAAACTGCGTATACACCCGAAATATCGGAGGAAGAAAGGATTTTCAAATCCTTTACCTTTTCAATGTCCTCGCGTAAAACGGTGGTGTGACGGGAGTGGGGGACCATAAAACTTTCGTCAAAGCCACGGAAGAGGATGGAAGGCTTGTGATCTACCTTGTGGGGGAAGACGCCGAACATCTTTTCGGGCATGTCCTTCTTTTGGATGCCGTAGTGGTAATACAGCCCTGCCTGCGCTCCCCAGCAAATATGGAAAGTGCTGTGGACGTGGGTTTTGCTCCATTCCATGATTTCGCACAGCTCCTGCCAGTATTCCACTTCCTCGAAGGGCATATGCTCTACGGGCGCGCCCCTGATAATCATGCCCTCGAATTTGCGGTGTTTGACTTCGTCAAAGGTCTTATAGAACGCCAAGAGGTGGTCTGCCGCAACGTTCTTCGATTCGTGCGATTTGGTGTGGATGAGCTCCATTTCCACCTGCAGGGGCGTGTTGCCGAGCAAGCGCGCCAGCTGCGTTTCCGTTTCAATCTTTTTGGGCATCAAATTCAAGATGAGTATTTTCAAAGGACGGATGTCCTGCGTCATTGCTCGGGTTTCCGTCATCACGAAAATATTTTCGCCTTCCAAGGTCTTTACGGCGGGTAAGTTGTTGGGAATTTTAATAGGCATAATCGTTGCTCTTTTGGATTATAAAGTATTCAGGGCCTGCTGAATGTCGTCAATCAGGTCTTGGTAGTTTTCAATGCCGCAGGAAAGACGAACGAGGTCGCCCGGTACGCCGGCTGCAATCAGTTCTTCGTCGTTCATCTGTCTATGCGTTGCGCTTGCGGGGTGCAGGCAGCAGCTTCTTGCGTCCGCAACGTGCGTTTCAATGGCGATAATCTTCAGCGACTTCATAAACGCCTCCGCCGCCTTTCTGCCACCCTTCACGCCAAAGCTTACGACGCCGCAGGTGCCGTTCGGCATCAGCTTTTTTGCCAAGTCGTAGTATTTGTTCGAGGGCAAACCGGGGTAGTTTACCCAAGCGATTTTGTCGTTGTTTTCCAAGAATTCCGCAACCTTTTGCGCGTTCAAACAATGGCGCTCCATTCTGACGTGCAGGCTTTCAAGGCCGAGGTTGAGGTAGAACGCGCTCTGAGGGGACTGCGTGCAACCAAAGTCACGCATCAGCTGTGCCGTAGCCTTGGTGATATACGCGCCTGCGTTGCCGAACTTTTCTACGTAGGTGATACCGTGGTAGCTTTCGTCAGGGGTGCAAAGCCCGGGGAATTTTTCCTTGTGCGCCATCCAGTCGAACTTACCGCTGTCTACGATACAACCGCCTACCGCTACGCCGTGACCGTCCATGTACTTGGTGGTGGAGTGGGTGACGATGTCTGCGCCAAATTCAAACGGGCGGCAGTTGATGGGGGTTGCAAAGGTGTTGTCGATGATCAGAGGCACGCCGTGCGCATGCGCCGCCTTTGCGAATTTTTCAATATCCAAAACGGTCAGGGCAGGGTTTGCCACCGTTTCACCAAAGACCGCTTTCGTATTTTCTTGGAATGCTGCGTTCAATTCCTCTTCCGTGCAGTCGGGGTCGATAAAGGTAAAGGAGATGCCCATGCGTTTCATCGTTACTGCAAAGAGATTGTAGGTACCGCCGTAGATACTGGTGGAGCAAACGACGTGGTCGCCGCCTTCTGCAATATTGAAGATAGAGAAAAAGCTTGCCGCTTGTCCGGAGGAGAGTAGCATTGCCGCGCTGCCGCCTTCAAGGGCGCAAATCTTTGCCGCTACCGTATCGCAGGTAGGGTTTTGCAGACGGGAATAAAAGTATCCGCTTGCCTCGAGGTCAAAGAGTTTCCCCATATCCTCGCTGGTTGCATATTTAAAGGTAGTGCTTTGTACGATGGGGATTTGGCGGGGTTCGCCGTTTCCGGGGGTATAGCCGCCCTGTACGCAGGTCGTTTCAATTCTATTTTTCTTTTCCATAGCGTTCTCCTTTTGCGCCGCGCGTAAAACAGCGGCTAAAAGCATAAAATAATCGTCTAAAAGTATAACACTTTTACGCTTTCTCGTCAAGTGTTTTTGTAAACTCTTGTCATTCAAAGGAAGATTTGTCGCTAAAAGAGGGAAAAATTGAAAAAAATGTGCGTTGCCTACCAACAGCGCGTTGACAAACACCAAAAAAGTGTAGTATAATGTAGGATGACGGAAAATATTTATATTTTCCTAAAAAAAAATTTTTAACCTATGGAGGAATTATGGACCCGCTATCTCTAAGTATCATTATCGTTGTGCTGATTTTGCTCTCTGGCTTTTTCTCAGGGACGGAAACGGCGTTTTCGTGTGCAAACAAAATCAAGCTGAAAAGCTTTGCCGCGCTTGGAAAGCGCAACGCAAAGGCAGTATCTGATTTTGCAGACAAGAACTATGACAAACTCGTAACGACGATTTTGATCGGTAACAACATCGTCAACCTGACTGCGTCAGGCTTGGCGTCGATCTTATTTTTCGAGCTGCTCAAAGGCACGGGCATTGACCACACCACGATGTCCACGATTGTTATGACGGTTGTGGTACTCATCATCGGTGAAATTACGCCCAAATACCTTGCCAGCGTATATCCCGAAAAATTCTGTTTCATCTGCTATCCGTTGATGCAACTGTTCTACTGGATCTTAATCCCTGTACGCTTTGTTTTTGACGGCTTTAAGTGGCTGCTCACCAAGATTTTCCGCTTAAAGAAGGACGATTCGATCACGGATGAGGAGCTGATGTCCCTCGTCGACGAAGCGGAAGAGGATGGTACGCTGAAAGAGGACGAATCGGAGCTGGTGCGCTCTGCGCTCGAATTTGACGACCAAAAGGTAGAGGATATCCTTGTGCCCCGCGTAAACGTTATCGCGGCAAATATCCATTCGTCGATGGACGAAATCTGCGAGGTGTTCCGCAAAAACGGCTACTCTCGTATACCCATCTACGAAGAAACGATTGACCATATCGTGGGCTTGATCCACGAACGCGACTTCTTCCTTGCCTACTTAAAGGGAGAAAAGTCGGTAAAATCCATTCTGCAGGAAGTGGTGTTCACCACCGAATACACCCGTATTTCCACTCTCTTAAAGCAGCTGCAAAAAGAGAAGGTGCATATGGCGGTGGTATCGGACGAATACGGCGGCGTCGTTGGTATCGTCACCTTGGAGGACGTGTTGGAGGAGCTGGTTGGCGACATCTGGGACGAACACGACGAGGAAGAGGTGCTGTACGGCTCGATTTCCGAAACGGAAAACTGGGTAGACGGCAGAATGAACCTTGAAGAATTCTTTGCTCTGTACGATATGGAGCAGGACGACGAGGACTTCGAGGCAATCACCGTCGGCGGTTGGGTGACCGAACAATGCGGCGGCATCCCCCCCGTAGGGGAAACCTTCCGCTATAAAAAGCTGGAAATCAAGGTGGTAAAAACCACCCGTCAGAAGGTAATTAAAATCCGTTCGCGCTACGACGAAACGCTTCCTGAAGACGAGGATTGATATAAATAACTTTGAATAGGAGTACGATTATGCAAACGATTTTGGTTACGGGTGGCTGTGGCTATATTGGTTCGCACACCGTATTAGAACTTCTTAATAAAGGCTACGAAGTAGTGGTGGTAGACAACCTCAGTAATTCGAGCGTCGAGAGTATTCGTCGCGTGCAGGAACTTACGGGAAAGACGGTCACTTTTTACGAAAATGACATTCGCGACACCGAGGCGCTTGAAAAGATTTTTTCGGCGCACACCTTTGATGCAGTCATTCACTTTGCGGCGTTTAAAGCGGTGGGCGAAAGCTGTCGTATGCCCTTGAAATATTATGAGAATAATATCAGCGGCACGGTTAATTTGTTGCAGGTGATGGAAAAATATAACGTGAAGAAGATTATCTTCTCTTCTTCCGCGACCGTTTACGGCACGCCTGAAAGATTGCCTTTGGACGAGAATTGTCATCTTTCCACCACCAACCCTTACGGCGCAACTAAACTCATGATGGAAAGCATCATGACGGACGTTTGGAAGGCGGATAACGAATGGAACGTCATTCTGCTTCGTTATTTCAACCCCGTCGGCAGCCATGAAAGCGGCCGTATCGGCGAAGACCCGAAAGGGATTCCCAACAACCTGATGCCGTACGTGGCGCAGGTTGCCAGCGGTAAGTTGCAATGCATCAACGTCTTCGGCGACGATTACGATACCCCCGACGGAACGGGTGTTCGCGACTACATCCACGTGGTTGACTTGGCGCTGGGGCATATTGCGGCAATCGAAAAGGTGGATACGACGGGCGTGCATATCTACAACCTGGGTACGGGACACGGATACAGCGTTTTGGATATGATCCATGCCTTTGAAAAGGCTTGCGGTAAGGCGTTGCCCTATAAGATTTGCGAACGCAGACCGGGGGATATTGCGGCTTGCTATGCTTGCCCTGATAAAGCGGAAAAGGAGCTCGGCTGGACGGCAAAGTTCGGCATTGAAGAAATGTGCGCTTCACAATGGAAGTGGCAGAGCAGTAATCCGTTCGGCTACGAAGAAAAATAAAAACTAGGAAACAATATGTTAGAACTGAAAGACATTACCTATCGCGTATCGGACGAGCGTGGCGAAAAGGCGATTTTGGACGGCGTGAACTTGACGCTGGACGAACGATTCGTTGCGTTTACCGGCCCGAACGGCGGAGGGAAATCAACGCTTGCGAAGGTGATTGCAGGCATTATAAAACCGACCTCGGGTAGGATTTATTTGGACGGCGAGGACATCACCGACCTTTCTATCACCGAGCGGGCAAATAAGGGGATTTCCTACGCTTTTCAACAGCCTGTAAAGTTCAAGGGTATTACGGTGCGCGATCTCATTTCCTTGGCGGCAGGCAAGCAGACGAAGGTTTCCGATGCTTGCGCCTACCTTTCCGAGGTAAGGCTCTGCGCAAGGGATTATATCGACCGTGAAATCAACGGCTCTCTTTCGGGTGGCGAATTAAAGCGTATCGAAATTGCCACCGTGCTTGCGCGTGGTACGGCTCTGTCCATCTTTGACGAGCCGGAGGCAGGCATCGACCTTTGGAGCTTTGGCAACCTCATCTCCGTCTTTGAAAAGATGCACGAAAAGACGAAGGGAAACATCTTAATCATCTCCCACCAAGAACGCATTTTGAATATTGCAGACAAGGTAGTGGTGATTGCAAACGGCAAAGTGGACAAGCAGGGCAGTCGAGAGGAAATTTTGCCTGCGCTTTTGCGTGCGCCGACCTGTCAGGTCCTGACGGACAAGCTGTAATCGGAGGGTATCATGGACGCGATTGAGAAGGATTTGCTATTACAAATCGCCGATCTGCACGGTGTACCCGAAGGCGCGTACAACATCCGCGCGAACGGCGGCTTGCAGGGACGGGCATCGACGGAGAACATCGAAATCGTCCCCAAGACAGACGGCAAGGACGGCATTGATATTTTCATCAAGCCGGGCACGAAGAACGAGAGCTTGCATATCCCCGTCATTATTTCTAAGGCGGGCTTGCAGGAGTGTGTTTACAACGATTTTTATATCGGTCAGGATGCGGACGTGGTCATCGTTGCTGGCTGTGGTATCCATAACTGCGGTGGGGTGGAGCTCACCTCTCGCCACGACGGTATCCATACTTTCCACGTCGGCAAAAACGCCAAGGTCAAGTACGTGGAAAAGCACTACGGCGGCGGCGACGGCATGGGCAAGAACGTGATGAACCCCGAAACGGTGGTCTATCTTGCCGAGGGTGCGCAGATGACGATGGAGAGCACGCAGATTAAGGGCGTGGACAGCACCAACCGTAAGACGACGGCAACCTTGGAGGCTAAATCGAGTTTCGTCGTCAAGGAAAAGCTGTATACCCACGGGATACAGACGGCAGACACCGATTTCGTGGTGGAGATGAACGGCGAGGGTTGTAGCGCAGACGTCATGTCCCGTTCGGTGGCGGCGGATCGTTCGAAACAGAACTTCGTTTCTACGATGAACGGCAACGCGCCCTGCTACGGGCATACCGAATGCGATGCGATTATCATGGGCGAAGCAAAGGTGGCGGCAGCCCCTTGCTTGACGGCAAACCACGTGGACGCAGAGCTTGTACACGAGGCGGCAATTGGCAAGATTGCAGGCGAACAGCTGATAAAGCTGATGACCCTCGGCTTGACCGAAAAGGAAGCAGAAGAACAGATTATCAAAGGCTTCCTGCACTAAACAAAGGAGAAGAAATATGAGTGAACTTGCATACAAAAGAACGAACGTATACGAAACGGCAGACGAAGCAAAATTGAAGGCAATCTTCGATTACGCAAAGGGCTACGCGGCTTTCTTGGACGCTGGTAAGACGGAGCGCGAGGCTTGCGCTTACGCGGAAAAAGCGGCGATTGCGGCAGGCTACGTGCCTTTCGAATTTGGCAAAAAGCTGCAGCCCGGCGACAAGGTATATTACAACAACCGTGGCAAGAACCTCTACCTCATTCGCGTAGGTAGCGAGGACGTTGCAAAGCACGGTATCCGTATTTTGGCATCGCACATTGACAGCCCCCGCATCGACTTAAAGCAGGTGCCTCTGTACGAGGCAGAGGGGATTGCGTTTGCGAAGACCCATTACTACGGCGGTATCCGTAAATATCAATGGGCGGCAATTCCTCTTGCTTTGCACGGCGCAGTCGTAAAGAAGAACGGCGAAGTGCTTGAAGTGGCAATCGGCGAGGATGAAAATGATCCGATTTTCTACATCAGCGACCTGTTGCCTCACTTGGCGGCAAAACAAAACGCCAAGCCCCTTGGCGAAGGCTTGGGCGGTGAGGATTTGAACATTTGGCTCGGCAACATTCCCTACACGGCGGCAGAGGACAAAAAGGACAACACCGTAAAGGAAAATCTTTTAAAGATTTTAAACGATAAATACGGCATGGTAGAGGCGGATTTCCTGAGCGCAGAACTCTCCCTTGTTCCTGCTTTTAAAGCTCGTGATTTGGGCTTTGACAGAGGCTTGATTGCGGCATACGGCCACGATGACAGAGTGTGCGCATATCCTTCCTATACGGCGCTTTTCGACACCGAATCGGACAAGACGGTTATGGTAGTTTTGGCGGATAAGGAAGAAATCGGCAGCGAGGGTGCAACGGGTATGCAATGTGCAATTTTCGTTGACCTCATCGATGCGATTGCAGACAGCTTTGGCGTTTCCTCGGCGGCGGTACGCGCCCATTCGAAATGCTTGTCTGCGGACGTAAACGCAGGCTACGACCCCAATTTCCGTGACGTATGCGAGCCGTTGAACTCGACCTACCTTTCCCACGGCGCAGGCTTGACGAAGTTCACGGGTTCGCGCGGTAAGGGCGGCTCTAACGACGCTAGCGCAGAATTCGTCGGCGAAGTTCGTAAGCTGTTTGACGAGAACGGCGTAATCTGGCAGACGGGTGAACTTGGCAGAGTGGACGTCGGCGGTGGCGGTACGGTGGCAAAGTTCATTGCAAACATGAACATTGACACGGTGGACATCGGTGTTCCCGTTATCTCCATGCACGCGCCCTACGAGGTGGTATCGAAGGCGGACGTTTATGAATGTTATCGCGCCTTCTGCTCGTTTATAAAATAAAAACAAAGAATATGCGGCGCAATACTGCGTCAAAAGCGGTTTCCCCTTGGTCACGTACGTCTTGTACGCTCCCTTCAGGGAAACCGCTTTTTCCTTGTCTTGCTTGCATCTTGCTTTGTTTTTGGTGAATTGAAAGCTACGCTTTCGTGAATTGCATACTTCGTATGCGTGAATTGTTTTCCCGATGAAAAACGTGAATTGATTGCCTTTGGCAATCGTTGCGGATACGTTTTAAAATTTTCCATAACGCAAGGCGACAGCCTTGCAATTCACGAACGCATTGTGCGTTCAATTCACGACGGCAGAGCCGTCAATTCACGAAAACCAACGGTTTTCAATTCACTAAAAAAAGCACGGATTGCTCCGTGCTTTTTTTTAGTTCGTCTTCACTTCGTTGCCGTTAACGGTGATATTCGAGGAGAAGAATGCGGTCAATGCCGTCTGCATTTCCTCGTAGTCGGCTACGGCAAAGCATTCGTTTGCGGAATGCATTGCAAGCTGTGGCAAGCCGATGTCTACGGCAAGCATACTCATACGGGTCTGCGCTAAAACTCCCAAGGTCGAACCGCTACGAACGTCCGAACGGTTGAAGAATGTCTGGGTCTTTACGCCTGCGCGTGCGCATATCTTTTTAAAGATAGCAGAGGACAGCGCATCCGTCGTGTACGCCTTTCCTGCGTGGTGTTTGATGACGACGCCACCGCCCAGCTGTACGCGGTTGGTGGGGTCAGCCTTTTCGGGGTGATTAGGGTGGCTGGCGTGCGCGTTGTCAGCGGATACGAGAACGCTGCCATTGAGCGCCTTATACAGCTCCGTTTCATCCAACTTTAATGCGTAGGTGATACGGCGCAGGGTGTTTTCCATAAAATCGCCTGCCGCGCCCTGTGCGGTGTGGCTGCCGATTTCTTCGTTGTCGAAGAATGCGCCGATACAGATACCGTCGCTATCCTCCGCACGGCTAAGCAAGCCCTCTAAAATCGCGTATACGCAGGTGAGGTCGTCGATTCTGGGGCTGGCGATAAACTCATCATTTACGCCAAAGGAGTAGGGGGTGTCTGCGTTCACTAAGAATAAATCGTGGGAAAGCACCTTTTTATCGGTGATTGCGGACAGCCAGCTTTCGCCTGCTCCACTCAGCCCGACCAAGGGCAATAAATCCACTTGCGCATTCAGGGTCAGCCCTTCGTTTGCGCTACGGTTTTGGTGAATTGCCACGGAGGGGATCGTCACTTGGTAAGGGGAAACGACCGTTTCGCAGACGAGGGTATCGTCTTCCTCGGTGATAACTCTGCCGGCGATTTTCAAGGGTCTGTCTAAAAAGCTGTACCAAAGTCCGCCACCGTAGGTTTCTGCGTTCAGCTTGTCGCAAGCCTCCGCTTTCATCACGGGGTTTTCCTTCAATTTCAGGGCAGGGGAATCGACGTGCGCCGCGGCTACCTTAAAGAACAGCTGGTCAAGGTTGCCGATGCAAAAAGCAATCAGGGCGCAACCGCCACGCTCCACGTAATATTTACCGCCTTCGGTAAGTTCCCAGTCATCCCCTTCGCTCAAGGGCAAGAAGCCTTCCTTTGCAAGCAAAGCTTTCGCGTTATCCACCGCATGATAAGCGGTGTAAGAGGATCCTAAAAATTCTTTCAATTGTTCCAACATATAGTTGCTCCATTTCATATATTTTCCTTATTATTCTACCATCTTTTTTTTAAGAAATCAAGTACATTGTGGAAAAAAGTGAAAAAAGATGAAAATGAGGTGAAAAGAAGACGGAAAAACCGTTTAATACTTGACAAAGTTTTCCTGTTTGCAGTATAGTAATATTGTAGAAAAAATAGCGAATAAAACGCAGTTTTATACGAGGGATAAAAAATGGAAAAAAGACGAAAAATTCAAAAGCCGATTACGACTACGGAAGAAAATAAGGTGTATTTACGCAAGTTGTTTTCGACGTTGCGTGATATGGAACGCGCGATGGAGATCCAGCGCCAAGAGGGGTATAGCAATACAGAAATACGCCTGATGAATGAAATCGTCTATGCGGCAGGCGAGGGTGAGCGCTTGATTTCCACAAGACTTGCCGAGCGTTTAGGGATCACTCGTTCCGCTATTTCGCAGATTGTATCCAAGCTGGAAAAGGATGGTGTAGTGCGTCGTGTTCCCGATGAAACGGACAAGAAAATTGCGTACGTCGAATTGACGGAAAAGGCGATGGAGTCGTATGCGAGCGTCATGGAACTCTATGCGGACTTTATCGGGAAGGTAATCGCGCGTATGGGCACGGCAAAGCTGAACAGAATGCTTGCTTTGGTAGAGGAATTTTACGATGCCGTAGAGGAAGCTTACTTGGATTGCGAATACAAAAAAGGGCAACAATAAAGACGGGTAGTATACATAGCGAGGAGCAGAGATGTTAACGTTAAAGAATATTAAAAAGGACTATACGACGGGTGGAAACGTCGTGCATGCGCTCAAGGGAGTGTCGCTGGAATTCCGTTCCAATGAATTCGTGTCTATTTTGGGCGCAAGTGGCTGTGGTAAGACCACGCTTTTGAATATCATCGGCGGTTTGGACCGCTATACCGACGGCGATTTGGTCATCGGCGGTGTTTCAACGAAGAACTATAAGGACAAGGACTGGGATGTATACCGCAACCACCGTATCGGTTTCGTCTTCCAATCGTATAACCTCATTCCCCACCAGACGGTTTTGGGGAACGTAGAGGTTGCGCTGACGATTGCAGGCGTTTCCAAGGCAGAGCGTAGAAAGCGCGCAAGGGAAGCCTTGAAAAAAGTGGGCTTGGAAGCGGAGCTGAAAAAACGCCCCAATCAATTGTCGGGCGGTCAGATGCAGCGTGTTGCGATTGCGCGTGCGCTGGTCAATAACCCTGAAATTTTGCTCGCGGACGAACCGACGGGCGCGCTGGATACGGAAACCAGCGTGCAGATTATGGACCTCATTCGCGAAATCGCAGGCGAGCGTTTGGTTATTATGGTCACCCATAACCCCGAGCTTGCAGAGCAGTATTCCTCTCGTATCGTGCGTTTGTCGGATGGCTTAGTCGTTTCGGACAGTAACCCCTTCGACAGCGAGGCGGAAAAGAGAAAGCTGTGGAAAGAAATCGAGGCATCGGGAAAGACGAAGGAACAATTCGACGCTTGGCTGCAGGCAAAGCGTTTGAACGAGAGCAACAAGGAAACGGCGGCGATGTCCTATAAGACGGCGCTGGGCTTAAGCGGCAGAAACCTTGTTGCGAAAAAAGGGCGTACGGCAATCACGAGCATCGCAGGCAGTATCGGTATCATCGGCGTTTCGTTGGTGCTTGCTCTGCGCGGCGGTTTTACGACGTACATTGCCAACACCGAAAAGGATATGTTGTCGGCATATCCGCTTACCGTAACGGAAACGACACTCGATTATGCAAGCATTCTACAGATGATGAAGGGTGGAAACGTGAAGGTTGATCCTTCTCGCTTGAACGATAGCGTATACGTCAACTCCTTTTTGACGAAGCTTGCGAACAATATGACTTCCACCAACACGATCACGCAGGAGTATATCGACTACGTAAATCAAATCGACAGCGAGCATTATTACGCAAAACAATTCTTGTACGGAGGGGATATCGGCAACAACCTGTTCCAAAGCGTTTCCTTCTCGGTAGAAACGCCCGAGGAGGGGGACGAGGAACCGTCCATGGAATATATGATGTCGCTGAGCAGTCTGCTTTCGATGTATCAAGGTCAGCTGGAGAATACGGAATCGGCAAAACCGTATCAGTCTTTCTCGGCGATGTTTGGTACGGTGGAGAGCGTTACCTACGAAATGCCGAACAACCGCGACTATATTCTCTCTCAATACGACGTAGTGGCAGGGCAATACCCTGATGCTACCTCTGAAAACGAGCTGGTGTTGGTGCTCAACAGCGACGGTGGTATGACGGATATCGTTATGGCGCAACTTGGCTTGCTTTCGATGGAGGAGGTTGTCGAGCTCTTCCAGCAGGATGCGACGGGCGAAGGGAAGATTACTTACGTTCCTTATGAACAGCTACTGACGCACACCTACACCTATTATCCCAACGATACCATTTATTCCAAGGGCAGGGTGATGAGCAGCGGAACGCAAGAGGAAGTATGGCAACGGACGGAGTATTACGACCCGAGCAATAGCGGTAAATTTAACGTCGAAAGCGGTAAAGAACTGAAAATAGGGTGTATTCTTCGCGCGAAGAAAAGCACAGCCTACGGTTCGCTTTCCAGCGGACTTGCGTATATGCCCGGCTTTACGGCTAGGTATTTGACGGACAGCCGCGCTTCTCAGATTGCTAAGGATACGGAAGATAAGCAACGCGTATACGCTTTGGATTTTGTCAGCATTATCGAGTTTATGACGACGGGGGATTTTACAAAAATCCGCTACAACGTAGAAGATATGACCAAGCGTGCGCTCGGTGGCGCGGAGATGCCGAAGGAGATTCGCATTTACGTCAAGGACTTCGACCATAAGGACGTGGTGACGGATCATTTGAAGAAATGGAATGAAGTGATTAAGGTGGACGATGAGGCGGCGCAAATCCAGTATTCGGACACGGTGGCGATTTTGATGACGCTCGTTCGTGGTATGCTGGATGCGGTCACCTACGTTTTGGTGGCGTTTACGGCAATATCCTTGGTGGTTTCGTCCGTAATGATAGGGGTAATCACCTACGTTTCGGTGGTAGAGCGTACCAAGGAAATCGGTGTATTGCGTTCCTTGGGTGCAAGAAAGAAGGACATTCGTCGTCTTTTCAATGCGGAAACCTTCTTAATCGGCTTGTGCGCAGGCTTGTTTGGCGTGGGCTTTACCTATGCGGTGTCCCTTCCCATCAATATGTTGCTCGAATACCTGACGGGGATTGCTACGCTAGCGGCGTTGCCTCTTGGACAGGGGATTACGATGGTAGTCATCAGCGTGGTATTGACCTTAATCAGCGGTTTAATCCCTGCGAATGCGGCGGCGAAGAAAGATCCCGTTATCGCGCTTAGAACGGAATAATGGATAAAAAAAGAGCAGGTTGTCCTGCTCTTTTTTTGGTGAAGTTTTTACTATTGTAAAAGTGAAGTTGTGGTATACGCAGTGAAGTTGCGCTGTGCGCAGTGAAGTTTTTGCTTTCGCAAAAATTGTGGTTATATTTTTCCATAACTTCGCCGTCAGGCGAAACTTCACTATCGAAGATAACTTCACTATTGAAAATAACTTCACTTGCCCAAAGGGCAAACTTAGTTTTTTGTTGATAACATTCAAAAAATACAATCGTTTACCTGCAAGACAAACGGTGCGTCGGCGGCAACCGCAAGGGCGAATTGCTCGTTGTAAAGCTCTATCGTGCGCTCTACCACAAACCCTTGCAAATCCTTCGGGTTGGAAGAGAAAAATCCGCTTTTGTCTAAACGCTTAAAAAGGCTTTCCTTTCTCGTCCACGCCCTAAGGAGGAAGGCGGATTGTTCGCTTTCTTTCGCCTCGTGATAATCGGCGAGCTCCTGCTCGGATAAAATCTTCAAGGCGAAGTCCTGTGTTTTTAAGGGGCGCAGTCGTTCAACGTCCACCCCGATGGGGGAAGTATAAAGGGCAACGCATGCAAGGTTGTCGCTGTGGGAGAGGGAAAAATAGACCCTATCGCACAGCCATTTCCCGTTTTCAGACTTTCTAAATTGCAGTTGTCGAGGGTCAACGCCCAGCCGATTTTCGATGGCGGACAGCAATAGACGCCAAGTAAAATACTTTTCACGCCTTACCTTTTCGGAGGTGCAGGCAACGATTTCAGCCTGTCTTTGGGGCGGAAAAATCGGCTCACTCGGCAAGGAAAAGTCGTCCGCTTTGGGGATTCTTGCGATATAGATGTGGGCGACGTTTTGTTTGGACGTATTCTCAAATTGCATACGATAAAGCTCCTTTCTTCTCTATTAGTATAGCATAATTTCCAGCGTTTTTCAATACTTTTTCGGCGTTTTTTCTTTTGTTGGTTGCATTTTTCTTTTGTTTGTGGTATACTACAAGAAAGGAGAAAAACTATGCTGGATTGTATCATTATCGGCAGCGGACCTGCGGGCATTTCCGCGGCGCTCACCTTAAAGGCGAATGGGAAAAGCTTTATTTTGCTTGGAAAAAAATCCCTCAGCGCAAAAATTGAAAAAGCGGAATTAATATCCAACTACCCCGGTCTTTATGCGATTACGGGCAAGGATTTTTGCATGGCGCTCCAAGACCAACTTGCGCGTGAGGAAATTGAGGTTGTGGAACAAAAAGCCACGGGCGTGTACGCGATGAAGGATAAATTTTTCGTGATGGCAGAGGGGGATAACACCTACGAAAGCCGCACGGTCATCTTGGCGTCGGGGGTAGAAACGGTCAAAGCCATCGACGGCGAAGAGGCGTATTTGGGGCGTGGAGTCAGTTATTGCGCGACCTGCGACGGTATGCTGTATAAGGACAAGACGATTGCGGTATTCTGCACGACGAAGGCTTTGGAACACGAGGTGGAATATCTTGCCTCGCTTGCAAAAAAGGTGTACCTTTTGCCCTTGTATAAGGGGGTAGAGGTAGAGGGCGACAATATCGAAAAAATCGTCAAAATGCCCGAAAAAATCGAGGGCGGTTTGAAGGCAGAGCGCCTAATCTTAAAGGGTGGACAAACCTTGGACGTAGACGGAATTTTCATGCTAAAAGACAGCGTATCGCCGTCTGCGCTGGTAGGTGGCTTGGCGGTAGAAAACGGGCACGTCGTCGTGGATAGAGCTTGCAAAACCAACCTTTCGGGCTTGTTTGCCGCAGGCGATTGCACGGGCAGACCGTATCAATATGCAAAGGCGGCAGGCGAAGGCAACGTTGCCGCGCACTCTGTGGTGAAATATTTGGCAAAATAAAAGGGGGAAAGTGGGGCGATAACGATGAAGGATCGTGTGATTTTACATTCCGATTTGAATAACTTTTTCGCCTCTGTGGAAACGGTGTTAAACCCTGCGCTCAAAGGTCATCCGCTGATTGTCTGCGGCGACCCGAAGGAGAGGCGGGGGATTGTGCTTGCCAAAAACGAGGAGGCGAAACGCTACGGCATCAAGACGGCGGAAACGGTCGCCTCGGCGGTGCGGAAATGTCCGCAGGTAGTCAAGGTTGCCCCTCATCATCACGAGTATAAAAAATACTCCGTATTGGTGCGCTCGATATACGAGCGGTTTACGGACGTGGTAGAGGAGCTTTCGATAGACGAATGTTCGCTGGACGTGACGGCATCCACAAGGCTGTTTGGTAGTGGCGAGGAGATTGCCGAAAAAATCCGCGCGACGGTGAAGGAAGAATTAGGACTGACCGTGTCGATAGGGGTGAGCTTTAACAAGACGACGGCAAAGCTCGCCTCAGAGTTTAAAAAGCCTGACGCCGTATCCGTCGTGCGTAGAGAGGATTATGAAAAAATCGTCTATCCGTTGCCCGTGTCGGATATGCTGTACGTGGGCAAATCGACGGCAGAAACGCTGGGCAGGTACGGGTTAAGGACAATCGGCGACGTCGCCACGGCTGACGAGCAGGTGCTTATCAAGATTTTAGGAAAGCGTGGACGTCAGCTTTGGCTTTGCGCGAGGGGGGAGGAGAACGAGCCCGTAAGACGCGCAGAGGAGAAAGAGGAGATAAAATCCATCGGCAACTCGATGACCTTGCCGCGCGACGTTTCCAGTCGTGAGGAGATAGAACGCTGGCTCTACGCCTTGGCAGAAAGCGTTGCCTCTCGTCTTCGCGATGCGGACGTGGGGAAGGCGAACACGGTACATATCGTGGTGAAAAACACTCGTTTAGAGGAGATGACCTGCCAAAAGAAGGTTTCTCCCACCCTTCATTGTCCGGATATTGCGCGTGCGGCGTACGAGCTGTTTTGCGCCCATTATCCGCTTGGCGCGCCCGTGCGTATGATAGGGATCACCGTTTCGGGTTTTGACCATCATATAGAGCAGATGTCCATTATGGATGCGATAGACGGCGAAAAGCAGGGCTATGAAAAGCGGGAGCGCGCGGAAAAGGCAGTAGCGAATATTCGTGATAAGTACGGCTACGCCAGCCTGCAAAGAGGGATTGTAATGACGGATGCGCAGGTGAATGGCCTCGATATCCGTGGCAAAAAGGATTAAAAAAAGCAGTTGCGTAAAAACAACTGCTTTTTTTTGTACAAAAAAACTGCGCGATCCTTTTTTGTCAACGATTACCGAAGTGGAAACGCCGCAGGTGGCTACTTCAAAGCTACCTCATGGCACACGCGATGGTCCGCTTAGTGCTGCTACATTCCTGTCCTGACACGGTTCACGGTATCGCGTTGCATAAGACCTTGTTATCAACGCTCCTTACGACGCGCAACCTTCCATAGCCGATGCCGAGAAAGGCGTTCAGCCCCGATATAGCGGATTTCGGGTACAGGGTGCCGCTAACTCCCCGCCTACGCGCAGCTTACTTATTATACAACATTTGCGCCGAGAGTGCAACCGTTTTTGTGTGAAAATTGCAGGGTATTTTTCCCCTTTTCGTCGAAAACGTTGACAAAACAGACAAAAAGGGGTATACTAATTTCGTTGCAAAACGATTAAGGAGTAGAAATAGTATGAGTGGAAATTGCACGCACGATTGTTCCTCTTGCTCGTCGAACTGTTCGTCGAGAAAGCAGGAGAGTATGATAAAAGCTCCCCACGCGCAGTCGTCTATTAAAAAAGTCATAGGCGTTGTCAGCGGTAAAGGTGGGGTAGGAAAGTCTTTGACCACGGCGTTGCTTGCGTCGTACGCGGCAAAGCAGGGCAAATCGGTGGGGATTATGGATGCGGACATCACGGGGCCGTCTATCCCGAAAATGTTTGGCGTAAAGGAGCACGCCACGGGCAGCAGCGAGGGAATCAACACGGTGCTTACGCCGTCGGGAATGCAGTTGATGAGTATGAACCTCTTGCTTGAAGAGGAAACGATGCCTGTCGTATGGCGTGGACCTGTCATTGCAGGGACGGTGATGCAGTTTTGGACGGATGTTATTTGGAAGGACGTAGACCTTTTGTTTATTGATATGCCGCCGGGAACGGGTGACGTGCCTCTTTCGGTATTCCAGAGCATTCCCCTTGCCGGGATTGTCATTGTCAGCACGCCGCAGGAACTGGTGAAGATGATTGTCGAAAAAGCGGTGAATATGGCGAATATGATGAACGTACCCGTCTTGGGTTTGGTGGAGAATATGAGCTATATCCGCTGTCCCGATTGCGACAAGGAAATCGAGGTGTTCGGCGCAAGCAAGGTAAAAGCCCTCGCCAAGGAGTATATCATTCCCGCGACGGCGCGCTTGCCGCTTGATAGTGAGATTACGAAGCTTGCGGACGCAGGGCGTATCGAGGATTATGAAACGGACGCTATGCAAGAGGTATTTGCGGTAATTGAGGCGGCAAGCCAACCGAAGACTGACCTCAAAGAAGAATAATACAAAAACCGTTTGACGAAAAACAGAACTTGGTTGGATGAAAAGAACCCCCGATGGAATCATTCCGTCGGGGGTTCTTTATTCCCATGTGTAAGGCTCTCTTGCGTAAAGGGAGCTGTCATTTTTAGTGGCTGAGGGATTGTGTTTCCCCATCGGCAACGGCGGCTTCAGCGGAGGGAAGATTTTCCGTGGAAAGGGGAATTTCCGCTTGTGCAATCGGCGCTTCGATGGATTGATTTTTTCCGCACTTCGCTTTTAAGGCTTTGATGATGGGTTTCAAATAACACATCGTCAGTGCAAACAGTATCAAACATGCATAGTGGATGATATAAACAAACCACCCAAATTCTTCCGTCAAGAAGGGGAGCCCGCTCACAGGGGGAGAGGCAACGTACATAAAGTTGATATTGCTTTCGCCGCCGTCGTAGATAATGCTGTTGATATAAATCGAGAAGAACAGCAAAATGCCTACAAATTTTAAAGAGTTGACGTAATCCTTCGCCGTCAATTTAATTTCCTTACGTGTGCAAATGTTCAAGGCAAGCACGATGATGGCGATGTGGTACAAGAAATATTGAAAGGTAATCACCCAGTTATTCAAGGAAGAGCTGGTTGCAATGAAGATGGCAGCAAGCCCGCCGATAAGACAGCTGGGGTACATAAAGCTGAGCAAAAATCTTTTCAGCTTTTCATTTTGAGAGAAGTTGAGGACGACTACAAACAAAATTTGGATAGAGCATAAATGGAACGGAAGGTCGGATTTAGGCAAAATCCCGCCGTGCGTATCTTCGTTGATGAGTATGTAGGTGAAGATTTTGACCGTTTCGGAAATGATGCCGACAAACAGCATAATCTTGCAAATGCTCTGGAAAGTCAGCTTCTTCGAGAGAAAGAACAATCCAACAATCAGTGCCAACGAAATGGCAACAATAATAAGGTGTTTGGTTTGAAAAATTTGGTGTTGGGTGCTGAGAATGGAGTACATATTTCCCTCTTTGTCTTTGGTTTTGGTAAAGTTAACTCCTTAATTACCATATATAGTATAGCATACTTTTTTCATGGAAAGCAACAAATATTGCTTGCGTGCGAAAAAAACCTTGCTGGAAAAGTAAGAACCGTAGAAAACAATCTACGGTTCTTAGTTTTTGGGTTTAGCAGTATGAGGGAATTAGCCGACGATCAAGTTGACCAGTCTGCCCTTGACGACGATGCATTTTTTCACGCTCTTGCCTTCCAGCAGGGGCGCGATTTCGGGGTGAACAGAAACCTGCGCCTGAATTTCTTCAGGGGTAAGGTTTTCTGCAATCATCATCTTTGCCTTAATCTTGCTGTTTACCTGTACGGCGTATTCGACTTCCGCTTTCACCAAAGCCGCCTCGTTCAACGCGGGATATTCTTCCTCGTGTACGGAGCTCTTCTTGCCCATCATCTCCCACAGCTCTTCTGCGAAGTGGGGCACGAAAGGCGCAAGCATCTTAATCAAATCCAAAATGCACTCGTTGTAGAACGCAACGTTCTTTTCTGCAACCTCGGTATCATACTTTTGCAGAGCGTTGACGTATTCCATCAATCTTGCAATCGAGGTGTTGAAGGAGAATGCCTCTACGTCGCGAACGATGCTCTTAATCGCAAAGTTCTTCACGTAGTCCAACTCTTTTTCTGCGGTATTCATAGCGGCATCCGCTTTGGTTTCCTTCGTTTCCGCCGCCTTTACGACAAGGCGTTCGATACGGTCAAGGAACTTGGAGATAGACTTGATGCCGTCGTCGTTCCAAGGGCCGCCCTCGGTATAGCTAAAGCCGAACATCAAATACATACGGAAGACGTCAGAGCCGTATTCCTCAATATACTTGTCGGGGGAGACGACGTTGCCCTTGCTCTTGGACATACGGTTGCCGTCCGGCCCGAGAATGATGCCTTGGTGTACGAGGCGTTTGAACGGCTCGTCAAAGCTTAAGTAGCCCATATCACGCAACGCCTTCGTAATGAATCGCGCGTAGAGAAGGTGCATACAAGCATGCTCGCTGCCGCCTACGTATACGTCGACGGGCAACATTTTGTCGGCAACCTCTTTCGTGAACGCCGCCTTGTGGTTTTTCGCCTCAGGGTAGCGCAGGTAATACCAGCTGGAGCATACGAAGGTGTCCAAAGTATCAGGGTCGCGTTGCGCCTTGCCGCCACAGCTGGGGCAGGTGCAGTTCATAAAGCCTTCGTGTCCTGCAAGGGGAGATCTGCCGCTGGGGCGGAACTCTACGTCGTCGGGCAGGCGTACGGGAAGGTCTTTTTCGGGTACGGGTACTGCGCCGCATTTTTCACAATGAATCATGGGGATCGGCGCGCCCCAGTAGCGTTGACGGGAAACCGACCAGTCGCGAAGTCGATAGTTAATCTTCTTGCCACCCTTGCCGATTTTCGTAAGATGTACGGCGATGGCATCGCGAGCCTCTTCGCCGGAAAGACCGTCGAATTCTCCGCTGTTGACGAGGATACCGTCTTCGCAGAAGGGAAGAGGGGTTTCATCGCCTTTCTTTTGGATAACTTGCGTGATAGGCAAATTGTATTTCGTCGCGAATTCGTAGTCGCGCTCGTCGTGGGCGGCAACCGCCATTACCGCGCCCGTACCGTAGGAATACAGTACGTAGTCCGCAAGGTAGATAGGCACTTGCTTGCCCGTCAAGGGGTGGGTTGCGTATGCGCCCGTGAATACGCCCGTCTTTTCTCTTGCCGTAGACAATCTGTCGATGTCGTTTGCCTCTGCCGCATAGCGCACGTAAGCGTCGATAGCCTCTGCGTTTTCGGGATGCGCTGTCTTCAACTTATCCACCAAGGGGTGTTCGGGTGCGAGTACGACGTAGTTCACGCCGAATACCGTGTCGGGACGGGTGGTGAATACCGTGATGGTATCACCCGTTTCGCACTCGAAATAGATTTCGCAGCCGGTGGACTTACCAATCCAGTTTTTCTGCATAAGCTTGGTCTTTTCAGGCCAGTCGATGGTGTCGAGGCCTTCTAACAATTCCTCTGCGTAGTCGGTAATCTTCAAGAACCATTGCGTCATGTTCTTTCTCAGTACCACCGAGCCGCAGCGTTCGCATTCGCCTTGGATAACCTGTTCGTTGGCAAGTACCGTTTCGCAGGAAGGGCACCAGTTGACGAGCGCCTCTTTTCTGTACGCAAGCCCCTTCTTGTAAAGCTGCAAGAACAGCCATTGCGTCCACTTATAGTAGTCCTCGTTGCAGGTGATCATCTCTGCGCTCCAATCGAACATAGCCCCCATGTTTTTCAACTGCTGTTCCATGGTAGCGATATTTTCTTCGGTGGATTTTTTGGGATGCACGCCCGTCTTGATGGCGTAGTTTTCCGCGGGCAGACCGAAGGCATCAAAGCCCATGGGCTGGAATACTTCATAGCCCTGCATCTTCTTAAACCGAGCATAGCTGTCGGTAGGGCCGTAGTTATACCAATGCCCAACGTGCAGTTTCGCGCCGGAAGGGTAGGAGAACATTTCCAAAACGTACAATTTCTTGTCGATATTCTTCTTATTGAAGTAATTTTGCTTGGATTTCTCCCATTTTGCTTGCCATTTGCTTTCAACGGATTTCATATCCATAACGATAAAGCCTCCAAAAAAGTTCGTATACGGTTCTATTATATAGAAGGTGTAAAAATAAGTCAAGTGATTTCAAGGCGAAAAAGTTTGATTATTCTTAGTAAAAAAGGTTGACAAAGAGAAAAAAAGCGGCTACAATAGATAGCGTAAAGACAAGTAGGCGTGTTTACGGGTTTACAGAGAGTTCGCCCTTTGGCTGTAAGGCGGATAGCTACGAGATACGACGAAACCACTTTATCGTAAGTTAAAATTGCATAGGCGGAAAGTGGTCGTAGGCTTGGTATCCTGCGGCAATTAAGGTGGAACCGCGCAATATTTTAGTATTTGCGTCCTTAAAATCCTCAAGAGAGGGTTTTAAGGATTTTTTATTTAAAAAGCTACGAAAGTACGGAGGAACATATGAACATTTATTTGAAGAGCGGCGACGCTTTATCGGTGGAAGAGAACGCAACCTGTATGCAGGCTGCGGCGGCGATTTCCGAGGGTTTGGCGAGAAACGCTATCTGCGCCAAAGTCAACGGCGAGCTGGTGGATTTATCCACGGCTTTGAAAGAGGGGGATAACCTCGAAATCATCACCTTGAAGGACAAGGAAGGGTTGCAGGTGTATCGTCATACCTGCGCGCACGTTTTGGCGCAGGCAATCAAGACGATTTATCCGACTTGCAAGCTTGCAATCGGCCCCGTCATTGACAACGGCTTTTATTACGACGTCGATTTCGTAACCCCGATTGCGCAGACCGACCTTGCGAAAATCGAGGCGGAAATGCAGAAGATTATCAAGAGCAATCTTCCCATCGAACGCTTTACTCTTCCTAAGGAAGAGGCGGTTGCGCTCATGAACGAATACAGCGAGGATTACAAGGTAGAACTCATCAACGACCTTCCCGAAGGCTCGGTCATTTCCTTCTACAAGCAGGGCGGTTTCACCGACCTTTGCCGTGGCCCTCATATGCCTTCGACGGGCAAGATTAAGGCGTTCCGTTTGACCTCGGTTGCAGGCGCGTACTGGCGCGGGGACGAGCATAATAAGATGCTCACCCGTATCTACGGCACGGCGTTTGCCAAGAAGGACGAGATGGAGGCTTACTTCACGATGCTCGAAGAGGCGAAGAAGCGCGACCATACGAAGCTTGGTAAGGAATTAAAGCTGTTCGCGATGATGAACGAGGGCAAGGGCTTGCCTTTCTTCCTGCCGAACGGTATGATTTTGAAAAATCAGCTGATCGACTACTGGCGTCAAATCCACACGAGAGATGGCTACGTCGAAGTCAACACGCCGATTATGCTGAACAGGTCGTTGTGGGAAACCTCTGGGCATTGGTATCACTACCGTGACAATATGTATACCACGAAGGTGGACGAAGAAGATTTTGCAATCAAACCTATGAACTGTCCGGGTGGCGTTCTTGTTTACAAGAACGAACCGCACAGCTATAAGGACTTGCCCATCCGTATGGGCGAGCTGGGTCTTGTACACCGTCACGAAAAATCGGGGCAGCTGCACGGCTTGTTCCGCGTGCGTTGCTTTACGCAGGACGACGCGCACATCTTTATGACGCGTGAACAGATTAAGGACGAAATCAAGGGCGTTGTAAGCCTCATCAACGAGGTTTATACGCTGTTCGGATTCAAGTACCACGTTGAACTTTCCACCCGTCCCGACAACAGCATGGGTAGCGACGAGGATTGGGAAGTAGCAACCGACGCTTTGCGTTCTGCGCTGGACGATATGGGCTTTGAATACGTTGTCAACGAGGGCGACGGCGCGTTCTACGGCCCGAAGATTGACTTCCACTTGGAGGACAGCATCGGCAGAACGTGGCAATGCGGTACGATTCAGCTCGACTTCCAGTTGCCTCAGCGCTTTGAAATGGAGTACATCGGCGAGGACGGCGCAAAGCATCGTCCCATCATGGTGCACCGCGTTGTATTCGGCTCTATCGAGCGGTTCATCGGCATCTTGATCGAACACTTTGCAGGCAAATTCCCCGTATGGCTCTCCCCCTTGCAGGTCAAGATTTTGCCCATCACCGACAGACAGGTAGAGTATGCAAACGGCTTGGCAGAGCAGATGAAGGCAAAGGGTATCCGCGTAAAAGTGGACGACAGAAGTGAAAAAATCGGCTACAAGATCCGCGAGGCGCAGATGGAAAAAGTACCCTACATGCTGGTTGTAGGCGAAAAGGAAATGGAAGCAGGTCAGGTTGCCGTTCGTCGCCGTGATAAGGGCGATATGGGCGCGATTGCAGCAGACGAATTTATCGCAACGGTCCTTTCGGATATTGCCGATAAAACGGTATTTTAATCGTCGGGCGACAAGCCGATGAGGGCAGTTGCTTTCATAAAAAAACAAAACGAAAAAATTTTTAGAAAAACCGTAAAAAATTGCTTGACATTCCCCGTTTGGTGTGTTAATATATTAACGCTAAGCAGAAGCGAACCTTCTCGCCATACGGCAAAGTTGTGTGGCTCAATCGTGGATTTTTTACGGAATTAAGGTAAAAATGGGACTTTTGATGGGTTGCTTATGCTAGCAACCCATTATTTTTTTGGTGAGGTACACGGCCATAAAAAACCAACATCAAATCAACGGTGAAATCCGTGACAAGGAAGTAAGAGTCATTTCCGCAGAGGGCGAACAGCTTGGCGTGATGAGCGCGCTTGAGGCGTTGCGCATCGCAGAGGAAGAGGATTTAGATCTTGTAAAAATCTCTCCGAACGCAGTTCCCCCCGTTTGCAAGATTATGAACTACGGTAAGTTCAAATTCGAGCAGGCAAAGCGTGAAAAGGAAAACCGCAAAAACCAAAAGGTGATTGAAATCAAAGAAATTTACCTTTCCATGACGATTGACATCGGCGACTTGCAGGTCAAGGCGAAGAAGACGGTGGAAATGCTGGGCGACGGCAACAAGGTAAAGGTTTCCATCCGTATGAGAGGGCGTCAGCAGGCGCACGCATCCATGGGTGTGGACGTAATGAAACGTTTCTTTGAAATGCTTGGTGGCAAAGCGGTGATGGACAAAGCTCCTATGACCGAGGGCAGAAACATCTTGATGATTCTCTCCCCTGCAAAATAATCGTCTTTTATGCGGCGCGTCTTACGCGTGGCTAAAAATAAAATAGAAATAGAAAAAAATTCGGAGGATAAATATATGCCTAAGCAGAAAACTCACAGCAGTACGAAAAAGCGTTTTTGGCTCACCGGTTCGGGTAAAGTAAATCGTTCCCACAGCGGTAAGAACCACAAAGCAGAAACCAAGACCAGCAAAAGAAGAAGACATTTGCGTCAAAGCACCCTTGTTTCTTCTACCCAGGAAAATACCGTAAAAAGTATGATGCCCTACAAGAAATAAGGAAGGAGGATTTAAGTTATGCGTATTAAAAGAGCAGTAAACGCTGTTAAAAAGCGTAGAAAGATTTTTAAGCTTTCCAAAGGTTATTTTGGCAACAAGAGCAAGTCTTACAGAATCGCAAGACAAGCTGTTATGAAGTCCTTGAACTATGCGTTCATCGGCCGTAGAAGAAGAAAGAGAGATTTCAGAAAATTGTGGATCGCAAGAATCAACGGTCTTTCTTACAGCAAGTTCATGTTCGGTCTTTCCAAGGCTGGCATCAACTTGAACAGAAAGGTGCTTGCAGACCTCGCAGTAAACGATGCGGCTGCATTCACGGCACTCGTAGAGAAGGCGAAAGCGGCTCTCTAAGGATGACGAACAATAGCCTTTTCGCGTAGTAGCGAAAAGGCTTTTTGTTGTTTTTTGGAATTATGATAATTACCTCGAAAAACAATCCGCTCGTAAAGGAAACGGCTACCTTAAAGGACAAAAAGGGCAGAAAATTGCTCGGCTCTTTTTTGGTGGAAGGCAGGAAGATGGCAGAGGAATGCCATAAAAGCGGTATGACGATTGAAAGGATTTTCGTCCGTGAAGGGGTGGAGCTTAGCCTGCCCGTGGACGAGGAAAAAATCGTCGTCGTATCCGAGGACGTCTTGCGCCAGCTTTCGGACGAAAAAACGCCGCAGGGCGTGGTGTGTCGGGTGAAGATTCCCACCCGTCCGCTTTGCGCGCCCAAAGGCAACTGTTTGTTTTTGGACGGCGTAGCTGACCCCGGCAATATGGGCGCGATTATTCGTACCGCCAACGCCGCAGGCTACGAGGAAATTTATCTGACCAAGGAATGTACCGATCCCTATTCCCCTAAAAGCGTACGGGCGAGCATGAGCGGCGTCTTCTTCACCAAGCTGTACTGCGCGGAGCGTGAGGAGATATTATCCGTTTTGAAAAACGCAGGCGTTTCGCTGGTGGTGGCGGATATGGACGGAGAAAATATCTTTGATTTCGTGCCTCCCAGCCAGTTTACGTTGGTGATT
Source organism: Candidatus Scatosoma sp. (assembly GCA_045650185.1). Classification (GTDB taxonomy): domain Bacteria; phylum Bacillota; class Clostridia; order Christensenellales; family Borkfalkiaceae; genus Scatosoma. Next base: position 144,797 of record JAZRQY010000005.1, on the reverse strand, counting down.
GGCAACGAGGCAAACGGTGTTTCCGCTACGGTGGAAGCGGCGGCGGATAAGACGATACGCATTCCCATGCGCTCCTCGCAGGAGAGCTTGAATGCGGCGGTTGCCGCAGGGGTTTCAATGTACCTCTTGGCAAAGGAAAAATTCGTATAAAAATATTCTAATACAAGGAGAAAGATATGTCTGGACATAGCAAATGGCATAACATACAGGCAAAGAAAGGTAAGGCAGACGCGGCGAAGGGTAGAATTTTCACCAAGCTCGGCAGAGAGATTGCAGTAGCGGCAAAATCCAACCCCAACCCCGACACGAACAGCAAGCTTGCGGATATCATCGCAAAGGCAAAGGCTGCAAATATGCCCAACGACAACATTCAGCGTTCGATTAAAAAGGCAAGCGGTGAAATGAGCGGCACCGATTATAAGGAGCTCACCTACGAAGGCTACGGCGTGGCAGGCTCTGCGGTTATCATCGCTACGCTTACCGACAACGTCAACCGTACGGCAGGCGACGTGCGTGCAATTTTGTCCAAGCACGGTGGTTCGATGGGTCAGACGGGTTGCGTATCCTACAACTTTGAAAACAAGGGCTATATCGTCGTAGAAAGAACGGTAGAGCTGGACGAGGATACCATGACGGAATATGCGTTGGAGGCAGGCGCCGACGACGTTATTGCAGACGACGACGTTTACGAAATCTTCACCACCCCCGAGGCGTTCTCCGACGTGAGAAAGTACTTAGAGGAGAAGAATAAGGAACTGGTTGCGGCGGCTCCCAAGGGCAGAAGAAACGACGAGGAAGAGGACAAGATTAAGTTCGTACAGGCGGAAATCTCCATGATTCCCAACAGCCGTATCGAATTGCCTTCGGACAAGGTAGAAACCTTCTTGAAGATGATCGACGCCCTGGAAGACAACGACGACGTGCAGAACGTTTACCACAACGTAGACCTTCCCGACGAAGAATAATTCTAAAAAAGTAGGGGAAACGATGAATAAGACAAAAAAAATGACTGCGCGAGAGCTGGTGGTGTTCTGTCTGATGGCAATCTTTGCAGGGATTGCGGTTGGTATCGGCGCTACGGCGTCCTTGCTTTGCGTAGCGCGCCTTCACGATGGGTACGGAAAGCTGCTGGGTGGCGTGCTCTTCTCGGTGGGAATGTATACGATTATCAGCTTTGAAAAGAAGTTATTTACGGGCATGGTAGCGTCGATTCCGAAGATGAAGGTTAAAGATGCGTGGCAGTTGCCCGTATGCTTTCTCTGCAACACGATCGGCGTATGGATCGTGGCGATGTTGGTATCCTTTTCGCCGGTACATACAGAGGTCAGCGAAGCGGCTATCGCCTTAATCGGTGGCAAAGTGCACGCAGACGGCTGGGCGCTCAGCTCCCTTTGTTCGGGTGTCTTGTGCGGTATTCTCATTACGATGTCCATTTGGGCGTCCCATTACGCGCCTGTGAAAGGGCTGTCAACGACGGTCGGTGTCATCTTGCCTATCATGGTCTTCGCATTCTGTGGCTTTGACCATTCGGTGGCGAACATGATGTACTTTTACTTCCTTGGCGAAGTATCTTGGCAGGTAGTAGGGTATATCCTGCTCAGCATTCTCGGGAATGTGATCGGCGGAGTGTTATTGCCCCTGGTTGTAATGTTGAGAGGCTCGGAAAAAGATAAGTCTACCTAAATACATACAAAATAAAAACGCTTCTATCTTTGATAGGGGCGTTTTTTGTTTATATGCGTATATGGTAGAAAAAAACTACGTTTTTTTGCTTGTTTTTATATCGTCATAAAAATTTATGACAATTTCCTTGACAAGCATTTTTGATAGTGGTACAATAGAGAGGATGACGGAATGGCGCTTTCTGCGCTGATTAGTAAAAGAATACGACAAAAGAGTAAACTATGAAAACAATCAACGGACAAATATTAAAAAGAATGTTATATGGCGGTAGGGCAAGGCTTGCCGCTTGTGTGGAAGAATTAAATGCCCTCAACGTGTTCCCTGTTCCTGACGGGGATACGGGCTCGAATATGCTCAAGACGATGGACTTTGGCTGGCAAGCGGTGGCTGCGAGCGAGAGTGATTCCGCCGCGGAGGTAATGTCCGCGTTTGCAAACGGCGCTGTGCTTGGCGCGCGCGGCAATTCTGGGGTTATCCTCTCCCAGATTTTCCGTGGAATCGCCAAGGGCTTTGCAGGGCAAGCGCAGGTCGATGCGGCGTTGCTTTCAGAGGCTTGCAAAGAGGGAACGAAGGCGGCATACTCTGCGGTGGTAAAGCCGGTGGAGGGCACGATTCTCACCGTTTTCCGCGAGGCATCGGCGGTGGAAACTGCGACGGAAGTTGAGGAATGGTTCACCTGCCACATTGATGCGGCGGCGACATCCCTTCGTCACACCCCCGACCTGTTACCTGCCTTAAAAGAGGCGAACGTCGTTGACAGCGGCGGCGCGGGGTACTTGCGTTTGGTGGAAGGTATGTTGGAGGGCTTGACGGGTGAAGAGCTTGCGTTCACCGACGTGGAGAGCGTGGGTGATACTGGCGCAAAAGCGGTGGATTTTTCCGATTTCACTCGTGACAGCGTGCTGGAATTTGGCTATTGCACCGAATTTTTCCTGCGATTGCAGACGGCAAAGACGGACGTTGACAACTTCGACGACGAGGCTTTGAAGGGGTATTTAGAAAGCGTGGGCGATTCCCTTGTCTACGTACGCATGGACGACCTTGTGAAGGTGCACGTTCATACGAAAACCCCCGGGCAGGTGCTTGGCGAATGTCAAAAATACGGCGAATTCCTCTCCATGAAGATTGAGAATATGAGCCTGCAACACGAAGAACAGTTCGGGCAGGAAAAGAAAGCGGAAACCCTTCCTAAAAAACATCTTGCGACCGTCACGGTGGCGATGAGTGAAGGGATGAAACAGCTCTTTGAGGAAGGTGGTGCGGATGCCGTGATACTGGGCGGCGCTTGCACGAACCCGTCCACGGGCGAATTCTTACAGGCGTTTAGAGGCTTGAATGCGGATGCAATCATCGTTATGCCGAACAATAGTAACGTACTGATGGCGGCGCAGTCGGCGGCGAAAGAATACGCAGAGGAGCGTGCGGACGTTCGCGTGTTGGTATTGCCTACGAAGACGATGCAGGCAGGTTATGCGGCTTTGCTCGTGGCGACCGATTCCGAGGATGCGGACGGCGTGTATGCGGACATGGAAGAGGCGGTGGAGAACGCGGATTGTCTGTCCCTTACCTTCTCCGTGCGTGATACTTCGGTGGGGGGCATTGAAATCCATAAGGATGACCATATCGGGTTCTTAGGGAAGGAGCTTTGCGCCTGCGCCCCGACGAGGGAAGAATGCTTAAAACAGCTGTTCTTGCAGGTCGAGGACTTAGAGGACAAGGAAATTATCACGGTAATGTACGGCGCGGACGCTACGGACGAGGACCGTGAACTTGTGCAAACCTTGGCAGAGGAGCTTTGCCCTGACGCCGAGCTGTTGGAATACGATTGCGGACAGGAACTGTACTGCCTGCTCATTAGTTTGGAATAAAGTCTACACAAGGAGAAAAAAGATGAAAAGAAAGGTTTTTTGTACGTCGACGGGCTGTTTGGAATACGCGCCTCAGCGTTATCGCGAAATGGGAATTGGCATTATCCGTATACACGTTTTGTTCGAGGGTAAGGAATATTTGGAAGGCATCGACCTTGATCCCGTAGAATTCTACGAAAAGTTGGAAAAGCTGGAAGATCCGAAGAACAATCTTCCCAGAACGGCTATGCCCACGCGCACGGAAATTCAGGCGCACTTTGATCAGGCGGTTGCGGAGGGCTACGACGAGGCAATCGTCATCGTTATCAGCTCTGCAATGGGCGGTACGTACAATCTCATTCGCATGGTTGCGGAAGAATACGCAGACCGTATCAAAATCACCGTTATCGACAGTAAGATCACCTGCTTTGGCGAGGGCTTGTTGGCGGTTAAGGCGCAGGAAATGGTCAACGCAGGCGTGCCTACGGAAACGATTGTCAAGGAAATTGAGTGGATGATGGCTCGTCAGGAATTTGTCGGCGTAGACGGCAAGCTGGACTACCTCATCTACAACGGCAGATTGAAGGGCGGCAAGGCGTTCTTTGGTAAAATGCTGTCCATCTGCCCCGTCGTGCACTTCACGAAAGAGGGTGAAATCGTTGCGATGGCAAGCGTTCGTACCCAGAAAAAAGCGTTGCACAAGACCTGCGAAGTGTTGAAGGAATTGCTGGGCGACAGAGATCCGAAAGACTACCTCTTGTGGCATATTTATACAGGACCTTCGCTTTTAGAAACCTTGAAGGGAATCGAGGGTGAATACGGGATTGAGTGCAATCACGAGCCCGTGATTATGTCCCCCGTCAGCGGCTGTCACAATGGTCCTTGGTTGGCAGGCTACGGCGTGCTGTTCCTGCGTAGAGAAGACGAGCCGTTGGAATAAGCAACCCTTAAAAAGCGCAATAATTGAATAGAAAGTGTGTTTACCGTGTGGTTTTTATTAAAACCGCACGGTTTTTTTTCAAAAGCGTTGATTTTTTAGGAAGAATATGCTACAATGACTGTGTATGAGAAAAATGCTTGCTAAAAAACGGACGAAAGAGCAGGCGAGGAGAACGGCAAAGGAGAACAGCTACGCATGAAATACACGGCGCAGACGATAAAATATAATATAAAAAACCTGTTATACATATTTCCTTTGGCGATTTTACCTGCGTTTTTCCTTTCCTTGACGCTTGCAAGGGAAGAGATACTGTCCGTGGCGCAAAAGGTGCAGGCTGGAAACTTTTCTTCGATTGCGTTTTGGGAGCTGTTCCAGGTCATAACCCTCTTCAATTTTTCCTCTTGGGAAACGATGCTGGCAGGTGTGCTCGGCGTGGTGTCGCTGGTGGTAAGCGTATCCCTTTTAATGGCGTTTATAGACAAGCATATGCGCTTTGGAAAGCGCACCTTTAACGGCTTGTTCGCAAAGCTGAACGACAACCTATTATCAACCTTTGGATTTACCCTTTTGGTGGTTATTTTGTACGAGGTATGGACGTTGCTATTGACGGCGGTCCTGCAGTTGTCTTTCCTGCTACCGCAGACGTCGGTGTACGTGGTTGCGCCCGTGGTTATCGTGCTGATGCACGTTGCGCTGACGTATGCAATTTCGCTTATCTACCTTTGGTTGCCGTGTATGCAAATTACCGGTTTTAAAGCGTTCGAGGCGTTGCGCTACGGATTTTTGCTCTGCGAGCCGATTCAGGGCAACATCATCTGGGTGCAGACCCTTTCGATGCTGGTGGCGGAGGTTGCGATTGCGACGGCGGCGCTGCTGTTGCCTTCCGTTTGGGTGGCTTCGGTCGTGGTGGCGACGGTGCTCTACGCCTGCTTGATTTTACAATTCTGCGTGCGTATGCAAATCGTCTATTTCGACAGAGAACAAATCGAACGGGCAGACCTTAAAAAATATTACGAGTAAAAAGGTGGTAAAGTATGCGATTTCGTAACATTTTCACTTTATTGACGGAAAATTTCAAAAATATCTCTCGCGTGCTATTGTACAAGATTGTCGTGGGCGTTCTATGCGCCGCGCTGTATGCGTTGCTCATCTTGCCGCAGTTGGAGCTGATTTTTACCAGCGATCAATGGAATACGCTGGTTGCCGATTTGCGAGCCCTGTTTACTGAGTTTATGCCGGGGCACGACTCCTCGCTGACCTTTGAAGGCTTGCGTGACCAGATTATTGGCGGCTCGTTGCCCGCCTTCTTGGATATGGTATGGACGATGATGGGCGCGATTATCGGCAGAACGCTCGGATGCGTAGCGGTCTACTTGGTACAGAGATTTTTGGACACCCTCTGCTACTTCACGGTGGGCAGTATCACCAACGATAGAATGACCACCTATGCAGAAACCCCCTTCTGGCAAGCGTATATTGCCAACCTTGGCAAGGGGAGCAAATATGCGCTGGTATACGTACCGATCGCCTTTTTAATCGACCTTGTTATCTTGGCGTTAATCGGGGTGATTTTCGTCTTTGTGGACGTGTTGCCTGCGTGCTGTTTGGCGGTGACGGCGTTGGTGCTTGGTCAGGCGTTCAAGCTCACCTTTACTTCGGCGTGGATGCCGGCGATTACCTCCGACGGTATGACCTTAGGGCAGGCGATGCGCTCGGTACGCAAAGAGGAGAAAAAGCATCACTTCAAATCCTTCAACATCTACCTTGTGCTAGTATATATGATTATCATCGTCAATATGATGGCGCTGGTATTCACAATGGGTAGCGCGTTTATCGTCACCATTCCTGCCTCGTACGTGTTGCTCATCTGCGCGCAGTACGTCAACTATTTCACGATCAAGGGTAAAAAATACTTCCTCACTTACGAGGACATTGCAACCAACGATTGCAAGGGGGATACCGAGAACTTTTTTGCTTACGTGACGGAAACGACAACGACCGAAACAAGCGAAGATAAAACCGAAAAAGGAGCAGACAATATGAACTATCAAAGCAATTATTTGAACTGGATCAACGATGAACGTCTTTGCGCTGAGGGAAAAGCAGAATTGCTTTCTATTGCCGAGGACGAGAAGGAAAAGGAATACCGCTTTGGCGCCGAGCCCGAATTTGGTACGGCAGGTATGCGCGGTATCATCGGCTACGGCATGAATATGATGAACGTTTACACCGTTATGCGCGCTACGCAGGGCTTGGCGGAATTTATCAAAACGCTGGGCGCGGAGGCAATGGAACGCGGTGTCGTTATTTCCTTTGATACCCGTAGAAGATCGGAAGAGTTTGCAAGGGTAACCGCAGAGGTGCTGGCAAAGAACGGTATCAAGGCATACCTTTTCGACGACGTACATCCCGTGCCGATGCTCTCCTATGCGGTGCGCTACTTAAAGACGGTGGCAGGCGTTATGATTACGGCAAGCCACAACCCGAAGGAATACAACGGCTACAAGGTCTACGGCGAGGACGGTGCGCAGATGTCCCCCGAGGATACGGCAAAGGTAGTGGAATACATCTCGAAGATTACCGATTTCCTTTCCGTCAGCGGCGAAAAGGACAGCCCGCTCATCGTGCCCGTACCTGCGAAATTGGACGAGGACTACATTGAGGAGCTGGCAAAGCTTACCCTCTCCAAGGAAGCGGTGGAAAAATGTGGCGCAAACTTAAAGCTTGTATACACCCCCGTTCACGGTAGCGGTTATAAACCCGTGACGGCAATCTTACAAAAACTTGGTATCAATGCGACCATCGTAGAGGCGCAGGCGCAAAAGGACACGGAATTCTCCACGGTCAAGGTGCCTAACCCAGAATACAAGGAAACCCTTTCGATGGGTATCGAGCTTGCGGATAAAATCCAGGCGGACGTCGTATTTGGTACGGACCCTGACGCAGATAGACTCGGCGTAGTCATTCGTGACGATAAGGGTGAGTTTGTGGCGCTCTCTGGCAACCAAGTGGGTGTATTGTTGCTCGACTATATCCTGCAACGTCTGTCCGAGGACGGCGTAATGCCTGAAAATGCGGCGGTGGTCAAATCCTTCGTTTCGACGGGTATGGCAAAGCTCCTTTGCGACGACTACGGCGTTGCGCTGTACGAAACGCCCGTTGGCTTTAAGTTCATCGGCGAAAAGATTAAACAATGGGAACAGGATAACAAGCACACCTACGTCTTCGGCTTTGAAGAAAGCTGTGGCTACCTTCGTGGTACGCACGCAAGGGATAAGGACGCCGTGGTTGCGTCGATGCTCTGCGCGGAAATGGTATGCTACTATTCGTATATTGGCAAGACTGTATACGGTCGCTTGCAGGAAATCTATGCAAAATACGGCTACGTCCTTGATAAAAACGTATCCATTCAGTATTCGGGCTTGAATGCGATGAAGGAGATGAACGGCGTGGTCGATGCCCTCAAGACGATGGAGGTAAAATCGCTTGGCGCATGGCAAGTAGAGGCATTCCGCGATTACAGCGCAGACGTCAAGAAGAACTATTTGACGGGCGAGGTCGCACCCTTAAATATCCCGAAATGCAACTGCGTATACTACGAACTGTCGGGTGGCTCGTTCGTCTGCGTTCGTCCTTCGGGCACAGAACCCAAACTCAAGATTTACTATTCGTTGAAGTCGCCCACCGAGGCGCAGGCGCTTGCGGATTACGAGTGCTTGGCTAAGGCGGTTGCGGAAATGCTGGAAAAGGCAAAAAACTAATCACGAAAAGCAGAAAACACAAAAGAGGGATATGAAAAAAAGACTGATTTTCACCAACTTAATACTTTGTGTTTGGCTGCTTAGCGGTTGTCAATTGATACCTGGCGGCTCGACTGGGGGGACGGGAGATAGCACGCCTATCGAATTACCCCCGGAACAGCATACGGATGCAGATAGCAATGGCATTTGCGACGATTGCAAACAAAGCGTCGTCGTATCCGTGGACCTTTACGCCGTCAACGACCTGCACGGAAAATTTTTAGCCACTGATAACCAGCCGGGCGTAGGTGGCTTGACGACCTATTTCAAAGAGGCGCAGGCGGCAAATCCGAACACCATTCTCTTCTCCTCAGGGGATATGTGGCAGGGCAGTTCGGAATCCAACCTCACGCGCGGCATGATCATCAACGATTGGATGAGCGAAATGGACTTCGTATCCATGACCTTGGGCAACCACGAATTCGACTGGGGCACCAGCTATATCGCCGAGAATGCGGCGGCTTGCGACTTTCCCTTCCTTGCTATCAACGTTTACGAAAGGGCTACCAACGCTCGCGCGCCGTACTGTCAGCCTTCCGTAATGGTGGAAAGAGGCGGCGCGAAAATTGGTATCATCGGCGCGGTGGGGGATTGTTATTCTTCCATTTCCTCGGACAAGGTGCAGGACGTTTATTTTAAGACGGGCAGCAGTCTTACTTCGCTTGTGAAAGCAGAGGCAAACCGCTTGAAGGCGGCAGGCGCAGACTGTATCGTCTATTCCCTGCACGACAGCACGGAGGGCTATGACACCAGCCTTTCCAACGGCTACGTAGACGTCGTATTCGAGGGGCATACGCACAGCCGCTACGTAAAACAAGACAGCAAGGGAGTATACCACTTGCAGGGCGGCGGCGAAAACAAGAATATTTCGCACGCGACGTTGTCGGTGAATATTGCGACGAACTCCGTCCAGACGAACAAGGCGGAAACGATTTCCAGCAGCGTCTACGGTCAAAAGTCGGAAGACCCGATTATACAGACCTTAAAGACGAAGTATGCGGCGGAAATTGCCAAGGGCTACGAAGCGTTGGGCTACAACAATCGCTATCGAGATGACAGCGAATTAGAGGCGTTGGTAGCACAGCTTTATTTAGAGGCAGGGCTGGAACGCTGGGGTAAGCAATACAATATCGTTTTGGGCGGTGGATTTTTAAAGACGCGCAATCCGTACAACCTCTATGCCGGGGAAGTGTATTACAGCGACGTACAATCGGTATTCCCCTTTGACAACCCAATCGTGCTGTGTTCAATACCGGGGTATAAGTTAAAGAGCGCGTTTGTCCAAACGACCAAAGAGGACTATTATTGCGCGTACAGCACGTACGGCAACTCGATCAAGGGCAACATCAATACCAACGCCACTTATTACGTGGTGGTGGATACCTATACTTTGCAATATACGTATAACGGCTTGACGGAAATTGCTCGCTACGACGAAACGACCTTTGCGCGCGACCTGCTTGCGGAGTATATTCAGGCAGGCGGTTTTGCAAAATAATCAAGCTGTAAAACGGAGAGTGTTTTGAGGACATACAATGATATTTGACGAAATTTTTAAGACAATACAAAGCTATAAAACCATCATTCTGCATAGACATTCCAGCCCCGATGGGGACGCGATGGGTAGCCAAATCGGCTTGAAAGCCATCTTGCAGGAGAACTTCCCTGAAAAGAAAGTATATGCCGTGGGCGACCACGCAAAACGCTACGCGTTTATGGACGGCTCGACGATGGATGAAATTGCCGATGAAACCTATGAAGGCGCTTTGGCAATCGTCTTGGACTGTGGCGCTAGCGCGCTTGTCAGCGACGACCGCTATAAGACGGCAGAAAAGACGGTGCGGTTCGATCACCACATTTTTGCGGAAAACTTTTGCGAGCTCGAGGCGGTGGACACCTCGTACGAAAGCTGCTGTGGGCTGATTACGGAATTTGCTCTGCATTGTGGGCTGGCTCTTTCTCCCGTTTCGGCGAAGGCGCTGTATACGGGTATGGTCACCGATTCGGGGCGTTTCCGCTTTGATTCCACGACCTCTAAGACCTTCCGTCTGGCATCCGAGCTCCTTAAACAGCCGTTCAGCATCACGGATATTTACGGTCAGTTGTATGCGGACGACTTTCAGCAGGTACGCCTGCGCGCGCAGTTTATCTTGAAGATACAGTTCACGCCGCAGAACGTGGCGTACATTTACACGACGAAGGAAGAGCTTGCCGCTTGCGGCGCAGACACCTTCACCGTTTCGCGCGGTATGGTCAGCACGATGTCCGACCTGCGCGGTGTAGATATTTGGGTAAACTTCACGGAAACCGAGGAGAAAATTTTGGTAGAAATCCGTTCCAGCAAGTACGCAGTTCAGCCCGTAGCGGTCAAATACGGCGGCGGTGGACACGCAAAGGCGTGCGGTTGCTCGGTGCCTGATAAGGCGACGGCGATGGCGCTCTTAGAAGACTTAAACGACTATATACGAGGTGAAAACAAATGAACGAGAATATGAAAAAAATCCTTGATAAAATCAAGGAATACGATAAAATCTTCATTTTTAGACATTTCCGTCCGGACGGCGATGCGGTAGGCTCTACCCGTGGTTTACAGGCGATTTTGCGCCTGACCTATCCCGAAAAGAAGGTATACCTGCAAAACGCAGACTTTTCGGGCTATCTTTCCTTTTACGGTGACGAGGACGAGCTGTTGCCTGACGAGGAGTACGCTGACGCGCTGGGTATCTGTATGGACACCGCGACGGAGAAAAGGCTCTCCAACCAAAAATACAGCCTTTGCAAGGAGCTTATAAAATTCGACCACCACATTCCCATAGAAAACTACGGCGACATTCAATGGGTAGAGGAGCATCGTTCGTCCTGTTGCGAAATGGTGGCGGCGTTCTATGCGGCGTTCCAAGACGAGCTGAAAATCGACAAACAAGCGGCAACCTATATCTATACGGGTATGGTCACCGACTCCGGCAGATTCCGTTTCCGTGAGGTATCGGGCGAAACGATGCGTTTGGCGGGCTTGATGCTTGACCAAGGGGTGGATACCGATACGCTGTATGCGCACTTGTATATGCGTGAATTCGAATCCTTCAAGTTCGAGGCATTCGTGCACGAGCAGATGCGCATCACGCCTGCAGGTGTTGCGACGGTGTATATTTCGCAGGAAACGCAGGCAGCCTTCGCTCTTTCGGGCGAGGAGGCAAGCAGCTGTGTATCCTATATGGATTCTATCAAAGGCTCCTTGATATGGCTTGCGTTTATCGAGAATACGGACGGCAGTATTCGTGTTAGACTTCGTTCCCGTTTCGTCACGGTATCGGAGCTTGCAGAAGGCTACAACGGTGGTGGCCACGCGTGCGCGGCAGGGGCAACGGTGTACTCGGTAGAGGAGATGGATCGCCTGATTGCCGAGGCAGATACGCTACTCAAAAACTATAAGGAAAACAACGACGGATGGCTTTAAAGATATTGATAACGAACGACGACGGGATTGATGCCGTCGGGATAAAAATGCTGGCGAAATGGGCAAAGCAGTACGGCGAAATCACCGTGATTGCCCCCAAGCGTGAACAGAGCGCAAAGAGCCACGCCATCGACATACGCGGTGCGTTTGAAATCAAGCGTGTTCCCTTCGAGGACGGTATCGAGGCGTACTCGGTGGACTCCACGCCTGCCGATTGCGTACGCTACGGCGTGATTGGCTTGAAACGCAAGTTCGACCTCGTGCTTTCGGGTATGAACAAAGGCGTAAACGTAGGCGACGACATCGTATATTCGGGCACGTGCGCAGCGATATTCGAGGCGGCTCGGTTGGGGATTAAGGGGATTGCCTTTTCGGCGTTCTACGACGGTCAAGAGGCGGCAAGCGCGCACTTCGACGAGGCTTACCGCTATATTATGGATAACGACCTGCTCAGCGAAAACCTCATTTACAACGTCAACATTCCGTATGCGCCGATAGGGGTACGGATGACCTACCAAGGCTCGGTGTACTATTCAGACGAGTTCGTTTTGGACGAAACGGCAGGGGAGAATATGTACCGCCAAGTAGGCGAGCAGGTATTCGACACCGAGCCGAACGACTTAAACCGTGACACGGTGGCAATCCATGCAGGGTATATTTCGATTACGCCTTTGACGGCAAGCCGCACGAATATGGAAGTGTATGAAAAGTACGCAAACAAAGCATAATTTCAGCCAAACGAGCCGCAAAATCGGCGCAAGAACAAACGACAAGGGACTTCCCGAAGGAAGTCCCTTGTTTTTATTTAACGCCGTAATTCGTGCCTTTTTACAAGACTGTCGGTAAAGCTTGCAAAGCAACCTGCACGTACTCGGTGGGGTTGTAATTGTACTTCGACGAAATCGTACCGCCGCCCGTGATATTGCCAAACATCTCCCCCCAACCGCCTTCGTAGTTCAAATACTCTTGAAAATCGTTGTAATGGTTGTAGGTATAGAAGACGTGGAATTCTCCTATTTCATAGACACCGTTTTTGTTGAGGTCGTTTTTTCCATAGACGATACGTGCCGCGCCGCGCGTGATGCGGGTGCCGTTGTTGTACAACGCCGCATGGTAGCTCGGGTCGCAATCCGTACCCGTCGTGCCGACGTCCATTTCGTAATAATGCAGAGTGCCGCCACAGCCCGAAATGTTGGGAAGAACCGGCTCGTAGGGGTATCTGGAAGTATCCCCTGAAAAAGCGGTGTGATTGAGGCGCAGATACTCTCCCCAAATGCTATTCGAGGGAGAGGTATCCTTCGAGGCCGTTTGGTTTTTTGGCGGAGCGCCAAACGCATACACGTACGCCGCCACCTCTTCGAGGGTGATATACGCGCCGTCGCGGTATACCTCAAAAGCCTCGTTGCCGTAGGCATCTACGACGGTATAGGTCGTGCCGTCGTCGGATAAGCGCATCTCGCTGTTTCTGACGTATTTTTCGCCGTTTTTCGGGCGATAAGCGGAGAGAGTGGGTGCTTGATCGGGAACGGTCAAATTGCCCGACATAAAGCCGTGCAGGCTTCGATAATAGGCATCGGTATTGTCCTTTGCCACCGTGTAGTTTGCGTAAAATTCCGTTGCGGTCATATTCGCATACGGGTCGGCGCTGGGATCGGGCAGGGGGTTGAGGCTGACGTAATCGGTCAAAAGACAGTTTTTGTCAAATTCTACCGTGCCTTGGTAGTTTTTGATTTTGCCGTAAACGGTGATAATGTCGCCTACCTGCAAAAGGTCGATGCCGTCGCCCTGCAGTCTATAGCAATAGATAGGGTAGTTTTCTCTGCCGGGAACGGCAAAGGTGAGGCAGATATAGCTGCCGTCGCTGGGGGTGTCGATTTTCGTAATTTTCCCCGTAAGCGTATAGCCCGAGCCAAGTACTTGACCATATTCAAGTGCATACGCTTGGTCAACGACGGAAACGTGCTGTTCGTTGATTTCGAGGTCGGGAAATTCTTCGTCCGTGTTCCCGTTGTCAGGGGAAGAAGAGCCGTCTGCAGTATTGCCGCCCATACTACCGACGCTATCGCTGGGGCTGGTGAAAGGGTCTTCGGGAGGAATATGCGCGCAAGCGCTTGTCGAAACCGAAAACGCGCCTACGCAGAGGAGGGCGATTGCGGCGCAAATTGTATTTTTCCAAGAATATTGCATAGAGTATAAGCCTTATAGATTATCTTCATTCATTATATCACTGACGAAGAATGATGTCAACAAAAACCGACAAAAAAAGAACCGCCCTTTTCAGGACGGTTCAATTTTTTATTTAGCCTTATGTCATTCTGAGGGATATATTCCCGAAGAATCTCTAAAAACGCTTACGCAGCAGGGGTAGCTGCCTTGTAAACAACTTCGATTCCGGTAACGCGAACCTGCTTACCATTGGAACCATTCTTTACGGAGTTCAAAACAACAGAGGTACCGGAAACTGCAACGGTCTGGTTGCAGATGTCGGTGGTCGTGCCATCTACGTAAAGGAATGCATACGTACCAGTTTGGGTAGTAACCGTAATGGAAACGAGTTCGTAGCCTGCAGCCACGCTAATCGTCAACGTACCTGCGGGGGTATCGGTTGCATAAATACGGATATGGTCGCCGTCGTATGCTTTACCGGTATTGTTGCCGCCGTTTACCTGAACGCTTACTACATCGTCAAGGTTGAAGGACTGCTTCGTGGTAGCATTCGTCCAACCATTTGCCGTAATCAATTCAGCCATCGTTTTGCTAGCGGTAATCGTTGCAACGCCTTCAGGAGCGCTACACCATTTGCATACGCCGCTTACATATACGTGATCAACGGTCGTAGAGCCAACTTTTGCATCGCCACATACGGGGCAGGTTTCAGGAGCTTGACAGGTAGCTTCGTCCCAAGCTTCGCAAGTATGCGAGGAAACGAGTACAAACGTACAGCCAGTATCGAATTCAATCGTACCGTTGTAGTTCTTAAGCGTACCAGTTACGGTGATTACGTCTGCAACGCCGATGGTATCTGCGCCAGTACCCTTCATACGATAGCAAAGGATGGGTTTATCGGTCATATTGCCAACAACAATTACAACCGAAACGTTCGAATATTGCGCGTTATAAGCGGAATCGATGTTGGTGATAACGCCCGTAAGGGTATAAGTACCTTCAAGAGCAGTATCCTTTTCCAAAGCATACGCTGCATTTACGATATCTTCGGGGGTCGGGGTGCTAGGATCAGGCGTTTCGGTGCCGCCAGTGCCTTCTACAACTGCATCAAGAACACAACCCTGGTCGAATTCAACCTTACCGTTGTAGTTCTTAATAGCGCCGGTTACGGTGATGGTATCGCCAACCTTAAGCGTGCTTGCATCAGCGTCGCCGCTTGCCAAACGATAGCATTCAAACGTCTTATCACCAACGGTGATGGTTACGGTGATGTTGCTGTACTGGTCGCTCCAAGCAGAGTTTACAGTCGTGATTGCACCGGTGAGGGTGTAGTTGCCGCCGGGAAGGGTTTCGCCTGCTGCAAGGTTGTATGCAGCTGCAACGATAGCCGCGGAATCCGTCTTATCGGGAGCAACGGTCTTAGGGCCGAGTTCCAACGTGAATTCTTTGGTATCAGAAGCCGTACCGCAGGTGATGGTAGCCGTCAAAACAACCGTGGTCTTTTCTGCAGGGATAACAAGGTTCAGCTTGTTGCCGTTTACAGTAGCAGCGGTGTTTTCAGCAACCGACCAGGTGATGGTAACGTCATCGTAGTTGCTGTCGGAGGTCTTCAAGGTAACTTCCTTGTCAAGGGTGTACTTCGTGCCAACGTTCAAGCTTGCCTTAACGTCTGCAACCTTCTTGGATGCAGGAACAACGATGGTGGACTTATCAACCATTTCTACAAGCTTACCAACGCAAGCATCCGACTTCGTAATCTTAGAAACGGACATTGCGCCGATGGTGTAGTAAGTACCGTCCGTACCAAGCCAGAAGGAATCCGTCTTCGTTTCGGTGGTAGCTTCATTTTCGCCCGACTTAACGCCGCTAAGCGTAGCGACCATCGTACCGTATTGTTCGCTGTAAGTAAATTCAAACGTTTCGTTGTTGCCTGCGGTAGGAACGTTGCTTTCAGCGAGAACTACGTTATCACGCCACTTGCCGTTGTTGTAGTAGTTCAAAACACCGATGTACATCGTCTTGCCGTTTTCGGGATCGGTGAAGGTGAGGTTGAAGTAACCAGCCTTACCTGCAACTGCCTTAACGTAAACGTCAACACCGTCTTCGTAGGTCTGACCCTGGCTAACGTTGGTCGTTGCAAGGTAGAAACCGCTCATTTTACCCGTAAAGTAAAGGTCTTGTGCCTTCGTTACCTGATACATATAGAGTTTGTATACGGTTTCTTCGGAAGGAGCCGCGCTGATTGCGTTAGGAACGATTTGAGGTGCGCGTTCAGCAACACCGTCTACGGTGAAGGTAGTGGTGTGGCAACCCTCGGGGTCGGTAACGGTAGCGGTCAATACGAAAGGCGTATCTTCGCTAACTTCGCCAATCTTAACGGTGTCTTCGGTTTCGCCTGCTTCGATGGTAACAGCTGCAACGTTCGACGTCCAAACGATGTCGTAGATTGCGGTATCACCGATGAAGTTGAACGAGCTGGGAACAGTGAAATCCTTGTAGGTGCTAAGGTCTTTCTTTGCCAACTGTTCAAGGAGGTAGTCCTTAACGTCTTTAAGGTCGGTTTCATGCGGATGCGCAGCCTGACCAGGGGTGCTGTCGGACGTCGATGCAGGAGGCGTCGAACCAGAAGGCGTCGATTCGGGATCGGTAGGCGTACATGCCGTCAAACCACCGAAAGCCAGTAGCAATGCAAGAATGCCGGGTAAAAGTTTTTTCATTTGGTTTTCTCCTTTATATAATTTTTTATATATTTTTATATATATTTTTTTTATTTTACAATTTGGGACGTTTCCCATTAGTTTTCGCGTTTTTTCATCAACACGAACGCCGCCCCTAACAGAGGAACGAATGCAGAGATTGCAACAACGCTGCCGCAACCGCTTGCGGATTGTTCGTCACTCGAACTCGTTGGAGGGGTTTCGGGTGCAGGCGTTTCAACAGGAGGGAACAAAGGTCCGCCATCTACTTTAATGCCGCCCGTAGAAAGGATCTTGATCTGGTATTCGCCGTTGAAGCAATCAACAACGCCGGTTACGTCAATCGTCTTACCTACAAGCATGTCCTGCGTAGCCATATTGCCTTGGGAATCTCTCAAAACGATGGTACGAACGGTAACGGTTTTGCCTTCAGATTCGCAGGTCAAGGTCATTGCGCCGTCGTTGTCACCGCCGTTGTCGGTGGTGTACGCCGATTTAACGTACAAGCCCTTCATCGAGATAGAGGTATTCAGAGCAAGCTCTGCATACTTATAGTTCTTCGTCGTGGTGGTTACTTCTTCCGTTTCGGGATCAACCTTTTCGATGGTTACAGGAACGGTGGAGTTAAAGGTCGCCGCCGTCGTTTCCACTCTTGCCGCGGAATGTCCCGTAGAAATTACGCGAACGTCGTCTGCGGAGGGGAAGAATCCGTTGTACTTCAAGCTGGAAACCTGATAGGAGCCGTTGAATTCACCAACCACACCGGAAATACGAACCTTGTTACCAATGGCAAGAAGCTGTGCGCCTTCCTTGAAGTTGAAGCCGTAGTATACGTAGATACCGTAGTACATAGCGGTTTCTTCGTCATAGCTTTCCACGTAAACGCCTTGGTCAACGTAGTAGGAAATGATGCCTTCAAACGCAACTCGTTTGCCGTTGTACTGAGCAATGTTCAAACGGAGTCCTTTAAGGTCAAGCTCAATCGATTCACCGTAGAAGAAATCGGGGTCAGGATCGGTGGAGTGCACGTTCAACTTGAGCTGAACAGCCTGCGCGATAGCAGGGGTTGCCAGCGAACCGTAACGGCTGTCACCTGCCTTAGAACCTATGGCAAGACCTTCTTGCAAAAGTTCGAGGTTGAGGTTGCGGTATACGTTCGAACCGGGGGCTTTGTACCAAACCCAAGTCATGTAACGCGTACCCGTAGAGTCGGGCTTCCACTGGTCGGTGTCCGATTCAAGGACGATCGAGGTTGCCGTGGACAAAGCATTCTTCGTGTAGTTGGATGCCTTTTTGCCCCAAGGTTCGATGTCGCCCGTAGATTCGGGGGTGTTTACTGCCGCATATCTCGCCTTGAATACGTTGTCATTGCCCCAGCCTTCTACGTTGAAATGCGTGGTATCACCGTCGATGAAGGTTTTTACCGTTGCTTCCACAAGCTGGCTGTCGCTGTTTCTATCCAAAACAGCTTGACCTGCGTAGTCAATGCGTTCAGTCGCAGGGGTTGCTTCCGCCGCGGCGCGGGGAGTGTCCGCTGCGGGAGCGTTTACCACTCCCGTGCCAAGAACGACTCCGCACGCGCATGCGAGCGTCAATATAAATGATAATACCGTTTTTTTCATAACGTATTTACCTTTGGGTTAGTTTATGCGTTGTAGTCGTAACGAAGCTTATCAACGGCCTTCGTGAACTCGGACTTAATGAAATCAGTTACCGACTGACCTTCTGCAGGTGCGTTTACGAAACAGTTCTGAATCAAGATACCTACTTGGTCACGAGCGCCGGACGAACCGATGAATGCAGGGGATACGAACAACCAGTCTTCCTGTGCCAAGCACTGCTTAACGCAGGTCATCTGAAGGTTAGCGTTTGCGTCTGCCGTTGCAAGCTTGCTTGCGTACAAGGGGCTCTTTTCATCAAGTTTGGAGATTACGGGAGCGTAACCGGATGCCGACGAGAATGCTGCCTGAAGGTTCAAGTTCGAGGTAAGGAACTTGATGAACAACCAGGTTGCCGCCATTTCCTGTGCGTTGGTCTTCTTGAACATACAGAGGGAAGGACCCTGCGAAATAACTTTCGGGTTATTCTTGTCGATCTGAGGAGGAAGTGCAACGCCTACTTCGAAGGGATATACCTTAGTAGTGGTGCCGTCTTCGTTTTCCTGCGTGTAAGGATCGGGACACTGGTAGGATGCGCCTGCGGACGAACCGATACACATATAGGACTTCAATTCATTGGGATTCGTTTCGGTGAAGAGGTCGGAGGTGTAGCTACCGAAGGTTTCTTCGGTCGTAACCAAACCGAGCTGATACCACTTTCTCAATCTTTCAACGAAGGAGTGGTTTGCTTCAACGTCGAAGAGGAATTTCTGACCTTCAACGGAAGAGGTGTAAGGCGTACCGAGCTGTTCGCACATCGTGATGAACCAGTTTGCTTCGCTGTCATAACCAAGAGGAACGCAGGTAGGATCGATTTCTACAATCTTGAGCATCGTTTCTTCCATTTCGTCCCAAGTGGTGGGTACGGTAAGGTTGTTTGCTTCGAAGAACGTCTTGTTGTAGTACAAAACCTCCGTGGATTTCGAGTACGGCATCGTGTACATTTTGCCGTCACCGTACGCTCTACCTTCTTCAAGGTAGCCACGAACGAAGCCGTTCAATTCAGCCTGCGTAAAGCCCATCGAATCACTTACGATATAGTCGTCAAGCGAAGCAACTGCTCTTGCTTTCTTATAGAGAGCAACGTGGTCGGGATAGCAGTATGCAAGGCTGGGGGAGTTACCGCCGTTCAATTCGGTCGAGATTTGGTCACGAAGGCCGGGGTAGTCGCCCTTAGAGCTGTGTTCAATCTTAATGTTGGGGTACATAGCGTTGAAGGCGGGAAGAGCCTGATCCAACACCGTACGAAGGGTTGCGCCCATCGTGTGGTAGAAGGTAACGGTAACTTCGCTGCCGTCGTATGCTTCTACAGCCGTAGGGTTGCCGTTTACGATGAAGTCGCCTTCGCTACCGCCAAGACCAGAGCCGCCGCTGTTGCCGCCGGTCGTTGCCGCGAGGTTTGCCCAGAAACCGGGTTCAAGCTCGCCTTGGAAACCGTCGCCATCAAGGCCGCCACAAGCAGCAATGCTACCCGTCATCGCAACGAGGGATGCAAACGCAATAATTTTCTTTGCAATCTTGTTCATAAAATATCAGTTCTCCTTAATTGATATTATTTTTTCAAGTATGATTGTTTGATGAGTATTGCACTCATCGAGGGGAATAATCCTTAAAAGGATTAACCCTTGATACCGCTTCTGGAAACGCCCTTCATAATATACTTACGAAGGAATACGAATACCATAAACAGAGGAATGGATACAATCGTTACCGCCGCCATCTGACGAGGGTAGTCGATACGGCCTTGGTTGCCGTCTTCCGAGAAGTCCATTTCACGCAAGCCGTTGGTGATGAGCTTATGCAAATCGTCGTTTGCAACCAGCTTCGGCCACATGTAGGAGTTCCACGAACCCATCATCTTCAAAATCGTAATCGAAATGATGGTGGGCAATGCAAGGGGAATCATAACCTTGCAAAGGTACTTAAAGTCGGACGTGCCGTCTACCTTTGCCGCAAGGTACAATTCGTTGGGAATCTGTTGGAAATTCTGCTTCAATAAATATATATAGAAGACGCTTACAAGGAAGGGGACGATCAAAACGGTGTAGGTGTTCATCCAATCCAAACGGTTTACCGTGATATAGTTGGTAATCGTGAACAGTTCACCGGGGATCATCATCGTTGCAAGCAAGAACCCGAACAGGGTATCTCTGCCCTTGAAATTCAAACGGGAGAATGCGAACGCCGCCAAAATCGTAACGACCAGCGATAACAGCGTGGATACTATACCAACGAACAAAGTGTTCAAGAACAGTCTGCCCATGTTCGCTTTGTTGAATGCGTTTGCATAGTTTTCCCAATGGAATTCTTGAGGGAAGAAGGTGGGGTTTTTCAGTTCATATTCCTTCAAGGTCTTCAAGGAGGAAATAATCATCCAGTAGAAGGGGAATACGACGATAACTGCCATGATGCCGAGGAAGAGATACAGACCAACTTGTACCAAGATTTTCATAACGCGTTGCTTGGTGGACACCTGTTGCATATCTCTTTCACGCATAACCGCTTGCGCCAAGATGTCGGTTTCGCTTACGGTTTCGGGCGTTTCATTTTCTTCCGTAGGGGCGGTTAAGTTTTCGTTTTCTTCTAACGTTTCGTTTTTTAAATCACTCATTTACTTAACCTCCTTATTAATAGTGTGTCTTTTTCTTGCTGACGTACAGGTTGACCATGGTTACAGCAAAGATGATCAAGAAGAGGAGCAATGCCGATGCGCTGGCACGGCCTGCGGAGTCGTTTTCAAGCGCTTTATAAACCAAACCAACCATGGTTTGCATACTGCCTTCTTGTCCAACGGGACCCATTTTGTCCCCGAACACGCCGACGACGCTTGTATATTCCTTAAATCCGCCGATAAAGCCGGTGATAACGACGTAGGCAATCATCGGGGAGAGAAGGGGAACGGTGATGCGGAAGAACGTACGGGTACGGGAAGTACCGTCGATTTTCGCCGCATCGTAGTATTGCTTGTTGATGCCTTGCAAGCCGCCCAAAAGGACGAGGATCTTGAAGGGCAACGCGTTCCATACGATGTAGATAACCATTACGGTAAGCTGCGAGCCGTAGGTCGAACCCGTATCAATCCAGTTGACGGGCTGCATGCCGAACCAACCGAGAATGGTGTTCATAACGCCAGCCGTACGAATAATGGGACGAGCCGTACCAATACCAACGCCGACGATGTCGAACATAACTGCGAATACCATACCGATTGCAAGCGAGTTGGTAACGTAGGGCAGGAAGAAAATCGTCTGGAAAAGCTTCTGCAAAGGCTTGATTGCATTCAAGCATACCGCAATCAAGAGGGCAATCGCCGTCGAAAGAGGAACGGTAAGCACGCAGAGCAAGATGGTGTTCTTCAATGCCGTAAGGAACTGCGCGTCCTTTTGGATAACGTCAACGAAGTTCTGGATACCGAATTGATATGTTTCACCACCAATTTCGCCAAGGTTACTGTATCCGTCTAAGAATGCAATACGAACGGTATTGAAGATGGGCCATACGGTGAATACTGCAATCAGCACCACGACGGGCAGAAGGTAAATCCAGCCCTTCCATTTATCAAACTGGAGCTTCTTAACGATTAGTTCTCGCCAAAACGCTTGGTAGATCCAAGCGACGAAGAACGTTTTCCAAACCCATTGTACACAAAAGGTTTGCCATACCGCTTTCACGAAAACGGTATGAAAGAAATTGCCGATTTTGTTCATAATTTATACCTCAAAAGGGATTCTTTCTTCCGTTTCAGCGTTGAAGATAAAGGTTTTGTGGGGTTTCAGGTCGAAACGTACTTCCTTTGCCGTAACGTCAATCTTGTTATCAGCGTCTACAATCGAACGAATGATAGGGTTCAAGGATGCCGCATTGCGGGAAACGATGCTGACGTCGCGACCCATAACTTCTACGTTGGAGAGCTCGCAAGAAAGCGCGCCGTTTTCGTTCAATACAAAGCCTTCGGGACGAACAGCAACGGTAACAGCGCAATCTTCTACGCCGTTGACGTTAAGTACCGCCTGCTCGCCGATGTACAGCTTGCCGCCTTCTACGCGACCGCTGAATACGTTGATAGGGGGAGTACCCAAGAATTTTGCAACGAACAAGTTGGTGGGGTTATCGTAGATTTCCTGGGGCTTACCTACCTGCTGTACAACGCCCAGCTTCATTACGACGATCATGTCAGAGATACTCATTGCCTCTTCTTGGTCGTGGGTAACGAATACGGTGGTGATGCCCGTTTCCTTTTGAATTCTACGGATTTCTTCACGGGTCTGCAATCTCAAACGAGCGTCGAGGTTGGAAAGAGGCTCGTCCAACAGAAGAACGCGGGGCATTTTAACGAGCGCACGCGCGATAGCAACACGTTGCTGCTGACCGCCCGAAAGTTCGCTGGGCTTTCTGTCCATCAACTCATCGATTTGCACAAGCTTAGCTGCTTCGAGCGCTCTTTGAAGCATTTCGGGCTTCGCAAGCTTGTCTGCACCCTTAAGGTTCTGCAAGGGGAACATGATGTTCTGTCTTACAGTCATGTGAGGATAAAGGGCGTAGTTTTGGAACACTAAGCCAATACCTCTGTTTTCGGGGGCAAGATCGGTGACGTCTTCATCGCCGAAGAAAATCTTACCAGCGGAGGGTTGCTGCAGGCCGCTGATCATGTACAGAGTGGTACTCTTACCACAACCGGAAGGACCAAGCAAACCTACAAGTTTGCCATCAGGGATGGTAAACGTGAAGTTGTTTACCGCAACGACTTCTTCACCCGATTTCTTGTTGCGGCTGGGGAAGATTTTCGTCAGATTTTGCAATTCTACTTTCATATAACCTCCTATGAAACGTTACATATTTTTTTTATTCGTTTTCATTTTCTAAGCGGCCGTATTCCGCTTTTTCTACTGCTTTAGCGTGCTCTTCCTGCTGATGAGCGAGAAGTTCTTCCTCTGTGTCGAATATTTGCTGACTACCGAAGTCGATAACCGCAGTATCCGTCAAAAGGTCGTGGATAGAGGAATTCGTGCTGGTTACGATTAACATAACGACCTGCAAAATAAGTAATAGGCCGATGGTAATCAACCCGACGATGTCCATCAAGTTAAACCAAATCATGACGAGCAACGACAAAGGGAACAGCGTTTCGATGGCGAACAATCCCACGACGGTACGGATGAAGAGAACGGGTTGGCTTGCCTTCATACAATTTGTGCGTATTACGGCTAAACCAAACATCTTTTTTCCAAGAGTCTGCCCGTATCCAAAAAATAAAGGGACGACAAAGTACCAGAGCAGATAAGCAAGGAAGATTCCGCCGCCACCCATAAACATCGTCAATGCAAAAACGTCCTGGTAGGCTTGTTGGAATCCGGGGTCACCGTACAGGGCTTTATAGGCCTCGGTGAAAACTGCTTGTTCTGCTTCGGAGAGGGCGTTGTAGTCCTCTTCGCTGATATCAAAGTCAATCCCGTATGTGGTTTCGTATTTCGTATAATATTCGTTTACGACGTTCGCTTTCTCGTCGTAACCGCACAATGCGGTCAGCCCGGCGGCAAATCCAAACGCAAGCATCCCTGCGACGATAATGTCGAATAGGAATGCGGAGATGCGTTTCCAAAAATTTGCTTTTTGCAAGGTAACCGTCATAGTAAAGCTCCTGTTGCGATAGTCTATGCGTATACGCTCGTGCGCATCTCGCGAACATTAATACGTATACATAATAACACGGATTTCGACAAAATGCAAGCCCCTTTTTAAAGAAAAATTGAAAAATTAAAAAATTTTCTACATGAATATTGACAGAAAAGCAAAAAAACGCTATAATACAAGCAGAAAAGTAAAAGGAACGGAGAAAAAACTATGGACGTAAAGAACATATTATCCAAATGCGACCACACCCTTCTGGGACAGACGGCGACTTGGGCAGACATCAAAAAAATCTGCGACGACGGCATGCGGTACGCTACGGCTTCCGTATGTATTCCCCCCTGCTACGTGGGGCAAGCTAAAGAGTACGTAGGCGATAAGCTTGCCATCTGCACGGTCATCGGCTTTCCCAACGGCTACAACTCTACGGCGGTGAAAGTGTTTGAAACGAAGGACGCGATTGCTTGCGGCGCAGACGAGATTGATATGGTTATCAACATCGGTCTTTTGAAGGCTGGCGAAGACAAAGCGGTTTGCGACGAGATTCGTCAAATCAAAGCGGCTTGCGGCGACAAAATTTTAAAAGTCATCATCGAAACCTGTCTTTTGACGGAGGACGAAAAATTGCGTATGTGCAAGATTGTCACCGAGGCAGGCGCGGACTATATCAAGACCTCGACGGGCTTTTCGACGGCAGGCGCAACGCTTGCGGACGTCAAGCTGATGCGTGCGAATGTCGGTGAAAAAGTGCTGGTAAAGGCGGCAGGCGGCATTTCGGGCTTAGAGGATGCGCAGGCGTTCTTGGATAACGGCGCGGCACGACTTGGTACAAGTCGTATTGTAAAAGCGGTGCAAGGCGTAGAGGGCAAGGGCTACTAAGTCTTTGACGGTCTACGGAATACGAAAAGAGAAGATAAAGGAGAGAAAATCATGTCAATTCCTACCCCTCATATAGCGGCAAAGGCAGGCGATTTTGCCAAGACGGTGTTGATGCCGGGCGATCCTTTGCGTGCGAAATTTATTGCGGAAACTTACCTTGAAAACGCGGTTCTCGTGAACAACGTGCGCGGTGTGCAGGGCTACACGGGTTATTATAAGGGCAAGCGCGTGTCCGTCATGGCGTCGGGCATGGGTCAGCCCTCTATCGGGATTTATTCCTACGAGCTGTTTAATTTCTACGGAGTAGAAAGTATCATTCGCGTAGGCTCTTGCGGCTCGTTCTCGCCCGACCTTCACGCACGCGATATCATCGTAGCGATGGGCGCTTGTACGAACGGCAACTACGCTTCGCAGTACAACCTTCCGGGGACGTTTGCGCCGATTGCGAGCTACGAACTTGTTCGTAAGGCTGCGGAAGAATGCGAAAAAGCAGGCGTAAACTACCGTGTGGGCAATATTTTGTCCTCGGATATGTTCTACGACGATGCAAACTCTGGTATGCAATGGGCGAAGATGGGCGTGCTTGGCGTAGAGATGGAGTCGGCGGCTCTGTACTGCAACGCGGCAAGAGCGGGCAAGAAGGCGCTCTGTATCTGCACGGTCAGCGACTCGTTCATCTACCCGGAAGAAAACACGACCGCAGAGGAAAGACAGATTTCCTTCACGAAGATGATGGAAATTGCGCTGAATATTGCGGAAGAATAAGGAAAATATATGGCTAAAAGAGCATTTTTAATCGTTTTGGACAGCGTGGGCATCGGCGCGATGCCTGACGCAGGCGAATGGGGGGACGAAGGTAGCAACACCCTCGGCGTCATTCGCAAGCATCCTGCATTCGATTGCCCCAACCTGACGGCGTTGGGGCTTTTCGGCATTGACGGAATCGAGGATCAGGTAGCAGGCGGCAAGGCTTGCAGGGCAAGAATGACCGAGGCGTCCAAAGGTAAGGACACCACGATCGGGCATTGGGAGATTGCAGGGATCTATTCCCCTCGTCCGTTGCCCACCTATCCCGAGGGCTTCCCCGCTGACTTGTTAGAAGAGTTTACCCGTAGAACGGGTAGGGGCGTGCTTTGCAACAAACCCTATTCGGGTACGGAGGTCATCAAGGACTTCGGCGAAGAGCATATAAAGACGGGCAAATTAATCGTCTATACCTCTGCAGACAGCGTATTCCAGATTGCGGCGCACGAGGATTTCGTGCCGGTCGAGGAGCTGTATCGCTACTGTAAAATCGCAAGAGAATTGTTGCAGGGCGAACACGGCGTTGGTCGAGTGATTGCTCGTCCCTTCAACGGCGAATACCCCTTCAAGCGTACCTCTCGCAGACACGATTATTCCCTTTTACCCCCTGCGGACACCGCTTTAACTGTGTTAAAGCGAGAAGGCTATGATGTGTTGTCGGTGGGTAAAATCTATGATATTTTTGCAGGAGTGGGCTTGACGGATAGCCGTCCTACTGCAGGCAACGAAGACGGTATGAACGCGACGCTTGAGATAGCGAAACGCGATTTCAACGGTCTGTGTTTTATCAACCTCGTCGATTTTGATATGGTCTACGGACACCGCAACGATATCGAGGGCTACGCCAAGGCGATGACGGCGTTTGACCGCAGATTAGGCGAGCTGTTGCCCCTCTTAAAAGAGGACGACCTCTTGATTATTACCGCTGACCACGGCTGTGATCCTAAGACTCCGTCCACCGACCATTCGAGAGAGTATACCCCGATGCTTGCCTATGGCAAAAAGCTGAAGGAAGGGGTGAATTTAGGCACGAGAGATAGCTTTGCGGACATCGGCGCAACCGTTTTGGAATGGTTTGGTTTGCCGACGGACCGCATTTTCGGCAAGGGCTTTTTGAAGGAGATACTGCAATGACGCACGGCGAATTGATGGCGGCAGCCGTTGAGGCAAGAAAGGCGTCCTATTCCCCCTATTCTGGATTTAGAGTAGGGGCGGCTTTGCTTGGAAAAAGCGGCAAAGTATACACGGGTTGCAACGTGGAAAATGCAGCGTACACACCCACGAACTGCGCAGAGCGCACGGCGATTTTTAAAGCGGTCAGCGAAGGGGAAAGAGAGTTCGTCGCAATCGCAATCGTAGGCGGCAAGGACGAGGAAGCGGCGGCGTTTTGCGCCCCCTGCGGCGTGTGCCGTCAGGTGCTTGCGGAATTTTGCGACGAGGACTTCACTATCGTTTTGGGCAATCCTGAAAAATACGAGGTATTTACCTTTGCGGAGCTGTTACCCTTTTCCTTTGGAAAAGCGGACTTAAATAAGTGAGGCGATGTTTCTATGAGAATGTACGATTTAATTCAGAAGAAGCGTGACGGCGGTGTGCTGACGGAGGAAGAAATCCGTTGGTTTATCGAGGGCTACACCAAGGGAGAAATCCCCGATTATCAGGTGGCGGCGCTTTGTATGGCAATCTATTTTAGAGGGATGACGCTGGAGGAAACGACGGCGTTGACCTTTGCCGTTCGCGACAGCGGTGAAAGACTTGATTTTTCCGAAATTCACGGCTTGCGCGTAGACAAGCACTCCACGGGCGGCGTAGGGGATAAGACGAGCCTCGTGGTTGCCCCCATCGTAGCGAGCCTTGGCGTAAAGGTCGCAAAAATGAGTGGCAGAGGGCTCGGACATACGGGCGGTACGATTGACAAGTTGGAGGCGATTCCCGGGTTTAGAACGGACATCCCTGTGGACGAGTTTAAGGACATCGTCAACGAAACGGGGATTGCGATCGTCGGGCAGAACGCCACGCTTGCGCCTGCGGACAAATTGTTGTATGCGCTCCGCGACGTGACGGCGACGGTGGACAGCCTGCCCTTGATTGTTTCGAGCATCATGGGCAAAAAACTTGCCGCTGACGACGATTGCATCGTTTTGGACGTCAAGACGGGCAGTGGCTCGTTCATGAAAACGCTGGAAAAGAGTCGCGAACTTGCGGAATGGATGGTGGAGATCGGCAAGCGTGCAGGAAAGCGTATGCGTGCGCTCATCACGGACATGGGTACCCCTTTGGGCTACGCAATCGGCAATTCCTTGGAGGTCGTAGAGGCGATTCATACCCTGCAGGGAAAAGGTCCTGCAGACTTGACGGAGCTTTGCGTAGTCTTGTCGGCGCACATTTTGGCTCTGGCGGAAAAGGGTACGTACGAGGAGTGCGTAGAGCTGGCGAAAAACGCCATTTCGTCGGGGGCAGGTCTGCAAATGTTTGCGAAAATGGTCGAGGCGCAGGGTGGCAATCCTGCTTGGATTTTACAGCCTGAAAACTTCCCCGTTGCAAAGTATTCGCGCGTGGTTGTTGCAAGGGAAAGTGGCTATATCCACAGCGTCGATGCCGAAGGCTACGGCGTGGCGAGTCTGTTGCTTGGCGCAGGCAGAAACACGAAGGAAGACGTTATCGACCCGACCGCAGGCATTTATTTGAAAGCAAAAACGGGCGACTTCGTGGCAGAGGGCGACCCGATTGCGGTGCTGTATTCGGGCAAGGAAAGTGGCTTTGCAGCGTCGGAAGAACGCCTGCTTGCGGCGACGCATATTTCGGCAGAAAAGCCAGAGTCAATCCCTTTGGTATTGGCTGTCGTGGAATAAGTAAAAAAGGACGGTTTTGATGAAACAAACCGTCTTTTTTAGTGAATTGATTTGCTTTGCAAATCGTGAATTGACGGCGTAGCCGTCGTGAATTGAACGATAAAGAGCGTTCGTGAATTGCAAGGCTCTGCCTTGCGTTATGGAATCATTAAAATATTTCCGCAACGATTGCCGTTGGCAATCAATTCACGTTTTGCCCTGCAAAACAATTCACGCATACACAGTATGCAATTCACGAAATCTAAGATTTCAATGCACTTCTCTTCGCTTGACAAATGCGCGAAAAATGCTATAATAGAAACAATGAAGGTAGCGAAGGGGGTGGGCGTATGCCGACGATGCAATTGCAGGGCACGGAATTTACCTGCGGCGTACGAACGCCGAAGAATATAGAGGAAAGCGCATGGGTGCACCTGCGCTTTGCCTTAAAAAACGAATATTTAGAATACGAGGATACTATCCGTGTATTGCCTGAGGACGTGGAGGAATGGCTGTTTTCTATGTCGCGGTTGCTTGCTGGCGGATACGCGAGGTCGTATTCCATAGCTTTTGAGAATACGGGCGTTGCAGTCGATTTATATCCCTACGTAGGGCAGGACGGCGCGCGGGCGACAACGCACAGACAACGGCGAGAAAATACCTGCGCGATGGCGTTGCGTATCCTAATGCGTTCGCAGTCTACCCGCTGTTATCTTGGCGGCGTGTATACGCTATTGTTTGGCAGAGAGGAAATTTCCGCTTTCGTCCAAGCGTTTCGCACGGAGTTTTACGCCACCTATGCCGTTTATGCGGCAGGTAGAGGCGAACATACCTTCGTTGGCGTTAGCCCTTTGGGCTATCCGGGCTGTAATTACTGGTACTACGACGAAACGGGCGAAGTAAAATCGGGGGATTACGTCTTTGTGAAAATGGGCAAGAATACCACCGAAGAAATCGTCTTGGTGGATTGCGCCAGAAAGTTTTCTTTCGAAACTGCGCCCTACGACCCCAAGCGCGTAAAGAAGGTGCTCCGCAAAGCCACCGCTGAGGAAGTAGCCCCCGCAAGTTTATTGCAAAAATAAAAAAAATAAATTCTTGTCAAACGTTTTACATATTTAAAAAGATTTGTTATAATGGTAAAAATCGGGCAAATATTTATCCCCAACGGGGAATCCCGAAACCGTAGCGAAACCCAAAAAACCAAACGTACGCGTGCAGGGCGATTAAAACGGGGATAACCACCATAAAAAATAGGCTATCCAGTCGGTTTTTAAAGATGAACATACAGATAAACAGCGTCAGCCCTCCGCCAAGTAGCGCAATCAGCGAAATGGTACGGTCATACTTCTTCTGTTCAGCGGCTTTGACCTTTTGCAGTCGTTTCATGAACAAGAAAGCGTAAAAATTGATGGCGAGTACGTAGACGGTTAATAAAATTCCAAGCATAGCAAACTTAGTTTGCGCCAAAAGAAAGAAAATAATTTATTTGAGGTAGGTACATATGAAAAAAAGAGCTTTGGTCAGCGTTTCCGATAAGACTGGTATCGTTGCGTTTTGTCAGCGTTTGGCGGCGTGTGGGTATGAAATCATCTCCACGGGCGGCACGGCAAAGGCTTTGCAGGAGGCAGGCTTGCCTGTTATTGGCATCAGCGAGATTACGGGCTTTCCCGAATGCTTGGACGGCAGAGTAAAAACTCTCCACCCTGCAGTACACGCAGGTTTGTTGGCGATGCGTTCGAATCCCGAACATATGCAACAAATCAAAGATTTGGGTATCAACACCATTGATATCGTTGCAGTCAACCTCTATCCCTTCAAGCAGACGATTGCCAAAGAGGGCGTTTCCTTTGCGGAAGCGGTGGAAAACATCGACATCGGTGGGCCTACGATGATTCGCGCGGCGGCGAAAAACTATCAGGACGTTGCCGTCGTCGTTGACCCCAAGGACTACGAGCGTGTTCTTTCTGAATTAGAGGCAGGGGAAATTACCCTTGAAACGAAGAAATACCTGCAATACAAGGTGTACGCGCATACGGCGGTATACGACAGTATGATTTCGAACTACCTTGCCCAGCAGTTGAATATTCGTTATCCTGAAACGATCACCTTTGCTTACGAAAAAACGCAGGATATGCGCTACGGTGAAAACCCTCATCAGGGCGCATCCTATTACAGCGAAGTATTCCCTCGCGCAGGCTCTCTTTCCAAGGCGAAACAGCTGTGGGGGAAGGAGCTTTCCTACAACAATATCAACGATGCAAACGGCGCGTTGGAGCTCGTAAAAGAGTTTGACGAACCCTGCGTAGTGGCGTGTAAACACGCCAACCCTTGCGGCGTAGGCACGGGCAAGACGATTTACGACGCGTATATCAAGGCTTACGAGGCAGACCCCGTTTCTATCTTCGGCGGCATTTTGGCAATCAACGGCGTGGTGGACGAGGCTATGGCGACGGAAATTTCCAAGATCTTTATTGAAATCGTGATTGCAGAGGGCTTTACCCCTGCGGCGATGGAAATCTTGACGAAAAAGAAGAATATCCGACTTTTGGAATTGCCCGACATCAAGGCGCAGAGAGAAAACACCGCTTACGATATGAAAAAGGTATACGGCGGCTTGCTGGTGCAGGATTACGACAATACTCTGTTCGCAGAGGAGAACGTCAAGGTGGTCACCAAGCGCGCGCCTACCGAAGAAGAAATGCAGGCGTTGCTCTTCAACTGGCGTGTTGTAAAGCACACCAAATCGAATGCAATCGTCATCGGTAATGCGGATAAGACGACGGGTATCGGTATGGGTCAAACCAACCGTATTTGGGCGGCGCAGCAGGCAATCGAGCACGCAGGCGAAAACGCAAAGGGCTCGGTGATGGCATCCGACGCCTTCTTCCCCTTCCCCGACGTAGTGGCAGAGTGTGTTAAGGCAGGTATCACGGCGGTGATTCAGCCGGGTGGCAGTAAGAACGACCAGCTGTCGATTGACGCCTGCGACGAGGCAGGTATCGCGATGATTTTCGTCGGCGACAGACACTTTAAACACTAACAGGCAAAAAGAAAACGGAGCTGTGCAAACAGCTCCGTTTTTTGTTTAATTAAACTTTAGTTTAAACTTCCGTTTCTTGGGGTGCGTTCAAGGACGCCTTGTATTCGGCGATCGCCTTCGAGAGTTGGTCGGGGCAGGAGGTATTGTTGCGGCACTTAATGCCAGCCAGCAGGGTTTCCACCTCGTCGATATGTCTGCCTTCTACAAGGCGAGCAATCCCTTGCAGGTTGCCGCCACAGCCACCGATAAAGCGTACGTTGCGCAATTTGTTTTCTGCGTCCACGTCGAATAAAATTTGTTTAGAACAAGTCCATTTCGTCCAGTAAGTATACATATTATAAAACCTCTTTCTGTTATTTTTTTCTGTCTTTGTGTGTGGCAGGATTTTAGTCCACCAGCGTTTCGTAGATGGCGGAATACAATTCCGACGCCTTACATTCCCAATTCTTATAGATATTTTGCGCCGTTTTCTTATCGGGAACGACAAATTTCAGCTCCAACATCGGCTGTGCAGGGGCTAAAATCTTCAAGAACACGGTGTAAGAGCCGTCCTTGTTTTGGAAGTAGTCAGATTTACATTCCTGACGGTTTCTCAGCTTTCCGCTGTTGTGCTTGACGAAAGCGGTGATTTCATCACGGGTGCTTTTCGGAATCGTGATGTAAAAGCTGGAAAGGCTTTCTCTGCCGTCGCTGGTGATGGTGTACAGCGGCTCCTCATCCGAAGAGGAGATACGACAAATAAAGCCGTCGTCAAGGAGCTTCGGAAGCAGCTCCATACAGTCCATATAATTCAGCCAGTTATTGCCTGCGGTGCACATTTCGATAATCGTTCTTTCCGAAAGAGCGCTCTCCATTTTGTCGAAAACGAACAGCAATATTAACTTATTTACCGACGTTTCTCCTTGTATTTGCATACGATTCTCTCCTTGGTGTAAAGTAATTATCGAACATAAGCCTATCAATCGTACTCAGGCTTATCCATTATATATAATCTGCCGTAAAAAATCAAGGTGTTTTGCGTAAAATCTTTGTGTTTTTTTATTTTTTGTGGTATAATCTAAGAAAATAGAGGAATTATGCGAGGGTGAATATGGGCTTTATTGAAAAATGCGTTCGAGAAAACAGCGTTTTTGAAGGGAAAATTATCAGCGTACGCAATGACGATGCTTTGGACGGAGCAGGTAACCCCTGCCGGCGTGAATACGTGTTGCATCCGGGTGGCGCTTGCGCTCTGTATGTAGAGGACGGCAAGGTTGCGCTGGTGAAACAATACCGCTACGCTTACGGTGAAGAGGTTTTAGAGGTGCCTGCAGGTAAGCTTGAAAAGGGGGAAGACCCCAAGCTTGCGGCGATTCGGGAGCTGGAAGAGGAAACAGGCGTTTCCGCAAAGCCTGAGGATGCCGAGCTGTTGTTCGTGCTGTACCCGACCCCCGGTTATACCAACGAAAAAATTTATATTTACTATGTAAAAAAGGGGGAGCAAACGGTTTGCCACCCCGACGAAGGCGAGTTTGTAGAAACGATTTTTATGCCTTTAGAAGAGGCGAGAAAGGGCTTAGAAACGGGCGCTTTGCGTGATGCGAAGACGATTGTTGCCCTGCAGGCTTATTTCTTAAAAAACGAGAAGAAATAAAAAAGGACGGAGCTGGTTTTCTCCAGCTCCGTATTTTGTTAGCAGCAGCTGTTTTGGCAGCAGCAGTTGGGGGTGAGAATATTGGACAGCGTTCCGTTTTTGTACAAACAATACAAGAGCGCCACGATGATGGGAAGTCCACAACCGCTCAACACGTTCGAGCAGAAGATCCCGTCCTTACAACCGAGTACGAGAAGCGCAATCAAAATCCAGAGAGTCGTATTACCCTGCGAAAAGCAATTCATAAAGAAAACCTCCTGTTTGACCGCAGGGGTATGTAGTCTTGTGAAAATATTGCCTGCGGTTTTGTATTTCTATTACATATTATTCTAAAATATTAAAAATGGTGCGGTCTTTTTATGGTAAAAGGACTTTCATTTTGTTGCAAATCTAAAAAAAATGCGGTATAATAGCCGTATGCGGTCAAAGTGGCGTGGCGAACACGACTTGTTCGGTTCGACCAAAAAGCGTGCGCTTTGGTTGTAAATCTTTTTTCTGCGGATACTTATTTTGTAAGATTCGACGGAGGTATATTATGAAACGTGGTGCAGCCCACACAATTGCCTTTATAGGCGTAATGGCGGCTTTAATGGCTGTCGTTCTTACTTTGGAAACGTACGTTTTCATCTATTTTATTAAGCCGTCACCGGCATTTTTGTCCATTCCGTTGTTTATTGCTTTGTCAATGTATAGCGACTGGAAGCGCAGTTTTATCGGTGGTACGATTTTTGGCGTTTGTTCGTTTATTCTGTCTTTTATCGTAGGATATACGGTATTTTTCAATCCGCTTATATCCGTTTTGCCGCGAACGATTGCAGGCGTTGCAGGCTATTTTATCTTGCACGGGCTCACGGTTGCGACCAAAGGGAAAGGCAAGGACGTTGTTCGTGCGGTTGCGGCGGCGCTCACCGTCATTCTGCATACGGTTTTGGTGCTTGGCGCGATGGAAATTTTTGTGTCTGGCGGTGCGTTTTTGGATACCGTTTGGCAGACGATTATCGGTGTAAACTTCCTTTCTGAAATCGTTTGTGCAATTTTCTTGGTGCCTATCTTGGTGCGTATTATGAAAAAATTCACAAAAACCCCTGATGTACTTCTATTGAAAGGTTAAATAAATTATGATTATCTGTATTGACATCGGTAATACGAATATTAAATATGCAATTTACGAGGGCGACGAGCTGAAGATTTCCTTCCGCGTAGCGACGGATTTCCGTTCTACCTCGGACGAGTACGGCAGTCAGCTCGTAAATATGCTGAAGATTAAGGACATTCCCTTGTCTAAAATCAAGGGCGGTATCATTTCTTCGGTTGTGCCTTCGCTCGATTATACCATCGACAAGATGTGCGCGGTATATTTGAATCTTAAGCCGCTGCATATCGCGCCGGGCTTAAAATCGGGCTTAAACATCCGTTGTGACGATGCTAGGGAAGTGGGCGCAGACCGATTGGTAAACTGTGTTTCTGCCATCGTAGAGTACGGTGGGCAGGGAAAACCCATGATCGTCATTGACTTTGGTACGGCGACCACCTTCAATATCATCAACGAGCGCAGCGAATTTATCGGCGGCGTTATTTCCCCGGGTATCAAGGGCTCGCTGGATTCGCTGGTAAACGGCACGGCAAAGCTCCCTCGCGTGGAAATCGAAGCCCCCGACAGCATTATTGCAAAAAATACCGTTACGAATATGCAGGCAGGCATCGTATTTGGCTTTGCAGGGCTCGTGGAATACATCGTCAAGCGCATCAAAAAGGAGCTTGGTCGTGAGGACGTCGTTACGATCGCGACGGGCGGCTTCTCCAACGTAATTTCTAAAGAAATTAG
This sequence comes from Candidatus Scatosoma sp., assembly GCA_045650185.1. Lineage (GTDB taxonomy): Bacteria > Bacillota > Clostridia > Christensenellales > Borkfalkiaceae > Scatosoma. Next base: position 109,910 of record JAZRQY010000005.1, on the reverse strand, counting down.
CTGTATCGACAAAGTGGACAAGCTGTTGACGTTGAAGGGCTTGAAGTACCTGTATTATTTAAATTGTCCCGAAGAATAACCATAGTTGTAAATTAGGAGTATTAAGTTATGAAGAAAGTTGGCGTTGCCATTTTGGGCGTGGGCGTCGTAGGCGGCGGTACGTTCAAGACTTTGGTAGACCATAGAGAATTTTATCAGAAAACCCAAAACGTGGATCTCGTAGTAGAGAGCGTTTTGGATAACAATCGTGAGCGTGCTTTATCGCTCGGCGTGCCTGAAGAGATTTTAGCAGGCTCGATTGCCGAGGTCGTTGCAAATCCCAACGTGGACATCGTGGTGGAAACGATTGGCGGCTGTGGGGTTGCCAAGGATTTTATCCTTGCGGCGCTTAGACAGGGCAAGACGGTAGTCACGGCGAACAAGGAATTGATCTGTAAATTCTCCCACGAATTAGAAAGAGAAGCAAAGCGCAATTCTTGCGGACTCTATTACGAGGCAAGCTGCGTAGGCGGCGTGCCCATTATCCGTACTCTGCTCGACGGCGTGCAGGCGAACCACATCACGTCTTTGATGGGGATTATCAACGGCACGACCAACTATATTTTGACGCAGATGACGCAGAGCGGCGCGCAATACGAGGACGCGTTAAAAGAGGCACAGCGTCTTGGGTATGCGGAATTCAATCCTACGGCGGACGTAGACGGGTTTGACGCGGCGTACAAGCTGTCCATTCTCTCCTCGATGGCATTCCACACGAAGGTTCCCTTCGCAAAGATTATCCGCGAGGGTATCGGCGAAGTGCAGGCGCTGGATATCGCCTACGGTAAGGAACTGGGCTACACCTTAAAGCTGCTTGCAATCGGCAAAAACACGGAAAAGGGTATCGAGGCGCGTGTACACCCGACCTTCATTCCTTCCAGCCATCCCTTGGCGGCGGTCAACGATTCCTACAACGCAGTATTCCTTACGGGCGATGCGGTAGAGGATATTATGCTGTACGGCAGAGGGGCAGGCTCGTTGCCTACGGCAAGCGCGGTGGTTTCCGACGTTATCTTTGCGGCAACCCATTCGGAGATTAAGTACTCCACCTTCAAGAACACGGCGACGGCAAGCCCGGAAACCAAGTTCGTTTCCAATTTCGAGAGCGCGTATTACGTTCGCCTTTCGGTAGAGGACAAAGCAGGTGTGTTGGCGAAGATTATGGGTATTTTCAGCAAGTGCGGCATCTCTATCGTCGAGGTTGCGCAAAAGGGCACTCCTGAAAAGCCGGATGAAAGAATCCCCTTGATCGTTATCACGCACAAGACCAACGAGAACGCGATGAAGAACGCGGTGGCGAAAATCAACGCTTCGGGCATCACGAAGGTGGAGAGCGTTATCCGTGTAGAAAAATAAAATAAAAAGCGGGGAGTTCCCCGCTTTTTTTGTATTCAATACAGCTTATTCTTTTTTATCGTTGGTTTTATCCTTGCCGTCCTTTTTGCCCTCGTCCTTCGGGGGCTTGTTTTCCGTCATGGTGAAGGACAATTCAATCTCTTTGTTCACAGAACAAATCTCGTGGACGATATCGTCTTCCCATTCCTTTTTGAGGGTGAAAACGGTGTATTCTTCGCCGCAATAGACGGTCAGCTTATGCGTGCCTCTGTCGTGCTCCATCGAAGTGACGGTGGAGAGGTTCAGACGGCTCTTGATAAATCCGAAACGAGTAATCAGTTCGCCGTTCTCCACGATAAATTCCGATTTCACCAAAATCGAGATAATCACGGTGGCGCAGAACAGACAGATTAAAATGAGGAAGGGGCTCTGCAAGACCTTGTTGAAATCCCCAAGTCCTTCCGTGATGATGCGATAGACGGACATGGCGATACCTGCCGCGCATAACAGCAGGGCGAAAATGCAAAGTAGAACACTTACGGTGTTATGACGAAAGGGGAAAACCTTTCTGTTGTTTGTAGAAGGATTGTGTTTCATACCTGCATTATAGCACGCAAAAAAGAAAAAAGCAACCTAAACCGTTTGAAAAATAGGCGAAATTTTCCCCCAAGCGGTTGCTTTTTTTCTGTGTCTGCTTTATAATAGAGGTTGTGAGGCAAAAGATATGGAAACGGAAAGAGTAGAAAATTTACACAATGATAGAAGTCGGGTAGACGAACGAGAGAGGGCGCAATTCGAACGAATGACCAAGACCCCCATTCCAAAGCTGGTGGTATCCTTGGGGATTCCCACGATGCTGAATATGATGGTCACCTCTCTGTATAATATGGCGGACACGCTGTTCGTGTCGGGGCTGGGCGATCAAGCCATTGGCGCAGTCAGCGTCGTGCTTTCCCTGATGTCGATTATCCAAGCCATCGGCTTTACGCTGGGCATGGGCGCAGGAAGCTTGGTTTCTGCCCTGCTTGGAAAACGCGACCAAAAGGGAGCGGATAGGGTGGCGTCGGCGGCGTTTTTCTCGGCGCTCGGTATCGGGTTACTGCTTACGATCTTCGGTTTGATTTTCTTGGAGCCGCTCGTCGTGCTTCTTGGCGCGGCGCAGGAAAGCGGCGTTGAGTTCACCACCTTGGATTATGCGAAAATCTATTCCACCTACATATTGATTTCCGCACCGCTGATGTGTATGTCCTTCGTAATGAACAACCTCTTGCGTGCGCAAGGCAAGGCGGTTACCTCAATGATTGGGCTCTGCACGGGTGCGATTTTAAACGTAGCGTTAGACCCCATTTTGATTTACGGCGCAGGTATGGGCGTAGAGGGTGCGGCGGTTGCCACGATGGTTTCACAGGCGGTTAGCTTTGGTATCCTCGTATTCATCTTCTTTTCGGGGAAGACGATTACCAACATTTCGCCCAAAAACCTTTCGGAATATCTTCCGACCATTGGTCGGGTCGTCTATACAGGCTTTCCCTCCTTCTGTCGTCAGATGCTCGCCAGCCTTTGTACCGTCCTCTTGAACAACCTGCTGATGGATATCGAGGGCGCGCAGGCGGCGTTTGGCGTCGTGCAGAAGGTGTTTATGCTGGCGTTTTCCATTTCGTTGGGGATCGGGCAGGGGTATCAGCCGGTGCTTGGCTACAACCACAGCGCAGGAAAATACGACCGAGTGCGTCAGGCATACTTGTTCACGCTGGCGTTTTCGACGGGGATTATGGTGGGCTTTGCCGCCGTTTGCGCAATCATTGCGCCGTGGCTGATGCAGACCTTTTTGAAATCGGAAACCGCCCGTGAAATCGGTACGGCCGCCCTGCGTTTCCAATGCCTTTCCATGCCCTTACTGCCCGTCAACTTTATGGCAGGGCTGACCTATCAAGTGGTGGGCAATAAATTGGCGGCTGCCGCTTTGTCTGTATCTCGTCAGGGCTTGTTCTATATTCCGTTAATTTTCATTCTTCCGCCGTTGTTTGATATCACGGGGATTGAATGTATGCAATCTGTGTCCGACCTGTTGTCCTTCCTGTTCGCCATTCCGTTCACGCTGTATTTCTTGAACGGCTTAAAGAGGAATGCGGCGGAAAATCCATCGACCGAGGTGTATGATGATAGAGCCTAAAAAACGAATCTTTGACGATCTTGCGCTGGAAGAAGCGGAGAGATTTTTGCTGGAATATCAACGGCAAAAGCCTTGGTATTCGGGGGCGATGAAAACGGTCTGCGCCAAATTCGAGGTGCTGGACGACGAGTTTTCCATGCTCCGTGGTCACGACCCGATACACCATATCGAGAGCCGCTTAAAATCGGTGGAAAGCGCGTACGAAAAGCTGTTTCGCAGGGGCTTTGCGCAGGTAGCGGAAAACCTTACGGAATTAAAGGATATTGCAGGCGTGCGCGTTATCTGCAGTTACGTAGAGGACGTGTACGATATTGCGGACGTATTCCTGCGGCAAGAAGGTGTGGTGCTTTTGCAGAAAAAGGACTACATAGAAAATCCCAAGCCCAACGGCTATCGCAGTCTACATTTGATTGCAGAAATCCCTGTTTCCCTCTCCAAGGAAACACGCCGTGTGCCTGTGGAGATTCAGCTTAGGACAATTTCGATGAATATGTGGGCTAGCCTCGAACACGAGGTTTCCTACAAGGTAAACGCCGACCTTTTGGACAGCTATCGTGCGGAGCTGAAAACCTGCGCAGACGAAATGCACGAGGTGGAAAAGAAGATGCAAGGCATCTGCCATCGTATCCGCAACGAAAAATAACGAACGGAGCAGAAAAAATCACCAAAGATGAGTTATCGGTCGGAAAAGCTTTCGAAGGAAAAGCTGAAACAAAATATATTTCGCATCGTCCTGCTGGTTCTCTGTGCTTTATTGGCAGGGCTTTGCGTGTTTTCTGCGTTCGTTCCTATGGAAAGCTGGAGATATCGCGTCGGGTTGCCGAAGGTTTCCGCTCGCGCAGACGGCGAGCTGAGGGTGCATTATCTGGATGCGGAAAACGGCGTTTGCACGCTGGTGGAGTTGCCGGACGGAAAGACGGTGCTCGTCGGTGGCGGCGCGGACGATGGAGAGGCGAAAAAGCAGGTGTTGCGCTTTTTAAACGCCTTAGAGATAGAACGGATTGACGCCTTGGTCGTTCCTGATATTACCGCGCGTGGCGTGGGGGTATTGCGTGAAGTCGTGCGCTATTATACGGTGGAAGCGGCGTACCTTTTAGAAGAAGAGGGGACGAACGCAACCTACGAGGCGTTTCTCGCCGACTTGGACCGCAAGGAAATCCCGAAACATACGGCAAGCTTTGGCGCGCTGATGGAAACCGATGAGTATTCCCTGCGGATATTGTATCCGCTTGCGGACACACAGTCGTCGGAGGATTTGGTGCTTACGCTTTCCTATGGCGATACGGAGGTTTTGCTTGGCGGCAGATACGGAAGGGATACTCTGCGCGCGCTTGAAACGGAAAAACAGCTCGGTCTTTTGGAAAAGTGGGGCGTCACCGTCGAACGCTTTGACGTCGTGCAGTTGCGCACGGATATAGACGAGGACGACTTGCGCGAGTTTTTAGAGGCGCTTGAATGTCGGGTGGCTGTATTCCCCTGTCGTGGCGGTAAAAACGATAGTCCCAGCGAGGAATGCCTGACGGTATTGCAAGAATACGGCGTAGCCGTATATCGAACGGATGAAAACGGATATATCACCCTTTGTCTTACCCAAGATGGATATACCTTTGAAACGCAAAAATAAATTGTGCAGTTAACAAAAAAAGCCGATCCTAAAGGGTCGGCTTTTCGTATTCATAGTTTTTACGGTTTCACGAACGCGCTTACGTCGTAGTTCTGACGATAGATCAGATAGGTGGTGATGTTGGGGGAGGCGAAATCCTTTAAGGAAACTTCTTCAAAGATTCCTGCCTTGATTTGCGGTTCTACCAATTTATAGGGCAGGAAGGCGTAGCCTAAACCCTGCTCGATGTAAGGGAATAACTTGGAGGTGTTGTCCACTTCCAAGTGGAACACATGGTTCTTCGGGAACAGCGAGCGAATGTATACGCCTGCCTCGGACAGTGTGAGGTCGCACATAAGATAGGGGATACGGGAGAGCTGGTCCTTGGTAATCCCATTCGGGAAAGCGTTTTTCCCCTTGGCGCACACGAGTGCAACACGGTCAACGTCAAAGACGTCGCAGTTATAGCCGCTACGCTTTAAGGGAACGGCAGAGAATACCATATCCAAAATATGGTCCTGCAACGCTTGAATCATATCCAGCGAATGTCCGAGCATCACTTTGATAGAGGTTTCTTCGTTGTCGTGCATACAGCGGTCAATCAGCGGCTTTACGTATACCTCGTAGGTGGCGTTGATTGCACCGATGGAGAATTTCTTTCGATTCGAGGAAACGGCGTTCATCTCTTCGATAGAGGAGTTTTCAAGCTCCAAAATTCTTTCCGCAAAGGAGAGGAAAATTTCACCCTCATCCGTCAAAGAAACGGTTTTAGAGCGTCTATGAAAGAGTTTTTTGCCGACTTCTTTTTCCAGTTCGCTGATACGGTTGGTGACCGTGGACTGCGCCACGGACAACTGTTCTGCCGCCAGCGTGAAGTTCTTTACCTTGGAAAGGAAAATAAATGTTTTTAATTCTTCGCTGTTCATTTCTTACGCGTTCCCGATTATTTATATTTTTGATTATTCCTATCAAAATTATCAATTATTTACATTATAGCACCCTTATTTAGAAAAAGCAAGAGGAAAACGCAAGATTTTTCACAAAAAAATAAACTTTTTTTAGAGGTTGTATAGCATTGACAAAACGGGGCGGTGATGGTAAAATATAGGATATGGAAAAGCAAGCGATTATCGACAACGTAATAAGGATAAAATCCGTGCTGGCAAACGGCAACGCCTACGACGAGCCCGTCTATCTGGTGGCGGCGACGAAAATGCAGACGTCGGAGGCAATCAACGCCGCAATTTCGGCAGGGGTAGACGCCGTTGCGGAAAACCGCGTGCAGGAGTTTCGGGATAAGACGGAAGAGCTGCTTGCTTGTCCTCAGCATTTCATCGGGCATCTGCAGACGAATAAGGTAAAATACCTCGTGGGTAAAATTGACCTCTTTCATTCTTGCGACCGTTACGAGCTTGCGGCGGAGATTTCTCGCTTGTCCGTGCTTCGCGGTGTCGTTTCCAACGTCTTGGTGCAAATCAATGCCGGTGACGAGGCGACGAAGGGAGGATTCCCGATTGAAAAGGCGCACGAGGCGTATCAAGTGATAAAAAGCATGCCGGGTATACGAGTTAAAGGGTTTATGGCGATGTTGCCCCACAGCGAGGACGAGGGATTGCTTGCCGCCCTTGCGGATACAATGCGTAAAATTTACGAACAAGCCCGTTCTCAGGACGGCGAAATAGAGTATTTATCCATGGGAATGAGCGGTGATTATCGCTTGTGTATCGAACATGGAAGTAATATGATTCGGGTTGGTTCGACGATTTTTGGAGAAAGAGATTATGGAAAGGCGTAGGGATAAAAAATCGGTTCGCCGTATATGGCTGACGTGGATTTTGGCGCTCGTGCTGTTTGTCAGCGTGGTGCTGGGCGGTCTTCAGCTTGGCGCAATCGTCACGATGAAGACTTGGGAACATTGGACGCCGAATTACGCCAAGGAAAATTTGCAGCCTATTTTAGAAAAGGAAACGCTTACCGAGGAGGACTACGAGTTTCTTCGCCGTCAGACGGGCTTGACGAAAATCGGGATAGACGGCTTGCGAGAAGAGGGGAACGTAGGGCGTATTCATCTGATACAGGACGTGTTTTTCACACCGCCCGTTTTGGAGATTGACCACTATACCGTGTTCACGTATATTGAATATATGAAACAGATGCTCACGTTTGCAAATTTGGAGGACGGCGACATCGTGATTTCTGCGACGACGTACGTATCCGGCTTTCGCTACGGACACGGAGCGTTGGTGGTGGACGGCGATCGTATGCTGATGCTGGAATCGTTTGCGCCGGGGACGGTGAGCGAGATTTCCAACCTGTCAGCCTCTATGGGTAAGCTTGCAAATATCATCGTCTTGCGCCCCAAATGTTCAAAGGAAGTAAGGGCAGAGGTGGCAAGGCGAGCCAAAGAGGAGCTTTTAGGCATTCCCTATTCCATGGTGGTAGGGGTGCTCACACCGAAATATACCGAGCAGTTGAAGGGGACGCAATGCGCGCACCTCGTTTGGTATTCGTATAAAAAATTCGCTGGGTTGGATTTAGACGGCAACGGCGGCGCGGTCGTCAAGCCGCAGGACCTCTTCCTGTCCGACCAAGTGGAAGTCGTACAGTTCTACGGATTTAATCCCGACAAACTTTGGAGTTAATATGGAATATACGGTGATTACGGGCGCGTGCGGCGGCTTGGGCGGCGCGTTTGTCGATGCGCTTGCTACGCAAGGGGAGAATTTATTGTTGCTGGGACGGGATATCGACCGTTTGTCGGCGTTGCGAGAAAGGCTTTGCGAACGCTACGCTCTGACGGCGCTCGTCTACGCCGTGGATTTAACGGATACGGCGCAGATTCTTGCCTTTGAGGAATATTTGAAAGAGAATGAGATTCGCGTTTGCCGTTTGATTAATGCGGCGGGCGCGGATATCCAAAAGTCGTTTGCCGAGTATACGCAGGAAAAGCTGGCGTTTCAATGTAGGGTGAATTTAGAGGGAGCGATGTCCCTTTGCCGTCTGGCGCTTGCCTACAAGGCAAAAACGCTGGAAATCGTCAATATTTCCAGCGTATCGGGTATCTATCCTATGCCGTACTTTGCCGTGTACAGCGCAACGAAGAGGGCGCTGTGGTCCTTCTCGGTTGCCTTGCGTGAAGAGGTAAAAAAGGACGGAGTGAAGGTGACGGCGGTGTTGCCCGGGGCGATGCCTACAAGGCAGGATATTTGCGCCCAAATTGAGGGGCAAGGGCTCTGGGGAAAAATGGCGGCAAAATCTCCGCAGTTCGTTGCGGAAAAATCGTTGAAAGCCGTCCGCAAAAACAAGCGTACCTGCATCCCCGGGTTTTGGAATCGGGTGATGTATCACGGCACGAAGTTGATTCCTCTTTCGTGGAAACTGAGGTTTATTGCAAAGCGTTGGAGCAAAATTTCCAAGGACGCTTTTTAAGTCGTTCGCTTTGCTAAAATTTCACCCGTTTTTCCGTGGAGCAAAAATGCGTGAATCGTTCCGTTTCGGTCAACGACACCCACGTAAAAATAGGGGGCATCCTCGTAGAGGATACGAACGTACAATTCGCAGGCAAGCTCACCGCTGACGGTGAGCTTTTTTCGTAATTCCTTTTCTTGAGAAAAGAGTGTATTCAAAAGCTCTGGCAAGGGCAGTAAATCGGCTGTTTTCACGCTGTGCAAGGTGAGTTCCTTTTCCGATTCGTCCAACAGGATGCGTACCTGCAGGGACGGCGCATCTGCAACGTCCGCCGCGCAGGAGAAATAAAACTGTCGTTTCACTCCGTCGTAGGAGGCTTCGCCGCCGTGCTGAACGCCGTTTGCAAAAAAGTAGACTTCGCAACGCTTCACCTCTTTGGTAGGGTTGACGAACACCTCCACGCGGTGGTTCATTTCGCTCTTGTATCCGTCGGCGACGTAGGGGTATTCCCTTTCGAGGTTATGAGCTTTGACGAAGAGGGTTTCGTCCTCGTACAAAAACAAGTTGTTTCGGTATTCGGACACCAGAGCGGTGAGGTTGGGCTTTCGATTGCAGGCTGTTAGGGGCAGAATAACAGCCCACGACAGAAGGCAGAGAACAACGAGAAGAAGAGTGCGCTTTACGTTGCGCGTACGGTTATACAAAGTATTCATAGTAGATTATATTAAAAAAAACCGCAAAAGATACGTTCTTTTTTTTGTCATACACTTGATTTTTCGCAAAAAATGTGTTAAAATAATGCAAATACGAATAGGAGGGGAAATCATGCGTCTGGATAAAATCATTTTAAAAGCATTTTTACAGACCTTTGCGGCGGCGTTGCTTTTGATGGGCATATCGCTTGGCGTGGTGTGCTTGGCGTTCCCGCAGACGATGATGGACGTCACCTATTCGATGGGTATGGATAAGGCGAGCGTTGACTTTGCGCTCACGTCCTACGAACGCTTTGGCACGGTGGAATACATCAAACACGGTGCGGATACCGCTTTGGCGGCAAAGCTGTACGATGAGGCAGAGGAGTGTTTGGAAAAGCTGATTGCCGACGACGGCTTTGAGGCGGCCTGCGCTGAGTTGGATGCCGCGAACGAGGCGGCTGGTAAGCCGACTGGGTATCGCGCCTATTACTATCGTCAGATCTGCCTTGTAAAGTACGAGCTTGGAAAGACGACGGAAGCAATCGATTGCGCCGTACGGCTGATGGACGGCAAGTTCGAGGAAGGTAATCCGTTGGTTGCGGTCGTTGCGGCGGCTCGTTTGGACGGTCAGGCAGGACAGACGACCCTTTCGTACGCCTTACAGCAGATGAATAAATTGCAATCGGACGGCGTGTTCGACGGCTACGATATAGAACAGCGCGCGTACTTTGAACAGGTGTTAGAAACCCTTCAAAAATGGACGGCGTAAGCTGACAGGGCTTGCAAGCATAAAATATGGGGAAAATCGCTACGGCGGAGATGAGAAAATAAAAAGTTTTTGAAAGGAGAAAGGCTTATGGGCAGCAAGATTGTGAAGGAAGGCTTGACGTTTGACGACGTGCTTTTGATTCCGCAGGCATCGGACGTATTACCTCACGAGGTCGATTTAAAGGTAAAGCTTTCGGAAAAGCTTCAACTGAATCTCCCGCTAATTAGTGCGGCGATGGATACCGTAACGGAGAGCCGTATGGCGATTGCCATGGCGCGTGAAGGCGGTATGGGTATCATCCATAAGAATATGTCGATTGAGGAGCAGGCTCTGCAGGTCGACAAGGTAAAGCGTAGTGAACACGGGGTTATTACCGATCCCTTCTTCCTTGCGCCTAATAACACCGTTCGCGAGGCGGTGCAGTTGATGGAAAAATACCGTATCAGCGGTGTGCCCATCACCGAGTGTGGAAAGCTCGTTGGTATTTTGACCAACCGTGATTTGCGCTTTGAAAACAACTTCGACCAACCCATTTCCAACGTTATGACGAAGGATCGTTTGGTGGTTGCGCCCGTAGGAACTTCTTTGGAAGAGGCTAAGGGGATTCTCGGCAAGCATAGAATTGAAAAATTGCCTATCGTAGACGAAAAGGGCTACTTGAAAGGGCTTATTACGATTAAGGATATTGAAAAATCCATTCAGTACCCCAACTCTGCAAGAGACGATAACGGCAGATTGTTGGTGGGCGCGGCGGTATCGACGGCGGCGAACGCGGTGGATAGAGTAGCGGCTCTCGTAGAGGCGCGCGTAGACGCAATCGCTATCGACACGGCGCACGGACATTCGGCAGGTGTTTTGAAGAAAGTAGAGGAAATCCGCGCGAAGTTCCCCAACCTCACGATTATTGCGGGCAACGTAGCGACGGCGGCGGCGACGGAAGCGCTCATTAAATCGGGCGCAGACATCGTCAAAGTAGGTATCGGCCCCGGTTCTATCTGCACCACGCGTGTGGTTGCAGGTATTGGCGTTCCGCAGTTGACGGCGATTATGGACTGTGCGGAAGAGGCGGATAAGTACGGCAAGCGCATCATCGCAGACGGCGGTATCAAGTACAGCGGCGACATCGTCAAGGCTTTGGCGGCAGGCGGCAGCGCGGTTATGGTCGGCTCGCTTTTGGCAGGTACGCTGGAAAGCCCGGGCGAAGTAGAGCTCTACCAAGGTAGAAGCTACAAGGTTTACAGAGGTATGGGTTCGCTTGGCGCGATGGCGGCAGGCAGCAGCGACCGTTATTTCCAAGAGGGCACGAGAAAGTTCGTTCCCGAGGGCGTGGAAGGCAGAGTGCCTTACCGTGGTTCGGTTGCAGACATCATCTATCAAATGAAGGGCGGTTTGCGCTCTGGTATGGGCTATTGCGGTAAGCATACGATCGAGGAGCTTAGAACCGGCTCGGAATTCGTTCGTATCACGAACGCCAGCTTGATCGAGAGTCATCCTCACGATATCTCTATCAGCAAGGAAGCGCCCAACTATTCCCAACACTAATTATGCGCGACACTCGGTTAAATGCCGAGTGTCGGTTGCGTTCATTTAACATTGTAAGAAGGAGAAAAATATGGAAATCGTTTATACCAAAAGACCGGAAATGGAAAGAATCACCACGATTGCGCTGGCGGAAAAATTCATCGACGAATGGGTAGAAAAGGTGCGCGCGCAGGTAGGCGACGGCAAAGTATTGTTGGCGCTGTCGGGTGGTGTAGATAGCTCGGTTGTGGCGGCGCTCCTCATAAAGGCGCTTGGCAAACAGCTCGTTTGCGTGCACGTAAACCACGGCTTGATGAGAAAGGGGGAGAGCGAGCAGGTCATCGAAATCTTCCAAAACGGCTTGGATGCAAACCTTATCTACATTGATGCAACCGACCGCTTCTTGGACAAGCTGGCTGGCGTTGCTGACCCCGAGGCAAAGCGTAAGATTATCGGTGGCGAATTTATCCGCGTATTCGAGGAAGAGGCAAGAAAGCTGGAAGGAAAAATTTACCTTGCTCAGGGTACGATTTATCCCGACATTATCGAAAGCGTTGGGGTAAAATCCCACCACAACGTAGGCGGTTTGCCTGACGATATTCATTTCGAGGGCTTGGTAGAGCCGGTACAGCACCTCTACAAAGACGAAGTCCGCGTCGTAGGTAGAGCGCTTGGCTTGCCTGCAGAAATGGTAGACAGACAACCGTTCCCCGGTCCCGGCTTGGGTGTTCGTTGCACGGGCGCAATCACGCGCGACAGATTGCACGCTTTGCGTGAATCGGATGCAATCCTGCGTGAGGAATTTGATAAGGCAGGCTTGACGACGAAGGTATGGCAGTTCTTTACGGTAGTGCCTGACTTCCGTTCGACGGGCGTAAGAAACAATGCGCGTGTGTTTGACTGGCCGGTAATCATCCGCGCGGTAAACACGGTGGATGCGATGACGGCAACCGTACCTGAAATCGACTGGGCGGTGTTGAAGAAAATCACCGACCGTATTTTGGCGGAAGTTCCCGGCGTGTGTCGTGTTCTCTACGACCTCAGCCCGAAAGCTCCTGCAACCATCGAATGGGAATAAGTAAGTAAAAAAGAAGGCGCGATGCCTTCTTTTTTTGCACCCTTTGTGCTCAAAAGTACATATTATACAGTATGGGGAAACCCAAAACCGCTTAACGAAGTTAAGTCGGTACTAAGGAGGAACTGCATTATGTGTACTTGTTGTCAAGGTTGGATGAATAGCGGTGTTGCGGCGAATACGACGGGCTGTAATAACGGTAGCGCGCGTATGGGATGCGCTCGTATGAGCTACGGTTGCGCGCAGAGTCGCTGTGGTGGTTGCGGCTCTCATCACGGCTGCGGTAGCCGCTATATCAGCTTCCCTATCAGCGGAACGGCGGTTGTGCCTACCTCGTCCATCTATTTTTATCCCACCACTTGGGGGAATTCGGGCGGTTGCTTCGGCACGCAGACGAACAACGCCTCTAACGGTGGTTGCTCGAACGGCTGCGGTTTCGGCGGATGCGGTGGCTCGGCGGCGATTGCTAACTACTTTGAGGATTATTACGCAAGACAATACGGCTTAAACGACTAAAGAAAAGTCGGTCGGCGAATCACGCATTCGTCGGGGAAACGGGTGGCGATTTTTTTCGCCACCCGTTGTTTAATTGTCGAGCAAACGGCGCATACTCGTATGTGTATGGGCATTTGGAAGAGAATTTGGCAATATATTTCTGGGCAGTATCGACAGCTCAGCGAAAAGAAATACACCACGCTTGCAGGGACGCTGGTGTTCTTTTTGTTGATGTCGCTCGTTCCCATGCTCTTTTGGGCGACCTTATTGCTAGGAAAATTGCAGGTGGAAACGACGGCGTTTGCTCTGCCCGGCATGGAGCAGTTTTCCGAAATTTTCGAATATATCCGCAGGGAAGCGCAGAACGCCACTTCGGGGGCGTCCGTATTCCTGCTGATTACCAGTTTGTATTCGGCGACCACCCTCTTTTACCAAATGCGAAAGAGTGGGGAAATTATCTATGGGACTTCCTCTCTTAGCGGCGGTCTGCAGACGAGGTTGGGGGCGTTGGCGCTCCTGTTTTTGATGATGTCTTTGATTGCGTTAACGCTGATGGGATTTACCTCAGTTTCCTTTTTCTTAAGCAACTTGGTTGGCGAGGGCTGGGAAATGCCCGTTCGATATCTATTGTTGCTTATCTTGGCGTTTTTGCTCGTTTTCTTTTTGAACCTATATATTTGCCCCTATCCTGCGCCTGCGAAATGCTTTTGGTTGGGGTCGCTGTTGACGGTGGCGGCATGGGCGGTATCGTTGCTCGGATTTACCGTCTATTTGCGCCTTGGCAATCTTGATAGGTTGTATGGCGCGCTCAGCGCGGTGATCGTCTTTTTGCTCTGGCTGTACGTTATGACCATCTGTTTTATCAGCGGAGTCATTTTCAACAGCCAAAAGGTAGAGAGAATGCGGAAAAATCACCGTAGTGCGTACGATTTTTAAAAAATTGCGAAAGAAATTATAATAAAATTTTATAAAAAACTCTTTCCAAGACAGGACTTGTGTGTTATAATAAAAGCACTCAAATACAAAGTTCGAGGTGGAAAGATGACGGAATGCACCAAACAATATCTCGCGGCGGCAGAACAATTTTGTTTAGAGGGCGAGGTTTTGGCAATTTCTCCCTACGGCGAAGGGCACATCAACCTGACGCTACTTGTCGAAACGGATAAAAAACGCTACATACTGCAGAAGATGAATACGAAGGTATTCCCTGACCCGATCAGTCTAATGCGCAACATTTGCGGCGTTACCGAGCATTTGCGCGCTCGCGGTATTGAAACTTTGGAAGTCATCCCTACGAAATCGGGGGAAAACTTCGTCTACGGCGAAGAATGTTATCGTATGTACGCGTTCATTGAAAATACCATCACCTATCAAAAGGTGACGGATGCGAAGGTGTTTGAAAACTCCGGTAAGGCGTTTGGCGAGTTCCAAAACTACCTTGCGGAATTTGACGCATCCAAGCTGACGGAAACGATTGCTCGTTTCCACGACACCCCCAACCGTTTTGAAAACTTCAAGGCGGCGCTTGCGGCGGATGCTTTCGACAGAGCGAAGGATTGCAGGGAGGAAATCGACTTTATTTTAAGCCACGAAGACACCTACGGCAAGGCGATGGAAGGTTTGAAGGACGGCTCGTTGCCGTTGCGTGTTACCCACAACGATACCAAGCTCAACAACATCCTCATGGATGCGGAAACGAACGAGGCGCGCGCGGTTATTGACTTGGATACGATTATGCCCGGTTCGATGCTGTACGACTTTGGCGACTCCATTCGCTTTGGCGCATCGACGGCGGCAGAGGATGAAAAGGACTTGTCCAAGGTTCACTTTGACATCGACCTCTTTGCGGCGTACGCAAAGGGTTATTGTGGGGCGGTGAAGGAAAGTATCACCGAAAAAGAAAAAGAGCTGTTGCCCTATGGCGCATACTTGATGACGATTGAATGCGGTATGCGTTTCTTGACTGATTATCTGTCGGGCGATACCTACTTTGCGACCAAGTACGAGGGGCATAATCTCGTCAGATGCCGCACGCAAATCCGTCTTGCGGCAGAGATGGAGGCGAGCTTTGAGCAGATGGGCAAAATCGTAGCAGAGGCTTGCAAATAACCTGCATAAAACACACCCATTTTACAAATACTGCGGTAGATGAATACGCAGAAACAGACGACAACCAAAATACGGCGTAGCATTCTTGCTACGTCGTTTGTCTTTCTTGCCGTGTCCTACGGCGGTTGGGTGTACGAAACGATGCTCGGGGTGGTGACGCGCGGTGTCTTTTCGGATAGGGGCTTTTTGCGGTTGCCGTTTTGTCCGATTTACGGTGGAGTGGCGTGCGTCGTAGGCTTGTTGCTGGGTACGCCCAAAGAGGGGAATCTCGTTAAAGGCATCGCTTGCCTTGCGCATCGGTACGGTTGGACGGACGGGGTTGCAAGGGCGGTGCGGTACGCAGGGTATTTCCTGCTGTCCGTGTTGCTGGCGACGGCGACGGAACTTTTCATCGGTCTACTCTTCCGACGTTTAGGTTACGACCTATGGTCGTACGCAAGCGAGCCGTATAATTTTAAGGGGGTTATCTGTCCTGCGGTGTCCATCTGTTGGGGCTTTTTGTTGACGATAGGGATGCGCTATCCGTACACTTGGATAATGCGCTTAGCCGATTCTGCGCCCACGAAAACGCTCGCCGTATCGACGGTATTGCTTTTGGTAGCGATGCTTACGGATTTTATTCTATTGCTTTGGTTATAAGAAACGAGAAAACGGCGCAGACTGTGGGTATGAAAAGAATTCGACTGTATTGCGCGACTGCGCTCGTATCTTTGTGCACGATTTTCTCTGTCCCCAGCGTTTTGCGGTTGGGAACGCTGAAGGAAATTTCCACTCCCTACGTCGGCTATTATCAATGCGAAACCCTGCGCATCGGCAGTAAGGATTACGCCGATACGGTAAACGCCCGTTTGGAAGTGCGTAGCGACGGCACGCTCAGCCTTGTTTGGCGGTCGCTGTTCGGGGTGGAGCAAACGATGGAGTTCCCTTACGAATACGATGAAAAATCGCAAGCGTTCTTTCTAACCGTACCCGACGGCAAGGGTGAAAAAAGAGTGCGTATGTCGTACGAAAAGGGGAGTATCACCCTCGCGGAAACCCTTTCCGGCAGAGCCTTCTTCGTAGAGTTTACTCAGGGTAAAAAATAAAACAAACAAATGTTCGTAAAATGCTTGCTTTTTCAAAAAGTGTGTGTTATAATAGTGGCACGATGAAAAATGTACAGCTGACCGCCGACCAACAGCGCGCGGAAAATTTAATCGCCGAATGGTTTTTGCATACCGAGGATTTGTACTTTGTTTTGGCAGGGTACGCAGGTACGGGCAAAACCTTCCTCATCAACCACGTGGTCAAAGAGGTGCTCGGATTAGAGGCAGGCGTAGAGGCGGCGTTCGTATCCCCTACGGGGAAGGCGGCCACCGTCTTGGCGCAGGGTGGTACGGTGGCTGGTACGGTGCACGGCTTAATCTATATCCGCAACGAGGACGAATTTGACGTCAACGAGGACGGCGAAGTGATTACCACCGAACGCAGGCTCTCCTTTTCCAAGCGTGAAAGCATTGACGAGAAAATCCGTCTAATCATCATTGACGAGGCGTCGATGGTAGGGGAAGAGATGTTGCGTGATTTGCTCAGCTTTGGCGTCAAGTGCCTGTTCTGTGGCGACCACGCGCAGTTGCCTCCCGTCAACGGCGATTGTCGGCTGATGGAAAACCCGAACTTCGTCTTGACGGAGATCGTGCGGCAGGCGGCGGGCGACCCGATTATTCAGGTGGCGACGATGGCTCGGCAGGGGAAGAATATCCCTTACGGGCATTACGGCGAAAACGTCAGCGTGATACCTCGCGGACGGTTTCAGGGGTTGGAACGAAAGCGGTGTATGCTCCGCGCCGACCAGATTATCTGTGGCAGGAACAAGACGAGAAACGCCCTCAATGCGGAATATCGAGGGTACTTAGGGATTGCCGAGGACGTATTGTATCCGCAGGTGGATGAAAAGCTGATTTGCACGCTGAACAACTGGGAACAGCCCTTGGACAGCGAGGAGCGTTTTCACCTCGTCAACGGCATCATCGGTCGTGTGCACGCCGTGCAAGAGGGGTGCGATTATCTGCTTTCCATCGCCTTTCAGGCGGATACTATTGGGGAGGAAATCGAGGTGATTGCCGACGGCGGTGTTTTCCTGACGGGGGAATATGCGCATATGTACGGAGATCGAGCGGCAACGCTTGCGGATGGGACGATCGTCCACGAATACAACCGCACTTTACTTAGAAAATTGAAGGTCATTCAAGAGGAAACGATCAATCGTTTCGAGTTTGCTTATGCAATTACCTGTCATAAGGCGCAGGGCTCGGAATTCGATTCCGTGGTGGTGTTTGACGAGAGTTGGCTGTTTGGTGAAGATCGGTTTCGCTGGTTGTACACGGCAATCACGCGTGCGAAGAAACGCTTGCTTATCGTCCGATAATTAGTTGACGGGGCGGGCAAAATCTGCTATACTATTAGGCGATAGAATAAAAGCAGGTGGCTCATGGCAAAACAGCTGGAAAAACATCAAGAAGTCGAACGTTCGATTATCACGACCTATCGCAAGACGATTTGGTCGCCGTTCGTATTGGCTGTAAAAAAATACAATCTCATTGAGGCAGGGGATAAAATCGCTGTCTGCATTTCGGGCGGTAAGGACAGTATGTTGCTTGCTAAACTCATGCAACAGCTTTCTCGCCATAGCGACGTTCCGTTTGAGCTGGTGTACCTCGTTATGGACCCCGGCTACGCCCCTGAAAATCGTCGTCAGATTGAGGAGAACGCACGGCTTTTGCAGATTCCCATCACCGTTTTCGACAGCGACGTTTTCGCCGCGGCAGAAACGGCGGCAGGGGATTCGCCTTGCTACCTTTGCGCTCGGATGCGCCGAGGACACCTCTACGCCAAGGCGAAGGAGCTCGGTTGCAACAAAATTGCTTTGGGGCATCACAAGAGCGACGTCATCGAAACGACGCTCATGGGGATGTTGTACGGCGGTCAAATACAGGGGATGTTGCCAAAGCTGAAAAGCACGAACTTTGAGGGAATGGAGCTGATTCGCCCCTTGTATTGCGTGTTAGAGCAGGATATTCTGCGTTGGAAAGAATACAACGGATTGCGGTTCATCGCCTGCGCGTGCAAGTTCACGGAGAGCGTTGAACAACAAGCCGCCCCGAATTTCTCCGCAAGAAAGCGCGTCAAGGAACTGATTGCAGACCTCAAAAAGGAAAACCCGAACGTGGAGAGCAACATCTTCCAAAGCATACACAACGTGCAACTGGATACCTTGGTGGAATATAAGCAAGGTGGGGCTCGGCACGGTATCGTTGCGCCTCGCTCTACCGAGGAAAAAGGCGAATAATCAATCCGTCATTCGCATACGATAGAGTATGCAAAACGAAGTTCATCAAATTACGATCACACAAAAGAAGGACGTTTCGATTACGGGCGTAGAGAGCGTGCTCTCATTTTCGGAAACGAAAATCACGCTTGGACTCCGTGGTGGCGGCAAGCTGTACGTCGCAGGTAACGGCTTAAAAATCAGCGGCTTTTCCAAGGATAGTGGTGTATTTACCGCTGTCGGCAATATCGTAGGGGCCTCCTACGGTGGCAAAAGCTTTGCGGCAAGGCTGTTTCGCTGATGGACGGCGCAGGTCAACTTCCCATCTTTTTTCTCTGCGTTTCGCTGGGGCTTGCAGGTGGATTTGTGTATGAGGCAGTATCTGTGATAGCGTTGCCAAAACCGAAAAAATGTCGCGTTGCCTTCCGCTTTATTGCAGACGTCGTCTTTTTCGTGGTGTTTGCGCTGTTGTGTATTTTCGTGGCGAGTCGGCTGGGATTGCCGTCTTTTCGGGAATATTATTACTTAGGATTTGCCTTAGGGCTCTTATTATACTTAAAAACTTTACACAAAGCAGTTGCATTTTTCAAAAAGATATGCTATAATAGCATTAGAAAACTGGTAAACTGCCTTAAAAAAAGGAAAAACTTTCGCAAGAAAGAGGAGAAACGTATATGACGCAAGAAAAAATGTCGAGAATGGTAACGGGGATTGTCGTAGCGGCAACCCTGCTTTTGGTCGTTCTCTTTAGCGTTTTGATTTACCAGTGGATAACCTTCGGGGTCTTGGATCGCCGTTATAGGGATGCCAAGGCAGAGGCGGCGGCGCTTGCTGAAAAGCAAGAACAGCTGCAGGAGGACTTGGAAGACTTAGGCGACCCCTTCTGGAAATACGACCTCGCCTTAAAATATGGCATCATCGTAGATGAAGAATAATTGAAAAGGGAAATTATTATGAAGAAAATTGCCGTAATTGACGTCGGCTCGAATTCCGTCCGCCTCATGTTTGTGGCGGACGGAAAAATTTTATATAAGACCTTGGAGAATACCCGTCTTGGTGAGGGGCTTGCGCTCTCAGGCGAATTACAGCCTGCGGCAATCGAGCGTTCGGCAGTTGCGGTGGCGGACTTCTACGCCCGCGCGAAGTCGGACGGCGCGGAAATCGTCCTTGCCTTTGCGACGGCGGCGGTGCGCTCTGCCAAGAACGGACAAGCATTTCTGTCGGCGGTTCGTTCCCTTTGCGGGTTAGAGGTCGAGGTGATTTCGGGTGAAGAAGAGGCAGAAATCGGCGTTTTGGGCGCGCTGAGAGGCGCGGACGGCGGCATCATCGACATCGGTGGCGCAAGCACGGAAATCATCGTGCAAAAATCGGGTGAAATTTTATATAAAAAGAGCGTTGACGTGGGCGTAGTTCGTCTGCACGATCTCTGCGGTAGGGAAATCGAGCGTGTGGAGGAATATTGTGGCTCTGCTGTAAACGCCTTTTCGGGCGTGCCTTGCACGGCCCTGCACGCCATTGGCGGTACGGCAACGTCGCTTGCCTCTATCGCTCTTCGTCTGAAGGAATACGATTCCGCGGCGGTCACGGGCTATGCCTTGACGATGGACGCGCTGATTGAGGCGACGGAATATTTGGCTAGCACGTCCCCCGAACGGGTGGCGGTGGAAACCTGCGTGCCGCAAAAGCGCGCGGAAGTATTGCTTGGCGGAGCGGTGTGGCTGAAGACTTTGCTGGAAGGCTTAGGGCTTAAAGAAGTCATCGTCAGCGATGCGGATAACTTGGAGGGATTTGCCATTAAAAAGGGCTTATTATAATCAAGATGAAAGGTATTTTTGCGAAAATAGTTGCTTGGCTGCTGCTCGTTTGTATGCTCGCAGGGCTGGGCGTGGTGGCGGCGTTTGCTTGGTCTGACGTTAACTACCTCATACAATCCGTCGTTGGGGCGGCTGTGGCGTTTCTCCTTGCGCCGGCTTTTCACGAGCTGGGGCACGTGATTTTTGCCACCGCAAATTCCCTGCAGACGGTCTATTGCAAGTTCTTTTGCTTCCGCTATGCTCGTAAGGATGGCAAGCGTCGTTTCGGGTTTGCAAACCCCTTTTTGCCCGATGAAACGCAGGTATTGCCGATGGGTAGCGAAGATATGCAAAGTCGCGCATATGCGTATGCAATCGGTGGGCTTGCCGTTGAGGGCGCGTTTTTGCTCGTTCTTCTAACGGCGTGCATGGTCTGCTGGTGTTTGGGTGCGACGGCGTATATTGCGGTCGCGATGTTGCCGTACGCGGCGTACCATTTCCTGTTAAATCTTCTGCCCGTGGAATATCCGTCGGGCAAGACGGACGCCTTGGTGGCAAGAGGTATCGTAAAGGGCGAGGCAACCGAACAAACGATGCTGAACGTGATGCGCATTCACGGGGAATTGCAGGTAGGTAAGAGCTTTTCGGAAATCGAGGAGAGCTGGTATTTTTCCGCCCCTCAGCTTGCGGAAGATGAGCCATTGTATGTGGCGATTTTGGATGCAAGATACTCCTATTATGTGGAAAAAGAGGAATACGAAAAGGCGTTTGATTGCTTAAAGCGCATTCGCTCTGCAGGGGAATACCTCTTGGAAGGGGAAATTCTTTCTTTAGAAAGAAACTTGGCGTATCTCTGCCTTGTAGGCGGCAACGACGAGGTATTGAAGACTGCGGCTAAAAACAGCGAAGAATATTGGAAAAGCGACGACGTTGCGGTGAAACGCACCTTGGCGTTGTATATGCAAAAGTGTGGCGAAATAGAGCGCGCTCAAGCATTGATAGCGCAGGCAAGAGCTCTTTTAGAAAAGGAGAGTATCCTTGGCCTTCGTCGTCACGAGGAGTTATTGCTCTCTAGGATAACCAAAGAAGATGAAAAAGCAGTTTAAACAACAACGAAAAGCAGGGGTATTGATGCCGATTTTCTCCCTTCCGGGGCGGCACGGTATCGGTACGCTGGGGCAGGGCGCATACGACTTTGTCGACTGGTTGCAATCAGCCGGGATGCAAGTGTGGCAGGTATTGCCGCTGTTGCCTACGTCCTATGGCGATAGCCCCTATCAGTCCTATGCCTCGGATGCCTTGAACGAGTACTTTATTGACTTCGACCTCTTGATTGAGGCAGGCTTGTTGGAAAGGTCGGAGGTGGATTCCCTCGTTTGGTGCGAGGACGAACGCAGAGTCGATTACGGCAGACAGTATTTCCAAAAGGCAGACCTTCTCAAAAAGGCGTTTGCCCGTTTTAATCGCCAAGACGAGGGGTGGCTTGCTTTTCTCAAAGAGGGAAAATATTACGACTATGCGGTGTTTAAAACGCTGAAAAAGCATTTTGGCGACCGCGCTTGGTCGGACTGGGACGAGCCGTACAAAAGTTGCGACGAAGAGGCAGTCCGCGCGTTTGCTGAGGCGCACGCCGAGGAAGTGGCGTTTTGGCAGTTTACGCAATTTTTGTTCTTAGAACAATGGTCGCGGTTGAAGGCGTATGCAAACGAACGTGGCATTTCGATTATGGGCGATATGCCTATTTACGTTGCGTACGATAGCTTGGAAACGTGGAAATATAGATGGGATCTCTTTTTGCTTGGCGAGGACGGAGAGCCTTCTTTGAAGGCTGGTGTTCCCCCCGATGCATTCTCTGAGGACGGTCAGCTTTGGGGAAACCCCGTGTACGACTGGAAAAAGCTAAAAACAACGGACTATCGTTGGTGGAAGGAGCGTATTGACTACGCTCTGCGCTTGTTTGACGTTGTGCGTATCGACCATTTCAGGGGCTTTGACCGCTTTTTTGCAATCCCTGCGGCGGCGGAAACGGCGAGGGAAGGGGAGTGGCTGCAAGGCCCGTCCCACCGCTTGTTCGTTGGGATGAAACGCAAGAATATCGTCGCAGAGGACTTGGGTACCATCGACGACGGCGTTCGCGAGATGTTGGAAAAGACGGGTTTCCCGGGGATGAAGGTTTTCATGTTTGCCTTTGACGGCAACGAGAAAAACGAACACTTGCCCTCGCAATACAAGGAAAATTCCGTGGTGTATACGGGCACGCACGACAATGAGCCGCTTGCCGACTTTATCCTCTCAAAAGAGGGAGAGGGGCGCAAAGTCTTTGAAGACGCTCTTGAAAAACAATGCCTGCTCGCCGACGTTCCGTATATTGTGGAGAGTGTGGATGACGAATGTCAAAGCGTTATCGAGCTGCTCTTTTCCACCCCTGCAAACACCGTTATTGTTCCCATGCACGACGTTTTGTCGCTGGGGGCAGAGGCGCGCATTAACGCGCCGTCTACGGTAGGGGAAAACTGGACGTATCGCTATACCGAAAAGGACTTTCGTCGTCGCAAGGCGGCTTGGTTGAAAGAGCTTTGCGAACGCTATCACCGATAAAAAAGACGCTTCTAATGAAGGCGTCTTTTTTTGTGTAGAAATTTTTGGCGGACACTTGACATTGTTCGTGGCTAGCTTTATAATAGAGGTATGCTTGCGCGCCTTGGCGCAGGCGAACGCTTGGAAGGGTATGGTGGAAGCATGAAGAAGGAAAAGTACATAGCGGATTTTGAAGAACTGGGCTTTGGCTTATTTGTCCATTTTGGGGTTTATAGTATGATAGGGAAGGGTGAGTGGCATTTACACTTGGACCTCACCGCAGACAAAGCGCAGTATCATCAGCTGTATAAAACCTTTTACGTAAAGGAGAATTGGGCGAAGGAGCTTGTTGCCGTTGCGAAATCGGCGGGGTGTAAGTACATTACCATAACTTCGCGCCATCACGACGGTTTTTCGCTGTACGATACCTGCGGCTTAAACGATTACGACGCTCCGCATTCTGCATCGAAGAGGGATTTAATTCGTGAATTTGTCGACGCCTGCAACGAGGGTGGAGTGTTGCCCTTTTTTTACCACACGCTTTTGGATTGGTATATGGAGAGCTACGAGGCGGATTTCCCTCGCTACATAGACTATCTTATCAGTAGTGTGGAAATTCTCTGCAAGAATTATGGAAAAATCGGTGGTTTTTGGTTTGACGGAATGTGGAACAAGCCGAATGCGGATTGGCAGGAGGATAGGCTGTACGCCACGATACGCAAGTATCAACCCGAGGCGATGATTATCAACAATACGGGGCTTTCGGAGCTTGGCAAGGTGGGGCATCCTGAAATCGACAGCGTCACCTTCGAACGAGGCAACCCTGCCTTCGTGGATAATTCGGACAAATACCGTGCGGGCGAGATGTGTCAGGTGCTCAACGACCATTGGGGCTACGCGAAGGACGATTGCAACTATAAATCGGTGAAGGAGCTGGTGGGCAACCTGATTGATTGCAGAAAATTCGGTTGCAATTTCCTGTTGAATACGGGCTTGCGTGGCGATGGATCCGTGAATACGATGGATGCTTGCATTTTGGCGGAAATCGGCAAGTGGACTGCCAAGTACGGCGAGGCGATTTACACCACAAAACCGTGCGAAATCAAAGCGGATAATGCGGTGGTTTTGCAGGGAGAAGATTGCTACTATGCGTTAATTCACGACGTGCCCATGCGTGGGGATCCCAATGTACAGCGCGGTGCTGCCGCTACGCGTGTACGCATTCACGCAGAAATTTTAGAGGCGGAATGGGTGGACAACGGACAAAAAATAGAGGTGGAGGATAATTCCTTCCCTGCGTTGCCCTTTGCGTATGGAGCAAGCTATTCTGCGAGGGTAGCTAAACTGAAGTTGAAATAAGGTGACGTAACCTAAAATAAATACAAGAAAAAGAGAGAATGCTTTTGGCGTTCTCTCTTTTCGTTTTTGATTGCCTTGCCTGTGTATTATCGGTTTTTAACAACGAGTCGCTCCAATAAGGACACCAGCGCATACATAGCGGCGGCGAGGATACAGAGAATGACGACGGCGCTCATAACGAGGTCGAGCTTGAAGACCTGACCGCCGTAGACAATCAAGTACCCGATGCCTGCTTTGGAAACGATATATTCCCCCATAATCGAGCCGATCCACGCCATGCCCACGCCGATTTTCAGCATGGAAATAAAGGTGGGTAGAGAGGAGGGAATAACTAGCTTTGTCAAGATTTGCAGCTTGTTTGCGCCCATGGACTTCAGCAGTAAAATCTTGTTCTCGTCCGTCGCCATAAACCCGTTCAGCATATTCAAAATTGCGACGATTAGCCCGATTAAAATGGTGATGAAAATGATTGCCTTACTACCCGTGCCGCACCAGATAATAATCAGAGGACCTAAGGCGATTTTGGGTAGAGCGTTTAACACGACGACGTACGGCTCTGCGATTTTTCGGAGTGATTCGCTCCACCAAAGCATCAGGGCGATGGAGTATCCGAGCGCAACGGAAATCGTAAACCCGACCAACGTTTCAAGCAACGTGATACCTACGTGGTAAAAGAGGTCGCCGCTTTGGTACAAACCGACGATGGTCTTTGCGATGCGCGAGGGGGAACTGGTAATGAAGGGGTTTACCCATTGTAGCGTAGCGGAAAGCTCCCATACGACGAGCAGTACCAAAAGCACGGCAACTCGAACGACGTTGATAAGTATCGTTTGCCGTTGCAGCCGTTTCAAATACAAGCTCTGTTCTTTGGAAAATTTCACTTGTTTCATCCGTTCAATTCCCTCCATAACAGTTCAAACCATTTTGAAAAATCCTTATTTTCCCTACGCTTTAAGGGCTCGTTTTCGGAAAAGGAAATTTCGTGGGTAGCAATCACTCTTGCAGGGCGCGCGGAGAGTACGACGATGGTATCGGCAACGGAGATGGCTTCGCTGATGTCGTGTGTGATGAGAAGGGCCGTCTTTTTTTCGCTACGGATAATCGAGTACACGTCGTTGCAGACGGAGAGTCTTGTCTGGTAATCGAGGGCGGAAAACGGCTCGTCTAAAAGAAGCACGTCGGGGTTTACCGACAGCGTACGAATGAGCGCGGCGCGTTGGCGCATGCCGCCCGAAAGGGAACTTGGATAGCTTTTCAAAAACTGTCCAAGCCCGTACTTTTCTGCGAGGTTTAACGCGCGCCGTTTGGTTTCATCGGATAGCGTGCGTTTGATTTCAAGGGGCAAGAAAATGTTTTTTTCAATCGTTCGCCAAGGGAACAATTCGTCCTTTTGCAGCATATATCCAAAGGATACGCCGTCGTTTTTCACCTTTCCGTGGGTGGGCTGGATCAACCCTGCCGCCAAAGACAGCAGGGTGGTTTTTCCGCAACCCGACGGGCCGATGATGGCAACGAACTCGCCTTCCTTTACTACAAAGTTGATATTCTCCACGGCGACCGTTTCGCCTTGTCTGCTGTGGTAATGCTTGCAGACGTTTTCAAATCGTAAAACTTCTTTCATGGTTCGAATCTATAAATTTTATCCGTAGACTTCTCCGTATACTTTTTGCGCGTAGCGGTTGTCTACCAGCTCGGAAAGCGTGGCTCTTCTTTGCAATTCGCCTGCCTCCTCGATGATGTCTTGCAATCTATTAAAGCTTTCTTCGGTGATGGTCATCTCTTTGCGCCAGCTATCGATTGCCTTATACCGTTCTACGGATGCGGCAAGCGATTGTACCGACGTTCCCGTAAAGTATTCGGTTAAGTAGGGGGCAATGGTAGCGGCAGGGGTTTCGTTGACGTATTTAATGGCTTTGATGATGGCGCGGATAAATCCTTCCGCAATGTCTTCGTTCTTTTTCAGCCAAGAATCCTTCGCCATATAGCAGGTGTAGGGGACTTCGCCGGAGGCCTCGCCTACGGAAGCGACGACGTAGCCTTTGCCTGCGGCTTCGTATTCGTAAGCAACGGGGTCAAACATCGTGCAGTAATCGGCAGTACCTGCCTCAAAGGCGCTGGTCATGAGGTTAAAAGCGACGTCGTAATTGAGGTTTACGTCCACGCCGTCTTTCATGCCGTGCTGCCCCAAGATGTATTCAAAGGTCATAGCAGGCACGCCGCCTTTTCTGCCGGCAAGGATTTCCTTGCCTCGCAAATCCGTCCACTCAAAGTTCGGTTGCGCCGTTCTGGAAACGAGGAAAGAGCCGTCCTTCTTCGTTAATTGCCCGAATACTTTGGGCACGTCGGTAGAGCCGCCCACCAAGACGTACAACGCCGCCTCAGGGCCGCAAAAGCCGATGTCGGCGTTCCCCGAAAGGACGGACGCCATTACGTTGTCTGCGCCGCCTGCGTTGGTCAGCTCGATTTCGATGCCTTCCGCCTCAAAATAGCCGAGGGCGTCTGCCAAATACATGGGCGCGTAGAAAATGGAGTGGGTGACTTCGCTTACTTTCAGCTTTTTTGGTCCGTCTTCGCTCGGCTTACAGCCGGAAAGGGGGAGAACCCCGAACACAGCCGCAAGCAGAAGGGAAGGAAACAAAAGCAGTCTTTTTTTTGTCATAGCAATCTTTCTCCGTTAATTTTTTTGGAATAATATATCATATGACGGGGCAAGAATAATTGACAATCCACTAAAAGTGTATTATAATAGATAGGCTATAATGCGATAATGCGATATTATCGCCTTTTAGCGAGAGATTTCGTGAAAGATCAACAAAGAGGTTGTGTATTATGGAAATGCAAAAGACGTACAATCCCAAGGACTTTGAGGACAGAATTTATGCGGAGTGGGAAGGCTCTGGGGCTTTCCGCGCAGAGATTGACCAAAACAAAGTACCCTTTACGATTATGATGCCGCCCCCCAACATCACGGGGCAGTTGCACATGGGACACGCTATGGACGCGACGATGCAGGATACGCTCATTCGTTTCAAGCGTATGCAAGGCTATGCCGCGCTCTGGTTGCCCGGCTGTGACCACGCGTCGATTGCTACCGAAGTCAAAATCGTAGAGAAGATGAAATCCGAGGGCTTGACGAAAGCGGACCTCGGCAGAGACGGTTTCCTCGTTCGCGCTTGGGAATGGAAGGAGCAGTACGGCAATCGCATTATGCAACAGCAACGCAAAATGGGTACTTCCTGCGACTGGTCCCGTCAGGCGTTTACGCTGGACGATAGATGCTCTACGGCGGTACGCGAAGTGTTCGTCAACCTCTATAACAAAGGCTTGATTTACCAAGGGGATAGAATTATCAACTGGTGTCCCTGCTGTAAGACGGCGCTTTCCGATGCGGAGGTAGAATACGCAGAAGAGGGCGGACATTTCTGGCATTTGCGCTACCCTGCAACGGACGGCAGCGCAGAGGTTGTGGTGGCTACCACCCGTCCTGAAACCATGCTTGGTGATACGGCGGAGGCGGGACACCCCGACGACGAACGCTATAAGGATTTGGTGGGTAAGACCCTTACTCTGCCTTTGGTGGGCAGACAGATTCCCGTGGTGGCAGACGCCTACGTTGACCCTGCTTTTGGTACCGGTTGCGTAAAGATTACGCCTGCGCACGACCCCAACGACTTTGAGGTCGGCAAACGCCACGACTTGCCTGTGATTCGCGTAATGAACGACGACGGTTCGATGAACGGCTTGGCTGGCAAGTACGAGGGCTTGGATAGATACGAGGCAAGAAAGCAGATCGTTGCCGATTTGCAGGCGGAGGGCGCTCTGGTGAAAATCGAGGCGCACACGCACAACGTAGGGCATTGTTATCGTTGTCATTCGACGGTAGAGCCTATCGTTTCCAAACAATGGTTCGTGAAAATGGAGCCCCTTGCAAAACCTGCAATTCAAGCGGTTGCAAAGAACAAAGTGCGCTTTGTACCCGAAAGATTTTCTAAGATTTATTACAACTGGATGGAGAACGTCCGCGATTGGTGTATTTCTCGTCAGCTGTGGTGGGGACACCGTATTCCCGTTTGGTATTGCCCCGATTGCGGAGCAACCATTTGCGAAAAGGAAGACCCGACCTGCTGTCCTGCATGCGGATGCAAGAACATTCGTCAAGACGAGGACGTTTTGGATACGTGGTTCTCTTCGGCGCTTTGGCCGTTCTCTACGCTCGGTTTCCCCGAAGAAACGCCTGACTATAAGTATTTCTACCCTACGGACGTACTCGTTACGGGCTACGACATCATCTTCTTCTGGGTAGCGAGAATGATTTTCTCGGGTATCGAGCATACGGGTAAAGTACCTTTCCACGACGTACTCATTCACGGTATCGTCCGCGACGAGCAGGGCAGAAAGATGAGTAAGTCCTTGGGCAACGGTATCGACCCTCTGGAAATTATTGAAAAATACGGCGCAGACTCCCTGCGTCTGTCCCTGTTGACGGGCGTTGCTCCTGGCAACGATACTCGTTATTCGGATGCGAAGGTAGAGGCTTGCAGAAACTTCATCAACAAGCTTTGGAATGCAACTCGTTTCGTTCTGATGAACGTCGAGGGTGTAAAGATTAAGCCGATTGAAGAGGTGAAACTTGCCCCTGCGGATAAGTGGATTATCTCCAAGCTGCAAAGCTGTATTCGTGAGGTGACCACCAACCTTAACCGCTATGAAATGGGTGTTGCCAGCGACCTTGCGATGGATTTCGTATGGGATAACTTCTGCGACTGGTATATCGAGCTTTCCAAGCCCGCTCTGTACGGCGACGACGAGGGTAGAAAGACGGATACTCTTTCCGTGCTTTGCTACGTCTTGGAGAATGCGTTGAAGCTTCTTCATCCGTTTATTCCGTTCGTTACGGAGGAAATTTATCAGAATTTGCCGCAGACTTCGGGTAGCATTATGGTAGCGAACTTCCCTTGCTACAACGCGAAGATGGCGTACAAGAAAGAGGCAAAGGCGTTTGAAGGGGTGATGGAAATCATCAAGGCGGTGCGCGCGATGAAAAAGGATGCGGATTGTCCTCCTTCTAAGAAAGTGGAGCTGTTCTTGGTTTCTTCGGCGAAACGCTTGATTCAAACGAACAAAGATAGTATTATGAAGTTGTCGGGCGCGAGCGCGCTCAGCTTTGTAGACAGCGCGTCGGACGTAGAGGGTAAGACGGTTTCGGCAATCACTTCGGTTGCGGAAATCTACGTACCTTTGGGCGAGCTGGTTGACATTGAAAAGGAAAAGGCGCGTCTTGCGGCGGAGATAGAGCGTATCGACTCTGAAATCCAGCGTGCGCAGGGCAAGCTGAACAATCCAAGCTTCGTTGGTAAAGCGCCGCAAAAGCTGGTGGACGCTGAAAAAGAGAAGTTGGAAAAATACGAAGATATGAAGGCGAAGTGCTTGGCGCAGTTGCAATCTCTCTAATTTTTCTAATAAGAAAGGTCTTTACAATCGAAAAAGGAAATCGGAAACGGTTTCCTTTTCCTGTTTTTTAATAAAAAACAAAAAAAATTATAAAAACTTCTTTCAAACGTTTGACAAAAATAGGGGAAATAGATATAATTAGACTGTTGCTTTGGGGTTATTCTGCCCTTTTGCCGCTTTTGCTTTGCAAAGGTGTGCGAGGACAAGCCGAGGGCAACATGCAAAAATGCTTTCTTTAAATTGCATAAGGGCAATTTTGAGAAATATATTCCAAAATTTTACAAGGAGGTCAACAAATGCCTACTATCAACCAACTTATCAAGAAGGGCAGAGAAAAGCTCGTTTACAAATCCAAGAGCCCGATTCTCGACAACTGCCCTCAGAAGCGCGGCGTATGTTTGTCCGTTACCACGACTTCTCCTAAGAAGCCCAACTCCGCTATGCGTAAGATTGCACGTGTACGTCTTACGAACAAGCAGGAAGGTACGGTTTACATTCCCGGTGAAGGCCACAACCTTCAAGAGCACAGCTCCGTTTTGATCAGAGGCGGCCGTGTTAAGGACTTGCCCGGTGTACGTTATCATATCGTACGTGGCGCTCTCGACACCGCTGGCGTTGCAAAGCGTAAGCAGTCCCGTTCGAAGTACGGTGCAAAACGCCCTAAATAATTAGGCGATTGCATAGCGAAGAACAACCCCGAAAAGTACTTACTTTTCACGAGCTGTGAGTGTATCTCACAAAGTCGGTTGCGTTTTAAGACTGTAAGCCAAAACGCGTAAAATCCTACTTGTTAATCGGAATATAGCTCAAAAGCCCCGAATAAAAGTAGGCAGTATGCAACGAAAGTTGCAGAAGATTCGCACCTTACGCAATTTAAAGGAAGCGTGAGCGCGCGATAGCTGTACTGAAGGGTTAAACCCTTATCAAACAATATTTAAAGGAGGATAAAAAAATGGCCAGAAGAGGTAATGTCCCTAAAAGAGACGTATTGCCCGATCCTATGTACAACAACAAAGTTGTATCGAAGCTGATCAACCAAATCATGTTGGACGGCAAAAAGGGAACGGCACAAAAGATCGTTTACGATGCATTCAAAATCATGGGGGATAAGTTGAACATGGACCCCATCGAAATTTTCAAGCAGGCTATGGAAAACGTTATGCCTGTTGTTGAGGTTAAGGCTCGCCGTGTAGGTGGTGCGAACTATCAAGTTCCCATCGAAATTCGTCCTGAAAGACGTCAGACGCTTGCGATCCGTTGGCTTGTTATCAACACCAGAAAGCGTAGCGAAAGAGAAATGGCACAAAGACTGGCTGCTGAGCTGATGGATGCTTATAACAACACCGGCGGCACGGTTAAGAAGAAAGAAGATACGCATAGAATGGCTGAAGCAAACAAGGCGTTTGCACACTTCAGATTCTAATCGTAGAGGGAGCAAATTATGGCAAGAGAATTCGATTTACTCCATACCAGAAACTTTGGTATTATGGCGCACATCGACGCTGGTAAGACGACGACCACCGAACGTATTTTGTTCTACACTGGTAAAACTCACAAGATCGGTGACACGCACGAAGGTACGGCAACGATGGACTGGATGGAACAGGAACGTGAACGTGGTATCACCATCACGTCTGCTGCAACCACCTGTATTTGGAAGGGTCACCGTTTCAACATCATCGATACGCCGGGCCACGTTGACTTCACCGTAGAAGTTGAGCGTTCCTTGCGTGTTTTGGACGGCGCTGTTGCTACGTTCTGCGCAAAGGGCGGCGTAGAGCCTCAGTCGGAAACCGTTTGGCGTCAGGCTGACCAGTACGGTGTTCCCCGTATTGCGTACGTTAACAAGATGGACATCAACGGCGCGGACTATTTCCGTGTTGAAAGCATGATCCGTGAACGTTTGGGCGCAAACCCCGTACCCATCGAACTTCCCATCGGTAAGGAAGAAACCTTCCGTGGTATCGTTGACTTGATCAACATGGAAGCAGAGGTTTACTACGACGACCTTGGTAAGGATTTCCGCAAGGAAGAAATTCCTGCAGACATGATGGACATTGTTGAAGAATACAGAGCAAAACTCGTTGAAGAAGCGGCATCCGCAAGCGACGAGTTGATGGAAAAATTCTTCGAAAACGGCGACTTGGATGCAGAAGACATCATCAAGGGTCTGCGTGAGCGTACCTTGAGAATGGAAGCAATCCCCATGCTCTGCGGTTCTTCCTATAAGAACAAGGGCGTTCAGTTCTTGCTCGACGCCGTTATCAACTTCCTTCCTTCTCCTCTTGACGTTGCGGCTGTTAAGGGTATCAACCCCGACACCGGCGCAGAAGAGGAAAGAAGAACGGCAGATGACGAATACTTCTCCGGTCTTGCATTCAAGATTGCAACCGACCCGTTCGTAGGTTCGCTTGCATACTTCCGTGCATACTCTGGTGTTCTGTCCGCAGGTTCGTACGTTTACAACTCCACGAAGGAGAAAAAGGAACGTGTTGGTCGTTTGGTGCAGATGCACTCCAACGAAAGAAAGGATATCCCTGAGATTTGCTCGGGCGACATCTGCGCAATCGTTGGTTTGAAGTTCACGACGACGGGCGACACCCTTTGCGACGACAAGCATCCCATCATCTTGGAACAGATGACGTTCCCTGAACCTGTTATCCAGCTTTCCTTGGAACCCAAGACGAAGGCAGGTCAGGAAAAGATGACGATGGCGCTGATTAAGCTGGCTGAAGAAGACCCTACGTTCAAGACGTATACCGACCAAGAAACGGGTCAGACGATTATCGCAGGTATGGGCGAGTTGCACCTCGACATCATCGTAGACCGTCTGCTTCGTGAATTCAAGGTAGAGGCTAACGTTGGTGCTCCTCAGGTTGCATACCGTGAAACCTTCCGCAAGCAGGTGGAATGTGAAGGTATGTACAAACGTCAGTCGGGCGGTAAAGGTCAGTACGGTCACTGTAAGCTTCGCTTGATTCCTCAGGAACCGGGCGCAGGCTATGCATTCGAAGATGAAACCGTTGGTGGTTCGATTCCTAAGGAATACATCCCTGCAATCGACAAGGGTATTCAGGAAGCAGCAAAGAACGGCTTCTTGGCTGGCTATGAAATCGTAGACTTCAAGGTTGTTGTATACGATGGTTCGTACCACGAAGTTGACTCGTCCGAAATGGCGTTCAAGATCGCTGGTTCGATGGGCTTCAAGAACGGTTTGGAAAAGGCGCAGCCTGTTCTGCTTGAACCGATCATGAAGGTACAGATCATCACCCCTGAAGATTACTTCGGCGACTTGATGGGTAACGTTTCCGGCCGTCGTGGTACCATC
Source organism: Candidatus Scatosoma sp. (assembly GCA_045650185.1). GTDB lineage: Bacteria > Bacillota > Clostridia > Christensenellales > Borkfalkiaceae > Scatosoma. The sequence continues at coordinate 76,873 of JAZRQY010000005.1, read as the reverse complement.
CTTGGTACGGACGACAGAAACGGTGCGAAGATCATCGATGCAGAGATTCCTCTGTCTGAAATGTTCGGTTATGCTACGGAACTTCGTTCCCGTACGCAGGGCCGTGGTCAGTTCACGATGCAGTTCGACCATTATAACGAAGTACCCGGCAGCATTTCTAAGGAAATCGTAGAAAAGCGCGGTAAGAAGGACTAAGTCCTTGTAAACACAAAAAAATCGTTCTTGCCCGAAATAAAAGGGCAAGAACGGTAAAAAATAGCAAAGTTTTTTCAAAAAAAGCTTTCAAACAATTGATATTTTTAAAAAATTAAGATATAATATAATTGCCTTTATAAGGGGGCAGGTTATATCAAACAAAAAAAGAAAAAAAATAAAAAGAAAAATCGGAGGATTTTAAAATGGCAAAGGCTAAATTTGACAGAAGCAAACCCCACGTTAACATCGGTACCGTAGGCCACGTTGACCACGGTAAGACGACCCTCACCGCTGCAATCACCATGGTTATGGCTGCACGTGGTGGCGCAGAAAAGATGAGATACGACCAGATCGACAAGGCTCCCGAAGAAAGAGCACGTGGTATCACAATCAACACCGCACACGTTGAATACCAGACGGATTCTCGTCACTATGCACACGTTGACTGCCCGGGCCACGCAGACTACGTTAAGAACATGATCACCGGCGCTGCTCAGATGGACGGCGCAATCCTTGTAGTTGCTGCAACGGACGGTCCCATGCCCCAGACCCGTGAGCACATCCTGCTCGCTCGTCAGGTAGGCGTTCCCTACATCGTTGTATTCATGAACAAGACGGACCTCGTAGACGACGAAGAATTGCTCGAACCCGTTGAAATGGACATCCGTGACTTGCTTTCCCAGTACGAATTCCCCGGCGACGACATCCCCGTTATCCGTGGTTCCGCTTTGAAGGCTTTGGAAGCAGCTTCTGCTGACGTTCCTGCTGATCAGATCATGGCTAACCCTGCAGTTAAGCCCGTTCTTGAACTTATGGACGCAGTTGACAGCTACATTCCTACCCCTGCACGTGAAGACTCCAAGCCCTTCCTTCTTCCTGTAGAAGACGTATTCACCATCTCTGGTCGTGGTACGGTTGCTACCGGTCGTATCGAACGTGGTGTTGCTCACGTTGGTGAACCCGCAGAAATCGTTGGTTTGATCGAAAAGCCCATGACGACGACCATCACCGGTCTCGAAATGTTCCACAAGCTCCTTGACGAAGCTCAGGCAGGTGACAACGTAGGTGCGTTGCTCCGTGGTATCAACAGAACCGACATCCAGAAGGGTCAGGTTATCGCTAAACCCGGTACGGTTAAGACTGGTACGGCTTTCGAAGCTCAGGTATACGTTTTGACGAAGGAAGAAGGTGGCCGTCATACCGCATTCTTCAACAACTATCGTCCTCAGTTCTTCGTTCGTACGACGGACGTTACCGGTAAGATCAACCTTCCCGAAGGCGTAGAAATGGTTATGCCTGGTGACCACACCACGATGACCGTTGAACTCATTAAGCCCGTTGCTTTGGAAGAAGGTCTTCGTTTCGCTATCCGTGAAGGTGGCAGAACGGTTGGTTCCGGTACGATCTCCAAGATCCTTAAGTAATCTTGGGTTTGTATTGACAAACTAAAAACAGAAGCGGCTTGTCCATTCGGACAAGCCGTTTTTTATATTGTTTCCGTCGTAGAAAATGGCTAATTTACAGTTTTTACTTGTAAAATAGGCGTGAAAACTTGCCATTTTACGGTGTTTGTGATAGAATATTGATAAGGAGGTGCGCCTATGAAAAACGTGAAATTTAAGCCGATTTACGTGCTGATTATTGCATTGTGCATAGTGATGCTCCTCTTTGAGTTGCCTGAGCTAAGAACTTTGCCTATTACCGACGACGAGGCGTATAATCGCCTTATTTGCCGCATATTCCCTTTGCTTGCAGGCTGTGTCGCGGTGTATCTATTAAGCGTTGAAATAGGCTTAAAGCTCTTCCAAAAGCCACAAAATCTGTGGTGTTTGGCGATTGCTGGTGTGGTAGCTTTGAATAACTTCCCGTGGATTGCTTGGCTTTCGGGTAAAATGCAGCTAATCCATACCCAGCCCTTGCATTTCATCTTTTTTGGTCTGTTCTGCGCCTTGGTAGGGTTGTTTGAGGAGATTGTCTTCCGAGGAATCTTCTTTTCCTTACTATTATCCTACTTTGAACGCACAAAAAAAGGATTTCTTTGGGTATACGTGCTGTCGTCCCTAATCTTTGGCGGTATGCACCTCTTAAACGTATTCCAAAGCGGTGTAGCGGCAATCTTGCAGGCTGGATACTCTATCTTGACGGGCGGATTGTTCGCGTACGTATGGATAAAGACGAAAAATATCCTATTTCCTGCGCTGATTCACGCCGTATACAATTTTTGTGGTCTTTTATATACGAAAGACGTGGGATTAGGGCTCGGATCGGTGATAGACCTGCCTACGGGCATTATGATGGCAATTATCGCCGTTATTTGTGGGATTTTCGTACTGATTAGCGTATATAAGTGCTCTGACGACGAGCGCACGGTATTATACGACCGTTTAGGGCTGAAGTAGGCTAAAATAGGCTTAAAATCGTAGAAAACCCCTAAAAAGACGTAGTATGTCAGATATAATACCTATGTTTGACATACTAATAACGCGGTATTATGTCAAGCATAATACATACGCCACGCATACTACATGCAAAAAAAGCGGCTTTTATGCCGCTTTTTTGTTTATATTGCAGGAAAACGTGATTAGAAGAAGGTAATATCGCTCCACATACTGTTTGCGCGTGCATTTGCATCGTAGGAGAAGTAATCCATCGCCACGCAACGGCTGAGGGTAATCTCATCGGGGTATTGCGCGAATAATTGACGCTTTACTTGATCTGCGTAGGTGTAGAAGATAAATTCGGGGCTACGCGAGCTTTCATTCAAGCTGTCGTAATTAGGGTTGAAGTAGTAGTTCAAGTCGTACAATACAATATTTTCGTCCGTTTCTTCGGCGCCGTAGCAATCCAAGACGAAATTTTCAAAGACGGTAGAACTTCCGATACAGCTTGTATAGCCGATATAATTCATATTTCTTACGGCATTTTCGGGCATAGACAGGAAGTTGATAAACATTGTTGCCGCGTCTACGTCTTTGCAATCTTTTGTCAAAGTCCAGCCGTCAAACCAAAGGTTTGAAGCGGTTTCAGGGATACTATAATTCAGATATACGGGGTTTTCGACTACGGTATCTTCGTCCTCTTCCGTGCCGTCTGCAACGTTCATAACGTACACGGCGTCGCCGCTCCATTGATAGTTGATGGTGATATCGCCTGCGATGATTTTCGCTTTTCCCTCGTCCGTTTCAAAGCCGTAGAGGTTGTTTTTCATCTCCATCAATTTGCCTTTGACGGCATCCATCGTTTCGGGTGCGGTGTCGTTCATTTTCTCTTTGAGCTTTGCTTGGTACTGTGCGAAAGTCAAATTTCCCTGCTGGTATTGCGCTTTTAAAGCGCGAAGTTCGCTGTCATAGTGCATCGCAAGCCCCGTAAAATAGGTATCACGAATATTGTTTTTAGCGGTGATTTTGCCCTTATATTTAGGGTTTGTGAAGACGTTCCAATTTTGTACGTCCGCTTCGTCTACGAATTCGGGGTTATACACGAATCCCGTCGTTCCCCACATATACCCTGCGGCATATTCCTTCCAAGCCGAGCCGTCGGACATGGTGTTCTCCGCAAAGGTTTTATCAATGAAAGGGGAAACGTTGTTGACGTAGTAGTTGTTTTCGTTTTGCTTATCGAAGAAGGACGCGGGGAGTTTTTGTACCCGATTCTCCGCAACGAGCTTCATAAGCATATATTCAGAGGGGCAGATAAGATCGAAATGGTCGCCCATTTTAATCATATTATACAAGGTTTCGTTGTCGTCTGCGATACAGTATTCAACGCGGATTTCCTTGCCTGTTTGTTGCTTGTACCAGTTTTCAAATTCGGTGATAAGGGAGAGAGTTCCTTCCTCGGCATCGCCTACGTCGATGTATTCCGCCCAGTTTGCCACCTTCAAAACGGTTCGATTGTCGGCGGCGGAGTTGGTGATCATCAAGCCAGCCGCCCCAATAACGCCTGCAACGGCGATAGCAATTACTTTTTTCATTGTTTTTTACCCGCCTTTTTGCTTGCTAAAACGTTCATAACGATGACCACGACGACGATTGCAACGAAGATGATGGCAGTCAACGCCCAGTAGGAAGACTTAATCATTTCCACCGTGCTACCCTTTGCAAGGCCGTAAATATGGGTGGAAATCGTTTGGAAAGTATTCGGTTTCGTGTAAGCGGCGATGATATAATCGTCCAACGAGAGAGTGATTGCCAGCATAAACCCGGAAACGATGCCGGGGGAGATCTGGGGAATCACCACGCTAAACAGCGCGCGCGTAGGGGATGCGCCCAAGTCGAGAGCCGCCTCGTACAGATTGTTATCCATTTGCTTGAGCTTGGGGATAATCGACAAGACGACGAAGGGTGTGCAAAGGACCATTTGACCAACGATCAAAGGGATAAACGAGGATTTGGGCAGTTGGAATGCCACGAAGAGGAAGGCAAGCGAAATTGCCGTAACCACTTCGGCGTTGATGACAGGGATTTGGTTTGCGCCGGAAAGAACGGTGCCCACGCGGCGTTTGCTGTAGAAAATCCCGATTGCGCCCACGGTTGCCAGCAGCGTAGAGAGGCTTGCAACCACCAATGCGAGGCAAATCGTCTGAAAGACGATAGGCAGCGGCTGGTTTTCGGGGTTGAAGAAATACTCATAGTGCGTCCAGCTGAATTTACCCCAGTCGGTAATCGTTTCCGCTTCGTTAAAGCTATATACGGTCAAAAGGAGAATGGGGGCGTAGATGAATACAAGCACCAGCCCAATAAAGCTCCATTTCAAAATTTTTCTAAAGATTACCATAACGAAGTACCTCTCGATTGCGTATCCGATTCGGTGTTAAAACCGCCCGTCAGCCAAGTGATGACAAACATCAACGTTAAGAGCAACAAAGCCGTTACCGAGCCGAGGTTCCACAGGTCGTTTCTGAAACATTCGTCGATGAACGCGCCGATGATTTTGGTGTGGTTGAACGTCATGTAGTTGGATACGACGTAGTTGGTCATAGAGGGAAGGAAGACCATGGAGATACCACTCATAATCCCTGCTTTAGAGAGGGGGAGGGTGACCTTGATAAAAGCGCTTGCGCCGCCTGCACCCAAGTCCCTTGCCGCCTCTAAATAGCTCTTGTCTATCTTAGAGATGGTGGTGTAGATGGGCAAAATCATAAAGGGCAGGAAATCGTAGACCATACCGAGTATGGTATTGAAGATATTCCATGCGTCCGACTTGTTATAGATGCCAATCCAACTGAGCAGCTCCTTCAAGGCGTTGATACGCAGGACGAAGTTGACCCACATAGGCACGATGAACAGCAACAGAAGTCCCGTTTGGTTTTTGAGTCCGCTGTGCGCGATGATGTAAGCAACAGGGTAGGCGATGAGAAGACAAAGCATGGTGCTGGCAATCGAGATGCCAAAGCTCTGTACGATCGTCTTAAAGCGGCTGGATTCAAAGAAGGTCTGTCCGGCAGTACCGCTGAAAAAGTTTTGGAAGTTTTCAAAGGAAGGTCTGCCCGTATCCCCGTTCGTAAAAGCGTAATAGATAATAATGAACAGGGGCGCGACCACGAACACGAGTAAAAACAGCGCGTAGGGAATCGCCAGCAACTTTCTTGAAAACCGCAATTTCGGTTTCGTAGTCGTCATTTCTTGTTCTCCTCCGGATTTTTCAAGGTTAAGCGAATTTTATCCTTCGGGATAATCAAGCTGACAAGGTCGTTTTCATTCCAGAGGTCCTCACAGGCGAGAACGTAGTCTTCCTCGTTTTCCGTACGGACGATATAGCGGTAATACTCACTCTTATAAATCAAGGAGATAATATGCCCTTGCGCGCCGCCGTCTTCGAGGTTGTCGCTCATGGTGATATCGTGTAAGCCAACCTCTACGTTGACTTCGACGTCGGTGAGGTCGAGCTTTTCACCCTTTGCCGTGATGAGGTAGCCCTCTTCGTCGAGGTGGCTGCCGGGATACAGCTGACAAACGTCGCATTCGAATTCGCCGTCGCCAAATTCGACGGTGTTGCGCTTCGTAATGACGCCGCTGAACTTGTTGACGCGGAACTTCTTTTTCATTACGTGGATGCCGTCGGGGTCAACGGACAGCCCGACTTGCTCGCCCACCTTCGGGGTAGTGGTGCTTTGGATTTCGATTTCATATCGACCGCATTGTACCAAAATCTGGTAGTGGATTCCCTTGAAAATAACGGAAGTGACCTTGCCTTTCAGCATGCCGTCCTCAGGGGCGGTAATTTTTACGTCCTCAGGACGAACGACGATGTCAACGGGCTCGTCCTTTTCAAAGCCCGTGTCGAGGCAATGGAAGGATTTTCCGCAGAAACGTACGCTATAATCCTTCGTCATCACGCCGGAGAAGATATTGCTCTCCCCGATGAAGTCGGCGACGAAGGTATTTTTAGGCTCGTTATAAATCGTTTCGGGCGTACCAATCTGCTGGATGGCGCCGTCCGCCATAACGACGATGGTGTCGGACATGGTCAAAGCCTCTTCTTGGTCGTGGGTGACGTAGATAAAGGTAATGCCAAGGCGCTTGTGCATCGCTTTCAATTCAAGTTGCATTTCCTTACGCATCTTGAGGTCGAGTGCGCCTAAAGGCTCGTCCAAAAGCAAGATTTCAGGTTCATTAACAATCGCGCGCGCGATAGCAATACGCTGTTGCTGACCGCCCGAAAGGGTGGAAATGCTACGCTTTTCAAAGCCTGCAAGGTCGACGATTTCGAGCGCTTTTTTCACCTTTTCGGTGATGACGGCTTTGGACAGTTTTTCGTATTTTATCTTCTCTTTGCCGTTCTTATCGACGTATTTTTTCTCAATGCGCTTTAACTTCAGCCCAAACGCAACGTTTTCAAAGATGTTGAGGTGGGGGAAGAGAGCGTATTTTTGGAAAACGGTATTGACGGGACGCTTGTTGGGGGGCAGGTCGCTAATGTCCTTACCGTTCAACAAAATTTGCCCCGAGGTAGGCAAGTCAAAGCCTGCAATCATTCGCAAAGTAGTGGTCTTTCCGCAACCGGACGGGCCGAGGAAGGTGACGAATTCTCCCTTGCGGATGTAGAGATTGATATTTTCGATGACGGATACGCCGTCAAATTCCTTGCATACGTCTTTGAGTTCGATGATATGCGGTACTTCTTTTACTTTTTCCATAGCGGTTATTTCCTTCAATATAATGCTTGCGTTCGGTGGGTTGTGTTAAAAGTTTGGCGGGGTTGAAATCCAGATAAACCTTGCCTTGCTCTTGCCTTTGTTCAAGATAGAGTGGGGCTTGCTTGCCGAGTAGTAAAACGCCTCGCCTTTTTTACAGGTGTGGTGGCTGTTTCCTAGCAAAATCGTGATTTTACCCTCTAAAACGTATCCAAATTCCTCGCCTTCGTGAGGGACGTCGCCCGTGGTTTCCGCGCCTTCGGACAGCTCGACTAAAACGGGCTCCATCATATTTTTTTGCGCGTTGGGGATCAGCCAGTTCCAAAGCACCCCGTCCGCATCCTTTTCAATAAACTCTTCCTTGGAAAAGACTACCTTTTCCTCAGGCTCTTCACGAAAGAATTCGGAAAGATTACTGCCGAGGGCAGACAGAATGTCTGTCAGGGTGGCAATCGAGGGGCTGTTTAGGTTGTTTTCCAGCTGGGAAATAAAGCCTTTCGTCAGCTCACAACGGTCAGCAAGCTCCTCTTGCGTCAGGCTTTTTTGGTTTCGCATCTGTTTAATTTTTGCGCCGATATCCATGCGTACACCTCTAAGAGTTTACTGTAAGTAAACATTTTAACTATTTTTGGTAAAGTTTGTTAAAAATAAACCAAAAGTTTAGTTAAAATAAACCAAAGATGTTTTTATTATAAAATAAAACGTATGCTTTGTCAATCATATGAAGATAAAAATTTGCGAAAAATATAAAAAAATTTCCACGCCAAAAAAATAGCGTGGAAATGGGGACAATCTACGATTGAATACAGACGAAATCGCCAACGCATTACGGCTGAATAAGTGGCGCGATCGCTATCGTGATAGGGGGGTGAAAAGAGGAAACAACTTTTTTATTCGTTATACGCAAAAAGGGGTCTACCGAAAGGCAGACCCTCATATTTATAAAAGTGTCGTACGATTTTTACGCCAATGCAGCGAGCTTCTTTGCAAGCTTTGCTTTTCTGTTGTTAGCGTTATTCTTGTGGATAACACCCTTCGTTACCGCGCTGTCGATAGCGGATACGGTAGCGGGGAAAAGCTTTTCTGCAGCTTCCTTGTCACCGGAGTTCACTGCTTCGAGGAACTTCTTAACTTGGGTTTTCAGCGCAGACTTAATAGCTTTGTTCTGCATGGTTTTCTTTTCGATAACCAGTACTCTTTTCTTTGCGGATTTAATATTAGGCATAATGTTCTCCTTAAGCTTATATTAGCTGTTTTTTTTAATATTTATCAATGCAAGGTTTATTCTAACATAAAATTTCACGATTGTAAACTATTTTTCAATAGAAAAACGTGAAAAATAACAAAAAAGTCGAAAAATTTTTTGTAAAAAGGAGGGGAAAAGGAATGCAAAGGGGCGGAATTGCCTTTTTCGACAGCGGAGTGGGTGGGCTATCGGTGCTTTCGGCGTGCAGGGAGAGTCTATACGGCGTGCCCGTCTATTATTACGGCGACAATGCGCGTGCGCCCTATGGAAATCGTAATATGGAAAAAATACGCGCGTATACGCACGAGGCGTTTCGCCTCTTTGAGCGGTTGGGCGTACAGATAGCCGTGGTGGCGTGCAACACGGTAACGGCGGTGATGATTGACGAGCTCCGCGCAACCTACTCCTTTCCGATTCTCGGCATCGAGCCTGCTGTCCTTCCTGCGGCGAGGAAGGGGGGAAGAGTGCTGGTGCTTGCGACGAAGGCGACGGCGGAGAGCGCGCGTCTAAATCGCCTGACTGCGGTTGCGCGGAGACGTTATCCGAGGGTGAAGATACAGACGGTGGGGTGCGCACACTTAGCAGAAGAGGTTGAAAATGCGTGCAGGTGCGGTTCTCTGCCGTCTGCGTTTTCCCTGCCGAGGGTGGAGGTAGACGGGGTGGTGTTGGGGTGTACCCATTACTCGCTGATTAAAAATCGGATTGCCGACTTTTACGGAGCGGAGGTCTTCGACGGAAACCAAGCGGTGGCAAATCGTCTGCGGCAGGTGAGGGCTGAACAGGAAAAAGATAGGGCGATTTTAGAGGGAAGTTCGCCTAAAACAGCCTGTTTTTGCACGCCTAAAAAATCGTTAAGGAATTTACGGTTTTTTGTCGAAAAAAGACGAGGAAAAAGCGGTGGATTTTTGCTAAAAAAAGAGGCGTGTTTTTGGAAAATAAAAAACGCTCAATCCCTTTATTTTCTTGGCAGTGGGCGTGTTTTTAACCGTCAATTTTACGAACGAATGTTCGCATTCGATAAATAACGAAAACAAAAGTGGTCAATTTTCCCAAAATTTTAAAATTTTTTCAATTTTTTTATAAAAAACTGTTGACAAAAGGTCGGTAGTGGTCTATAATGGGGTCAATCGGTGCACAAAGGGGAAATTCTCTTTTGTACGCAATTTTTGGAAGAAGGAGGGGCGCGAATGGCAACGTTCTTTTGCGGTACTTACGAACATCAAATCGACGATAAAAACCGTTTGCGGATTCCTGCGAAATTCCGGAAAGCGCTCATCGGTGAGGACGGCGATAAATCGTACAGTTTTGCTCGGGGCATGGTAGACGGATGCGTCTACGTATTGCCGGAGGAGGAACTGCAGGCGATTATGGAAAAGCTGTCCGAAGAGAAGATGGGCGAGGCGTCCTTGGCGACGATGCTCTTTTACGGAAGCGTGTACGAAGCGGAGGAAGATCCTCAGGGCAGAGTAGTGCTTCCTGCAAAGCTGAAGGCGGCGGCTGGTATCGAAAAGGATATCGTAACGGTAGGCCGTGGCAAGCGCATTGAAATCTGGGCGGCAGACGTCTACGAAAAGATCTGCGCGGATGCGAATTATAGGGCAGAATTTAAAAAGCTGGGGATTTAACGATGTTAGAATTTTCGCACAAACCGGTAATGCTGGAAGAATGTATGGAAGGGCTTGCCTTAAAGGACGGCGGAATTTACTTCGACGGCACGGTAGGTGGCGGAAACCACTCCTACGAGATTTTACGGCGTAGCGGTCCTAACGGCAGATTGATTGCTACCGACTTAGACGACGAGGCGATTGAGGCGGCGACGAAAAAGCTTTCCCCGTTTGCGGGTCGGTTTACCATCTATAAATCCAACTACAAGGATTTTGAACGAGTATTTGACGAGGCTGGCATTGATAAAATCGACGGCGCGTTGCTTGATTTTGGCATCAGCTCTCACCAGATAGACGACGAGGATAGGGGATTTTCCTATAAAATCGCTTCAGCTCCCTTGGATATGCGTATGGACACGACCGCGCCTTTGACGGCAGAAATTGTCCTGAATACCTATTCGGAAGCAGAGCTTACGAGGATTTTAAAAGAATACGGCGAGGAAACCTTTGCAAGGCAGATTGCAAGAAACATCGTCAAGTATCGGGAAACTCAACCGATTAAAACCTCGGGGCAGTTCTCCGAGATCATCCGTGGCAGTATCCCTGCGAAGTTTCGCTACGGAGCGCCTTGCGAGAGAAAGAGCTACCAAGCGATTCGCATTGAGGTCAACAAAGAGTTAGACGGTCTTTACGACTTAGTCGTAGGGCTGACAAGACGGCTGAAAAAGGGTGGCAGAATCGTCATTCTCACCTTCCAGTCCTTAGAGGACAGGATTGTGAAAGAGGCGTTTCGGTATATGCAGACTCCCTGCACCTGTCCGCCGAGCTTTCCCGTCTGTGTCTGTGGCAAGAAAGCAGAGATAAAGACGGTCAACCGCAAGCCGATTACGGCAAGCGAAGAAGAACTGTGCGACAATTCCCGCAGTAAATGCGCAAAACTGCGTATTGCTGAGAAATTATAAAAGGCTTTGTTGCAGAGCCTACAAAAAATGCGATAAGGAGAAGGATGGCTATGGCTTACTACGACGGAAGAAAGACAATGGTTATCGATAAAGAGGCTGAATTACATAACGCACGTATCAATAATATGTATACCATTTTGCAGAATGCGGAAAGCGAACAGCTCGAACGCCTTTGGGAAGAGGCAAAGCACGCACCGCAGGCTAGTGTTCTTGCGCCCGAAAAGCCCGTAGAAGCGCCTGCAGAAGTGCCCACCTACGAGCATACGCCCGTTGAATCCGACCTTTTCACCCCTGCAACGCTGGATAGAACGATCGAACGCAGCGTTCCTCTCTATCCTGCTTATCAGCCTGCGCCCACTGAGGTAGCGGTAGAGGCAGAGAAAGAGGAATTCGCCTACAGCCTGACCTCCATGGCGAAGAAAGCAATTGCAATCTTTGCGTCTGCGGCGGCTGTGATGATGACCTTAATCTGCGTGAACACGCACGTAATCAACCTGCGCAGAGCAGAAATTCGTGAATTGGAGCAAAGCAACGCAAACGCTCGCGTAGCGATTGCACAGCTCGAAGAAGAGATTGCAGAGGCTCGTAGCGAAGAAACGATTCGTGAATGGGCTTTGCAAGTGGGTTTGATTGAAAAATAAGACTCGTCAAGGAGCAGACGAAAATTGAATAACGAATATTCCATATCGGTTTTACGAAAGAGGTTATCAGCTATTTGCATAGCGATAACCTTTCTTTTTTGCTTTTTATGCGGTAGATTTTTCTACGTGCAGGTCGCTTGGCAGGAAGAGCTTGCCTACCGCGCCCTCGATCAATGGACGAGGGAAATTCCCTTGGTGGCAGAGCGAGGCTTGATAACCGATCGAAACGGCGAGGTGCTGGTTGAAAACGACACGGCGTACACGGTGTATGCGCGCTCCAACGCTGTCAAGGACAAAGCAGGGACAGCGGAACGGCTTGCAACTGCTTTGCAGTTGGACGGTGAGGCTCTCCTAAAAAAACTGACTACGGTAAAGGCGTCGGAAATCACCGTGGCTCGTCGGGTGGAGAAGTCTAGAATAGCGAACTTGACGGCGCAGGGCTTGGACGGGGTGTATTATTCTCGCGACAATCTTCGGTATTATCCGCAGGGTGAGCTACTTTGCCAAGTGCTTGGCTTTACTTCGTCGGACAATACGGGGACGACGGGGCTGGAGAAGTATTACGACAAGTACCTTGCAGGGAAAAACGGCGAATTGCTATACGAAACCGACCTTGTGGGTATAGAACTGAAAGATGCCGTGGCGGCGTATCGCGCGGCAGAGTCGGGGATGTGCCTGCAGCTCACCGTCGATTTAGGGATACAAAGGGTGGTGGAAACGGCTTTACAAAAGGCGATGGAGGAATATTCCCCCGTCAGCGCAGAGTGTATCGTATTAGACCCCAACAACTTTGAGGTGCTGGCGATGGCGAATTACCCCTCGTACGACCTAAACGAAGTGCCGAGAGAGGATATAAAAAAGTTAAACGCCCTTTCCAGAAACCGTATCGTCAGCGACATTTACGAGCCGGGCTCTACCTTTAAAATTATCACGGCGGCGGCGAACGTTGAAGAACACCTCAAGGGAAATTCTAAGGCGTATTCGCAGACTCGTATTTTCTCTTCGTCGAGAACGAGAGCGGTGGACGGCACGACGGTAAAGTGCTGGAATAACCACCAAAACGGCAAACACAGCAATCAAACGCTTTCCGAGGCTCTTAACAACAGTTGTAACCCTTGTTTTACGGATATTGCGATGTCGCTGGGGAAGGAAACCTTCTATCAATACCTTTCGGCGTTTGGATTTGGGAAATCGACGGGCTTGGATTTTAGCGGCGAGGCGTTGGGGCTGTTATTACCGCAGGGCGCGGTGCGTGGTTGCGACCTTGCGAGAATCGGGTTCGGGCAGACGATTGCGGTCAGCGGATTACAGCTTGCCTGCGCGACGGCGGCGGCAATCAACGGTGGCAAATACTATACGCCACACCTCGTCAAAAAGGTGTATGCGACCGACGGGTACGTGGAAAAGGAAGTGGAGCCCAAGCTCCAACGCACGGTCATCAGCGAGAAGGCATCTCGTATCATGGCGGAAATGTTAGAGGGAGTCGTTGCGGAAGGTAGCGGTAAAAAGGCGGCGGTGGAAGGCGTGCGCGTCGGCGGCAAGACTGGTACGGCGCAAAAGTACGAAAACGGACGGATTGCGGCAGGGAAATACGTATCCTCGTTCGTGGGCTTTTTCCCTGTGGAAGCGCCTAAGTACTTGGCGCTCGTCATCGTTGACGAGCCGCAGGGCGCGTATTACGGCAGTGTGGTTGCCGCTCCTATTGCAGGGGAGATATTCCAAGGCATTGTCGGTTTAACCACGGGCGACATTTTCTAAGTGGATTTATTGACTTTTTTTCGTCATTGTAGTATAATGATATTAGCATAAAGTAAGCGTAGGTAAAAATATGTTAAAAAGATTTATTGAAGAGCTTGACAAACTGGAAGAAAAATACCTCTCTATCTGGGAAGAGGTTTGCAATATCGAAAGCCCCACAAAAGATAAGGCAGGCGTGGATAAGGTCGGGGAGTACTTTATCCGTCTTGCGAAATTGAACGGCTGGGAAGTGGAGGTATTTCCTCAAGAGGTGGCAGGCAACGTGGTAGCCGTCACGATGAACCCGAAGGCAAGCTTGGCGCCTATCACCTACTCTGGGCACATGGATACGGTGCATCCACACGGTATGTTTGGCTATCCTGCCGTGCGTATGGATGCGGAAAAGATATACGGCCCGGGCGTGATTGACTGCAAGGGCGGTATCGTCTGTGGTTTTTATGCAATGGAAGCGTTGCAAAATTGCGGTTTCACCTCTCGTCCCGTTCAGATGCTACTTCAAAGCGACGAGGAATGCGGCAGTAAAATCAGCAACAAAGCCACGATAGGCTACATCTGCGAAAAGGCGAAGGGGAGCGAGGCGTTTTTCAATCTAGAAGGTCGGGAAAACGATAAGGTTTGCTTGGCAAGAAAGGGGATTTTATATTTCCTGTTCACAATCACGGGTCAAGAGGCGCATTCTTCCTTGTGCGCAACGAAGGGTGCGAATGCTATTTTGGACGCCGCCTATAAGATTATAGAGCTTGAAAAATTGAAGGACGAACAGGGGCTTACCTGCAATTGCGGTGTCATCAGCGGTGGTACCGTCCCCAACACCGTTCCGGGGAAATGCGTGGTGAACGTAAACGTTCGCTATAAAACGCAGGAGCAATACGACTGGATCTGCAATTACGTCAAGGAGCTTGCAAAGGTAGAGCACGTCAAGGGCTGTCGTTGTGAGGTAGAAATCTCTGGTCAGCGTCCTTGTATGGAGAAGACGGAAACGAATCTCCGCCTGCTTGCGAGAATGAACGAAATCTATGCTGAAAACGGAATGTCGCCGTTTGAGGATGAGGATAAATCGGGGGGCTCGGACGCCGCATACGTTACTCAAGCAGGAATCCCCTGCGTGGAATGTATGGGGGTAAGCGGTGGTACTTGGCATTCGAAGGATGAGTTTGCCTATCTCGCCTCGCTGAAAGAGGCGGCAAAACGCCTTGTCGTGGCTACCTATTACCTGTAAGGACGGTTGCAAAAACCGAAGAAAGACAAAATTCGACAAAAAATAATTTAATAGAATGGAATAATTGGAATCCTGCAATATATAATATATTGCAGGATTTTTTTGGTTGCAGAGATAGAAAAAGTGGGGAATTGCTATGTACTTAAAGGGATTGATAGACGGGGTAAACAGCGCAAGGATTGCAGGCGGGGCTGTGGACGGTTGGGAAACGGTATGGGTGGAAGGCTTATCGGACGATAGCCGATACGTCCGCAAGGGTGACTTGTTCTTTTGCAGGGTGGGCGCAAACTACGACACTCACGCATTTGCCGAGGAGGCAAAACGTCTCGGGGCGGTAGCGCTCGTTTGCGAACGGGAATTAGAGGTGGGCTTGCCACAGATTCTGGTGGACGATTGTCGGGAAGCGATGTCGCTCATCGCATCGGCGTTTTACGGCAATCCCTCTCAGCGGCTTCGCATCGTCGGGATTACGGGCACGAACGGAAAGACGACGACCTCGTACCTGCTTGCCTCTATTTTGCGCGCGGCAGGGAAACGAGTGGGGATTATCGGCACTTTGGGGATTTTTTACGGCAGAAAGAGCATCGCCCCCGAACTGACGACTCCCGACCCGATTTTTCTGCAAAAAACGCTTGCGGATATGGTGCAGGAAGGGGTGCAGTACGTCGTGATGGAGGTTTCCGCGCACGCCCTGTACTTTAAGAAGGATGCGCCGATACGCTATGCGGCGTGCATCTTTACCAACTTATCGCAGGACCACCTCGACTTTTTTGGGTCGATGGAGTTGTATGCAGAGGCGAAAGAGGGGCTATTTACTCCAAAAAAATGCGACCTCTGTATCTTAAACGGCGACGACGCTTTAGGGCGAAAAATCGGTGAAAAGCGAGAAAAAGGGGCGTTTTACTACGGTTTGGACACGCCGAGCGACGCTTTTGCAATCGTTGAACGAGAGGGGTTGGACGGCTACGAGATGGTCTTGAATATTTTGGATGACGTTGGCGGTGTGCGCCTGTCGATGACGGGCATTCACAACGTCTACAACGCCCTTGCGGCGGCGACCTGCGCGCGTATGCTGGGGGTTTCTATGGAGAGCATACGGAAAGGCTTGCATGAAGTGCGAGGGGTAAAAGGCAGGCTGGAGTGGGTGGCAGAGTATCGTGGGGCGCAAATATTCGTCGATTTTGCGCACACCCCCGACGGGCTGGAAAAGTCGTTGTCCGCCTTGCGAAAGCACACGAAAGGGCGGCTTATATGTCTGTTCGGGTGCGGCGGCAATCGGGATAAGGGCAAACGCCCCTTGATGGGCGAGCGCGTGGCGCAAGCGGCGGATTTTGCCATATTGACCTCGGATAATCCACGCTACGAAGACCCAATGGATATTATCAGCGCGATTGAAAAGGGGTATCGGAAGTATTCTACTGCATATGCCATCATTCCCGATAGGGAAAAGGGGATAGAATATGCGATAGACCACCTGTTGTCGGGGGACGTTCTGCTCGTAGCAGGCAAGGGTGGCGAGCATTATCAAGAGATAATGGGTATAAAATACCTACTTTCGGACGAGGATATAATCAAGACGTACGTAGGTGGTAGACGAGAATGAAGGAATACGTGGGGGTTGCTCTGCTGGCGTTTGGGATAGCGTTAATACTTTGTCTTTTGCTCATTCCGCTGTTGCGTAGGGTGAAGGCAGGGCAAAACGTGCTCTCTTACGTCAAGGAGCATCAGGGGAAGAGCGGCACGCCCACCTTTGGTGGGTTGGCGTTTTTGCCGGCGGCGGTGTTGGCGTGCTTGCCCTTTTCGGGTGGATTTAACCGCAATTTTGCGGTTGTATGCGTCATCGGTCTGGCGTATATGGGGGTAGGCTTTTTGGACGACCTGTTAAAGAAGTTGCACCATGAGAACAAGGGCTTGTCTGCGTGGCAAAAGCTGGCGTTCCAAACGGTGGTAGCGGTGCTTGCAGGGGTTTATTGCGTTCGTTCGGGGCAGAGCTATCTAGACGTCCCCTTCGGCTTGGGTAGGATAGAGTTGGGTTGGTGGATGTTGCCCCTTTCCGTATTCGTCTTTTTGGCGACGGTCAACGCCGTCAACTTAACGGACGGCTTGGATGGGTTGGCGGCAGGGGTATCCGTTCCGTTTTTCTTATTCTTGGGGCTTTTGACGGTGTCGGAGGATACGGGCGGTACGCAGTTTATCTCTTTTGCGTTGGTTGGCGCGCTCTGCGCGTATTTGCTCTTTAATACCTCTCGCGCCAGTATTTTTATGGGGGATACCGGATCTTTGGGGCTCGGTGGTTTTGCATCGTCCTGCGCTCTTTTGACAGGCAAAGCGCTGTATATTCCCATTTTAGGGATTATGTTCGTCCTTTCGGTTATATCGGTAATCGTGCAGGTAATATACTATAAGGCGACGGGTGGAAAGCGGATTTTTCGCATGTCCCCCGTGCATCATCATTTTCAGCAGGTGGGATTTTCAGAGAGTAAAATTGCCTACGCATATGCAATCATCACGGCGGTTGCAGGTGCAATCACTCTCTTATTAGGAGCATAAAAGTATGGATATAAGAAGACAAAAGTTTTTAGTTATGGGGCTGTCGAAGTCGGGCGAGGCGGCGACGACGTTTTTACTCTCGCAAGGGGCGCGCGTTGGGATTTACGACGACTTGGAAAACGAGCGGATTTCCCTGATGAAGTCACGGCTGGTAGAGGCTGGCGCAGAGGATATTTCAAAGGACGGCTTAAATGAAACGGTGGCAAAATTCGATGCCCTCGTTTTAAGCCCCGGCATTCCTATCGACCATCCGATTGCCGTTGCGTTTAAGCGAGCAGGCAAGGCGGTGCTTGGGGAAACGGAGCTTGCGGCAAGATATTTCAAGGGGCTGTCGGTAGGGATTACGGGCACCAACGGAAAGACGACCACTGTTTCTATGGTGGAGAAGGTTTTGCGTGATAGCGGTTTTACCGCCAAGGCTTGCGGCAATATCGGCGCGCCGATGTTAGAGGTGCTGTCCGAGCCCGACGATACGGTTGCGATTGCGGAAATTTCCAGCTTTCAGCTGGAAACACTCAATTCTTTCTGTCCGCATATCGCCGTCGTTTTGAACGTTACGGAAGACCATTTAAACCGCCATTACAATATGGAAAACTACATATTTCTAAAACGAAAGTTGTTAAAAAACCTCACGGAAACGGAGTACGCTGTCCTCAATTACGACGATCCGATTGTGCGTGCTTTTGCGGAAGGATTAAAGGCAAAGACGCTTTGGTTCTCCCTGCGTGAGCGGGTGAAGGGAGCGTACTTTTTCGAGGGCGACCTGTACTACGGCGAGGAAAAAATCCTCTCGGCGGAAGAACTGCTTATTTCGGGATTGCACAATATCCAAAACGCTTTGGCGGCAATCGTCTGCGCAAAACTTTTAGGGGTGGAAACGGAGCAGATAGCATCCTCCTTAAAAGAATTTCGAGGTGTAAAACACCGCATTGAAAGGGTGGGTGAAGTGGACGGTGTCGTGTATGTAGACGATTCCAAGGGCACGAACGTGGACGCTACCGTCAAGGCGGTGGCGAATATGAAAACGCAAACGGTGTTATTGCTTGGCGGCAAGGATAAGGGATATGATTACGGCGCTCTGTTTTCGGCAATCAAGGGTGGTAAGGTGGTTGCCGTCGTTTTGTACGGAGAAAACCGATATTCGTTGCTTGCGGCGGCGAGGAAGAGCGGCTTTGCAGACCTGTACCTTTGTCCTACTTTTGCGGAAGGTGTAGGGGTTGCTCGTATGGTAGCAAAATCGGGGCAGACGGTGCTATTGAGCCCTGCCAGCGCAAGCTTTGACGAGTTTTCGGGCTATGAGGAGAGGGGTGAAAAATTCTGTGCTATCGTTAGAGAGTTCGCGGTTGAGGCGCAAGCAAGGGAAACCGCCTACGAGGCAACCGCTTTTACGGAAACGGAATAGAGGGGATATTTCCATTTTAATCGTCTGTTTTGCGCTTGCGTCGTTTGGGATTGTTGCGGTGTATTCCGCCAGCAGTTATAACGCCAAAGTGCAATACGGGGACGAATTCTATTTCGTCAAAAAGCAATTGATAGGGCTTGCGATTGGTCTGCCTCTCATGCTGTTTGCAGGTCGGCTAAACATTGACAAGTTGCGTGGTAAACGGCTGAGGTGGGTGTTTTTATCGTTGCCGATCGTGTTGCTGGTATTGGTGTTCGTGCCGGGGGTAGGCAAGAGTAATTACGGCGCGACGAGGTGGATAGGCATAGGCCCGATTACCATTCAGCCCTCCGAGCTTGCAAAGTATGGTTTCGTTCTCTTTTCCGCCGCGTATATGTCGGAGAATATGGAGAGGGTACGCACGCTAAAAGGGTGTCTTCCAGTATTGATAGCAGGTGGCGTTATCTGCGCGCTCATTCTCTTGGAGCCGAATATGTCGATTACGATGTGCGTAGGGCTGATTATGCTGTGCATGCTCTTTCTTGGTGGGATGAAGATGCGGTATTTTCTGCTGATTTTCTTTCCTGTGCTGATTGCCGTCCCTGTCTTAATCATTGCCGAGCCTTATCGGCTCCTGCGGTTGTCGGCGTTTTTAGACCCTTGGGCATCGCCCAAAGACGAGGGGTATCAGCTGATACAGTCGCTGTACGCTTTGGGCAACGGCGGTTGGTTTGGCACGGGCTTATTCCGTTCTCGGCAAAAGTACCGCTTTCTGCCCTTTTCCGAGAGTGATTTTATCCTTTCGATTATTGGGGAAGAGCTTGGATTTATCGGGATTCTACTGCTGTTTGCGGCGACGGTATTCCTGATATGGAGAGGGATTCGGGTGGCGACGAGGGCGAAGGACTTTTTCTCCTTTTTGCTTGCAAGCGGTATCACGGCAATCTACGCTGTGCAGACGGCGTTAAACGCCTTGGTCGTCAGCGGCGCAATTCCGCCGACGGGCTTGCCGTTGCCGCTTATAAGTTCGGGAAATACTTCGCTGATTATTACGATGACGTTCATGGGGGTTTTGTACGCCGTTTCGGTACGCAACGAGAGTTCGGAAACTTAGCCGTAGGGCACAATGCGAGGGAAAAAATCATACAATAAAGCATAAGGAGCGTTGTTGTATGGAAAAATTAGTAATCAACGGCGGCAGACGGCTGTACGGCTCGTTGGAGATTCAGCGAGCCAAAAACGCCGTATTGCCACTTCTTGCCGCATCCGTGATGACGGATGAAAAGGTGAGGTTGCGGAATCTTCCCAAAATTTCCGACGTAGAAAATATGCTGCATATCCTTCGCGAGCTCGGCTGTGGGATTATAAGAGAAGGAAGTGATGCGGTGATAGACGGTTCAAACGCCGCCTCTCACGAAATCCCTGCGGTGATGACGAAGGAGATTCGTTCGTCGATTTTTATGCTTGGCTCGGTGTTGACGAGGTTTCATCGCGCGAAGATTTCCTATCCCGGTGGTTGCGATATCGGGATAAGGCCGATAGACCTGCATTTGTCGGGCTTAAAAAAGTTGGGCGTGGAGATCGTCGAGGAGAACGGCTATATTGACTGTCAGGTCGATAGGCTGACGGGCGCAGAGATTGTTCTCGACTTCCCAAGCGTAGGGGCTACCGAGAATATTATGCTTGCGGCGGTGAAGGCAGAGGGACGGACGATCCTCCGAAACGCCGCAAAGGAGCCTGAAATCGTCGACCTACAAAACTTCCTAAACCGAATGGGCGCAAGGGTGCAAGGAGCTGGCACGGCGGACGTCGTCATTGACGGCGTAGAGTGTCTGCGTGGCGTCGATTACGTGCCCATGGGGGATAGAATCGAGGCGGGTACTTTCCTGATTGCGGCGGCGGTATGCGGCGGCGAAATCGAAACGCACGGGGTGGCGGCAGAAAATCTTGCGTCGCTTTTACACAAATTGCGTGAAAACGGTTGCAAAATACATACGAAAAATGATACAATATATTTGCAGAGCAACGGTAGGCTAAAAAGTGTGGATGTGGTAGATACCTCTCCATTCCCGGGCTTCCCTACCGATCTGCAGGCGCAGTACGCCACCTTGTCTGCTTTATCTAAGGGGACGACGCTGGTGGTGGAGAACCTGTTTGAAACTCGTTTCAAATACGCGGGCGAGCTTCGGCGCATGGGCGCGGACATAACCGTTCGGGGTAGAACGGCGGTGATACGAGGCGTATCCACTCTGCGTGGCGCTTCGGTGACGGCAGGGGACCTTCGCGGCGGCGCGGCGCTGGCGATTGCAGGCCTAGCAGCACAGGGAACGACTGAGGTGTTGGATCTTTCCCACGTGGATAGAGGCTACGACGGGCTGGAAAGAAAGCTCCGCTTGCTTGGCGCAAACGTTCGACGAATCAAGGTGTAGTCACAAGACTCCCTTTAAAAGGATATAGGATTACGAATGAAAAAGGTTTTAGTAATTATACTCACGGTGTTGGCTTTTCTCTCTGCGGCGTTTATCGGCGTGGCGAACGTCTATCGCGTAGACGGCGTAGTGCTCGATGCAAAAATGTTTTCAGAGGCGGCGAAAGCGGAAGCCTCTGCGATACAGGTAGAATTGCAGGCCGTATACACGGGGGAAAGCTCGCTGCTTGCCAAGGACGACGAGGCAAAAGCGGTGATTGAAAAATACCCGTACTTCCGTTTGACGAAGTTTGAAAGACGCTATCCCAATCTCTTAGAGATTGAGGTGACGGAGGACATGGAAGTATTTGCCGTGGAGGTAGGGGAAGAATATTATATTCTTTCGGGGTCTGGTACGATACTGGACGTTCGCGCGGACTCCAATAACCGAATCGACGGCGAGCCAAACGTCGTGATTACGGGCGCGCTCCCCTCTGGTGGTATCGGGGATACGGTCGAGGGCGCCGGCTTTGCGGAAACGATGCGAATCTGCGCGCTGATGGCAGAGCGCTTGAACGGCGTACGCAGTAATATCGAGCGGATAGAATTCGACGGTATAGAGCGTGGCGGCAGGATTTTCCTCTGCATGCGCGAGGGGGTAAAAATCTGTTTGGTGCATCCTCATCTTCTGACGGAAGAGAAGGGATTGGCGTTGACGGAGGCTTATCTTACGATGGAGGTAGAACAGCGTTTGACGGGATTTTTACACGTCACCGAATCTTTAGATGGCACGGAAGTGCTCATGACTTATCGGGCAAACTTATTAGATTGATTGAAAAACACGCTTCGGCGTGTTTTTTCTTATGAATTGTGAAAAAAATTATGCTTTCACTATTGACAAAAAGAGGGAAATGTTATATAATAACATTAATAATACTTTCTACGCGATAGGCGTGGGGAAAGGCGGATAACAAAGGATGAGAAACGAAAGAGTAGCCTTGCTGGACGTACGCTCGTTTGAACTGACGTTTCTAATTGGGACGAGGGGGTTCAATTCTTCTTTGGTGGTATGCGGTGAGCATACGGAAGAATACGAGGGATATTCAGCGGACGGCTTTTTAGACGAAGCGGCTTTTGAAGAAGCGGTACGCGCGGCGGTTGCCCCGGTGCTGAAAACCTACAAGGGCAAGCTGCAAAAAATTTACGTAGGTACGCCGTCACCCTTCCTTCGGTTGAGGACGGTGGGTCAGAATTTACCCTTCTCCAAGCGGCATAAGGTATCCGCTACGGATATTGAAATGCTGTACGATTGCGGCTTAAACGTGCTGTCGGAAGGGGGAAGACCCATTCACCACTCTGCGATGTACTTTGCTATCGGCAACACCAACAATTATTATTCCGAGGAGGAATTGTACGGTACGCCGTCTACGTCCTTGCGCGGTGGATTGTGCTATTACTTTGCGGACGAAAACTATTGCGCCGCTGTGGAGAGAGCGTTGAAAGCCTTTGGCTTTACGGAAATCGTTTTCCTTCCTACGATGCTTGCAGAGGCGGTCTATCTGTTGCCGAAGAAGGAGCGCGCTGGCTACGCGGTGCTCTTGGACGTAGGCTATTTAACCGCTACCGTATCGGTCGTTTACGGCAACGGCACGGTGCACGAAAAATCGTTCACGGGCGGCGTTGCGGAGATTATCTATTACTTGACGAAACGCTTTGGCGTCGAGCCAGACGTTGCGGAAAGCATTCTTGCCTGCGCAAACATTGCGGTGGGTGATGACCTCAAGGACCAGCCTTGGACGAACGACGAGGGCGTTTCCATTCCCGTTGCGGAGATCAACGACGTGATTGAATACGGGGTTGACCAACTGTGCGACCACGTAAACCGTTTCTTGGACGAACGGTACAAAGATAAAGACGTAGTAATGCCGAACAACACTCTGTGGATTACGGGTGAGGGCGTGGGGGCAATCATGGGGATTGCCGACCATATGTCAAGGCGTTTGGAACGCTCTGTAAAAATTCTCTCCCCTGACTTAGCGTATAACGATCGCCCGTCGCAATCCTCGCGCTTAGCGCTCTTGTCGATGGCGATATCCAGTCAACAAAAGAAATCCCCTTATAGACTTTTTGGAGGAAAAAGAAGATGATGAACTTTAACGAAAACGAAGCTTACGGCTATTATGGTGAGGAACAGATTGAAACGCAGTACAATACTTCTCCGTTTGCGGCGCAGACGGCAAATAACCTCTCTGGCGTTGCTAAAATCAAGGTAATCGGTGTCGGTGGCGCAGGTAATAATGCGGTTGACCGCTTGATTGAGTCGGGACTTCGCTCTGCGGAATATATCGTAGTGAACACGGACAACCAAGCGTTGGCCCGCTCCAAGGCGAGCAAGCGTATCCAGATCGGCGTACAGCTGACGAAGGGCTTGGGCGCAGGCGCAGACCCCAACGTCGGCAAAGAGGCTGCGGAAGAAAATAAAGCGGAAATCCAAAACGCTTTGAAAGATACCGACCTGTTGTTCATCACCGCAGGTATGGGCGGCGGCACGGGTACGGGCGCGGCGCCCGTGATTGCACGGCTTGCAAAGGAAATGAAGATTTTGACGGTAGCGGTGGTTACTCTGCCGTTTGCGTTCGAGGCAAAGCGTAGAATGGACAACGCTTTTGCAGGGATTGAGGAGCTTAGAAAATGCGTTGACTCCATCATCACCATTCCCAACGACAAAATCCGTGAGGTCGTTCCTAAAGGAACGTCCTTCGAAGAGGCGTTAAAGGTTGCCGACGAGGTTCTTCGTCAGGGTATCCGCGGTATTGCAGAGTTGATTGTCAACCCTGCGCTCATCAATTTGGACTTTGCAGACGTCCGCACGACTTTAAAGGGCCGCGGAGTGGCGCATATGGGTATCGGCGTTGCGAAGGGCGAGAAACGTATCTCCGACGCCGTGCGTTGCGCGGTATGCAGTCCTTTGCTCAACACGACGATAGAAGGTGCAAATTCGGTTATTTTGAACGTTGTCGGTGGCAAAGACTTGTCCTTGGACGAGGTTTGTCTTGCGGCGGATTTGGTTAAGGGCGTCATCGACTATTCGGCAAACGTTATCTTCGGCGCGTGCATTGACGAGAAGATGTCTGACGAGGTCGAGGTGGTTATCATCGCTACAGGGTTCTCGGGCGGTCAGCCTGCGGCGGCAAACGACGATCCCGCATCTGCGGCGCAGAGAGCGTACACCTTGTCGGATAAAATCGACCGTACGTATGGCGAGAAGATGGCTGCGGAGGCGTATGCTCGTGGCGCGTACGGCGCGCAACCTGCGTATAACCAGCCTTACAATGCGGCGTTCGGCGCGAATTACGGCTACGGTCAGGGATACGCACCTGCGGCTATGGGGCAAGCGCCTTACGGTCAGCCGAACTACGGCGTAGGGGTTGACCCTGCGGCGGTTGCGGCAGAGGTAGAGGAAAAGCCTCAGGAGCCGACTTCTTTCGAACCGGGCGACCCGATTTCCGAAAAGGAAGTAGTGGAAACGAAAGAGAAGAAACGTCCTCGCAAATTCTTGGATTTATTCATTCGTCAAACGAAGAAAGAGAATAAATAATAGCCCTATAGCATAACCTAAATTATAAAATAACTTTACCCCGTTGCGAAAAAGGCAACGGGGTTTTGTTATAATTATAGCTTATGGCTCATATAAATACTGTATGGAAAGAATGGGCGAAAATGGTGGTAAGAAATATTACTTTATCGGCATAGGGGGTATCTCTATGTCGGCGCTAGCGCGGTATTTATTACAGCGTGGGAATTTTGTTTCAGGCAGTGACCTTGTCAGCGGCGAGCAGGTTTGCGCTCTTAGGGAAAAAGGGGTGGAAATCACCGTCGGGGAAGAGGTCGTAGGCGAGGGGTTGAAAGAGGCAGACGTTGTCGTCTATACGGACGCTGTTTCTAAAAGAAACAGAGAGCTTTTGCTTGCAAAGGAAATGGGCAAGAAAATCTATTCTCGGGCAGAGCTATTGCACGAAATCTCTTGTGGCTTTTCCCACGTGCTATCCGTTGCCGGCAGTCATGGAAAGACGACCTGCACGTCGATGTGCGCACATATTTTTTCCGCCTCGGGCGCGGCGTTTTGCGCCCATATCGGCGGTGAGGATTTGCGTTTTGGAAACTTTCACTATACAGGAAACGAGTATTTCATCACTGAGGCGTGTGAATATAAGAAGAATTTATTAAATATCCCCTCGGAAACGGCGATTCTATTAAACGTTGACAAGGACCATTTGGACTGCTACGACGGGATAGAGGAGCTGAAAGAAACCTTCTTAAAATACTGCCGAGCGGCAAAGACGGCGATTGTCTGTTTGGACGACGAGGCGGCGTCGCAGGTAGAAAACGCCGTCAGTTTTTCCATTTACGAGAAGGGGGCTAACTATCGCGCGGTCAACCTGCGGCGACGGAAAGAACGATATTCCTTCACGGTGCGAGAATACGGCGTTGACGTTTGTAAAATCCGCTTGCGCGTGGCAGGTAGGCACAATGTCTACAACGCTTTGGCGGCTTTTGCAGCTGCAAGGTGCTACGGCTTTTCCGTGGATGAAATCAAGCGTGGGTTGGAGAGCTTTTCGGGTGTAAAACGCCGTTTCGAGCAAATGGGCACCTACAAAGGCGCGGAGGTAGTTTGCGACTACGCCCATCACCCTAAGGAAATTCTTTCGGCAGTGCAGACGGCGCTACGAATGAAAAAGGGAAAGCTGTACGTCGTCTTTCAGCCGCACACCTATTCTCGCACGAGGAGCCTGCTTGACGAGTTTGTGGAGGTTTTACGAGGGCTGGACGGCTTGCTTATCTATAAGACATTCCCTGCGAGGGAAGAATACGATGTGGAAGGGGACGGCAGAACGCTTGCTGAAAGGGTGGGCACGTGCTTGTACGCCGATAATCTGTCGGCGCTGCGCGCGTGGCTGAATCGAACGTCGGTGGAGGGGGACCTTATATTATTTTTGGGGGCAGGAGATATCTACTACCTTGCGAAGTATTTAATCACTCAGCCTCGGTAATTGCTTTAGTTAGACTACAAGGGCGCAACCGACTTAAAGGCGAAAAAAATAAAAAATTTCTCGATTTCTACCGTTTTTTTTGTGTTATACTATTGATAATTCCGAAAAAAAGTGCTATAATAACTTAAGTATAAGTTAAAGGCTATTTTAGGAGGTGCGATTTTGGCAGAAAAGGACGAGAGAAATCTTCCTATTCCCGAAGCGCCGAATCAACGATCGGAACAGGATACACAAAGTGATACGAATCAAAAGCCGAAGAGGAAACGGCCGGAGCGCACGAACTCTGTCGTAACGAGAGAGAGCGTCTGCGCTGTTTTTGCGATGTTTTCCATCCTTGCCTTTGTGATATTATTGACGGATACCGCCGTGTTCATGGAACCCGGTGGATATATTCATGCGCTTTTGCTTGGCGCGTTCGGCTACATGGCATATCCTCTCACGGGGCTTGCCGTGTACAATTGTGTAATGGGCTTCATAGGGAAAAAGCTGTTTAAAAGACGCAAGGCGATCACCTTTCTTATCATCACGTTGGTATTGACGGCGCTTGTCGTACATACGATACAAACCTGCTATCTTTGGGCGTTGCCTAGGGAAGGCTACCTGTCCGCTTGTTTCCAGTCCGGTGACGAGTTCCCCAAGACGACGGTTGCGGGCTGGTTTGGCGCGCTGATCGTCTATTTGTTGGTAAGCGTTGCGACGGAAGTTGGCGCTCTGGTGATTTTATCTGCGCTGGCGGTTTTAAGCTTGTACGTGACCATAAAATTGATTGCTAAACGGTTCAAGAAGTCTTCGAATGGTGGGGCGAGTGAGGATGAGGAAGACTCTTCCAAGCAACCTGAGCCTCAACCCGAGGGCAACCCTCAGCAGTACGCTCCCAACCCTCAGCAGTACGACCCCAATGCTCAGCAGTATGCGCCAAACGGTCAGCCGTACGCACCGAATGCTCAGCAGTATGCGCCAAACGGTCAGCCGTACGCTCCTAACCCTCAGCCGTACGCTCCAAACGGGCAATCCGAGGCGCAACCTATGCCGCAACCGATGCCGGGATATTCGCAGGGCGGTTTTGCGCCGCAGAGCATGGGTGGCTACACGCCGTTCATGCCTTATACGGTTCGTCAGCGTCCGGGCTTTACTCTTCCCAATCAAAACGGACAAGCTCCGCAATCCCAGCAGGGACAACCTGCGCAGGGCGGTTATTCGACCTCTACGCATAACGGTGGCTATCCTGCCGCAAATACGGCAAACGGTGTACCCACGCCCCCTGCAACGCCCGAACAACCTCAGGCAACCCCGACTGCGCAGCAGCCTGCACAGCAGGCTCCTTTTGGGGCGAGCTATTCTCCCTTTGGCGCGGCGACGTCGATGCAACAACCCGGTCGGCCTCTTTCCCCCGAGGAAAGCCGTCGTATTTTGTTCAGCGGTTCGCCCAGACAAAATTATCAAGACAACCTGATTTTCGACGGAAATGCTAGTGTACATCGCCGTGCTTCCGCTATGGGCGTACCTCCCGTTTCCGCATCGTATACCGAACAATATCACCAGTCGGTTCAAAACGATTCTCCCGTTCGTCCGCAAAAGGTAGTGGGGGAGCCGACGAACGATCGTCTTGGCGGCAGGGGTGGAAATCCTTACGAACTTAATATTCCCTCCGAGCCTACGCCGACGAGGGGAGAAGCGCAGAGAACTCCTTCTAATGACTATTCTCGCAGGGAAACTCCTCTTTGGCAAGAGGACGAGGGGAAGGCTACCTACGATTCGTTGCCTGAATACGATACGGGCAGACGCGGATATTCCCCTTCCTACGATGCGCCTGCGCAACCGCGCGATAGCGCGCCCACTCAGTCCCGAGTGGATCGTTCGGATTTCTCCTCTATAGAGCAACCCGAACAACCTACGCAACAACCCGTGCAATCTGCGACAGATAGTGGTAGACGGCACGAATATATGGATCTTTTCTCGCCACAAAACCCCCGTGTTTTCGGACAGAGTGGCAATCGTCCCGACGGTATGCCTACGGACGAGGTGGCGGCTGACCGCTCTTCGATTTTTGAGGAAGAGCCTATGGATTCCGCGACGGATACTCAGAAGGTAAGGGCGGATGACCCTTACGCGTTGCGTGACTACGGCGATACCTACGTTTCGTCGCGCGCGACTAACCGTCACGATGTGCCCGTGGAAGAACCTATGGTTTCGCAAAGGGGCTTGACGGAGAAAAAGGAAGAACCTACCCTTCCGCACGTGCCCGCGCAACGGTCGGTTTTGCCTATGGCGAGCTCGTCGGAAAGAAGCGTAGAGCCGCAAGAGGCGGCTCCTGCTCCTGTGAAACCGAGGATTCGCAAGCCGTACGTTCGTGTGCCTCTGCATTATTTCAACTGCAACGACAATCTTCCCGATTCGGATGCAGTAGAGGTGGAGGATATCAAGAGAAGAATTATCGAAACGCTGGAGGATTACAACGTTTCTGGGGGCACGATTGCCTCGGTGACGTTTGGACCTACGGTCACGAGATACAACGTTGTTTTGCCTCGTGGCGTATCTCCGAGAAAGGTCGTTTCGTTAGAGCAAGAGATTGCGATGGGGCTTTGCCGAGAAGGGGTGAACATCTATCCCAACGTTGAGGACGGTGCGGTGAGTATTGAAGTTCCCAACCGTAACAGACAGACGGTAGAGCTCGGCTGTATGTTCATCGACGATGCTTACACGAAGGCGAAACCCACTTCGCTGGTGTTTGCGATGGGTAAGGATATTGCTAACCGCAAAGTATACGGCGACGTATGCAAGATGACGCACTTACTGGTTGCAGGCTCTTCGGGGTCGGGTAAATCGGTGTTCTTGGGCTGTTTGATTATCAGCTTGATTACGAAATATTCCCCTGACGAGATGCGACTTATCTTGATTGACCCGAAAAAGACGGAATTCGTCCTCTATAACGGTCTGCCGCATTTGATGGTGAACGAGATCATCAGCGACTGCAAAAAGGCGGTGCAGACTCTCTCGTGGGCGATCGGGGAAATGGAGCGCAGATACACCTTAATTCAGAAGAAGAGTTTGTCGGGTACGTACGTCGTCAACATCGACGAATACAACGCGAATCTTGAGCCGGGTGAGGAAAAACTGCCTAAAATCGTCATTATCGTAGACGAGCTTGCCGACCTTATGCTGAATGCAAAGAAGGATATGGAAGATAAAATCCAGAGCCTTACGCAGAAGGCGCGTGCGGCAGGAATCCATTTGATTTTGGCAACTCAGCGTCCTTCGATAGACGTCATTACGGGCGTTATCAAGAGCAACTTGCCCACCCGTATTGCCTTTACGGTAGCGACGGACGTGGACTCCCGTGTTATTCTCGACCAGTCGGGAGCTCAAAAGCTGCTCGGCAAGGGTGATATGGTCTATACCGCATCGGGTATCAACACGCCCGTGCGCGTGCAAAGTCCGTTCATCTCTTCGACCGATTCGCAGAGAGTCGTCAACTTCATCAAGGAGAACAACGAAGCGTTCTTCGACGATGCGGCGACCAACTTCATCAACAACGCGCGCAGTAGCGGCGGCGGTGAGGGTGGCGAAGTGTCTTACGACGAAGTCGAGCCGGTATACTTAGAGGCGTTAAAGCTGGTAATTCAAACGCAGACGGCATCCATCTCTATGTTGCAGAGAAAATGCTCGATCGGCTTCAACAAAGCGGGTAAAATCATCGAATGGATGGAAACAATGGAATACATTTCTCCCTATGAGGGCGCGAAAGCAAGACGAGTGCTCATCACTCGCGAGAAGTTTATCGAGCTGTACGGAGAGTGGTAAGACGAGGGCGCATTTGGCGTCCTTGCAAGAAGGAAAGATATGCTTACTGGAAAAATTTTTGGCGTAATTTCGCTTGGGTGCGATAAAAACCGTGTCGATACGGAAAAGCTGTTGGCGATGCTGAAGGGGCGTGGTTGCCGTTTGACGGACGACCCCTCCGAGGCGCAGATTTTAATCGTCAACACCTGCGGATTTTTACAATCTGCAAGGGAGGAGGCAATCGAAACGGTTTTAGAGTTTTCCGAATACAAGCGCCAGAACTTGGAAAAAATTGTAATAACCGGCTGTTTGCCGCAAAAGTTCGTCGGGGAGTTGTTTGCTCCCCTGACGGAAGCGGATGTATTTTTGGGTATCACCGATTACGAAAAGCTCTTTGAGGCGTTAGAGCTTTCTTACGCCAGCGGACATAGGCAGAACTTTGTTGGCAAAGGGGAGGAGGTCTTCCGCGTAGAGCGTGTGCAGACCACCGAGCCGCATTTCGCCTACTTAAAGATTGCAGACGGTTGCTACAATCATTGTACGTACTGTTTAATCCCGAAAATTCGTGGGAAATACCGCTCTTATCCTATGGATAAGCTTGTGGAAGAGGCGAAGGAGCTTGGCGAGCTTTCCGAATTGATTGTCGTTGCGCAGGACACCACCCGTTACGGCGAGGATTTATACGGCAAGAATTGCTTTGTCGAGTTATTGCAACGGCTTTCAGCGTTAGAAAATATAGAAAAAATCCGCTTATTGTATTGCTATCCGGACGTGATTACGGAGGAACTGATTGAGGAAATCCGTACGAACGATAAAATCTTGAAATATATGGACATTCCCCTGCAGCATTCGGAAAACCGAGTGTTGAAACTCATGAACCGCAAGGGTAAACGCGAGGAATATTTAGCGTTGTTTGCTCGTTTGCGTCAGCGTATTCCGGGGATTGCCATTCGTTCCACCTTTATCTCCGGATTCCCCACGGAAACGGAAGAGGAATTTTTGGCGATGCAGGACTTTTTGCGACAAGCAAAGCTGTTAAATTGCGGTTTCTTTGCTTATTCGAGGGAGCCGGATACGGGCGCGTACCGCTTAAAACCGCAGGTACATCACGCCACCAAGCAACGGCGCGTAAAGGCTTTGTACGAAACCCAGCGCGCGATCTCTCGCGGCTTGCTTGCAGAGCTCGTAGGCCGAAAGATAGAGGTGCTTTGCGACGGTATCGACTACGAAAAGAGTTGCTTTGTAGGTAGGGCGTACTTCAATGCGCCTGACATTGACGGCAAGGTTTACTTCCGCTCAATGGATGCAATGCAAGGAAAGCGCTATGAGGTGTATATCGACAGCGCGGATGAATACGACTTATACGGTTATACGGAGGACTATGCAAATGAAATGGAACTTACCAAATAAAATCACGCTGGTCAGAATCTTCATGATTCCTATTTTTGTGGCGGTGTTTTTCATCACGCCGCTTGGCGCGTGGCGTTTCTTGATTGCGGCGGCGGTGTTTGCGCTGGCGGCGGCAACGGACGCGCTGGACGGGCACATCGCTCGTTCTCGTGGGCTGGTGACCAACCTCGGTAAATTCTTAGACCCGATTGCAGATAAAGTGCTTGTATCTACGGCGATGATGTTGCTTTTGGCGGCAAAAGAGGACTTGTTCGGCGTATTCGGTGGCTGGACTGAAGCGATTTACGTTGCTACGGCGGTGTGTATCTGCGTGATTATGGCAAGAGAGCTGATTATCTCCGCTTTTCGCCAGATTGCGGCGACTTCGGGCGTGGTAATGGCGGCGGACAAGCTGGGAAAAATCAAGACGATTTTTCAGGATTTAAGCCTCGTTGCTTTCCTCGTTGGCGGTGCGTTTACCGCATGGCTGGCTGGCACGATTATCCTTTGGATTGCCGTCATTGCGTTTGCGGCTGCCACCGTGCTTACGGTATGGTCGGGGATTGCCTACGTCGTCAACAACGCGCAGGTTTTAAAAGACGCAGACTAAGATGAAGAATGCTTGTTTGATAATAACGGACAGCGCAGAGCTGTTTCACGGCGGCAGTCTTCCGATTATCAATCGGATTGAGACGGCTGGCTACGAGTGTACGGAAATCCGTGTATTCCGCAAGGATGACGAGGGGTTTTACCTTGGCGTAAAGTCTTGCTTGGAATGGGTGGACAACCTGTTCGTCGTGCCGTGCGGTTATGCGGCTGATACGGTTGCGGACGGCTTGCAAAGGTCGCTTGGTGGCAATTTTATGCGTGGCTCCGTAGGTGGCGCAGGAATGCTGGAAATGGGCGACAAAACGCTGTTTTTGTTGCCAAATCAGGAGGAGGCGTACCTTCGTGAAGTCTGCTTTCCCTATCTTGAAAAAAAGCACGGTCGCAGGATTGGTAGCTTGGTTTTTCGTGCGGTAGGCGCAGACAAGCAGAAGATTTTACAGCTCGTCAAAAAGGCAGAGCAATACGCAGACGGCAAGGCGAATATTCGCAGGGAACACGCCTTTGGCGAGGACGTCATTCGTGTGTTTTACGATGAGAGCACGCCGAGAATGCTGACGGATGACTTGGTGCGGTATTTTGCCGAACAGCTTGCGGATAACTTATACGCATTGGAAGAAACGACCTTGGAAAAACAGCTGGTTGACCTCTTGAAATTGCGTCGCAAACGGCTGTGCGTTGCCGAATCGTTTACGGGCGGCGGCATCGCGTCGAAAATCGTTTCTATTTCAGGCGCAAGCGAGGTATACGTCGAAGGGTTGAATACCTATGCCGACCTTTCGAAAATGCAACGCTTGGGGGTGGCAGAATTTACTCTGCGTTCGCAGGGTGCGGTCAGCGAGCAGACGGCGTACGAAATGGCGGCAGGGCTGTTAGAGCAGGGAAACTGTGATATTTCAATTGCGACGACGGGCTTAGCAGGTCCAAAGGGTGACGGATCGGGCTTGCCGATCGGTACGTGCTATATCGCCGTAGGCGTGGAACAGAACGTCTTCGTATATCAATACCACTTAGAAGGTGACAGAGATACGATCACCCAAACGGCGATTCGCTACGCGTTATTTTTGGCGTGTAAGCATTTGAAAAACTTGTAAAAAATTATAGGAGATATAAATATGGCTATTGAAAAGAACAACGACAAAATGAAGGTTTTGGACGCGGTGCTGTTGCAGATTGAAAAGCAGTACGGTAAGGGCTCGATTATGCGTCTTGGCGACGAAGCTGGCAGTACGGAAATCGACGTAATTTCCACCGGCTGTCTTGCGCTGGATATTGCGCTTGGCGTTGGCGGTTTGCCCCGTGGCAGAATCATCGAAATCTACGGTCCGGAATCCTCTGGTAAGACGACGGTTGCGTTGCACGCGATTGCGGAAGCACAGAAGATGGGCGGTGTAGCGGCGTTCATCGACGCGGAGCACGCTCTTGACCCCGTATACGCAAAGAAGTTGGGGGTAAAGTTGGACGACTTGTACGTTTCTCAGCCGGACACGGGTGAACAGGCTTTGGATATCTGTGATGCGTTGGTTAGAAGCTCTGCGGTGGACATCATCGTTATCGACTCCGTAGCGGCGCTCACGCCCAAGGCAGAAATCGAGGGGGATATGGGGGATTCGCACGTTGGCTTGCAGGCAAGATTGATGTCGCAGGCTCTCAGAAAGCTGACGGGTATCGTCAATAAGTCGAATACCTGCGTTATCTTCATCAACCAGTTGCGTGAAAAAGTGGGCGTTATGTTCGGTAATCCTGAAACGACCACGGGCGGTAAGGCGCTGAAATTCTACGCGAGTATGCGTTTGGATATCCGCAGAACGGATACGCTGAAAGACGCAGACGGCGCAGTCGGCAACCGCACGAAGGCGAAAATCGTTAAAAACAAGCTTGCGCCTCCCTTCAAGCAGGCGGAATTTGACATCGTCTTTGGCGAAGGTATTTCGCAGGAAGGCTGTGTTATCGACCTTGGCGTACAGTTTGGTATCATTGGCAAGAGTGGCGCTTGGTTCTCCTATAACGGTGAAAAGGTTGCGCAGGGCAAGGAAAAAATGCGCTTATTCTTGAAGGATAACCCTGAACTCATGAAGGAAATGGAAGAAAAGATTCGTACGGCGGCAAAGGGCGTAAGCTTAGAGGGCGCGGACGAGGAATAAGAACACACCCAAGAGGGGTAAAGGTATGAAACACGGGTTTGTAAAGGTAGCGGCTGTCAGCCCCAAGCTGAAGGTCGCGGACGTAGAATTCAATACGAATGCCATACGGGAAGAAATCACGAAAATGGCGGGACAGCAGGTGGAGGTTTTGGTGTTTCCGGAGCTCTGCCTCTGCGGCTATACCTGCGGAGATTTGTTTTTTCAGTCGCTCTTGCAGGAGCGTTGTATGTCCGCTCTGCGTGAATTGACCGAATTTACGAAGGGGATTCCCATGCTGATATTCGTTGGTTTGCCAATCGTGTACGAGGGCAAGCTGTATAACTGCGCGGCGGCGATTTGCGACGGGCAGGTATTAGGCGTTGTACCCAAGAAAAATCTTCCCAATTACGGCGAATATTGCGAAACGCGCTATTTTTCGCCTGGCGTAGATGCGGACAGCTTAGATTTCCTTCTTCCTTTGTGGGAGGGGGAGCACGCTGTTTTCGGCTCTAAGCTCATCTTCCGTGTTGGCGGCAACGAGAGCGTGAAAATCGGTTGCGAAATTTGCGAGGATCTTTGGGTATCCAACCCTCCCAGCAACTATTTGGCGGCGGCTGGTGCGACGATTATCGTCAATCTTTCCGCATCCAGCGAAATGGTGGGTAAGGCCGATTATCGCCGTACGATTATCAAGGCGCACACGGGCAAAAACATTTGCGCCTACGTGTATGCGAATCCTTGTCCTACGGAATCGACGACGGACGGGGTGTTCTCGGGGCATAATATCATTGCGGAATACGGCACGATTTTGGCGGAAACCAAGCCGTTTGCAGGCGGTGCGGCAATTGCCGAGGTAGACGTTGAATTCTTGGCAAACGAGCGTAAAAAACGCAACAAACGCAACAATGAGCGTTCGACCGAGTTCAATGAAATTGACACGGTAGATTTCTTAAACGATGGCGAGCTTTCTTTGCGTAAGGTATCGACGATGCCGTTTATTCCTACGGCAGAGGAGAATGACGAAACCTGCGAAACAGTCCTTTCGATTCAGGCGCAGGCTCTGGCAACCCGTATGACGCATATAGGGGCGAAGACGGCGGTGATCGGTATTTCCGGTGGGCTGGATTCCACCCTTGCTTTGCTTGCGGTGGCGAGGGCATTCGACCTCTTAAAAAAGGACAGAAAGGATATCGTTGCTATCACGATGCCCGGCTTTGGCACGACGGGGAAAACTTATCAAAACGCCTTAAAATTGATTGAGTTGACGGGCGCAACCTTGCGTGAAATCTCCATTAAAGAGAGCGTAGAACAGCATTTTAAGGACATCGGACACGATCCTGCGGTGGCGGACGTTACGTACGAGAACGCGCAGGCGCGCATGCGCACGCTCATTTTAATGGACGTAGCCAACCAAACGGGCGGTTTGGTTATCGGCACGGGAGATTTAAGTGAGCTTGCCCTCGGCTGGTGCACCTACAGCGGCGACCATATTTCGATGTATTCGGTGAATTGCTCTGTACCCAAGACGCTGGTTAAGCACTTGGTGGCGTACGTTGCGGAAAAATCCGAAACGCACCTGAAAAAGGTACTGCTTTCGATTGCAGGCACGGAAATTTCTCCTGAATTATTGCCTCCCGATGCGCAGGGCAAAATTGCGCAAAAGACGGAGGACTTAGTTGGGCCGTACGAATTGCACGATTTCTATCTTTATCACGTGATTCGTCGTGCGTGTTCACCTTCGTCGGTGTTTGCCTTGGCAAAGTACGCTTTTGCAGGCAAGTATGACGACGCTACGTTACTCAAATGGTTGCGGAACTTCTACAAGCGTTTCTTTGCGCAGCAATTTAAGCGTTCCTGCTCGCCGGATGGGGTAAAGGTAGGCTCGGTGTCCCTTTCCGCAAGGACGGATTGGCGTATGCCGTCGGATGCCTCCGCGGCAATTTGGTTGGCGGAAGTGGATGCATTTTTACAGGGGTAGGTATCTACAAAGTTTGTTTTGGGGTTAATATTTGAAACAAATGTAAGGAGTTTTGATGAAAAACAAAAAGGGTAGCGGAACGCGTAGTAAAAAGGAAAAAGCAGGGCTTTCGCCTTTTCATTATTTCTGCATTTCGTTAATGGTGCTATTCTTCGTCTTAACGATAGTGCTTTTGTCTGTGGATGATTTCCCTTATAAGGAAACAATTAGAAAATTTACGATTCCATTTTTCTTTACTACTTATTTTATCGTTGCGTTCATTGAAGGCTTGAGGGTGTATTCAGACAAAAAGCGAAAGGTTTTTAATTCCCTTGTTTGTGTGGGGAATTCCATTATCTTTTTGATAATGCGCTTTGTTGTATCTGATATAGCAATCTTTTTAATTTTGACGGTCAATACGGTATTGCCCGTTTATTATCTTTGCTATTTTGTGCGATATAACACTAAGCATCCCACAGGACATAAAGCGGATTTAAAATTACCAACCATTTTTGCAATAATTTTGCCTTGGCTTTGCATATTAATAAATTTAACAAGATACGTTCATTTGGACGAAGGCGCGCTATTTATTCTTGTCTTGATCTTTTGGGCGGCTCTCGCCGTTGTTTTTGCCATTCTTTCCTTGACGGTTTTTAAACAGTCGTATCTTGTGTTGATAAAAAAACGTTGTAAAAGAATTCTTGTCGTTTTTCTTGGGCTTACTCTCATTTTTTTCTATTCGTTTGTTTGCGTGAGTACAATCAATACGGGATTTTCCTCGGAACGGCATTCGGCTACGTATGAAATCGTTGAGAAGGAAATTGTTGGTGGCGTAAAATCCAGAAGGAATTTCCTTTACATAATGTATAACGGTAAAAAGATAGGGGTCGACGTATCAATAGACCTATACAAAGATAAAAACGTAGGCGAACAACTGAAAGTTTATACGTATTCGGGTTTTTTATCCCTGCCGTATATTGAAAGCGCGGAATAATGCTTTCTACGCCGAATCTTGGTCGAATACTTGCTTTTTTGTAGGGTAAGTACGCGTTCAATTCGAAAGTTGCTCAAAATTTTGTTGCTCAAATCGCTCAAAAGTTCGGTGTAAGAATTTATAGAAGAGAAATACGGAGTGCTGCATTCCGTATTTTGTTTTTTTCAGGAAACAATTTCCTTTCAAACCATTGACTTTTTGATTATTTTATTGTACAATAGTATCAGATAAAAGAATAATAGGCGAATTTTTTACAAAATTCTTTGATTATAAGTTTATCAATCTTAATTTCATACAGGAGGCTACTTATGAACTATGTTAATTCGGGCGTCCTGTTTCTGGCAGATGCAACGCCGATTTTGATAGGCAGTATTATCGGTGTCGTATGTTTACTTGTTGCAGTATTCGGCGCAATTTTCTGGGTGCTCGGTTATAAAAAGAGAACGGAAAAAACGGTTGGTTCTGCGAAAGAACAATCGGAAAAGCTGATTTCCGAAGCGCAAAAGGAAGCAAAAAAGATTGTTTCCCAAGGCGAAGAGGAGAGCAAACGCGCCTATAAAGAGGCGATTTTAAAAGCAAAGGAACAGGAATTAGAATTAAGAAACAATCTGGATAGAGAAACGAAGGAAAAGCGTGCGGAATTGCAAAAGCTGGAACAACGCCTCACCCAGAAAGAGGATTCTTTGGACAAAAAGCTGGAAGGTATCGAGGCGCAAAAGCAAAACCTTGCTTTGCAAGAGGAAGAGGTTAAGCTGTTGCAGGCGAAACTCAACTCCCAGCACGAGCTGATGGTGCAGGAACTTGAAAAGGTTGCTCAGCTGACGCAGGAAGAAGCGAAGAAGATTTTGATGGATGAAATCTTGGACGATACTCGTCACGAGGTTGCCATTCAGGTACGAAATCTTGAACAGCAGGCGAAGGACGAAGCGGATATCAACGCAAAGAAAATCATTTCTTTGGCGATTCAAAAATGCGCCGCAGATCAGGCATCGGAACTTACCGTTTCCGTTGTCCCCCTTCCCAACGACGATATGAAGGCTCGTATCATCGGTAGAGAGGGTAGAAACATCCGTGCCCTTGAAAATGCAACGGGTATCGAGCTCATTATCGACGACACCCCTGAAGTTGTTATTTTGTCGGGTTTTGACCCCGTAAGACGTGAAATCGCGCGCTTGTCGCTCGAAAAGCTGATTGCAGACGGACGTATTCACCCTGCAAGAATCGAAGAAACGGTGGACAAGGTGACGAGGGAAATCGACCAGCAGATTAAAGAGGCTGGCGAGGCGGCTGTCTTTGAGGCAGGTATTTTCGGTTTGCATCCGGAACTCATCAAGTTGATTGGTCGTTTGAAGTTTAGAACCAGCTATGGTCAGAACGTTTACAAGCATTCGATGGAAGTTGCTATGCTTGCAGGGCAGATGGCTGCAGAGCTTGGTTTGGACGTAACCTTTGCAAAGCGTGCAGGCTTGTTGCACGACATTGGCAAGGCGGTAGACCAAGAACAAGAGGGTACGCACATTCAAATCGGTGCGGATCTTGCGAAGAAATACAAGGAAAACGCAAACATCGTCAACGCGATTATGGCTCACCACGGCGACGTAGAGCCTAAGACGATTGAGGCTGTATTGATTCAGGCGGCAGACGCCATTTCTGGCGCAAGACCTGGCGCAAGAAGAGAAACGGGCTCGAATTACGTGAAGCGTTTGGAAAGATTGGAGGCGATTGCATCTGGTTTCCACGGCGTAGAAAAGAGCTATGCGATTCAAGCCGGTAGGGAAATCCGTGTTATGGTTAAGCCCGATCAGGTGGACGATGCGCAGGCGTTGTTCTTGGCAAAGGATATTGCGAAGAAGATTGAAACAGAGCTGGAATATCCTGGTCAAATCAAGGTCAACGTCATCCGCGAGTTCAGAAGTGTGGAATACGCGAAATAAGGAAAACTGTCCCGAAATCTTCGAAAGTGAAGATTTCGGGATTTTTCTTAAAAAAATTAAAAAAATACCTGTATTTGGCTTGACTTTATGATAGAATTTCACTATAATAACATAGTAATCAATCTGCTGCTATGGCTCAGTTGGTAGAGCGCGTCCTTGGTAAGGACGAGGTCGGCGGTTCAAATCCGCCTAGTAGCTCCAAACAGACCGCATCCCTAAATGGGGTGCGGTTTGTTTTTTATGTGCATTTAGATCGACTTGTTAGTGGGGCTGTTTTGTGGTGTAAAACGCTTTACAGAGGGGGAGAAAAACAAAAAGATGGAGGGAAAAGTTGGGAATTCGTTATTTTCTATATTAAAGCACGTACGCGCTTGCGCCTGCGCGCGTGTCTATATAAAATTATAGTGGGGTAGAGCATGAGTTTTATTGCTGAAATTACGTGCTGTTAGTGATAAAATGACTGGGGCAGGTATGGAATGAAACTGTAAAAGCAAATTGTGCAAAACATAAAAGACCGAGCGAACTGTGAAAGTTGCTCGGTCTTTTTTATGGAAATGCTGTCCAAATTGCTGTCCTAAACTGCGGAATAAAACAGAAAAATGGATAAAATTTTATTCATTTATGCAAGCAAAAAGGCATTTATGCAATGATTTACTGCATAAATGCCTAATGCTGGTGACCCGTACGGGACTCGAACCCATGTTACCACCGTGAAAGGGTGGTGTCTTAACCGCTTGACCAACGGGCCGTATTCTGTTTTGAGATAGGAACTTTCGTTCAAACCTTGTATGCTATATCATCTTTTTTGGCGTTTGTCAATAAAATTGCGCGGTGTTTTGCGAAAAAAGTCGAAATAATCTAAAAAATATCTCGATTCCATTTTCTATCATCTAAAGGGGTTATTCTTAAAGATAGAGTAAGTAATTTGGCTCGGAAAAGCCAACAGCCATTGCAATTTCTGCAACTTCTAATTTTGTGTCGCGGAGCAATACTTTTGCGGATTCTATACGCAGAGAAGGGAATTATGGAAAAAAGAAAACGGTGGTATTTCGCAAGCAGGTTAGCGCGAAAACCGCCGTTTTTTTCAGTTTTTTAAGTCGGCAAATCGGTCAAGGTGTCGTCTAATGCTTATTTCAAAATAGGTAGGCGCCTAAAAACCAACTTTTAAAAACGAATTTACATTTATAAAACTTTAAATGCGCTCAAATCCGCTTCGCCGTATAAGGCTTCGTACTCCTCACCTAAAGAACAAGCAAAAGAAGCAATGTTTTCAAACCCAAAATCTAAATAATATTGAATGTCTGAAGGAATGGTATCGTTCAAGGGGAAAAACTCAACCATTGTGTTGTTTGCACGTCTATAAAAATAAGAGTTGTCGTACCAGTATTCCAAAACCCAGGAGTTTTCTTTTCCAAAAAAGCGGATTAAATCTCGTATATTTTGTTTGCTTTCTTCGGAAACGAGTTGCGCTGACTTACGCATATCGCGGGTAAATGGCGCGTACTCCAAGAATATGCCTTCGGCAGGACGAATGGTCGTGGGGGCTTTTTCCGTTTGATAATATCCTAAATACGCCAATTTTGCATCGGGGATTTTTTCACGAAGTTTCTTGACAATCGCGTTCATAACAAGCAAGTTTTGGTCGGAAGGGGATAACTTTTTGCACTTATCGCAAAAGCAAATACCGCCGTTTAAATCGTCCAACCACAAATAATAGTTATGATTGCTGCCATACAATTCATTCACAAGCGTTTCTGCGCGATTGCAAACGTAGGCGAGGGCTTCTTCGTTGGAAACGCAAAAATTATAATCGTTGATGCGTTCGCCGTTTTCGTTCATACGAAAATAGTCGGGATGCTCGTCGAATAGAGAGCGCGGCAGCAGATAACTCAATGCGTGCAGCGAATATTCGATTTCAATTCCCTTTTCATGGGCGTAATCAATTAAGTCGCGGTATTGTTTCGTGGGGTAAACGTTGATTAAGTCATTCGCCAAATATTCGTGTGCTTTTGCGCCGCCCACGGGGTGGATACCAATGGTATCTACTCCTATCTCTTTCATGCGGTCAATCCAAGATTTGCGAAGCTCAAAGCCATGAATGATCAACTTCTTCTTCATATATTTCGTTTCCTTTGCTTTGTATTTGATTATTACTCCAATTATAAGAAACGCAATAATAATTGTCAAGATACTGTTGCAGGAAAGCAGGAAAAGAAATCTTTTTTGCCCAAAAGAGTATGTACTTTATGAAATAATTGTTTTATAATGTAACGAGAGAAGGTGGCATTAGGATGTTATTTTTAAAAGTTGTTGATAAAAACGGAAAAATTAAATACGAGTGCAAAGGTTCTTCCATTGAAAACGTCTACGGATGTGAATATTCGCAGGGAGATAAAATCACTATTCTTTTGGACGGGTGCTCTTTTATATCGCTGCAATTAGATGAAACGTTAAAGGAAAGTATTGTTTACGTTCCTAACAAAAGCTTTGAGTTTGTAATTCCAAGCGAAAAGGAGCGGAAGATGTGCTATCATCCAGATGCGTTTTCTGGCGAAAATCACGTTTTACGAGTGAGAGAGTTGGATGATGCGGACGTGTATATAACGAGAAGCATTGCGTTAAATTCTCACGATTTACGGCGCAAAACGGGCGGTTATCCACACGCAAGCGCGAACTTCGTAACGAGGGAAGAGCCCTGTTTTTACGAACGCAACGCCATCGACGGCGAAAAGAACAATCAAGGACATGGCGCGTACCCTTACCATTCGTGGGCAGGGGGAGCAAGAAACGATTTGGAATATACTCTTGATTTCGGGCGCGAGGTAGAAATTGATAAATTAGTTTTCTATCTTCGCGCGGATTTCAAACCGGAATCGGACGGCTTGCCTCACGATAGTTATTGGAAAACAATCGACGTGCAGTTTGACGACGGGGAAATAGAAAAATGTTCGTTTGAAATGGACAGGACGGTGTTCCCCAACGAAGAGAATGGAAAAGGGCAATCCATTATTTTAGAAAAACCAAAGAAAACGAGAAAAATAAAGCTGTTCAATTTTAAACAAGTTACGGAAATTTTAGGGTTTGCGGCTTTGACGCAAATCGAGGTTTACGGTCGATACAGCAAGGAGGATTTAAGCAAAATGGAAGTAAGACAAGCAAGCAATGCAAAGGACGTAAAACACTACACAACGGAAAGATTGAGAGAAGAATTCCATATCGCAAACCTTTTCACGAAAGACAACGTGAGAATGGTATATAGCCATATCGATAGAATTATCACGGCAGGACTTATGCCCGTAAGGCAAGTATTAAAGCTTGAAGCAGGCAAAGAACTTGCGGCAGATTATTTCTTACAACGCAGAGAAATGGGCTGTATCAATATCGGCGGTAAAGGTATTATCACGATTGATGGCAAAGAATATGAAATGAACCCCCGCGACGGTATTTATATCGGTATGGGAAATAAGGAAATTACCTTTAAGAGCGTGGACGAAAATGCGCCTGCGAAATTCTACGTAAGTTCCTGCCCTGCGCATACGAGCTATCCTATCGTGAAAATTGACATTACGAAGGCGAAGAAAGTGCCTTGCGGCAGCGTAGAAGAATGTAATAAGCGTGTCATTAATCAGTACATACACCCCGAAGTTATCAAG
Organism: Candidatus Scatosoma sp.; assembly: GCA_045650185.1. GTDB lineage: Bacteria > Bacillota > Clostridia > Christensenellales > Borkfalkiaceae > Scatosoma. Next base: position 34,288 of record JAZRQY010000005.1, on the reverse strand, counting down.
AGCTGTCAGCTTGCAATGGGCTTGACGCAATTAGAAGTGGGCTCTAACTGGAACACGATGCCTTGCCATACGCACGACAGAAGAATGGAAGTGTATATGTACTTGGATATGGGCGAAAACGACGTGGTATTCCACATGATGGGCGAACCTACGGAAACAAGACATATCATTATGCACAACGAAGAAGCGGTGATTTCGCCGTCGTGGTCGATTCATTCGGGCGTAGGCACGAAGAATTATTCGTTTATTTGGGCAATGTGCGGTGAGAATCAAGAATTTACCGATATGGATCATATCCAAACGAAAGATTTGTTATAAGGAGCGAGAAATATGTTTAGCTTGAAAGGAAAAGTAGCGCTTGTCACGGGCGCAAGCTACGGTATCGGTTTTGCGATTGCAAAAGCGTTAGCAAACGCAGGCGCGACCATTGTTTTTAATGATATTAAGCAAGAGTTTGTGGATAAAGGCTTGGCTGCTTATGCGGCGGAAGGCATCGAAGTGAAGGGCTATGTTTGCGACGTGACCAACGAAGAGGCTGTAAACGCTATGGTCGCAACCATTGAGAAGGAAGTAGGCGTGATTGATATTCTCGTCAACAATGCAGGCATTATCAAGCGTATCCCTATGCACGAAATGAGCGCGCAAGAGTTTAGACAAGTAATCGACGTCGATTTGAACGCGCCTTTCATTTGTGCAAAAGCGGTTATTCCTTCCATGATGAAGAAGGGCGGCGGTAAAATTATCAATATTTGTTCGATGATGAGTGAACTTGGTCGTGAAACCGTTTCCGCGTATGCGGCGGCGAAGGGCGGCTTGAAAATGCTCACCAAGAATATCGCAAGCGAATACGGCGAGTACAACATTCAATGCAACGGTATCGGGCCTGGATACATAGCTACTCCCCAGACCGCACCTTTAAGAGAAAAACAAGCGGACGGTAGCCGCCATCCTTTCGATAGTTTCATTATCGCAAAGACGCCTGCGGCAAGATGGGGCAATCCCGAAGATTTGGCAGGACCTGCGGTATTCCTTGCAAGCGAAGCGTCCGACTTTGTAAACGGACATATTTTATATGTAGACGGCGGTATTTTGGCATATATCGGTAAGCAGCCGTAAAAGGAATGAAAGAATATGAGTTACGAAAATATTATCAAAGAAAGTCAAAAATGGATAAACGAAACCTGGGAGAAATTAGAGAATAAACTGTCGCGTACGTCGTTAAAAAGCCGTGATAAAATTCCCTATTCGACCAAAAATGGAGAGCATGATACGCACACCGAAGGGGCGGATATTCTTTGGTGGACGAATGGTTTTTGGGGCGGCCTTATGTGGCTTATGTATGATGCCACGAAAAAGGATTGCTACAAAGCAACGGCGGAAACTTCCGAAAAGTTGATGGATGGCTGCTTTAACTATATGGATAGGCTGCACCACGACGTTGGGTTTATGTGGCATATCTTAAGCGGTGCTAACTACCGTTTGACGGGAAATCAAGATTCGCGCAACCGTAATTTGTTGGCGGCGATGACGCTTATGAGCCGTTATAACGTGGAAGGCAACTTTATTCGTTCTTGGAACGGCAAATGGGGCGGACAGCCAAACGACGGTTGGACGATCATCGACTGTATGATGAATTTGCCTGTACTCTATTGGGCAAGTAAAGAAATTGGGGACGATAGATTTAAGAGCCTTGCCATTCGCTATGCGGATATGGCTATGCGCGACCACGTCCGTCCCGATGGTTCGGTTAACCATATCGTTGTTCACGATACAAAAGTGCCTGATACCGTCATCGAAACGAAGGGCGGGCAAGGATATGCAGTCGGTTCAAGCTGGTCGAGGGGCTGTGCTTGGGCGTTGTACGGATTTGTAATATCGTATATCCACACCAAGGAGCAAAGATATTTGGATACGGCCAAAAAAGTTGCGCATTATTTTATTGCAAACGTAGCTGGCAGCGACTGGTTGCCTTTGTTGGATTTCCGTCAGCCTGAAACGCCCGCATATTACGATTCAACGGCTGGCGCAATTGCTGCCTGCGGTTTGATTGAAATCGCAAAAAATTCTCCCGAGTTCGAGAAGGATATATACTTATCTGCGGCAGTAAAAATGCTGAAAGCCATGGAACAGAACTGGTGCGATTGGACGGAAAGCGAAGACAGTATTTTACAAATGGGTAGCGAGATGTACGGTCGCGGTGTGCACGAACCGATTATCTACGGGGACTATTTCTTCGCTGAAGCCGTTTTAAAATTAAAGGGCTCAGAATTTTTCCCTTGGTGATCGCGTCGTGAGACCAAAGCGATAGAATTTCCCATAAAAAACAAAATCCCCACTTTGCGAAGTGGGGATTTTGTTTTATGTAAGGTGGATTGTGTCCTCTAAAATTTCGATTTCCGTTAGCTCGGGATGTTCGCTGACAGAGTTGGGGGTGTGTGATACGAGATAGGTTTTATGATCAAACGATTGAAAAATCATAGCGTGTCCGCCGTCCCTTTCTAAAAGTGGCTGTTCTTCCTGTACCCACGGTCCTGATAAACTCTGTGCTTTCGCGCAACCGACGGCGTATCCGTTTTTGGAAAAACTGCTCCAGATCATCAGCCAAGTATCTTTGAGTTTGACCAGCCAAGGTCCGTCCGTAACGTAGCACGGCTCGTTGGTTCTTTTGTTAATCACCCAAGGCGCGTCGCTTGCCTTAAATAGGGTGGTGGGTTCGGAAATAGGGGAAAGATCGTCTGAAAGCTGCATAAGGCACATCTCCCCGTCGCCAAGCTGTATCCATTCGTGACAAAAAACGGTATATTTGTTTCCGTTTTCTTCTACGTAAGTCGCATCGAGCGAAGACCATCCTTCCGGTGTGATAGGTTCGGGGAGGGGGACAAACACGCCGTTGGGCGTATCGCTTACAAGGATATGACAGCGGTGGTAGGGGCTACCTTCTCCGCGGAAAGTGGCAAAAAGATGATATTTCTCATTGATGAAGTGTACCTCGGGCGCCCAAAAATGTCCCGTACCCCAAAACGTTTCGTTTGCGGAAAAAATAACGTTGCCGTATTCCCAGTTGTGCAAGTCTTGACTTGTATAGACTTCAAAGCGCGTTTGCTTGGAACGGTCTTTTACAGAGCCGTATAAGTAATAGGTTTTCGTCGGTTTATCCACAAGGATAAACGGGTCGCGCAAAGGAATATCTTTTAAAAGCATAGGTTGCCCCCTTTTTAAATGAAAGGACGGCGGTCAAGCACAAGTTTTAAAGGATAGTCTGTTTCAATTTCCCCGGGGAGCGCGATTTGCAATTCGGCAAGTGCACAAACGCAACCGAACATCGCATGTAAATCGTTCCAACCGTTGTGCGTTACGTAATCAAGCCCGTTTAAGTATTCGATATAGCCTTTGGCAAAATCACGAATAAGTGCTTTTGCTTCGTCTACGCGATAGCCTTCTTGCGCGCTGGCTCTATTCAGCGTATAAATCCAATCGATTTCTGCAAAACCGATGGCTTTTCCGAAATCCGAAACAAGATCTGTTTTTTCTTTGTAGAGTGCGATGCAGGTATCGACTAACTTTTTCGCTTGAGGAATCGGTTGGTGAGCAAAGACGAAATTGAATAAGTAATGAAACCAACCGTTCAAGTGGTGGGAAATGGGTTTCCCTTTTTGTTGAATGGAACCTGGATAACTCATGCCGTATTCTTCGTCCGTATGTTCTACGAGCCAATCAAAGTACCATTTTTGCCACTCTTTCGAAGCGTTGCCCGTAAGGATAAACGCTGCGAAAATACCTGCGCCTTGGTGTGCTTGGCCCCAAGGTTCGTTTACCCAATCTAAACCTTCCAACAAGGAGTATAAGCCTTCCTTGGTTTTATATTTTTCAAGGGCGGTGAGGGGAAGCAAGGGGGCAGCGTCGAAAAGTTCGAGTGCCGCGCTACAATGCGCCGTACAATGAATAGGGTGGTGCGAGGGCTCGTCGAACAGACCGTCTTCGTGTTGGAAGGCTTGCAAGGCGCTTACGAGCGCTGCGCGTTTTTTTACGTCGCGTTCAAATGCGCCGATTGTGTACAATATGTTCGCCGCATCCGCGCAGCCGTATTCGTTCGTCCCCATTTTTCTTGTGCCCTGTGCGTTTTGGGTGAGATAGCGCTTGTAGTTCCCATCGTCGATACGGTGATTTTCAACCGTTGCATAGATTTGGTTGATAAGTGGCTGAATGTTCATAAAAGTGCTCCTGTAATTATTTTTTTTATTATGAAGAGAATTTTAATTTCTCCTTTTTGTGACCTGGTTTTTATAGTTCGAAGGGGGAGTACCTATTATTTTTTTATAGATGGTGAAAAAGTTGGAATAATTATCGTAGCCGACAATTTTGGCGGCTTCATTTGCGGGAAGACCGTTTGCGATTTGCTCCGAAGCGTACGCCATTTTCTTTTGCAAAATGTATTGCTTAATGCTAATATTCATTTTGTTTTTAAAAAGGTGTGAAATGCTACTCTTTGAAAGGAAAACGTTTGCCGCAATATCGTCGAGCGTAATGTGCTTGGTGATATTGGAATTGATATAGTTTAAAATATTAGATAAATTTTTATTCGTGGTGACTTGCGTCGGTTCTTCGTCTGTTTCGTAAAAGGCGACCGCATAAAAAAGCTGCGTCATAAGCCCGTTGAGAAGCGGGGAAAAAGATTGGTTGTTTTCTGCGCTCAATAATTTTTTTAGATCATCGATAAGACGTGTGATAACCGTTCCTTTGAAGATGGGGTTTTTTGCGACTTTTTCATAAAAACGTTCGCGAATTGGCAAAGGGATATCTTTGGGTGAAACCATAACCGTTACACGCGTATATTCCGTTTTTGCGTTTGCTACTGTTGAATGAAAATTGGGAGGGGGAATGATTATGAGCGTGTACGGTGAGGGCAGGTATTGACTATTTTCTACGTAAACGGAAATATTCCCTTTGATAAACATTAAAAATTCGATGCTGAAATGAAAGTGCCGTTCAAAAACATCACCTTTTGTCCGCGTTTCGCTTGCGTAAGCGGCATCATATTTTGAGTTGATTAATTTAAAATTCATAGTATTCCCTATTTTTCCCCTTTATGAAGGCAATTACGCATTATTATTGCAAGAAAAACAATATATTTATTTCTTTTTTCGTATTCTACTATAAAATATGGGTTTTTGCAATACTCTCAAAAAGGAATGGCAAGAAACACAATCTTTCTTGCAAAAAACAATATTTACTTTGTAATTTAATTGTTTTATAATATTTATGATAAGATCGGGAGAGCATGTCAGCTTTCCTAAAAAAGGAGAAAAAATATGAAGAAAAAAGCACTTATCTCTTTGGCGATGGCTGGGGTGATGTCCGTGGGTGTTTTTGCTGCCTGCAATAACGGGGGCGGCAGAGACGTCGCGCTTGCATATGCAGACGGAACCAGCTACGAGGAAAAGGCAGATTTTTCTACAGTGGGCACGGATGTTTTTCGCCGCAATGAATTCGAAACGCCGATAGCCGATCCAAGCATTTTAAAAATCACTGATTTGGATTATTACGGTACGGATATGTATGGTTCGTATTATTTGTATGGAACTACGGGTGGCTCAACGGCGATGGAGTGTTTCCAAAGTAGCGATTTAACGAACTGGGAATATAAAGGAAAAGCGTACACGCCCGATCCGAATACGGAACTTGGACAAGCGACCGCTTCGCTTGTTTGGGCGACGGAAGTGATATACGACGATAATACCGATAAGTATTACGCCTTCTTCTCTGCAAGTGAGGCGGATGTCGAAAAGGAAGAAAGTAAACGTTTGTATATCGCGTATTGTGCAGTCGCAGACAGTCCTGCAGGTCCGTTTGAAATCGTAACGAATGCAAACAATGAAACGCGAAACACGGAAGCTACAAAAAAAATAAGCGATTCGTATTCCCTGTTTAACAACGACGAATTGCTGCGCTGGGGAAAAAAAGAATTTGGCAGTATGTTCTCTATTCGCGACGGGCTTGGAAAAACAAGCGACCACGTGATGACGATTGACTTGCATCCTTTCATTGACCCCGTCAACGGCAAAAAGTATCTGTATTTTAAAATGCAAGGCATTTACAACATCAATGGCAGACGTAGGGACGTAATTGCCGGTGTGGAAATGGAAACCTGGATTAAACCCAAATACGATACCCTTTCTTTGTTGGCTGTTGCAGGGTATACTGATGCTACGTGTACGGAAGGCAACCCCTACGAAGACGGCACGCCTACGAACGAGGGCGGTTTTGTAAATTACCATAACGGAAAATATTATTTGACTCTTTCCGTATACGGTTATGAATCGGATTTCTATGCGGTGTGGCAAGCGGTAAGCGATACGCCGCTTGGATTGTATAGAAAACTTACGGAATCCGAGGGTGGATTGTTGCTTTCTACGGACGGCGCGACGCGTGGCGATATGTTCGCAACGGGACATCACGCGTTGTTGGACGTGGAAGACAAACTTTACATCATATATCACGCTTATCAAACGAACGATTATAGCGGTGCGGCAAGATACGTAATGGCGGACGAAGTGAAGTGGGTGAGCATTGAAGATAAGAACGGAAACGATTTGGACGTTATGTACGTAAACGGGCCCACGTCCAGCGTTACGCCTAAATTTGAATTTATTTCCGAATATAAAAATCTTGCACCAACGGCAACGATTACCGCAACAGGGCTTGCTGACGGCAGCGATAAGAAGTGGCTTAACGACGGCTTATATTCTATCAACAAAAACACCAACCAAGATTTTGTTGCAGAATACGTGCAAGAAGCGTCTTTTGGCGGGGAAGCGAAGATTACGGTGGACCTTGGCGCGTATAAAACGGTGCGCGGCTTGATGGTATTCAACAGTAATGATTACTTCACGGCTTTCCAAGGCGTCAAAAAGATAGAAATGGAATGTAAACTTGCAAATGGGCAAGAATTTACGGCAAAAATTGATAATTTAAAATTTGATTGGAAAGCGTATGCGCGCTATGACGATTTCGGCGATATAGTCGATATTATTCCCGGTAGTTCGGCTCTTGCTGAGTTTGACGAAATGCTCGTGAAAAAGATTACGTTCACGGTAGAAAAACCTGCTGATTGCGAGGTTGTGAATATTGCTGAAATCGTGGTGCTGGGCAGAGATGGCGAACCGAAAACGTCTGCGAACGACACGTCGGCGTACGTGGATGCGTATAAACCTCATAAGAAAGAAACAGAGCTGCTTTTGTATGATTACGGCGACGGAATCGTGATAGACGGCGACGCAAGCGAAGCGGCGTATAACAACCTGACGTGGCACACTTATAGCGTTAGAAACGGAACGGACGTTATCAATACGCAAGTAAGTACTTGTTTGGGTGAAAACGGGATATATTTCGTGGTCAAAAACGACGCAAAATCGCTTTGGTACAACAGAAAAGCGTTGCCGAATATGTGCACGGGTATAGAGCTGTATATCAGCCGTTCGGACGTAACGACTACCGATAAAAACGCGTACTGTCTTTCTATGTCCGTGGACGGAAGAATGACCTATAAACTTGCGCAAGGTATCGCTTGGAATTATACGTATCTTTTCGGCGCGAAGCCTGTATGCGCCGTACAAATCGACGGGGAAGCAAACGTCGCAGGCGGGGCGAATGGGTACGTTTTGGAACTGTACGTGCCTTTCGAGATGCTTGGATTAACGGAAAAACCGACGTCTATCGCTACGACCATGATTGTGAACAATCAGGATGGCGTGCATTGTTCGGCCGGTACGCGCCAGCATTACAATTTCGGTAAAACGGATGGTGTCATTCTTGGTTGGGGCAGATATAACCCGAGTACTTGGACCAAGTGGGGTGCGAACGGTTTAATTTCCCTTATGGACGATGAACCCAACACGGCTGCATAATCAAAGACAAAAAATCTTCAATAAGTTCAATAAGGAGGAAATATCATGAGGAAAAAATGGCTATTGGCAAGCTTATTACTCACGACTGCGCTTAGCGTAGGTGGATTGGCTGCTTGCAATAATTCTAACGGTAGTGATCCGAGTACACCGAGTGGCTCTGTAAACACGCCGTTAGAATTAGACGTTGAGTTGGATGCTACGCTTTCTTTGATGGAAGGGCAGGTTTTGATGTTTGATTTTACGTCTAACGTCGAAAGAACGAGTTTTACGAACATACAATGGAATTCAAGCGCGCAAGACATTTTGCTTGCGGAAAAGCAAGCGGACGGCAGCGTAAAGCTCACGGCGAACAAAGTCGGTACGTCTACTTTGACCCTTCATATTTTGTATGAGCGCGAAGTAAAAACGTATACGTGTTCGGTAACCGTTGCGGAATATTCTAATACAGCGCTTAGAGTGTTTTATAACTTAAACACGTCGGCGACGGAATACGAAATCAGCATAGACCAACCTACGGAAGGTTATGCGTACGCCAGCAAAGCTACCATTACCGTAAAGCCTACGAAAGGATACTTATTTACGTCCGTAAACGTCGGAGCAAATAGATTCAATGCAGAAGATTTCACGAAAAATGCCGATGGGACATATACTTATGTCTTTGACGTATTAGAAAAACCTGCGGCGGACGAAACGGAAATCAACGTTGACGTCGTTGTGAATGCGGGGGAAATCAGAGTAACCACGAAAAATTCAAGTTATACGTTGATCACCGGCTTGCCGACAGATGGAAAATACGTAATGAACGAAGAAACGCAGTTTAGTGTTGATTACGTGGGTGGTCTTACCGATACGAGTGAATACATCAAATCGGTGTGGTTCAACGGGGAAGAATTAACGGAAACGAACGGCGTGTATACCATCTCTATCACGGAAGCGGTGAATACGTTGGAAGTAAAGGCTGGTAAAAAACATAGTTCGGGTAGCATTCAAGTTGTGACGGCCGGTTCTGAATATTCGGGAAATAACCCGTTGCCGACCAGCTCGAATAAGGGCGTTATGATCTCGAAATTTGGATATACCAACGCTTTGGGCGCGGATCCTTACAGCTTTGGTATTCGTTTATATCCCGGTGATACGTATACGGGGATGGCGCATTTCTTGTTGACGTGGAATGGCAATGAGTTGTCGTTTATAGATGAAAAAACGCCTACCAATAAATACGTGTTTGAAAACGTAGCGGAAACGAAAGCAAAACTTCTTGACGGCGCGTTTGGCGTAGTTGTTGTTAGAAACGTTTCCGAGTATGCGCTTTACGTAATGGACGGCGATGAATTAAAATTGGCGTTTAATACGTCGTACAACGACGCCGAAACTTGGTATAGAACGGGCATCAACATTAAAGCGACTACGCCTGCAGGAAGCACCTTAACGTATTCCTACGATTATTACGATGGGGAAACGGACTATACGCCTTATGTTTCGATAACGCCCGAAGTGGTTGCAGGAAATGCCAGTGTGTCTGGCTTGACGATGAACGGCAACGATTACGAAGAAGTTTCTCTTTGGAACGATATCACGTTCACTGTAACGCCTGCCGCTGGATACGAGATCGCAAGCGTATCGATAAACGGCGTAATATTAGAAGGTACGGCAACGGGAACGGATGGCGCTTATACGTACACCTATTCCGTAGTAGAAGTTGGCAAGGTGACGATTGAAGTAGAAGCAGTAGATCCTAATTTGGCTGCAACGCTTACCTTTACCAAAGCGGAAGAAATTTCTATCGTATATGTCGAAGGCGAAAAGTCTGAATATACCGCGACTAACGTTGTCAAGTTTAAGCTTGCATCTTCGGATGATTTCCTTAACGTAAAGAAAGTGGAAATCAACGGTACTGAATTAAAGCCTGTAAACGGTGTATATACACTCACGCTCGTAGGCGGCGCAAATGATGTTGTAATCGACGTGGGGTCTGCTCGTGTAAGTGGCAGCGCGAGTGGTTCCAGATATAAAACGTCGGAAACGGCGACGAGCTGGGAGAACACGCTGCCGGATAACCGCAGTGGTATTTCCACGGCAATCGCATCGCCTTCGGGCACCAACACGCTTGTGGCGAAGGTGCAGTTTGCAGAAGCGAATTTGCAAAAGAAAGCAAATTGGTACATTGATTTCCGTTTCTACGGCGACGAGGCAAAAGCGAAATTCTTGGCGATTTCTATCGGTAAAAACGAGACGGGCGTGTACGTAAGCAGCAGAACGAGTCAACTGAAATACTTTAAGGACGCTTCGCCGAATGCAAACGACGCGGAAATTCTGAATCTTCTCGAAAACGGCGAATTCCGTATTGCAATCGTAAAAACGATCAATAAATCGTATGCGATTTATGCGGACGACGGTAGCGGCGCAATGGCGTATATCGGTACGCTTGTGGGCGTTGGTGCGATTACGGACGATCAGACGTACGAATATATCGCTTTCGGTGGTACGAGTACGAATCTTTCTGACGTTACAGAAGGCGGAACGACCAAATATCAATCGGCAACGACGAGCATCTCTTGGGGTTATTACGATGGCATTACCAACTGGGAATTGGCCGCAGGTGATTTCTTCAAGGATAGCGATATAACCCCCGACGTTTCCGCAGAAAACGCAACGGTTAGCGGCGTAGAAAACTCCTATCGATTCGGCGATACGATTTCCTTTACGGTTGCTCCTATGCACGGATACGCGATTGTTTCCGTAAAATTGAATGGCCAAGAGCTTACGGCAACTGGTGGGGAATATTCCGCTGTTTTGAAATCGGTAAATTGTCAAATTGAAATCGTGACGATTCTCGATTCCATTACGCCTACGATTACCTTGGAAGGCAACGTAACGCAAAACGGTTTGCTCACTCAATATCAATTTGGCGATACGGCGACGTTTACGGTGAATGCGGATGCAAATGCAGTCGTTACCGTTACGGTAAACGGCGAAGTGATTGTTGCTGATAACGGAACGTATACGTTTACGGTTGGTACTACGGCGGACATCGTTATCCGTGCGATCAATCAAACGAAAGCAACGGTAGCGTTGGAGTATAACTCTGCAGAATATACTGTTTCGGGCGTAGATACGACGGTGGATCATTATAACGTAGGCGACGAGGTTATCTTCGATATTTCCGTCAACACGTTCAATGGCAATATTATTAGTAGCATCACGCACAACGGCGTAGTTGTAACAGCGCAATCTGACGGTTCCTATAAAATCACGCTTGCGGCGGGTGAAAATAAAATCGTGATCACGCAACTTGCACAGCGCGGAACGGCGACGGCGAAAGCACCGGCGTCAACGCAACTCGGCACGTCTGGTTTATACGAAGGCGCGACGAGTAAAGCAATCACGGCAACGGAAGGCTCGGCAACAATCGCCATTCTTTCCTATGCAGGCGCGGAAACGAACGAGAATGCTTGGCGTGTGGAATTCCGTATTCACGATAGCGCGTTTGTAGGCTTTGGTTTTGAAAACAAATCGACGGGACTTGTATTCCAAAACCGTTCTGCAAACACAACGTTGCACACGTTTAGCGCAACCGAAGCAGCGTACGTAAAAGCGCAGCTTGTAGCAGGTACCTTGGTAACCGTTATCGAAAAGACGACGACGGGTTATGCATTCTACGTGGCAACGTCGGAAGGCGTTTTGACCAAGGTGGGCGAAGCAGCAAGAACGACGACGGACGCCATTCAATACGGTATAGGCAACAGAAATGTTCGGGAAGGCGAAGAAGTTCTTGCATCGTTCTATACGTATGCGGCGGATTATGCGGACGAAGCGATTACGTTTGCGGCGTTAATTGCATAAAGCCTATAAATGGAAGTAAACTTTTTAGGGGTTCGGGGAGTTTCCTCGAAGCCCTAAAAGGGGTTTATGTACACATATAGAAATTATAAAAAATAAAATCATAAAGGGGTTTATAAAAATGAAAAAATATGTAGCACCTGAGATTGGCATTATTCTTATGAATGATGAATGTATCTGCTCTATTTCCAACGTCAATTTAGGCGCAATGGAATCGGACGGCGGTTGGGAAGGGGATTACTTTGAGGCTTAAGGAGGAGTAGAAAAATGAAGAAAATGAGAAACATTTTATTAACATTGTCGGCATTCTCGCTCTGCTTTATAGGCGGCGTAAGTACTCTGAAGGCATCTGCGCAAGAGGCTCAATCCGTGGACGTAAACACGGTCAAATTGGCTATGGTTGAAGGTGCGGCAATCCGTTATTCTCGACCGACTGACGACAGCGCGGAAGCCAAAGAAGAAGCCTATAAGAAGAATGGTATTAAATTTGTAGTTGCTCTTCCTGAAGCAGATTATTTAGGGTTGGAAGCGTTGGAGGGTAAGACTTATACCAGCGTTTCGTATGGTGTTTTAGTTGCGCCTGAAGACTATGGTACATTAGACCCTGCAAGCGTATTCGGCGTTGGCGGCGAAAAGAAATTTGACTGGTCAATTTGGAACGAAGAAAAAGACGTTTGGGAATATACTGGAGACGGCACATATACGCGTATCACGAACGTGATTTCCGAAAAAATGGTTTGGAACGAACAAAAATCGCGATATGAATGGAGCGGCTCGATTACCAACTTAAAGACGGCAAACTTGGATAGAAAATTCCAAGGCGTTGGATATATTGCGTATACGACCGAAGTCGAAGGCTCGGAAGTCACCAAATATATCTTTACGGAAGATAACAGCGTTCGTTCTATGGTGCAAGTTGCGCAATTAGCGATTGACTCCGGTGCATATGTGGGTATCGATGAACTCCTTACGGAGTCGTACATAACTCCCGTTTCGGACCAAGAAAGAACGTATACGGTAGAACACTACGACGAATTTGGGCGCTTATTTGCTACTACGGAAGGAAAGGCGACGATCGACGATAGCATTGACGTATCGGGCGATTATACAGAGGCAAGCGCAAGTACAGAGGTTCGGCGTCGCATTGTAAACGGCACGTTTAACGCAGAAGACGATAGAAACGTTGTTTCCATCGACAGAGTGTACGCAGACGCTACGTATACCTTGAAAAAGTATTATTCCAACGTCACGTTTGCCGGAACAATCAGTACTGCGGCAGACGATTCCTATGGCGATACTTACCAGATCAACTATGCAACGGAAACGGTAAAAGCGACGTTCGTATATCCTGCGGCAGCGACGGAAACGAATGCATGGAAAGTGAGTGGGCGTTGGGTTATAGACGGTGGAGAGTTCCTGAGACGTTTTGATATTTACTGGACGGGTAGCCAACTGCAATTTATGTTGTATGATGAAGCCGTATATACCGCACCTGCGGCTTTAGCGACGACGTTGAAAAATGCGCTTGCGAAGAACGGTTTGGTAACCTATTTCACAATAAACGGCAAGACGCTTTCTTGGTATTTCCCCGATTCTAATAGTTCGTATCGCGTAATCTCCTATACTACGGATCATGCAAAGTTTACGGATGTTACGAAGACTGCGCTTGGTATCACCACGGTTGGTTGTGGAGCTGGCGGCGCGTTGATTACGTACGATAAACTTTCGGAAAGCGCAGACGTTGCAGATCTGGGGTTGACGTTGTCGACTACTTATAACGGTTCAGCGCAGGTGACGTGTAGCAAAACAGAGAATAAAACCACAGTGGCGACTACTCCTGACGTGACGGTTTCGGGTTCTACTGCAAGCGTTCTCGTTGCGCAAATGAAAGTTTCCGGTTTGCAAAGCGGAGAAAAATTTCAACTTGATTTGCGTGCAAAAGTGAATGGAGACTACCACTCGTTGGCGTGCATAACTTATAACGGAACGAATTTGACGGTTGGTCAACGTAGTGCATCGGGTAAAGATGCTGTATCTACAATGGAAGGAGCTAACGCAACTTACGCAGTACAGCAGTTGCAGGATAGCGACGGTTGGACGGTGGTCATCGTTCGCGACGGCATAGATTATCAGATTTGGGTAGATGATAACGGTACGTTGACGATGATAAATGAGTACGTGGATAACTCGACGGGCGAATATACGGCGATCGGTATCGGTTATAGTGGTACAAACCCGACTTCCTTTGTAGGCGACGTACTTAGAGTCGATTGGATGCTGTTTGCGAATACGACGGATATTAAGGGCTTATTTGGCTTATAACGAATGAACTCTTTTCAAGGGGGGCGGGGCAACTCGCTCTCCCTATGAAAAAGAAAATAAGTTTTTAAACGGATTTACGGATTTAGACGTTAGACGTTCCGTAAATAACGACTAAGGAGAGGTTTTATGAAAAACTTTAACGGAAAAATAAAAAGAATTTGCGCTTTGCTTGGCGCAGGTGCGCTTACTTTTTCGCTTGGCGCATGCGGCGGTGGTGGCAACGGCGATGTTGTTACGATTAAATTTGCCGTGGCTGCGGGATCGGATATGATGAGCTATTATTCGCAGGTTGTAAATGCATATAACGCAGGGCAGGGTAAAACGGACGGCGTGTTTGTAAAAGCAAACCAAGTCAAGGAAGATTATTCGGCAACCATGACGAATAATATTAAGGTAAAAAATACTGCGCCTCATATTGTCATCGTAAAGGATAAATATTTCAAAAAATATACGTCTGTTGCTAAGCCGCAGCTGGAGGATTTGTCCGGTTTTATGGCGGACGAAAGTACGTATACGAAAAATTCGGCAGGGGAAAACCATTTTGATCTGACGGATATTTCGGATAATAACGTATATAGATGGCGTTACGATAAAGCAAACAACGTAGCGGGCGGAGATAGTGGACCTATGTATGGTATTCCCAACGGTTCGGATCCCACCGTTATTGTATACAACAAAACGTATTTCGAGCAGATTGACGTGAATATTATTTCCGTTGACGAAGAGGATCTGGATTCGTATAATACGCAAAATTCTACGGGCTTTAAGCCGCACGGTTATGCGGAATATACCGTTGAATACGCAAACGCACACGGTATGGGTAATTTGAAAACATCGCAAACGTTGGACGGGCAAAGCGTTGTGAAAGTATTTAATGACCGTATTCCTATGAATTGGAGCGAGCTTGTCAATCTTTCCAGATACTTGACGAAAGGTTTGCCCAGCAAAGACATAGAGGGATACAACGATTCCGCTCCGTCTAATTACGGTTTCGTTTCCGAATGGTGGTTCTCTTACGGCTGGTCGGTTGGCGGCGACTGTATTAAATGGGACGAAACGCAGAACAAATATCGTTTTACGCTCGGGGACGAGGACAAGAATTATCTCGTTACGAATGACGTTACCGTGAACGGTGAAACGTATCAAGCGGGAGAGATTTTAGAATACAACGATATGAAGTACGTTCACGCCAATAAAACGGATGCAACGATTTCCGGCTATCTTGCGGACGGTACGCTTACGGAAATTGCTTCGCAATACGAGGCATTCCAGGAATTTACTGCGCTGACAATGCCCAAAAACAAAAAAGTATCCGAAACGAAAAACGGTTACGGCGTTGCGCCTAACCCCGACGACGCTGCGGATAGAACGGCATTCTTCTCTTCGGGAAGCGGTGCGATGCTTTGCGCGCCTATTTCCAACCTTGGCAACTTTGACGCTGTTGCGACGTTTGACTACGGTATCGCGCCTTGTTGGCAATATCGTGAATATGAAGGCGGCGACGTGGAAAGCGAATTGAACGGTACGGGCGGATATTTGAAGAAGATCGGCAAAGAATATGCAGGCGTTATCTACACGGGGGATTTGCGTATGGTAAACGGTACGCC
This sequence comes from Candidatus Scatosoma sp., assembly GCA_045650185.1. Lineage (GTDB taxonomy): Bacteria > Bacillota > Clostridia > Christensenellales > Borkfalkiaceae > Scatosoma. The sequence continues at coordinate 18,615 of JAZRQY010000005.1, read as the reverse complement.
CGTTATGGGTACGCAGGAGGCTCTTTCGATGAACACCTGCTATTCGATACCTTCCGTACATGACAAAAAAACGAAGCTTGCGGCTTGGAAATTTATTCAATACATTGCAGGCGTGGAAGGTCAAAAAGTTCTCGCTCAAAGCCAAGAAATTATTCCCAATCAAATGAGCTATGCAAATTCTGCGGAATACTTAAACGCTACGCATTACGTTCCGAATATTGACGTTGCCGTAAAGGCGGCTGCATACACGACGATTATCGATTCTGCGTACGTGGAAAGCGGCGAGTGGGTACAGCTTGGTTGGGCATCCGACTTGAACACGAAAGTGCGTAAGGGCTTGATGACGTTGGAACAATTCTTTGTAAGCAATACAGAGTCGGCAAATAGTACCTTGGAGTTGTATAAAGTTCGGCTTCTCAAAAGATAACAATAGGTGATTTTATGATTGAAAAAAAATCGCATAATTCAATACAAAGCAAGGGCGCAATTTTCGGATTGATATGCGTTTTAATTCCCCTTGTTGCGTATACCTTTTTCCATATATTTCCTTTGATCATTTCCTTTTTAATGCAATTTTTTGATACGGAAGGCTCGTACGAAATTGAGGATATGGTTTGGAATAATTTTGCGTCGTTTAAGACTGTTTATCTCGGTGAAACGCTGTGGAAAGCTCTTGGCGTAACGATGTTTATGGTGTTGGCGCAATTTACGTCTCTTACGATCGCTATTATTACGGCAAATTCGTTGCACTACCGTTATAAAGGTTCGACTTTATTTGAAGTGTTGTTCTTTATTCCGCATATCTGTTCGTCCGTTGCGCTTTCCGTCATTTGGAAATGGATGTTCGATATAGACCAAGGTATAATCAACAGCGTATTGTCTATGCTGAATATTACGCCGATAGAATGGTATTATTCCGAAGCGGCATATCCTTGGATGATCTTCATCGTGATCGTTTGGTCGTCCCCTGGATACGGCATTATTATGTATAAATCGGTGTTTTCGTCGATCAATGCTTCTATTTATGAAGCGGCGGATATCGACGGCGCGACGGGTTGGAAGAAATTTTGGCACGTAACGTTCCCAGAGCTGATGCCCATGACTTTTTATTTGTTAATGCTTGGTATTATTGCGGGAATGCAGACGTTTGAAATTCCAAAAATTATCCGCGTGGATGCAAACAATTCGGGCGTTTACGGGCCTTATGATTGTGGGCTTACGCTTATGTGCTACATATATCGTGAATTTGACGTGAATGGCAATTTATCGCATGCGTCGGTGATTAGCTGGTTCTTGTTTATAATTACGCTTACGCTGTCGATTGTCAGCTTTAAGGTTAGAAAGAAGTGGGTGGATGAATAATGGAAAAGGCTAAAAAAGAGAAAAAAATTAGTACGGTGGGCAGTAAAGTCGGCTTTTACATATTTTGCGGTTTTCTCACCCTTTGCGTTATTATTCCCTTTTACGTTGTTTTGGTAACGTCCATGACTTCGTGGCAAGAGATCGCGCAGGCTGGTGCGGAAAAAGGCTTTATTTGGTGGCCCAGCAAAATAGATTTTTCTTCCTACACGAAAATATTTGAGATGGACTATAACGCTGTTGGTGGTGTCCCGACTTTATTGCGTGCGTTTTTCAATACGATTTGGATGACGTTGTTCACGGTGGGTTTTAATTTGTTCTTTTCATCTTTGGCGGCGTACGCTTACACCAAACTGCAATTTAAGGGCAAAGAAATGATTTTCATGATTCAGCTTGCAACCATGATGATCCCTGGCGCGACTATGACGATTCCTTCCGTTGTATTTTATAATATGCTCGGCTGGGTTGGTACGCGTTTACCCGTGCTTATTCCTGGTATGTTTGGCGGTGCGTCGGCGATTTTCTTCTTCCGTTCGTATTTCCAAGGGATTAGCAACGAGTATTTTGAAGCTGCAAAAATCGACGGGTTGGGGGAATTTCAATGCTTTTTGAGAATTATGATTCCGCTCTCTGTTCCCGCATTCGTAGCGCAATTTATCTTTATGTTCGTTAATCATTACAACAGCTATACGAATTCGCTGATTTATCTGAGCTACGATCCGTCCGTTTATACGTTGCAATACGTTGTCGATTATTTAACGGCGTCGTACGAGGAAACCAACGCAAAGTGTGCGATTGCGCTTACCGCGCTCACTCCGCTGATTATTATCTATCTTTTTGCACAAAAACTCTTTATTGAAGGCGTGCAAGCAGGCGGCGGAAAAGAATAAATCTGCTTACTATGAAAAAATATACACTATTGACCTTTATTTTAATGGTCGTTTTATGCTTTTCCGCTTGCGGTAGCGGTGGGGGAGGTTCTTCTTCTACCGATTCAAACGGAGGGGGGTCTTCGGATAGTTCGTCAAGTTCGTCTTCCTCGCAGGATGAGGACGAAAAGATTTTGGATATGTACGTAATCCTTGGGCAGTCGAACGCGCTTGGTATTTCCAACGTGTCCTTGCTCGACGAGGAAAATAAAGATACGTTGGACACCAATCGAGCCGATAATATCTATTTTTACGGCGGTGGCGAATTAAACGAATACAGAACGGAAAAGACCAAACTACGCTTTGGGCAAGGGCAAAATACTGTCCGTTTTGGGGCGGAGATCGGTTTGGCGGATTATTTATCGAAAAACGACTTGACGAAAAACGATACGCTCATTTTTAAATGCGCTTACGGTGGTACGTCGCTGATAGATCTTCCTGCAAGCAATTCTAATAAGCGTTGGGGTGGGACTTGGACGCCTCCATCTATTGACGAAATTCCTGCATACGACCGTGCGGGCTACCCGTGTACGTACACCGTAAATGGCACGGAATATACGGGTACGTATGCTGTTGGGGCTCTTTTCAACAGGACTGTTTCTTGGTTGACGGCTGCCGTGGATATGTATGAAGCGGAAGGCTATACCATTCGCTTAAAGGGTACGTTTTGGATGCAAGGCGAAGCGGATGCGCAAAATTCCGTGAATGGCAACCTTTACGAAAGATATTTAAAATGTTTAATCAACGATTTGCGCGTGGAATATAGCGAGTTTTCGTTATTGGATGCGGAAACAGCGCCTTTCGTTATTGGTAAAATTGCCCCTACCTTTAATTGGGATAGTACCACTGCTCGTGCAGGGGTGCAGGTCATTCGCGCCGCGCAGGATAGGGTGGCATCGGAAGCGCCTTACGTGCAAACGGTGGAAACGGATGATTATATGATCGTCGATCCTGCAACGGGGACTTTTGTAAGCGGTTGTCACGATAAATACCATTTTGGGGCGGACGATATGGTGTGCCTTGGACGGGACGTAGCAGAGGCGTGTTTTAAGCCGACGGCGAACATCACCGTTGTTGGAAACGGTCGCTATATCCATAAAATTGAAGGCGCCTATGACGTTTTTACTCTTATACCCGAGGAAAATGCCTCTATTTTTGAAGTGTTGGTGGATGGGGAGGATATAGTCATAGACGTGATTTTGAACGGAAATTCTTTCCGTGTATCTCGTTCTGCAGCCCACACCGTTAACATTACGTTCGTTTAAAGGGGAGAATCGAATAGATAGTATCTCTCGGATTTATTAAAATTCTTTAAGTATTTACCTTTCAGCCGTACGTGCTGATAGGATATGGACGATTTTCAAGGAAACAAAAAATATATGGACGAAACGAAAAAATTTCAATGTAAAATCGTAAGCTCTCTTGAAAAGGTGCTACCCATGGTTGAGCCGAGTTTAGAAGAACATAAAGGCTCAATGTTTAAAAATGAACGCTATCATTTTCAAATTGCCTATTATTGCACCGTAACTCCACGCGGTATGTACAACAGCACGATTGTTGCGCGCGGAGAGCTTGCTAAATATATGACGTTCCGTATCGAAGAATTAGCGCCGTCGTCCGTGGTCAATTATCCTGCCGACGATTATTGCATAACCAACGAAGTGGGGTTAATTCCCGATCCGCTTGTACCTATTCAAAAAGTAGGGATTCCTATGCCGTACGGTCAATGGCGCGCGGTGTGGGTAAGCTTGGAATTGCCTGAAGACTGTAAGGCAGGCGTGTATGAAACGGAGTTCGAGCTGTTTCGTATGAATGGTGATTCGCTTGGCGTTCTTTCGTATACGGTGGAAGTCATTGATGCAATGCTTCCTAAAACGGAGCTGCGTTTGACGAACTGGGTGCATTACGACTGTATTTCCAATACGCACGACGTTGCGCTTTTTTCCGACGAGTTTTACGCTGTGTTTGCAGATTACTTAAAAAACTATCGCGAGTGTGGGTTCAATATGTTGCTTGTCCCCCTGTTCACTCCGCCGTTGGATACTGCGCAGAATGATGAGCGCAAAACCGCGCAACTCGTGAAGGTTAAGCAAACGGAAAACGGTTACGAATTTGATTTTACCGACTTGAAGAAGTTTGTTAATTTCGCGCTTGCAAACGGCGTGGAGTATATTGAGTTCTCGCATTTGTTTACGCAATGGGGCGGTAAATATTGTCCCAAAATTATGGCGGACGTGGACGGCGAAGAACAGCGGATATTCGGTTGGGATACGGATGCGACGGATGAACGGTATCAGTCGTTTTTAGCGGCGTTTTTCGCAAAGCTTGGTGGGGTAATCGACGAATTGGGGATTCGCGAGCGCTGTTATTTCCATCTCACCGACGAACCGAACGAAGCGATGATTCCCAACTACGCAAAGTGCCGTGATATGGTCAAAAAATACATCGGCGACATGCCGATAATGGACGCTCTGAATCACTATGAGTTTTACGAAAAGGGGCTTGTGGATATTCCCGTAACTGGATTGAAAGCGTATGAAATGTTTGCCGAACATCCCGCGAAACATTTATTCGTATATAATTGTTGTGAGCCGACGGGCGAATACTATTCCAACCGTTTCTTGAATTTTCCGTCGCAACGCGTGCGCGTACTCGGTTTTCAATTGTACAAATCGGGGGTGCACGGGTACTTACATTGGGGATTCAATTTCTACAACTCCATACTTTCCCAAATTAGCATCAATCCGTATAGCTGTACGGACGGTTATGGCGCATACCCGAGTGGTGACGGTTTTTTGGTGTACCCGAACAAAACGGGTGTATATAAATCCTTGCGCGCTGAAATTACCAACGAAGGGTTCCAAGACTATAGAGCTTTGAAACTTTTGGAAAGCTATATAGGTAGAGAAAAGGTGATTGCACTTTTAGGCGAATGGGGTTTGGACGGGTACACGGTATATCCGCGCGACGCTGCGTCGCATAAGGCGTTTAGAGAAAAAATCAATGCTTTGATTAAACAACAATTATAAGATTGTAAATTAAGGGGCTCTTATGAAAGTCGATTTTCAAAATATAAGCGAAGACGTAAAAGAAAAAAGAATTGCAAGGATAAAGCTTTTAGGAGATTCCATAACGCACGGCGTTGGAGGTACGGATTGTACCACGGATGGAGAGGTTATTATAGATGATTTTGCCCGAAATCCCAACGGATATTGTTGGGCGAAATTGTTTCAGGAATACGTAGAGGAAAAATACGGTTGCATTGTCATTAATAACGCGTGCTCGGGAACGAATATACAGTTCATACTGCAACATTTCGATACGTTGGTGGACGATGAAGACGATTTAATTATTTGCACGATAGGAACCAACAATCGCCATCAAGATAAAAAAACGGGTGCGAAAAAAACGCGCGAGGAATTTGGCGAAAGCTTCTATAATTGTATTTTGCAATTAAACAATGTTTTTCAGGAAAAAGGGAAAAACGTAATTTTTGTATCAAATATTCCTGCTTCACCAAACTGTGAACAAGACGGACAGGAGTTTTGGAGAATTCTCCACATGGACGACATCAATCGCATTTATAAAGCGGCGCATGCAAAGGCAGGATTTTTGTTCATAAGCTTATTCGATTTGTTTACGGAGTATTTGCAGGCTGCAAATGAAACGGTGGACGAAAATTTAAAAGATGGATTACATCCAAACGATAAGGGTTATCGAGTTATCTTTGAGCTTCTTTGCAAAGCATTGCAAATATAAGGCGGCTTACAACAAGGATATGCGTTGAAAAAACTGCTTGGAAAGAATGTGATAAGGGAAAGAAGAGGTAAAATCATGCAGAAGTTGAAAATAGGTTTTATAGGATTAGGTCAGCGTGGCTTGGGATACGGAATGACGAACGGCTATACCGGTCTTTTAGGCACCGTACTGAAAAATTCTGCTGACGTAATCGTAACGGCGATTTGCGATAAATACCAAGAACGGTTAGACGTAGCGAGCGAGAGAATCGTTGCGCACGGCCATCCGGAGCCCATGAAAACGACGGACTATAAGGACGTAATGAATGCGGATATTGACGCGATTATCATTTCTACAAGCTGGGATATGCACGTTCGAGTTGCTTTGGAAGGAATGAGGGCAGGGATTCCCGTTGCTATGGAAGTAGGCGGTACGCACAACATCGAGGATTGCTGGAAACTTGTGGATTGTTACGAGGAAACGGGCACGCCGATTTTCTTTATGGAAAATTGCTGTTATAATAAGGATGAGGTATTGGTGACGTCGCTTGTTCGCAAAGGCTTGCTTGGCGAGGTTGTCTATTGTCAAGGCTATTATGCCCACGATTTACGCGAGGAAATCGCAGGGGGGATAGATTCCCACCATTACCGTTTGGAAGAATACACAAACCATAACTGCGAAAACTATCCGACTCATCAGCTGGGCCCGATTGCTAAAATTTTGAATATCACTAGCGGAAACCGCTTCACAAAGCTTGTATCTATGTCCTCGAAGGCGGTAGGCTTGCACGAATATATAATGAATAATCCTAAATATAGAGATAGATTAGGGGATAGGGTATTCAAGCAAGGCGATATTACAACGACGATGATAGAGTGTGAAAACGGCGAAACGATTTTCTTAAAGCTGGATACTACCCTGCCTCGTTTATATGAAAGAGGGTTAACGGTAAGCGGAACGAAAGGATTTTATAGCCAAACGACGGAAAGCGTGGTTTTGGACGATGGAAAGTATAACCACGAATCAACGAAGTATAAGGACGTATTTTTTAATCAAGACGAGTATAAAGAATATTTGCCAGATGATTGGAAGAATATCACGCCAGAGCAGTTAAAGGCAGGCCACGGCGGAATGGATTATGTTATGTTAAAACATTTCTTCCGTTGCTTGAAAGAAAAAATTCCTATGGAAATAGACGTGTACGAAGCGGTAACGTGGATGAGCGTAACGGCGCTGTCCGAACAATCCATCGCAAACGGTTCTACGCCCGTAGAATGCCCCGATTTTACACGCGGTAAATATAAGACGAGAAAGACTGTGGATTGTTTTGAGATGTAAAGATTTGACCCCGTAGGAGTTGCCATTTCTACGGGGTTTTTTAATATTAAAAATCTGCTTTTAAAATTTGAATCGTTTATCCAAAGAGTTTTTAAAATCCTTAAAAGAGCAATAATTTGTTCTATACAAATGTTTTTTTGGATAAAATGGCAGGGGCAGGTATGGAATGAAGCTGTAGAGGTGAATAATTTAAGAAAAAAAGACCGAGTGGAACGGGAATGTTCTACTCGGTCTTTTTGATAGAAATGCTGTCCAAATTACTGTCCTAAAACGCGGAATAAAACAGAAAAACGGGCAAAATTTTATGCATTCATGCAAGCAAAAAGATGACCCGTACGGGGGCTTGCCGTTTCCTATAAGTGGGAGGCCCTCGGCAAAGAAAATCAAAGATTTTCCGCAAGGAGCAAAGCGACGGAATAGCGAAGAATGAGCGTCACCCGATGGGTTCGCCCCAAGGCGTACGGGTGGCAGCAAAAAAGCACACCGAATATGGTGTGCTTTTTTCGGGCGAGCGTTAATAAGCCTAAAGAAAGTATTGAAGAAATTCTTTCAGAGCCGTTTGATAAATCGCTTGTAAAGCCTTGTATCGAATCCAAAGTCTTTGGGATAGGAGTGGAAGCCTATACGGTGGGAAGCGCAGAGTTTGCTTTGAGTTTTGCGGCAATGCACGAAGGTTGTTTACCGCTTATGGATAACGGACATTATCATCCTACGGAAGTGGTGTCGGATAAAATTCCGGCACTGCTCGCATTCTTTCCGGAAATTGCTTTACATATCACAAGACCGATTCGTTGGGATTCTGACCATTCCGTTTTATTTGACGATGAAACGAAAGAAATGGCAAAAGAAATTGTTCGTTGCAATGCGATCGATAGAGTATATATGGCGCTTGACTATTTTGATGCAAGTATCAACCGTATTTCTAGTTGGGCGGTGGGCTTTAGAAGTTGGCAAAAAGCGTTGTTGTTTGCAATGCTCACGCCGAATGAGAAGTTGAAAGAACTTCAAGATAAAGCGAAGTTTACCGAGCTTATGATAGCGCAAGAAGCGGTAAAAGTATTGCCTTTTGGGGATATTTGGAATGAATATTGTGCTGTATGTAAAGTTCCTACTGATGATGAGCTTTACTCTGTAATAGAGGAGTATGAGAATTCCGTTTTGTCGAAAAGATAACAATAGAATCAGGCTATAAAGAATTATTGTAAAACTGTACAGAAAAGTAAAATCGGAAATTATTAAATCTCTCGTAAAATAAACAAAAGTTAAGCTGGATAAAAAGAATGGAGTTTATAGGAGCGGTCAAGAATAGGTGATCGATTAGTGAATATACGCTGAATCCCTTACAAATAAAGGGGTTTAGATAGTGCAAGATTGGTTCAAATCCGCCTAGTAGCTCCAAACAAACCGCATCCCTAAACGGGGTGCGGTTTGTTTTTAGTGTAAGTCTAGGCGGATTTGAGGGACGAGATGAGCAAACGCATATGTCCGCGTTTGCGATGACCGAGCACAAGGGATACCGCGCCTTGTGCGAAAAGAGCCGTTTTGCGGGGCAAAACTCCTCGCGCGAACCCGATGGGTTCAAGTCAATCCGTACAGGGCACATACAGCAAAAAAGGATAGGCGTTTTGCCTATCCTTTTTGCTGGTGACCTTTAACCAGCCTAAATTGAATCTTTATAACAAATCTTCCATCGGCTTTATTGCCCAATGGAACTTACTTTTAAAATCTTCAAAACATTCTTCGCAAATCCAACGCTTAAAATTTTCGGTACAATAAAACGTACTATTTTTATCTGTTACTGCTTTCTCCCAACAAAGCTCGCAGTGTTCGTGCCAAAAATGTTGTATTTTTTCACCCTTAAGAAATTCTTTTCCTGCGTGACCGCTATTTACCCAACTTTCCCCGTCCGCCTTTATCATTTGATAAAATTTGTTTTTTAAAGCATAGGATTTTTTCCAAAAGTCGGGGAACACAACTTTATATAGTATAAGATTATTCAAATAATCTTCATTCCCTTTTATTCTCCAATCGTCGTTTTTCACATTTTCGCTCATTCGTACACCTCTACGCTTTTACTATTTATAACGATATGATTTTTATCGGCACTCATATATCGCCATTGCTCATTATCTTCGCCAAAATGAAAATATCCGTTGGCTATAAAAAATTCAATGATAACTTCATTATCAAGATGTAAAATCAAATCTTTCGAGGGTGTTACTTTTACGGTAGTAACTATCCCGCCAATGATATCATTTTTAAATCTATTTAAATGATACCATTCGTCATTATTAGTATCTATTTCTTCATCCCAATTTTGATAATCAAAAGTCGTAAATAAAATATCTTCATTTTTTCTAATTCTTGTAAGGCATAACGAATGTATGCCGTCGCTTTTATCAAAGTAAAAACATAACATTTCACAAGCGGTTAATATATCGGTTAACTTTTGTCCAATTAAAATATTTAATTTATCTTGAATTTCTATATAAGTCATAATATCGCCCTCAATATGTATTATAGCAAAAAAAATGAAAAGATGTCAATAAAAATGAAACAACCCAAACCGTCCACCCTCTAATTGAGGGGTTCGATTTAGGTTGTTGCTGGTGACCCGTACGGGGGCTTGCCGTTTCCCGCAAGTGGGAGCCCCTCGGCAAAGAAATTCCCCTGATGGGTAATTTCCGAACCCGATGGGTTCGTCGCCCTTCCCGTACGGGGCCACATACAGCAAAACGGCACACCATTGAGGTGTGCCGTTTGCTGGTGACCCGTACGGGACTCGAACCCATGTTACCACCGTGAAAGGGTGGTGTCTTAACCGCTTGACCAACGGGCCATATTTTGTTTTGTGGTAGGGCTTGCGCCTAAACCTTGTATACTATACCATTTATTTATCAAATTGTCAATAAAATTACGCCTACTTTTGTAAAAAATGTCGAAAACGTGTAAAAAATCTTTTGTTACCGTTCTTTCATACCGTTCAAAACCCTTTTTTGTCGCCCTGAGCGTTGCCGACGAATCTAATAAAACACCCTATACAAGCAAAAAAGCAGAGAACGAAATCCTCTGCTTTTTCGATTCTGAATTCTAACGATAGAACGTCTTATAACAATGGCGCCTCGTATTTGTAGGACATGGGTTTGTCGAGCATTTTTTCGTATCCGTTGCTGCTGGAAACCCACTGATAAACGTATCCGTCTTCGCCGTAGCACCAAGTATTGTTGCTTGCGCTTTCGGCATCGGCGGCATAGCACATAACCGTCAAAGCGCTGAGATGGGGGTTATTCTTGATGGTGGAACTTGCCCACTCCTGGTGCGATCCACCATAGTAGACGTTAATATAGGGGGTCTTGGACGTATCGCTCAAGGAGGAGAAATGGAATGCGTAATCATCGATGGTGGTGACGTTCTTGCCAAGGAAGATATTCTTGATATTGCATCCGCCGAATGCGTTTTCGCCGATAGTGGTAACGTCTCCTTCAACAACAACGTTATAATCTTCGTCGCAGGTCAATCCATAGAACTGATAGTTTCCGATTTCAGTTATGCCTTCAGGAATTACAAGGAATTCAAAACTGAACAGGACGGGGGTACCCAAATCGCCCGTAACGTAATAGCTGTTGGATTGGAAGAAAGCGCCGTGGGGAACGAATTCCACGTTAGGATTGCACAAAGGAGTGGCGGATGCATCTTTGAAGCTAATTCCGCACCAGTCAGTCAGGCCGCCGAGATAGTCAACGCGTGCAAGCGAAGAACAGCCGGAGAAGGAATAGGGGGATGCAGATTTCAGCGAAGCAGGGAGGGTAAGATTCGTCAATCCTGTACAATCTTGGAAAGCATAATAGCCAACGGTTTCAACCAGTTCGGGAATGGTGAACGTTTGCAGACTTGTGCAGTTTCTTGCAAAATTATTGGGGATGCTGGTCACGGTGTTGGGAAGGATTAAGGATGTAAGCGACGTGCATCCAGCGAATGCGGAATTGCCAACGGTGGTAAGCTTCGTGTTGCTGAAGTCAAGAACTTCCAAAGAAGTACAACCATCGAACGCGGATTCTCCGATCGTTTCAAGTGAATTCGGGATGGTTACTTCCTTCAGGGCGGTACATCCGCAGAGCGCGTTTTTGTCGATTTCGGTAAGTCCTTCGGCATAGACAACTTTTTCAAGTGTGGTGTTATTTCTGGCGAAAACGCTTGTTTCAGCAGAGCCGGTGGTAACCGATTTAACCGCCTTGTCTCCTCCGATGTTTACGTTTGTAATAGGCTTTCCGTCGTAGGTTTCAGGGAAGACGAGGTGTTCGGGAAGGCTTTCCGCTTTGTAACCGTAGAAGGAATAACTTCTATGTTCCGTAATGGAGAAGTTGAGGGTATAACCAGGCGCAAGATATGCCGCGTTGAAAGAAAATTCTTTATCGTGGCGCGTGATAGAATAAACGGCTTCACCAGCCTCCATAATGGTGGCGTCCTTGATAATCTCGTAGGTGTATTCTTCTGTCTCGGTGCTAATTTGAGGAAGCAGTTCGCTTTCAAAGAAATCGCATCCATCGTGGGAGCAGTGTTTCTCAATCCAACCGGGATTGTAGAGGGTGGGTGCGCCGGCAACTTCCCATTCGCCAAAGGTGTGTCCTAAAGGTTCAAGGTTGATTCGGTTCGTTGTTCCGCAGGTGCAGGCGTAGATTTCATATCCGTACGTCGTACAGGTCGCGTCTTCTTTTTCAGACAAGGTCGTGTATTCGCATGTATGATAAACAGGCGGTTTTTCGGGCTCTTGCTGAATGTGGTCGCCAGGATCGTCGCAGGCGGTAAGGCCTATCAGACCGATGGCGGCGCAGGATGCGAGCAGTAATGATACAAGAAGTTTCTTTTTCATAAAAGGCCTCCATAAAATGTTTTGTGTTTTTTGATGAAAGCGATGTCGCAAAATATGTAAACCTTGCTTTCATTATCATTTATTGCATTTAGTATAGCACGAATTATTGCCGCCGTCAAGGTTAATTTCGTTTTTTTATTGCTGAATCTATTTAAATCAACAATTTAAAACAATTGTATTGACAAATTTTGCGTATTATGGTAAGATAATGATAGAAATTATTATGGATGGTGATTCAAATGAAGTTACTGTTTTGTGGGGATCTTGTTCCCTGCGATAAAACGGAACAAAGATTTATAGATAAAGATTTAGACACGTTTGCAGACGTTATTCCTTTATTAAAGAGCGCGGATCGTACCTTTGCGAATTTGGAATGCGCTTTGACTGTTTCGGAAAACAGGATTAAAAAATTCGGTCCTAATCTCAAGGCTGCGCCCGAATGTGCAGAAACGTTCAAGCTTGCAGGGGTTACCGACGTCGTGCTTGCCAACAACCATATCTTTGACTTCGGTGAAGAAGGCTTGCGTGAAACGCTTGCAACCCTCGATAAAGTGGGTATTCCTTATACGGGTATCGGCGAAAACAGCGAGGATTGCCGTAAGCCGTACTTTGTAGAAAAAGACGGCAAAAAAGTTGCGATTGTCAACGTATGCGAGCATGAATACAGTTATGCGACTCCCAACAGAGTCGGCGCAAACCCGTTTGATCCTTTCCTGACGATGCAGGACGTTCGCGCGGCGAAAGCGCAGGCAGATTTCGTAATCGTCATCTATCACGGCGCAAAGGAGCATTGTCGCTATCCTTCTCCCCGTATCCGCAATCTCTGCCACGAGCTGGCGCACAACGGCGCAGATGCGGTGCTTTTACAGCATAGCCATTGTATCGGCTGCTACGAAAATTATCAAGGCTGCCATATCGTTTACGGTCAAGGCAACTTCCATTTTGCAAAGCCCTCGGCGTTTGAAAGCTGGTGGACTGGGCTCGTAGTCGAAATCCGTGTAGGAGATACTCTGGAAATCGATTTCCATCCTCTTGAATCTAATGAACTGGGCATTTGCCGTGCAAAAGGGGCGGCGTACGATGAAATTATGCAAGCCTTCTATGCGCGCAACCAAGAGCTGTTGAACGGCGAATGGATTAAGGGCTGGAGGGCGTTCTGCCAATCGGTTAAAGAAAAGTATTCGAACGCGCTCGTGGGATTAGGCCCTGATGCGGACGAGAAAAAGAACCAGTTGTTCTCCCATTACCTTGATTGCGAGGCGCATACCGACGTATGGCGTGAGCTTTTCCCGACGTGGAACGGGACGAATAAATAAAGAAAAAAGCAGCGAATCATTCGCTGCTTTTTTGTTGTGTTTACAGATTATATAGTTTCAATGCTGATAAGGTTGGAATTGCCGCTCTTACCGTTCGGCGTGCCGCCCGTAATGACGATGGTGTCGCCTTTTTTTGCCAAGCCGCTCTTTAAGGCGGTTTGCTTTGCGAAATAGAACAGAATATCGACCGAGTTCACTTCTTCCGCTAAAACGGGGAAAACGCCCCAGCTTAACGCAAGCTTGCGATAAGCGTGAATGTCGGTGGTCATACCGATAATACTGATATTCGGACGGAAACGGGAAACCTTACGCGCGGTCGCGCCCGTACGCGTACAAACGACGATTGCCTTTGCGTGTAAGTCGTTTGCGAGGGTCGCTGCAGAGTGCGAAAGGGCTTCTGCTGTACTCTCGATCTTGAAATCCTCGATGTACTGAATATAATTCGTGTGGTTTTCTGCTCTGTATACGATTTTTGCCATCGCATCCACCGATTGTACGGGGAATTGACCGGCAGCCGTTTCGCCGGAGAGCATAACGGCAGAAGTGCCGTCGTATACGGCGTTGGCAACGTCAGAAATTTCCGCTCTCGTAGGGCGAGGGTTGTAGATCATCGATTCCAGCATTTCCGTGGCGGTGATAACACGCTTACCGTAAATACGGCAGCAGGAAATGATGTATTTTTGCACGTCGGGCAGCTCTTCAAAGGGAATTTCCACGCCCAAGTCGCCACGGGCAACCATGATACCGTCCGATTCCCTGATAATATCAATCAGATTCTTTACGCCGGCACGGTTTTCAATCTTTGCGATGACGTCGATGTGCGCGCCGCCGTGTTCTGCCAAGAATTTTTTCGCATCGATGACGTCCTGCGCGCGAGATACGAAGGAGAGCGCCACAAAATCCACTTCCTGCTGAATACCAAAGAGTAAGTCTGCCTTGTCCTGCTCGGAAAGGAACTCTAAGCGCAATTCTTTTTCAGGGAAGAACATGGACTTGCGGTTGGAAAGCTCGCCGCCGATTTCAACGACGCAATTTACGTTCGGTTTTTCAACGGAAACAACCTTAAAAACAATCAAACCGTTGTTCAAAAGGATTTTATCGCCTGCCTGCAGTTCGTCGCAAATAGCGGTGTAGGAAACGCTTACGCGGTTCTGGTCGCCGATAATGTCTTCGGTGGTAAAGGTGAAGCTATCGCCTGCCTTCAAGAAAATTTTATCGTTCTCAAAGGTCTTAATGCGGAATTCCGGGCCCTTCGTGTCCAAGAGAATGGGAAGGGGAATCTTCTTTTCTTCACGCACCATTTTAATGGTGGCGATTTTTTCTGCGTGCTGTTCGTGTGTGCCGTGCGAGAAGTTGATTCTGGCAACGTTCATGCCGGCGTCTGCCATAGCGGCAATCACTTCCTTGCTTTCGCTGGAAGGGCCAATTGTGCAAATAATTTTTGTCTTTTTCATAATCGTACCTTAAAAATCAAAATTATAGCTCTATTTTACTCTATTTTTCAAAAAAAAGCAACGAAAAAGCGTGCATTTTTTCAAGTAATATGCTATAATCAACTTGATTTGAGTCCGTTATACGGTCGCGGGGCGCGTAAGCGTCATGAGGAAAGTCCGAGCAGCACAGGACAGGGTGCCTGATAACGTCAGGCGAGGGTGACCTTAGGGATAGTGCAACAGAAATATACCGCCGCAGAAGGCTTGGCGTTTGCCTTGAGTGTTGACTTTGTCAACCGCCCGTTTGCGGTAAGGATGGAAAGGCGAGGTAAGAGCTCACCGATACCGCAGTAATGCGGTATGCCATGTAAACCCCACCTGCTGCAAGATTGGGCATTTATCATATAGGGCTGTCCGTCCGATAAATGCCGTGAATATCGCTTGAGCTTGTCGGCGACGGCAAGCCTAGATAAA
Organism: Candidatus Scatosoma sp.; assembly: GCA_045650185.1. Taxonomy (GTDB): domain Bacteria; phylum Bacillota; class Clostridia; order Christensenellales; family Borkfalkiaceae; genus Scatosoma. Next base: position 3,158 of record JAZRQY010000005.1, on the reverse strand, counting down.
TGGCCGTACACGACAGAACTCGGCTTACAGATGGGCTCAAATCCTTTTATTTAGCCGTTTCAAACCAAATTGAACCAGCCTTAAAACTTTATTTTCCGCGCCTTAGGGCATTTGCGTCCTTGCTGTATGTCGATACGGCGGCGGTCGCCACCGCCCAAATCCGTCGCAAAATCCCTATTTTAAGGTGCTATGCAGTTTTCACGAGCGAAAACGACCTAAAATGAAAGGATTTACGTGAAGGAATACCGTCCGTATTGCAAGCGGAAATTCTGCACAGTTTTGGCGGTTTTCGCCGTTAAAACCTGGTTTAACTTGATTTGAAACGGCTATGCGAAAACCGTCCTAAAAAGGGCGGTTTTTCCTATTTTTCAGGAGTATTATGTCAGGCATAATACCTATGTCAGACATAATACTATGCCCCTCAAGCTCGGTATTTGCTTATTTTCGACAAAATCTGCATAGTACAAACTTTCCCGGTCATACGATAAACAAAACGTCGAAGGGGTGGTTTATGTTTGAGTGGTTATGGGAGCTTTTAGGCAGACTTGTCTTTTTCACGGGCGCAATCGTAGGGAAAAATTCCTATCCAAAGCCGCTGACGAAGGCGGAAGAGGAAAAATACCTTGCCTTGATGGCGAATGGGGATAAAAACGCGAAGGAAACGCTGATTAAGCACAATATGCGGTTGGTTGCGCATATTGCCAAGAAATACGCAGGGGCGGCGGAATCGGACGACTTGATCTCGGTGGGCAGTATCGGGCTGATCAAGGCGATTTCAACTTACAAGGCGGGGAAGGGCACGACCCTTTCAACGTACACGGCAAGATGTATCGAAAACGAGATTTTGATGATGCTGCGCGCGAATAAAAAGCACCGTAACACCTTATCCCTCTCCGACCCAATCGGAGTCGATAAGGACGGCAACGAGCTGACCTTTTTAGACTTGCTTTTTGAAGAGGAAGATTGCGTATATGGGCGGGTGGAGCGCGCCATGGTGGGCGAGCGGTTACTTCGAGAGCTAAAAACCGTCTTATCGGAGAGGGAATTTACTGTCATTTGCCTGCGATTCGGGTTAAAGAACGGCGTAGCCATGCCGCAAAGGGAGGTTGCACAGCTGTTAAAAATCTCCCGTTCGTACATTTCGCGGATAGAAAAGAAGGCGATTGAAAAGCTGAGGCAACACCTCAAACGAGAGGATTATTACGATTGAATGGATACAAAACGCATAAAAACGCATCGAAAGGGGTGCGTTTTTTTATTTTTTCGGCTAAAAATTGTAAAATTTTTCAAAAAATGGCCGTTCTGGTGTTGAAAAAAATTTTTTTGTGTGGTATACTATCTTCGGCGTTGTGTGATATTTCTTAGGATGACGCCGACTTAAGTTTTGAAAATAATTATTTGGAGGAATCTACAATGACAATTTCGTCAGAAGTTCAAGAGATGTACTGCGTTGCAAAAGGCGCAGGCGTTGCTCGTCATGAAAACGCTCCGATTCCCGAAGAGGGCAAGTGGGTTCATGCGAAAGAGATTAAGGATATCAGCGGTTTCACCCACGGTATCGGTTGGTGCGCTCCTCAGCAGGGTGCATGTAAGCTGTCTTTGAATATCAAACAGGGTATCATTCAAGAAGCTTTGGTAGAAACGATCGGCTGTTCGGGTATGACCCATTCGGCAGCAATGGCGGCAGAAATCCTGCCCGGCAAAACGCCTTTGGAAGCGTTGAATACCGACCTTGTTTGCGACGCAATCAACACGGCGATGAGAGAATTGTTCCTTCAGATCGTATACGGTAGATCGCAGTCTGCATTCTCCGACGACGGTCTTGTTATCGGCGCTGGCCTCGAAGACCTTGGTAAGGGTCACCGTTCGCAGGTAGGTACGATGTACTCCACCTTGCAGAAGGGCGTTAGATACTTGGAAATGGCAGAAGGCTACGTTACCCGTCTTGCGCTTGACAAGGATAACGAAGTTATCGGTTACGAATTCGTTTCCCTTGGCAAGATGACCGACTTCATCAAGAAGGGTATGGAACCTAACGAAGCATATGCAAAGGCTATGGGTCACTATGGTAGATTCACGGCTGAACAGGGCGCGGTGAAGTTCATCGACCCTCGTAAGGAATAATCAAGGAGGACAAGCAAATGGCATTATTCGAAGGTTATGAAAGAAGAATTGATAAAATCAATGGCGTTTTGGCTGAATACGGTATTTCCTCCGTTGAAGAATGTAGAGATATCTGCCTTGCAAAGGGCGTAGATTGCGATAAGATTGTCCGCGCTGGTCAGCCTATCTGCTTCGAAAACGCAGTTTGGGCGTACACGGTAGGCAGCGCAATCGCTATTAAGAAGGGTTGCACGAAGGCGTCCGACGCAGCGGCTGCAATTGGTATCGGTTTGCAGGCGTTCTGTATTCCTGGCTCGGTTGCACAGAACCGTTTGGTTGGTCTTGGCCACGGCAACTTGGGTGCAAAATTGCTTTCCGATGAAACGGAATGCTTCTGCTTCTTGGCTGGTCACGAATCCTTCGCGGCGGCAGAAGGCGCAATTTCGATTGCACTCAACGCTAACAAAGTTAGAAAACAGCCCCTGCGCGTTATCTTGAACGGTCTTGGTAAGGACGCGGCGTATATCATTTCCCGTATCAACGGTTTCACTTTCGTAGAAACGAAGTTCGATCCCGCAACCGAAACGGTAGCAGTGGTTTATGAAAAAGCATTCTCCGACGGTCCTCGCGCTAAGGTTAAATGCTACGGTGCGGACTCCGTACCCGAAGGCGTTGCAATCATGCGTTTGGAAAACGTTGGCGTTTCCATCACCGGTAACTCCACGAACCCCACCAGATTCCAGCACCCCGTTGCAGGCACTTACAAGAAGTGGTGTAACGAAAACGGCGTAGAGTACTTCTCCGTTGCAAGCGGTGGTGGTACGGGCAGAACGCTTCACCCCGACAACATGGCTGCAGGTCCTGCTTCCTATGGTATGACCGATACGATGGGTAGAATGCACTCCGATGCACAATTCGCAGGTTCGTCCTCCGTTCCTGCTCACGTAGAAATGATGGGCTTGACCGGTGCTGGTAACAACCCCATGGTTGGTATGACGGTTGCTTGCGCTGTTGCGATCGAACAAGCAATGAAAGGGTAAAAAATAAAAAAGAAT
>JAZRQY010000004.1:0-50927 GCA_045650185.1 Candidatus Scatosoma sp. | reverse complement strand
TGCTACAATTCATAAACGCACCTTTTGCAATCACGGTAGGCGCGCCGTCGGGAATGATGACGTCGAGCAGGTTCGCGCAATTCAAGAACGCGTTTTCGCCGATATTTTTCAAGCCCTTGCCGAAATTAACCGTTTGCAGACTGTTGTGCACTTCCCTATCGCTAGCGCCGGCAAACGCGCTCTTCCCGGTCGTCTCCAAGGTATCAGGGAAGGAGATCGCCAGCAATTTTCTGCAGGTATAGAACGCCATGTCGTCAATCTTCGTAAGCGAGTTCGAGAAGGTAATCGACTTCAAGCTGTCGCAATAAGCAAACGCCTCTTTACCAATGGTGGTAACGCCGTTGCCCATGGTAACGCCCTCCAAGCGGGTACAGCTTGCAAACGCCTTATCCTCGATAACGGTAACGCTGTCGGGGATTTCGAGGAAACCAATTTCCTTATTCTTGGTGAACGCCTCTGCGCCGATTGCGACGACGGGCTTGCCCTTATAAGTTTCGGGGATGACCAGCACCGCATCCTCATACTCACCAATACCAACGACCTTATAGCCGCCGTCTTGCTTTTCATATTCCAAGCCAGAGCCCGTGTCGCAAGCAGCGAACACGCCCAAGCTGAAAATCAAAAACAGCAAGCAAGTAAAAATTTTCAAAAACCCTTTTCTCATATATATTTCGAATTTCCTTTCGTTTTTTTCAAATTGATTGACAACCGCCCCAAGGCGTGCTATAATAGGTGTATATATATTACACAAAAGCACTATTTATCCTGTAAAAAGATACAGGGAGGGGGGGATATCCATGTCCTATTACAACATCCGCCACAAACTGCAAGATGCTGGGCGCAGCATGACAAACCTGCATACGCACGATTTCTATGAAATAGAATTTTTATGTGCAGGCGAACGAGATTACTTTACCACAAGTAAAATGTACAAATTAAAGCCGCCTGCCCTGTTGGTATTACCGCCCAACGCCAGCCACAAGTTTGAAACGAGCGGTTGCGAGGTATACACTCTGCAAATCTCGCCGGAGAGCCTCAGCGAAGACCAGCTGAATTTTTTGCAATATCTTGCGCACCAAGAGGTTATCCACTTTCCGCAAAGCAAGCTAAAGAAACTGACGGCAGCGTTTGCAGATCTGGGAAAAATATACAACTCTTTCCCGTTCAACGCCCACAAAAAGATGCGATTCAGCCTGCGATTGGGGATGTTATTTGCGATGATTGATTCGTATGCCGAGCTGAAAGGCGAAGCCGCCGACTATTCGCTCAGCGAAGGGGTTGCGAACGCGACCGCACCCGTAATCCTGAATATTTTGGACTATTTACATCGAAACTACAAGGAAGATTTTTCCTTGGACGATTTATGCGAACAGTTCCACATATCGAAATCGTATTTATCTTCTTCCTTCGCGCGCGCAACGGGCACGACGATTTTCCAATACAAGCTGTCGTTACAGCTGGAAGAAGCAAAGCGCCTTTGCCGTGAAACGCGATATTCCTACGACAAAATTGCGAAGATGACCGGTTTTTCTTCGGGGAACTATTTTCGGTTGATTTTCAAAAAGCACGAGGGTCAGACCCCCAACCAACACCGATATAATTCCTTAGAAAAACGCAATAAGCATAATTAAAGCATAAGGCATGGGCACGCCCGTGCCTTTTTTTGAGTTTTTTGAGATCCTTCGGTGCGTCCTAACGGACTTACTCAGGATGACAGGCTTGCGCCACTCTTTGTCATTCTGAGCGAAGTCGAAGAATCTCTTCACGCCTCTAGGCAATTCACTTGCCCTAAGGCATAGCCGTAAGGCCGTGCCATACGGCATAGCCATTCCGTAAGCCGCCAAATCCTTGGCGGCTTACGTTTTTTTTGGCTATTCACTTTTTATGTACACCTACCGCGAAACCGCGGTAGGTATTCATTTTTCACTCAACCGTTCTCAACGATTAAAGGGTTTTCCAAGCAACGCCTCTGGTACCTGATTGCCAGCAACCGGATGCCCAGAACGCGCTGTAGTCGTGGTCCGTCCAAGTACCACTAACGTGGCCCTTATCAGACTGAGGATAGGTATAAACGCCCTTGATTACAACAAGGTTGTATATATCCGTGGAAATCGAAGGACTATAAGCCTCCAATTGTGCCGCATCGGGATCCTTAACCTGGTTTTCTGCAAGATACAGCGTACCCTTCGAGGAAACGATGGTGTATTCATCATTACCGTCTTTTGCCGCCTTAGCTACCGCTTCCGTAACCATAGGCATGTAATACTGAATGGTTGCCGAGCTATACGTCGTCTTTTCCGTCGTTTCGTTCGTTTCTTCATCGGTAACAGTCGTAGTCGTACCTACAATATACTTAACGTGCTGTCTGCAGTAAACGAATACGTTTTCGCAAGTATATGCTTCATTTGCGTTCGTACCGCCAAACAAAGCGCCGAAGGTCGACAAATCCGGCGTTTTAGCAAGACTTGAATTCAAACGAATAAAGATGTTGGAGATTTTGGTATCTTCTACTGCATAGTTTGCAAAAATACCCGTACCCTTATTGAATGCATAACCGGGGTTATTCACTTTGTCATTCTTATCGTACTCATTGGTTTCGATATACAAGTCGCTAATCGTTGCGTTAATCAAGTAGTTTGCAATAATGTAGTTATAAGATTCCGTAGCTTTAACGTTGTCGAACGCAACGTTCTTAACCGTACCGCCGTTGACGATACCGAAGAAGCCTTCTCTCTGGCTGCCGATGGTCATATCACTAATCGTGTAGCCCATACCGTTGAACGTACCCGTCAAGCCGATAGGTTTGCCTACGTACTTATCATAGCCGTTCCAGGTAGAGTTATTGAATTCACCAGCGGGAGCGTCCTTACCAGTCACATCCGTATAATCGGCGGCGATTCTACTGCCGTGTACGTAATCGGAAGCGTCGATGTTTTTACCAAGCACGTAATAACCGCTCTGTACCTGGCTTTCTCTCCAGTAGTTTACGTCGTCGGAAGTATCTTCCGTGCCTTTATCATCTACCCATACAGATGCCTTCGCGGATAAATCATTATAGCCTCCTTTTGCGCTGAACATTGCAAGTTCTTCAGCCGTCGTGATCACCTTGGTTGCGCAAACGATAGGATAAGTCTTGAAGGTGCCGTCCTTGAAGAATACGGTAACGTATTGTTCGCCTAAGGGAAGAACTTCATCCGTTTCAATATTGAACGCAAGCATATTGGTGAAATCTTTGGTACCGGCTACTTCATTATAGAAGTACGTCTTTACGTCCAACTTTTCAGCCGCAATCAAAATTTCCGCAATGTCAGCCGTCGTCTTACCGCCATGATTCTCGTCTTTAATCTTAACGGTCTGTTTTTCCGCTTCCTTGTCTGCCGTACCTGCCAAAGCCGTCAAATCAACAACCGCAGAGCCAGCCCCGCCGTTGGAAACGACGGTGGGAACGTAGCGTTCGGTCATGCCGTAGTATTTTGCCGCCTTATTTGCCTTTGCGGTTTCTTCATCCGACCAATCGCCAAGGAGCTCTGCCGTCAAAGCAACCTGACGCGCGGAACGGGAAGTACCCATCTCGTCTGCGTAGTAATAAGCGTCGTTCACCTTAACGTAGGAACGAGCGGTCAACTCAACAGCGTACGCCTTTTTCAAGGCTTCTTCGTCGGACAATTCGCCTTCGTATGCAGCGGCGATATTATCATAGTTAATGATGGAATAATACTGGGTATCATTTGCGAGATTATCCACGTCGACGTTTGCAACGATATCCTCCGCGCCTTCGTCCGCCACGGTCAATACGCCGTCCTCACCCAGCATGCTGGTAGGCAGAACCAACGTACCGAAGGTAATGGTCTTACCTGCGCCACAAAGTACTTGATATTTGTCGAAATCAATCTTCGTGGTCCAACGGATACCGCTGAAATCATCACTGACGTAAACAGCCGCGCCCTTTTCCATGGTAACGCAAGTTGCAGGAGCACTATCGTCCGCCTTCGCAGAGGCAGTCGGTTGCAGCGCCAAAGCACCTGCGCCACAGCAAGCAAGCGCCAACACCGATAATTTGATTGTTGTTTTCAAATGTTTCATAATGTACCTTTTCCGTTTTTTATTTTTTTACTTTTTGCACGTTTTTGCCTTTTCCGCAAGCCGTCAACCGCTGTTGACGGCTTGCGTATTTAGGCTATCGTTTTACTGTTCTCGCGTTACCCAAGAAGGTCTAGATCCGCTCTTTGCGGTCCAGCAACCAGATGCCAAGAACCCAGCAGGGTCGTAAGCGCCCCAGGCATCATTCTGACCGTAGTAGTAAACGCCCGTAAGATGCTTAACGTCGTACGCATTTGCGGAGAACGTTGTGCCATTACTCAATGCCGTCAAGGTCTGGTTTTCAGCAAGATACAGAGAACCTTTGGTTGAAATTTCCGTATATTGACCGCTCTCACCCTTAGCGCGCTTAGCTACCTTTTCCGTAACCATTGCCGTGTAATATTGAGCAGTTGCCTCGGCGTAGACGGTGAGATCAACACCATCAACAGTCTTAACAGATTCCGTCATGTACTTGAAGTGGTTTCTAACGTAAACGAATACGTTTTCGCAGGTGAATTTTTCATCGCCGTGCGTGGTGCCAAACAAAGCGCCAAACGTCGATGCCGCCGACGTTTCCACCCACTTGTTAACACGAAGCAAGACGTTGGAGATTTTAGTAGTGCCGTACGCCGTATTAGCCACCAAAGCAGAACCCGTGCTATAAAGGTAACCAGGGTTGTTTTCTGCGTCAGTCGACTCGTACTTGTTCGTTTCGATATATACGTTATCAATCGTTGCGTTAATCAAGTAGTTTGCAAGAACGTAGGCATACGTCTGCGTAGCTTTAACGTCCGTGAAGGCAACGTTCTTAACCGTACCGCCGTTAACGATACCGAAGAAGCCTTCTCTCTGGCTGCCGATGGTCATACCACTAATCGTATAGCCCATACCGTTGAACGTACCCGTCAAGCCGATAGGTCTACCTTCGTACCAAGTATAGCCGTTCCAGGTAGAGTTATTGAATTCACCAGCGTCCTTACCAGTCACTTCCTTATAATCGGCTGCGATTCTACTGCCGTGTACGTAAGCAGAAGCGTCAATGTTTGCACCAAGCACGTAATAACCGCTCTGTTCCTGTTCGGGTCTCCAGTAGCCTAAATCTACGTCATCATAAGGATCATAAGTTGTATTATTATAATCTTTCCATAAAGATGCCTTTGCGGATAAATCATTATAGCCACCCTTTGCGCTGAACATTGCAAGTTCTTCAGCCGTCGTGATAACCTTCGTTGCACAGGTGATGGGGAAGGTTGCGATTTCTCCGTCATCGAAAAGTACGGAAACGTACTGTTCACCTGAGGGAAGAACTTCCCCTGGCTGTACATAGAAAGCAAGCGTACCACTTTTATAGGCAAGTACATTCTTCACGGCATCCTGTTCAGCCGTTGCGACGCTTTCCGTACCAATCAGAATTTCAACAATATTATCTTCGGTATGATCCCCAAAATACTCTTGTACGTTATCATACTGGATTTTCTTTTGCTTGGCCGCTGTCAGCATGGATACCACGTCAATAAGCGGAGCATCTATCGCGCCGACGGATTTTACCTCGGGAACGTGAGCTTCTTTCGCACCATAGTATGCAGCAGCCTTATTTGCCCTATAGGAGGTTGTGTCATTCTCGAATTCGCCTGCAAGCTGTGTTGCCAAAGCAACTTGTTTTGCGGAACGGGACGTGTCAACGTCTTCAAGACTTGCAAAGTAGTAATCATCGCCAATCTTCACGTAGGAACGTGCGGTCAGCTCCATTGCGTATGCCGCAGATGCATTTGCGCCAAGGTCGTCGTAGCTAACAATCGAATAGAATGTCTGGGGCAAATTTTTGAAGAGCTTTTCAGCTTTTTCCTGATCCTCATCATCTTCGAGTACCGCCCATTCCTGATATTCAGCATATTTTTCCAAAAACGCCTCGTAATCATAGTTTGCAGGCAGGTCGAGTGCGTCTGCAAGGTCAGCTTCGGTCAATACATTGTCTTCACCAAGCATGCTGGTAGGCAGTACCAACGTACCAAATTGTACATTTTCTACGCCGTATTCGTTCAGCAACTGCGCTGCAACTGTGGTATTAATCTTCGTGGTCCAACGGATACCGTTGAAATTCTTTGCTGCGCCCTCAGGGCTTACGTAAACAGCCGCGCCGTTTACCATGGTAAGGCAGTCTGCAGGGGTCGTCGCTTGTGCCTGCACGTTAGCCGTAGGCTGTAATGCCAAAGCACCTGCCCCAAGGCATGCAAGCGCTAATACAGATAATTTGATTTTAAAATGTTTCATCTTTTTACCTCTTTTTTTCTTTTCTCTTTTACTTTTTTCAAGTAATCCTTGGAATTAGGATTTAATCCAGCCTTCCTTGAAGCCGCCTACAGTTGCATTTCCAGTCTTGCCACCAATTTCGACGTCAACGAAGCTTGCCGTGATGATGTCTTCATCACACAATACGTTTACTGAGATGATCGGCGACGTGTATTCATTTTTTGCCATAATTTTACCTCTCTTTTTTTTTATTATTTTTTTTTTCGAGCCCTTTAATTATGGTTGCAACCTAACAGCCGATTTGTGTTTGCCTCTCGGCTGTTTTGGTTGTAACTATTTTTCTTTGATAGGCTTTTATTTCAGAGCCTTTTGCCTTTAAGGCTGTGTCGCATAGAATGGTTGATTTACAACTTAATTCTTTGGAGCCTTATTTAAGGCTGTGTCGCATAGAATGGTTGATTTACAACAATTTTTTTTGTTGGGTTGACGAGGAAAATATAAGAAAGACAAATGTTTTGTGAGGGCGCATACCCTCGTCGGTCTGTAACCGAGCAAAACACGAAGTATTTCGCAATTATTTTTCCGTCAAAAATTAACCAGTTTGTGCGACGGAGCCTTACTTAATCCAGTCGGGATTGAAATCGCCTACCGAATCGCCGTTGAATTCGCTTTCTTCTTCCTCGATTACGGGATATTCGCCGTCAACACTCTTCCATACAGGCGTGCCGCTGGTTACGTCCCAGAATGCGTTGAATGCCGCATAGTTGTTGCCTGCCGCAAGCAGTTCTGCAACCGAGCCGTATGCAAAGACGCCCTTAATCATATAGTTCGCATCTACGAATACAGGGGTTGCGGGTTGCTGAGGTTCGTCAGGAAGCTCGGGATCTACCGTGCCGCCTTCACCCGTCGAACCGTCCGTCGTGCCTGCCGTCGAATCTTCCGTCGTCGAGCTGTCCGTCGAGCCGTCCGTCGTTTCGCTTGCAGGCGCGGGCGTTGCTTCCTCTACCGGCATCTTGTTTTCAGCAAAGAAATGTCTATATTCTTTGACCTCATTTTTGTCGTACTTGTAGTAGCCAAGCTCATCCGACGTCGTGATTACGTATACGCTGGTGTAGGTGGTCTTGCCTTCGCCTTCCGAAGCGAATTCCTGCAGCGCGCATGCAAAGACGCTGCTGGTCTGATCTGTAAATACGCAATTTTCATCCAGTTCAACGATACAAGAGGTTACCGTGCTGCCAGCGATACCGCCTGCAAAACCAGACATACTCCTTTGGGTGTACGTGCCTTCCGCAAGCTGTACGTATACGTTGGAAATCGTCGCGTTGTAAATCCATTGCGCCAACGTCGCCGCACGCTCTGCGTTTTTAAACTTCACGTCTACGAACGCTACGTCCTTCACGGTTGCGCCGTTGCTGATATAACCAAATACACCATACGCGCCAATCGTCATGCCCTTTACCGTGTAGCCTCTGCCGTCAAACGTACCCTGCAAGCCGCAAGGGAAGTTGTTCGACTGACCACGGCCCGAAAGGTTGCTGCCTCCAACAAGGTGTACGTAGTTCGTTGCATCAATGTTGTTCAGCAGTACGTAGTAGCCGTCCCATACACCCATAGGTTTACTTTCGTCGATTGCCGTAAAGTTACCGCCTGCGTAAGCCGCGTTGATATCGAATACTTCGAAATCTTCCGCTTCCGCAAAGATACCCGAATAGCCCGTCAATCTTACCGTGTAGCCACGTCTTGCCGAGTAGATGGTGATCGTCGTGTCAATACCTTCTGCCGATTTGTTGTCCTCGATGCCGAAGAGCTTGTTGTTTTCTACCGTCAGAGGGTTGCCGTTTTCGTCATACGCCGCGATGATGTCCGTGCCGAGAATACTGCGCAGGGATTTGCCCTTTGCTACTTCACCGTGAATGATGGAGAAGTTTTCTGCCACGCCTTCGTAGTTGTACAGCGTAGGCGTTACGTGTACGGGGATTACCAGCGTTTTCGCTTCGCCTTTGATTTCGTAGCTGAGGGTGATTTCTGCCTCGCCTGTGAAGCCCTTACTGCTTACCGTCGTTCCGTCAAAGTCAACGTAACGAGAACCGGACGTGAGCTCTGCAGTTACTGCCAAGGGTACGTCGTCAATGCTTGCCACAATCTCAAACGAGGACGTTGCAACGTAATCCGTACCTTCTACGGCTTCCGTCCAAAGGTTGATTTCGGAAATACCGCCGTTGACCGTCAGGACCACTTTGGGAACGACCGTGAACGTAATCGTCTTCGTCATCAAACCTTCCGTGATACCACGCCAGGATGCCGTCACCGTTACCGTCGTCGTACCTTCTGCCAAAGGCTTGAATACGCCGTCTTCTACCTTACCTACCGTTTCGTCGCTGACCTCATACGTAAGCTCTACGTCTTCGTACGTCTTGCCGTTGAACAGAACGGTACCTGCCAGTTCTTGCTGCTGATCTTTGTAGATCGTGAATTCCTCAGCCTCGAACGACATCTGCAACATGGGCAACTGCTCACCAAGCGTTACCTCTACCGTGCAGGTATCCGACAAATCACCGTACGTTGCGGTGATGGTCGCCGTGCCCAGCTTCAACGCGGTCAAGTTTCCGTATTCGTCTACCGCTACTACGGAAGGATCCGAAGAGGTGAAGGCGAGCACCGCCCCCTCTTGCAGATCGTAATTGACCGTCAATCTGGTCGTATCGCCTAAGGTTAATCTCACGCTCTCGCCCTGAATATCTACCGAGTATTCGGGGCCTGCGGGGGGGTCTTCCGTAGGCGTACAGCCAACTGCTGCCACTGCCGTCGTCGCCATGAGGAAAAGGCTTGCCAATACAATTAGTTTCTTGTTTTTCATTTATTCCTCCTTATAATCCTGCCAACCAGCCGGTGAACAATACTTTAGAAGTAACGCGCATAGTGTTAAGATCTAACCATCTAACGTCATTGTTCAAACGCTGAATGTATTCTTTTCTATCCTTTGCGGAAATACTGTAACCGTGGAATTCCAAGATAATATACAGGTTACTGATTGCTTCCGTTTCGATATGCGAGCAAACCAGATCGTACAGTTCAGGATCGATAATCTGATAACGAGCTACTGCTTCCTTCGCCGCGTCCATCTGATCCAACCAACCCTTTACCATTGCAACAGGCCAGTATTCAGGTCTGTCAATGGATACCGAACCGTCTGCCGTTAAGCCAAGGTCAAGGTTACCTTTAAGTAGATACTGCTGATATGCACGTACCGAATAGAATACGTTCAACATCGCAGGCGCCGCTTCCTTGAACATCGCCTTGAACCAGTTGTTAATCAACTCGTCCATGTTCAGCGAGGTGTTCCATGCAAGTTTTGCCTCGAGATATGCCTTCAGGTTGTGCCAAGCCGTGTTGGGGGCGGTGTTACTATCTTGCAACTGAGTGAACCAGTATCTATCACTCTTGTTGCAGTAGTACGCATACATCTCAGGGGTAGCATATTGCCATCTATCCAAGGGGAACATATAGTTCTTGAAGTTCGTACCATAGTCCCAGTAGTAGATGTTGTTCGCGCATGCCGACCAGCCGTCCAATGAGTTAAGACACATCTCGTTCTTGCCGTCCGTGAAGATTTCCTGACCGTCACCTTCACGGCAGAACCATGCAATCAATCTATCGCTTACTTTTACTTTGTCGTCGATCGGTTCGTACTGCTTGGTCTTCGTGTTGTACTTTGCAGGAGGCGTGAAGTTGTGGTTGTACGCGAAGAACAACAAATGGAAGTCTTCTCTGTAGTACAGCTCATTATTCTTCCTTCCTTCTTCCATGTACTCGTCTACAAGCTTCGCAAGGTCGTTCATGAAGATAACCTGAATCGCTGCCTGCGAATCACCGTAGTAGGAAGAGATTCTTCTACATTCTGCGCATCTGCAGTAGTTCGTGTTGTCCATGTGCGTCATGGAATATACTTTGTACTGAGGATACTTGTCAGGCGTATAGTAGTTGAGGTGCGCCTTTACTTTTTCAAACGCCTCGTTTATCATTGCTTCGTATGCCTCGGGATCGCCGTGTGCGCTGAAGCAAACCTGCTCGGTACCCATCGTGGAGAACCACTCGGGATAGTAAACTTTACGTTCCGTGCCGTCCGGCATCGTAACCGTAGGCTCGTCAGGGTTGTTGTACAAGTATTCCGGGAACCAACGGTTGATGTTCGTACTTGCACCTTTACCACCCTCGGACATGTTCCACCATACTTCGTGGATCGGCGTCCAGTAGTAGCCACGCGTACCCTCTTTGCCGTAGTAGCGTAAACGCCAAGCGAACATGTTTTCATCGTAGTCCGGAGACTCGTACGAGGTAACGTCGTTACTGCGGCCACGGAATTTGAAGTCGGGAATGTCCGTCACGTCGTAGTTCTTCAACTTCTTTTCGGACGTATGCTCGATTTCCATGCAATCGAAGTAGTACGTTTCGTAGTTGAAGGTTATGTTCATGAACGTGTATACCGAGAATATCGTACCTTCATCCGCACCGCCGCAAAGATAAATGTCGTCGTCTACCGTTTTAATTTTGTGTCCGTCGTAGTCCACCTCTTTTTGGTCAACCGTAATACCCGATTTCTTCAGCAACTTCGTTCTACCTAAGGAAATGTATTTCCCCGTAGTAGCATCCGTAACTTCAGCGTCCGTTTTAACGTTGATGACGATGTCCGTTGCGTCCTTGAAGAGGTCGGCAAATTCCGTTCTTGCAATACGTTCCGTCGAGGTACTTCTCTCAGGAACGACCAAGGTGTACTCTGTTTTGCCGTTCTGCACTAAGTACTTGTCTGTATCCGGCGCAGTATAGATATGCGTTCCGTTGTATACCACGGCTTCCTTTGCGGAGTCGTTCTCGGGCTTACATGCGGTAAGCCCTACGGTTGCCAACGATAAGGCACTCAACGCCAATGCTGTCAATTTAAATTTCTTATTCACGTTGCATGCCTCCTTTAAGATACTTTGATTGTGTAGGTAAACGTCGAGGTGTTACCTATCGCGTCATAAGCAGAATAGAATACCACGTAGGTGCCCTTCTCCGTTGCCTGGAAGGTAGCACCGCTCTTTATCATCTTCAGTACGCCCGAAGGATAGATTACGGAGCACCAATGCTTCAGGTCATTTCCGGTGGTATCATCATCGGAAACGGTGTAAGGAGCAGCCGTAATGGTGTCGCCCAAAGAAGCCTTATCCTGCTGACCTTCCGTCTTACCCTCTACCAACAATACGGGGGCGTTCGGGTTCAGAACGGTAGGACCACCGATGAATCGGTTTTCCAGATTTTTCTGGTTCTTGTAAACGTACTGAATGCTGTAAGCACCCTCTTGCGTCAGTTTTACCTGATATTCTCTATCCACAGGGCAGGTACCATCCAGAAGTACACCGTCAACCGACGTTACGGGCGTTCCGCTGGGATCCAGCACTTTCACGCTCAAACCGCTTTCTACGTAGGGCGAGAAGATATCGTTGATGGTCGGGCGAACGACGGTGATAACTTCACCGTAGTTGTGGTAACCGATGTTCGAGTTAGAAACGATGATATCAGGCTGCGTTCTGCCTTCTCTATTAAGAGCAAACGTTTTACCCGAAAGGGAGCTGATTCTAATAGAGGTTGGACCAGTGAGTTTTTCCAACTCAATCTTGAACAGAATCTTGTCGCTGGTAAAGTTATTTTCCCATGCGCATTTCACGCCGCTAATCATGAACACACCGGACTGATAGGAAAGCATCGCCTTTACGTCCATAAAGCTTTGGGTACTCGTACCAACCTGCGTGCCGTTCAATTCTACCTTCATGCCGCCGGTATTCGTTTGCGTAAAACGAAGCTTGACTTGATTGTTTCTGTTATAGTAATCCGTCAAGGTCAGTACTACTGCGCCGGGCGCGTTGTACGTCACGTCATTCAGCTGGCTGTTCAAGGTGTAGTCCAATTTGAATTTCGACAAGGACAATACGTTGATATATTCCAGCGTAGCGTTGGTTGCCGAAGCGTTTGTAACGTACTGCATAGCCTGCGTGCTAGCTGCTTTCGTAACTACGCCTTTCGCATCGTGGAAGTAGTCAACGATCGAAAATTCGCCGTCATAGCCAACGTCCAATACCTGAATTTCTTCCGAATATTCTACAACGCCGTTGTATTCGTATTTAAGTTTCAGCGTATTGCAAGCAGGAATAGTAACCGCCTTGATGTTCGACGGAATTTCCTGTTGAGTACCGTCTGCTTGGATTGCAATTATACTTACGTTCGCACCCATAGCAGTAGCATCTTTCGCCGTATACGTGTAGGCAGTTGCATTATCCAACGTATAGGTTGCACCCTTGATGAAGTATACAGGCAATACGGGCTTTTCAAAACGTACGTTATCGGAAGCCGTCGCCGTTACTACGGTTGTTGCCGTATAGGTCTTGTAAGGAGTTTCATAGGTGTAGGTAACGGTATAATCCATAACGCCGCCCAAGAACACCTGATTATCCTCAACCGCCACAGACTTACCGTCCGCATCGGTTACGGAAACCTTTACCGCAGAACGATCGGTATACAGACCTTTAATCGAAGGGGTAGGAATCGTCCAGTAGCTACCAGCTTCAGCAGACGCGGTTTCAGCCACCGTCATATCAATCGCCTTATTATTGCTACCGTTCTGACACTGCAAAGTCACGGTTGCCTCACCAACGTTGCCGTTTCTATCCGTTGCCGTATAAACGACGGTGTACGCGCCAAGTTTCGTCGGCTTAAATTTGTTATCTGCCGTCAAGGACTCACGTACGTTCGTCTTGTTGGGATCGTACAAGTGGTATACCGCAACGTCTGCAATCGTGCCGTAGGGAAGGTTCAAGTCCAGCGCAGTTGCATCAGGAATGGTAATCTCTTCCCCGAGCGCAATCTTCTTCATCGTGCGCATCGATTCGTCGATCTGAATCTGAGGCACTAAGGTATCCGGTTCGTCCGCGAGGATATCGCTGCCGGTCTTGCCGCCAATGGAAGAAATTTCCATATGCGCCTTATTGCCCGTGAAGGTCTTTGCGGTAAAGCTTAAGTAAACCTCGCCCGTGGTAAAGCCCTTGAAGGTATTACCAGGATAAATGTCCGTGTTGTCAAGATCCGCAATCAGCTTCTCTTCACGCGTATAGGACTCTTTCTTCGTTTCGTATTTAACCGTCGCCCTCGTGTAGGTTATATATACGCCATTCGTTTCAACGTCATAACGAAGCTCGAAGCCGGCACAGGTCGTGCCCATTCCAACACCAGCCGTAACCGTATGAGCGTCAACGATGTTTGCGTTGATGTGTCCTTCGCTAGGAGCCATATCAACTCTGTAATATTCCTCGCCGACCTTAATCGAAGTTTCGCTGATTTTTTCCTCTGCCAAAGGACCGCGGAGACCGTGCGCTTTCTGTCCTACAGGATTTGCGCTGAAGTTCCAACGGATTTTACCATCCATCCATTCCAAATCGATGGTAACCGTATTGGAAGAATCATAACAGTCAGTCAACGTGATGATATAATTTCTTGCCTCTTCTTCGTATTTGAATTCTGCGGCCATTTTCTTCTTGTCCGTCGAGGTCAATTCGGGATTCGAATATTCGCCCAAGTTTTTCTGAAGATCCTTCATTCCGAAGAAAGGATATACGTGCGCGAAGGAACCTGCGTTATTCAAGTCAACCGCCTTGTTGTAGTAGAAGGTGGATTCAGGCTCGAAGGTGAGCTTAATACCACTCACGTCATTGTGCTTTTCAAGGTAATCCATCTCTTCTACCTCGACCGCACCGTCGATGGTGTAAGCACCCTGCGTTACTTTGAAGGTTCTGGTTGCAGAAACCATTTTTCCACCCACGTTCGCATACCACGTAATCTTGTAGATACCAAGTTCCGTCAACTCAATCGTAGAGGCGGAGGATACTTTTCCGCTGGGATATTGAACCACGTAGCTGCTTGCAGGTACGCCTTCAATCGAGCCAGCAGGAATCGTCAGCGAACCACCCAAAGTATACGTTTCTTGCAACTCAGTTTCGTTTTCAAGCAAAACTTCGTAAGCGCCAGCAACGGGAATCTTATTCCACATTTCGGATACTGCTGCAGCACCCGTTGACGCAACAAGAAGCAAGGAACAAGCGGCCGCTATCCATTTAAACCGTCTTTTTTGCATTGTTTTGTGTTTTCTCCTTATATTATTTGTTTGTGTTGATTATAACCTCTACGCATACACGTGCGTGCGCCATCGCATACACGTGCGTGCGTCATTTAATTATAATAGATTTTAGAGGAAACGCAACACCCATTTCCCAGTCGTTTTATTTCGACTGTTTGTATCTGATTATTGCTTCAAACCGCCCATGCTGACGTTGCCCATCAATTTATCTTTCAAGAAGATGAACGCAATCAAAATCGGAAGAGCCAACATCATCGTGGTTGCAATCTGTAAGGTAGGTTCGGCAAGGTCACTCAACTGAGTCATCTTCCAAACGAAGAATGCAATCGTAGGATGGCTGGGCATATACAAGTTTGCCGTCTGATAGTCGTTCCAGAAATGGATGAACTGAATCAAGAATACCGTCGAGAGCGTCTTGATAGACAGAGGGATGATAATCTTCACCAAAATATGGAACTGCGACGCACCGTCAATTTCCGCCGCTTCCGAGAAGGAATCGGGAACGGACTGATAGAACGCAAGGAATACGAAGAAGTACGTTCCACCAAAGCCTGCCTTCTGCAACAGATAACCCCAGATGGTATCGTACAACGCAAGGTTGCGGAGCATCGTCAACATGGACGCTTGCGCACCGATGATAGGGGTCGTCAATGCAAACAGCGCCGCGCCGGTGATTATCTTAGCCACGGGGTTGTCGTATTTCACACACGCATACGCTACGATGGCGGGGATAACGGTATGCAAAATAGAACCAATAGCCGTATAAACGATGGTATTCATCGCAACGTCGAGCAACGTGGGAGCGTAGTTGCTAGGAGGAGCAGGTATCAATTGCGTACCCCCGAATGCATAGTACGCAGATCTTTTCGTGTACACACGGCTCTTATAACGGTCGTAGTTCTTGAAAATAGTCGCGTAGTTTTCAAACTCAAAGAAGTGCTTGATACTGTTCGTGGTTTTCGACTCATCCAATATGGGGAAGCCGAGCCAGTTCGGGTTTTTACCTTCCAATTCCATCGGATTCTTCAACGAGGTCATGAAGCCCCAAACAAGAGTCATAATCATCGACAGCGCGTAAAGGCTGAGCAAAACGCAGAGGGAGATGACGAATATTTTATTTACAACAGAAGTTTCTTTTTTCTTCATAATCGTCCTCCATTAGTCCGCGCTCGGCCCAAATTTGCGCAAGCCCTTTCTCATCAGGATCGTCGCAGGCAACATAACCGCCGTCATGCACAAACCAATCGCAGCAAGTACGGAGAAGGTCGGGCCGTTAGTGTCGTCGACCAAATCGCCCACACTGGATTTTACGTACAGGTAATACCCGAACGTTTCCAGATTTTCTACACCGGTCTTGGGACCGTAGAAGGTATGCAAATGCATTTGGTCGGTGAAGATACCCGCGAAGTTAATCGTCAAGAAGGAAACGAAGGTCGGCCAAATCATCGGCACGGTGATGAAGATGAATTCCTGCAACGCGTTCGCGCCGTCAAGCTGCGCCGATTCCACGATCGATTCGTCGATACCGCTCATCGAGCCGCTGAACATCAATACGTTGACACCAAAGCCAACCCAAACGGTAAAGAACAAAACTGCAGGTAAAGCCGCATCCTGATCTTTCAAAAGACCACCCATAATCGGCTCCATTTGAAACCAGGACTGTCTAATTTCATTCAAAACGCCGTTCGTAATGAACTGATACAACATACAGAAGATAACGCCCGACATAATCTTCGGCAAGAACAGAACCACGCGGAACAGTTCGCCCATCGGATACTTCTTATAAATATAGTAAGAGAAGAGCAACGCAAGCGTCAAACCAACGCAAGTCGTCCAGAAGAACAGCTGCAGCGAGTTACCAAATCTTGCCAAGCCTGCACTATCCGTAAGGATAGTGAGGGCTTTATCAAAGTTGTCTAATCCTGCAAAGGTGATGACGTAACCGTCATCCATTTTATAGGATTGAAATGCCAACACAAAGGAATTAAGATTCACGTATATGTAGCAAATACAAAACTGTAAAACGGGCAAAGTAACCAAGGCAGCAAAGAACAGGTTTCTTCTTATCTTACGATGATTAACCCGCTTCTCCGTCCCCCCGTTTTCATTCGTTCTAACGTTCATAAAGTAATCTCCTAAAATTTACTTAAGTTGCGAAAGTTTTTCTGCCCAGGTGCCGTCCGTCTGACCCGTGAGGGTGAACATCGTCCAAGCGTTTTCGCTAGGCTTGTTATGGAATACCATCAAGATGGACGAGAATTCAGTCGTACCAACGATGGGCGCGTAGCCGGGACCGGATACGGAGTATACGAACATCGTCGAGAAGTTACGGTACATATCGCTGTCGCCGTACTGGTTAACAATACGGTTGTTCGCGCGCAATCTCATAACCGTCTTCTGATAAGGATCAAGCTCGTTGAGAACCTCATTATTCATAATGTCATACTGCATCAACGCCTTGGGTACACCCGTGGTTTTGGTATAATTTCTCAATCCTTTCTCGGTGTACAAGAACTTCATGAAGTCCTTACAAAGCTCAATCTTGCCTTCATTACCGGGACGGTCGTCCATGTTGCCGTTGATCACGGCGGTAGAGGTGTAGTTGTTGGTTGCAGCTTCCTCTCTCTTGTTTGCCTCACTGGTTACTACTTCGCCGTCGATAGAGGTAGGCATATGCCAATAACCAATGTTCTTAACTTCCTTACCACCCGAATAGGTTTTGTAGTCGTTGAACAAGCCGTAGCTTTCAGCCTCGTTGTACCAGTACGTACCTTCTACGTGAGAAGCAAGGAAATCGTAGTCACCCAAGCCGTTCAATACGAACGAACGCATTGCCGATTTGTGGTTGTAGTCGGGGTTAGCGTATTGATCGTAGAACCAGCCCTGCTGATATGCCAATTCCATGAATGCGAATGCATAATATCTACCAGCCTGGTTGATTGCCTTGTAACCCGTTTCTTCGGTAACCGTCGCCCTTTCAGTTACAGGCACCTTAATACCCGTACCTTTCCAAAGTTCTACGCCCGAAAGACCAGTTACCCAGTCAACCTCGCCGTCCATCGTGGCAACAGCCGCTCTCTGTTCGTAACCAGCAAGCGCCGTCCACAGAGCTTCAATCAAGTGGTTTGCGTAGTCGATGTGACCACCGGGTGCGCTGAAGGGAGATACACCGTTACTCTTGATGTATTCGCACATTGCAACCATTTCATCCAACGTCGTAGGCATACCGTCGTCGTCCGTACCAGCAATACCGTCGTTACCTACCGTCTTTTCTGCATCCAAGTCGGTAAAGTAGAACTTCTTGTTGTTCAACAGCGTGCTGGTGTGTTCGAAGGAGCCACCTTCCGTTGCAAGGTAGAAGCCCTTTTCCGTGAACAAATCCATGTCGTACGATACAGCCGAATACGATTCGTGGCCAGGCAACATATAGTACTTGTTAGCGTAGTCGCCGGTACCCTGCATTGCGAAGCGATATTCTTCCCTCATCTTGCTTTCAATCGTCACGCCTACTTCACCGAATTCCTCCAACGTTTCGTCACGAACGATGTCAGTTATTTCCATGAACGCGCCGCTCTGAATCAGGTTGTACAATTTGGTGTACGGCTCCTGGAAGAAGAACATGTGCGAACCACTCGACTGAATGTTGTCGCAGTGAACGCCCGTGTCGTTTCTAACCACTTCGATGAAAACAGGCTTACCTTCTTCGTACTGCTTGTCACCGATGTGATCCATGAAGTCCGAAATCGCATTGTTCAGCCACTGTACGCCAATGCCACCACCGAAGTTCTCGATCATGATGTGCGTCTTGTTGCTGTCGTCGCCCGTAAAGCCACAACCAGCGAAGCTAAACAACGACGTTGCCGCCATCACCGTAGCCCCTACTTTTGCAAATGTTTTTTTACCATTTCCCATAAAAACACCTCTTTGAAAAATATAAATTTTTTTTGTTTTTTTTGTTGCGTGAACAATCGCAGTCAGCACGATTGCCCATTTATATAATAAATGGAATGACCCCTCCTGTCAAGCGTATTTTATAGATAATCGTCTTTTTGTATTAAAATTTAAGTAAAAAAGTAATATATATACATATATATTCGAGGATTTTGTAATTTATTTTCTTGCGTTTTTGCCCGTTTTTGACGGCATTTACGGCAACTTTCTTGACTTTTTAAATATTTTAAGGGCTTTGGTATAAAAAAAGCAGAAATATACTTGACTTTTTCAAAAAATAGCGTATACTTTAATAAAAATCAGCTTTGGAAACAACCAAAGAACAAAAAAGGAGCAATTCGTCATGGCTATTGAAAAAATGGACATTGCAAAAATTGACACAAACTTTGCCAAAACCGCTATCACGGAAACGGATATCGTATGGAAAAACGCCACCGATTCCGCCTTCGATATGCGCGGCGTATTTTACGATGAAGAGGCTGGCTGCTACTACCGTATGAATAGGGAAATCGCAGACCAAGTTAGCCCCGGTGTCAAGGTGCTTTCTCGTTGCACCGTAGGCGGTCGTATCCGTTTTAGAACGGATTCCCCCTATATCACCATTAGAGTAAAATCGGTGAAATTGAATATGAGTTGGAATTATTCCCTGTTCGCTCGTTGCGGGCTTTGCGTGTACGTGAACGGCGTGTTCGACGGATACATCCGCGCAGGTTTCGACCAATGGCAAAACGCAGAAAATGATATAATGTTCTACGACGGAATTTATCGCACTCGTGAAAAAGGCGTATACGACGTAGAGATTTATATGCCCAACTACAGCGAGAAAATTTACGACGTGGAAATCGGGTTAAAGGAAGGCTGTCAGCTCTTGAAAGCTAAGCCCTACACCTACGACGAGAAACCCGTCGTTGTCTATGGTACGTCCATGACGCAGGGCGCGTGCGTTTCCCGTGCAGGCAACGATTACGTATCCATTCTTTGCCGCCTTTGTGACACCGACTTTATCAACCTCGGCTTCTCCGGAAACGGCAGAGGCGAACCGATTATGGCGGACTATCTTGCGGACTTGGATCCCTCGATTTACGTGCTCGACTTCGACGGCAACGTGCGTTCGTTGGAGGACTTGAAGGCGGTTCACATGCCTATGTACCGTAAGATCCGTGCAAAGCACCCCACCACCCCCATTATCCTCATCACCATCCCCGCGATGAACGACTACGTGATGAAGGAAATCAAGGAAAAGAGAGAGCACATCTACGAAAATTTCCAAATTATGAAAGCAGAAGGCGACGAAAACGTCTACTTTGTAGACGGCAGAACGCTTTTGGGCACGGAAGATATCGATTCCTGCTTTACGGATATGTTGCACCCCAACGATTTAGGATACTATCGTATCGCAAAATCCCTGCAACCCCTTTTGTCCGAACTTTTGAAAAAGACGAAATAAGCATCAGAAAAACTAAGTTTGCCTTGCAGGCAAGTGAAGTTATCTTTGATAGTGAATTTCTACTAACGTGAGTGAAGTTTCGCCTAAAGGCGAAGTTATGGAAAAATTCAACTTCAACAAAAAAAGAGCATACACAAGATTTTTTCTTGCATGTATGCTCTTTCTTTTTTGTTATATACAATAAAAATAGATTCCACTTCACTTTCGCTACTGCGAAAACTTCACTGCGTATAGCGCAACTTCACTTTTGCCCAGCAAAAACTTCACTGTGCGCAAACACAACTTCACTGCGCGTAGCGCAACTCCGTATTGCGCCGCATTTTGTAGGAAATTTTGTAGGAAATTATACTTCTAAGCGGAAGCCATCGTAAGTAATTTCAAAGCCGTACTTTTCCTTAGCTACCTTTGCAAGCTCGTCGTGCGTCATTTTACAGCCGTGCGCAAAGTGGGTGTAGTACAATTTCGTCCTTTCGTCTACGACCTTCTTTTCGATGAAACGGTCTGCGATTGCGCGGCCTTGGCTCATGGACATATGCCCGTAGTACGGGGTTTCGATATCCCCCTTCGTGCAGTCCAAGCTCAAAAGGTCGATATGCTTGTTGTTTGCCGCAAGCCACTCCTCTACTTCCGTGCCGAACGTACCCGTATCGTTGCCGTAGAAGATACTCTTGCCGTCCTTTTCAATGAGGAAAATGAACGCCTGTTCAGGCACGGCGTGACGAGCAGGCAACGGGGTAACCATGTAGCCGTCGATATCAATCGGCTGGAAGTATTCCATAGGAATAAATTCCCAGAATTTCTCAATCAGCTCCCTTTCCAAGCCACGCGCTTCCACCACGCGCCAGATCTTATCAATGACCCCTTGGCTAGTGTAGAGTTTGAGCGTAGGGTATTTACAGGTTTCCGCACTCAGCCAATGGTTGCGCGAGGAGAAAACCTCCAACGTCAAATGGTCGGGATGAGAGTGGGTAAGCAGGATATTGCGAATATCCCAAAGCGTTCTACCTTCACGGAGGAAATGCGCATAAGTGTCTGCGCCGAAGTCCACCAGCAGCTCGCCGTCAATCAAAGCCTGCGCACGAGTACGAATATTCTTACCGCCAAGCTTCAACGATTTTTGACACAATTCGCAGTTGCAAAACATTCCCGGGATGCGTTCTTCCGCAGCCGTACCCATGTACAAAATTTCCATATTTCCACCTTTCCTTATTCTTTGCTATTTATTCCTTATCGGCGCTTCTCTCTTCCAAAATGCGAAGTAAAACGTCGGGGGGATTGACCGTCATACCGTCCACCCCTGCTTCGCAGAGCTTACGCATCGTTTCCTCGTCGCCCACACCCCAAGCACGAACGTTAAAGCCCATTCTATGCCAAGCGACAACTTGTTCCGCCGTCACCAAACTCGCGCGAGGGCAAAGCTCGTCAATCCCGCAGGCGTGCGTTCTTTGGACAACCTCGTCGCTCACGTCCTTAGTTAAATACCCTACGTGCACGAGGGGGTCGTATTCTTTTACTTTACACAGGCGATCAAAGCCGAACGAGGTGACAATCGTCTTTTTGTCTACGCCGTATTGATACAGCATATCCACGACGTCCTTTTCCAAGCCGTCCACCTTCAATTCGATGGCGAAGGCAAGCTCCTTGTCGCCAAATTCCTGCAAAAACGCTTCCAAAGTAGGGATTTTGTCCTGCAAGTCGCCCTTTTTCACCCAGAAATTCTGCAATTCCTCGTAGGTGTAATCAGAGATACTGCCCTCTTCCCCCGTCACACGCATCAGCGTATCGTCGTGGAAGAGCACCAGCACGCCGTCCTTTGTTCTTTGGACGTCCGTTTCGATACCGTTTGCGCCCATCTTAACACCCTCACGGAAAGAGGTCATCGTGTTTTCGGGGAAGTATTGACTTGCCCCACGGTGCGCGTAGCAGATAAATCTCGTGCTGCTTTCTTCGTTAATAATCACCCATAAACGGTCGTGCAATTTCTGCAAATATGCACCCCATTCCAAGGGATCAATAAAGGGGTTGACGGTGGCGGTTTTCATCATTTCACCCTTTTCAAGGGTGTGGTTCTGCCAAGTATGGTTGCCGATCATCACGTCTACCTTGATTTTCATCAAGCGTTCGGTGCTGTCAAAGAACAGCCCTCTGCAAAGGTAAGGAACCTTCCAATCGTTCATGAAATTCTTCTTCAGTTGGTTGGTGCCAGAGCCGCCGAACATCGCCGCGCGGTAGGTTTGCCCGTCCTCTTCGACGTCCATAAAGAAGGACACCGAGCCCTCGGTGTGGCCGGGGGTGAACAGACACTCAATCTCCGTATTTCCGAGCTTGATAATATCGCCGTCGCAGATGTCGTAATCGGGCGTAAACCCTCTTATGTAGCGGATGTCGTGGAAGGACAAGTACGTCTTCGCTTGCGGAGCAAGCGTCAACAGCTTTGCCGTAGCATCCGTATGGTCGTAATGGCCGTGCGAATGCAGAATGATTTTCACATCTTTGATATCAAACCCGAGCGTCTGCATAGATTCGACAATCATATCCGCGCACGCCTCGTAGCCCGTATCAATGAGGATGAGCCCGTCCCCCGTATCAATCAAGTGCGAGGACGCCTCTTTCGTGCCCACGAAATACAAATTTCCGATCATTCTAAAGGGCGCAACTTTCGTCATTATTTTCTCTGCCATCGTAATATCCCCCATAAGCCGACAAGTCTTATCAACCTACACATATCTGCTTTTGTCGCTATTCGGCGCGAGCAAGCACGACTATTATACAACAAAAAACCCTTTTTATCAAGAATTTTTGCATTGTTTTGACGATTTTCTTTTTCCTTTTTTTTCTTGCGTTTCTCTTTCCCTCATCACGGCAAGGCTTTGGATAAAACCCCGTCCCTGCCACAAAGAAACGCACCCGTCATGGGTGCGTTTGCGTGTGAGTAACCTAAAATTTCGATACCACTTATTTATGGGTGCAAATTTTAGCGTTATGGGTGCGTTTCGGTGAAAGGCTTGCACCTATTTATCTCTTTTTGGTTAACCATCTTTATTTTATTTCGTATTTTAAATAGACATCCCCTTTGGATCCGTCGTCTACATCAATGGATATTAATTTTTTAATTTGACCTTCTTCGATTGTATACTCATAAGCTCCCCAGATTTTACCATCGGGAAATTTAAAAACGATTGTGCTATCCGTAAAAGTATATGTACCCCCTGTCACATTATCATGCAGTGTTCCAAATATATAAAAAAATGAATTAAAGAAACCCTCATGCACATCTACAAAAACAGCGAAATCATTCGATGTAATATTCTTGGGATCCAAATTACACCACGTTCCCGTCAAAAGTTCTTGTCCCTTTTCAATCCCAAGTGCGGGGATCTCTTGTTGAGTTGTTTTACCGCATTCTTCACAACAATACTCCTGTAACCCTACACTAATAATTGTCGGTGTTTTTATTGTTTCCCATTCTCCTACACACTCATGCTTAGCACAAGAAGATAATGCAGTAATTGCAATAAACATACTAAATATACAAACGCTCAATAATTTTTTCATAATATAACTCCTTTTATTTTTATTCAACAATGGATAATGTTGCAGATTTTACAGAGGTGTTCCGCACCATATAATAAAAAGTTTTTGTTTCACCTGAATTTAGCCAAGTAGAATCAATGGCATACGTCCAATCCGTATCTAGCATAGAACCAGATCTATCCTTAAAAACAGCTTTAACTTTAACATATCGATACATTGTAGCGTTACCATATAAATGACTTACATTTTTAATACTGCAGTAAACATACGTGTAATTTCCCCTCGTTTCAATTTTTGTTACACTTAAAGAAAGTCCTACATATTTGCTTACCGTATTATCGTAGCTACCTATCGAACTTCCGTTTGATGAATTATAACCAGAATCATCATAGTCATACTTTGAACTATTATTACAATCTACAAAGCCCCATATAGAACATCCCAAGCAAGCAACAGCTAAAACAATTAGAAAAATTCTTTTCACTATGGTTGTTGGAAATTTTCCAATTTTAAATATAAAATACAAAATGCATTTTGCAATAATACTACACAAGCCTATCATCATAAGAACTATACTTATAATAGATAACACTTTGGTAAAATCATATCCATCAAATAAATATACTTCACCATAAGCAATTAGACCAACCAAGACTATACTAATAAACAATCCTAAACCTACGATTCCAGCAATAAAACACCAAAAACAACATTTACTTATGATATTAATAACTTTTTCAGGAATATTTTTCTTTTCTTTAGATACAATTGAACTTTCCGTTGCTGCAGTGCTTGAAACTATTTCACTTTTAATTTGTTTCGCCCCACATTTAGAGCAAAACAATGAATTTTCATCTATCTCTGCTCCGCAAAATTTACAAAACATTTTTATCCTCCTATTTTAATTTCATAAAGTTAATATTAGTAATTAAATTAGGTAAAAATATTATCTCATAACAATATAACCTCCAAATAAAAAAGTGCGGCAACCGAAGTTAACCGCACCGAAAAACGCAAACTCCGATTGTCGCGAAACAAAATCAAAATAGAACGGGATACACTCTCGTAACCATAATGGCTGGAATTTGCGATTTTACCAAATTCATACCAATATGGTTGCCGAAAAAAGAGTATACTATCCCCAAAAAAGATAAAAATACCCCAAGTTCTACTTTATTCGATTTTGTTTCGCATATTTATTATACACCCTTTTAGAAGATATTTCAATAGTTTTGTGACAGAAAAATATGAATTTTTATAAAAATATATAAATTGAACGATACCCCATAAATTGAACGATACCCCATAAATTGAACGATTTATGTTTTACGGCTAAAAACAAAAAAGGCTTGAAAGGACGAAAATTATCCCGGCAAGCCATACAATTTAATGAAATCCTGCTTTGCAGGATGAAATCCGAGTGAGCTCGGATGAAATCTTCGGTATGCCACCTCAGATGAAATTAAATCCGCCTCTCCTTAACCTTGCGAAGCAAGATTTCATCGCTTTAGCGATTTCATCCACGAAGTGGATTTATTCCGACGCAGGCGGATTTAATTGAAAAAGACTCAGAATTGTATCCAATCCTGAGTCTTTTTCTGGTGCGGATGAAGGGATTTGAACCCATACGGAGTTACCCACAGGAACCTGAAACCTGCGCGTCTGCCAGTTTCGCCACATCCGCATTTTTATAATGGGCTTGCTGCCCATTATATTTTTTCTTTTGTAAGTCTACCGCTTTCGTCTACTAAAAGCCAATACGCATTGCCACCCGACGTGATACTGCCTACCACTTCGCCGTCCTCGATAACGAGCGCCGCATTGTCCTCTATCGCTAAAGCACGTTGGTAATTATAACACACTATTTTATCGAAGTCAAGCATTCTTGCGCCATAATGCGGAGAAATTTTTCCTTTTACCCAGCCCAAACCTTGGAACATCGCATACTGCGTTCCGTCCTCCGTTTTCAGCGAATCCGTGTAAATATCCTCAAACCAACAGATTGCCCCTGCCGATAAGCCCGCAATCAATTTTCCGCTATTATAAGCCTCTTCCAAAAGCGGCAATAAGCCCACTTTCTTCCAATGCTCGATCATAAACACCGTGTCGCCGCCGCCCACGTAGATAACGTCCGCTTTGGCAATCTTACCGCGCCACTTTTCGATATCAGGTTCCTTAAACACAGACAGCAAAACGTCCGTTTTGACGTCGAATACCCCCGTGTAAACCTTGTGAAAAGTGTTGTAATACGGCATAAAATCGTGGCTTGCCGTGGGAATAAACAGAGCGTTTGCTCTGCGTTCCCCTGCCGCCGCTTTTGCCAGCCCTACAATGTATTCGTCTATGGCAAGTGTCGTCCTTTCCTTCAGTTCTCCACCGCCGATCGCAATAATTCGTTTCGTACCTGCCCCCGTCATTTTTGAAATATCCGCCTTATTTCGTGCCGAAAAGCCTATCCCCTGCATCGCCAAGACCGGGCATAATATAGCAATTTTCGTTCAGCTGTCTATCCACCGCTGCAACGTACAAATCAACATCAGGGTGATCCTTCAAGATACGGCGAACGCCCTCAGGCGCGCTGACAAGACAGCAAAGCTTAATCTTCTTTACGCCACGCTTTTTAATCATCGTAATCGCGTCGGATGCGCTACCGCCCGTCGCCAACATCGGGTCTACCACCAGCAAAATTCTGCTCTCAGCATCTGCAGGAAGCTTGCAATAATATTCCACGGGCTGGTGCGTCGTTTCATCGCGGTAAAGCCCGATATGCCCCACCTTTGCGTTGGGAATGAGTTTCTGTACGCCAGACACCATACCAAGCCCTGCGCGCAGGATAGGAACGATGCCTACCGCTCTGCCCGAAACCATATGGCAGGTGGTTTCTTCAATCGGCGTTTTCACCGAAACGTCCTCCAAGGGCAAGTCCTTCGTCGCCTCGTAGGTCAACAGCATCGCAATTTCTTCCGCAAGCTCGGCAAACTGCTTCGTCTTGGTGTTTTCATCGCGCAAAATCGCCAACTTGTGTTCGATTAACGGATGTTGCACGTGGTGAAACTTCGGGTTTTCATAAAATTCCAGCTTTTCCATATATTCCTCACTACTCTTTATTTTGCGTATTTTTCTTCGATTTTCTTGATTTTTGCAATCCGTCTGTCGTGGCGTTCGCCGCCCTCGTATTCGGTGTTCAAAAACAGCGAAACAATCTCTTCCATCAAGCCTACGCCTACCACCTTTTCCCCCATCGCAAGCATATTCGCATCGTTGTGCAAGCGGGTGTACTTCGCGCAATAAGTGTCGTGACAATGGGCGCAACGCACCCCGGGAACCTTGTTGGCAACGATGGATACGCCTATCCCCGAAGAGCAGACGACAATCCCTCTTTCGCATTCACCGCTCGCCACCGCCTCTGCCGCCAGCAGGGCAAAGTCGGGATAGTCGCAGGAGCTTTCGTCATACGTACCAAAATCCACGTATTCGTGGCCACATTTTTCAAGATAATTCATCACGGCTTTCTTCAAGTTCAAAGCGCCGTGATCGCAAGCCAAAGCAATTTTCATTCCGTTATCTTCTCCTTCCTCGGGCGGCCTCTGCGCGCGCCCGTCGTTTTCTTCTTCGTGGGTTCCTCCCCCTCGTCCTTGCCGTTTTCGTCCTGTTTTTCAGGCTCTGACGGTGCCTTTTCAGGGAACAAAGCGTCAATCAACGCAGACATGCCCCCCTCCAATGCCTTATAAGTGTCCTCATACGCCTCAACCCCCTGCCCATAAGGATCGGGGATAGAATAGCCGCAAAAGTCCGAAAAAGCGTATACTTTTTGCGCCCCATCTACACCTAAAACCTGCGTACAATGGTACGCCGCCAGCTCTTTTTGCCGCTCGGTCATACAGACGATTGCCGTCGCCTCTCTTATCAACTGTTCAGAAAAGGGCGTCGGCGTAAAGTTTTCTACCGACAAGCCGTGGTTCGCCAAGGTGCGTAAAGAGTGTAAATGCATACTCCTCTTCGACTCCGTATCCAAGCCCGCCGAACGAACGGCCACAGGCAAGCCTCTGCGCTTTGCCTCGTAGCGGAAAATTGCCTCCGCCATCGGCGAACGGCAGGTATTCCCCGTGCAAACGAAGAGGACGAGTTTTTCCACCACAGCGCTTTCCATATTGCTACCTCAATGCGGCACGTCCACCGACGCGCACGCCTTATGCAGGCGATTGAGTACGCCCACCATTTTTTCCGTTCTATCTGCAGGCTCGATGATAATCAACCTGTCGCAAATCTTCTCCGCCTCACGAAGACGAGCATACAGACTTGCCGCCATCTCCTCAGGCGTGCCCCCTAATTCGAGCACCGTCGCACGGCAAAGTATCTTCTTGCCTACACCGCTATCGCAAAGGAAAGCAACTCGCTCCGACCTGTTCTGACACTCTTTTGCGTATTCCACCGCCTCGTCTAAGGCAGTAGCCAAAAAGAGGCGTGTTTGACAACGGGGCGCGTAATGCTTATACAATACCCCCGGGCTCTTGACTTTTTCACCAGATTGCAGTTTCGGGGTATATACCTTACAATCCCCGACCACCTTCGCAATCATCTCCTGCGTGACGAGCCCCGGACGCAAAATCACAGGCACTTCGCCCGTAATATCGCAAACGGTACTCTCGATTCCGCCCGTACATTCGCCACCGTCCAAAATAAGCCCTATTTTGCCGTTAAAATCGTCGTAAACGTGCTGCGCCGAAGTTGGACTCACGTGCTTGGAAAGATTCGCGCTAGGGGCGGCTATCGGCAGGTCTACTTCTTTTAAGAACGCCTGCGCGCCTGCGTGCGCAGGTACGCGTATTGCCAAGGTGTTCAAGCCGCAGGAAACGTACCCACTCACCTTACCCGTCGAAGGGTATACGAGGGTCAAAGGTCCGGGCAAAAACGCCTCACGCAAAGCCTTCGCATACGGAGGGTCGTAATCTATTAGCCTCGACAGGTCGTAATCCCGATGCACGTGCGCAATCAGGGGGTTGTCCGCAGGTCTGCCCTTGACGGCAAAAATCTTTTGCACGGCGCTATCGTCCAAGGCGTTGCCGCCCAATCCGTACACCGTTTCCGTCGGCATCCCTACCACACCGCCTTCGAGGATAATACGCTTTGCCTCCGCAAGGCTATCAGGCGTAATGTTTTTGATTTCCGTCTGCATCTTACTCAAAAGGAACTTCGTCGTCCTCATACCCACCGTACGGGGGCTCAGACGGGCCGTCGTCGCCGTCGTAACCGCTAAACGCAGACGCGGGGTCTTCGTTTTCAAAGTTCTGCGGTTGCTGAGGTCTGCCGTACTGAGGAGGCTCTTCCATCGCCCCTTGGCTGTCCACGTCCACGAACTTGGTGTATTCGCCGATGAACTTCAAAGGCACTCTGCCCTGTTCGCCGTTTCTATGCTTTGCAATAATGAGGTCAGCCGCACCCTTGACCACCTTGCCTGCCGCAATATCCTGCGCGGTAGCCAGCGCCTCGGGACGATGAATAAACATAACGATATCTGCGTCCTGCTCGATGGCGCCCGATTCACGAAGGTCGGAGAGCGTAGGCTCGTTCGACTGGATACGACGAAGCTGAGAAAGCGCAATAATAGGCACTTCCAATTCCTTCGCCATAATCTTCAAATCACGGGTAATCGACGCGATTTCCTGTTGTCTGTTTTCGCTACCTGCAACCGTAGAAGAACCGCCACGCATCAGCTGGATATAGTCGATCATCACGAGGTCTAACGATCCTGCAATCGACTTCAAGCGTCTGCACTTGGACAAGATTTCCGCAGGGGTTACGGACGAAGAATCGTCGACGTAAATCTTACTCTTGCGGAGCTTGTCCGAGGCGAGAATAATCTTCTTCCACTCCTCTTGCGTCAACTGTCCGCGCAGAGCCTTACCCATATGCACCTTCGCATACGAGCAGAGCAATCTTTGCACGATCTGTTGACGAGGCATTTCCAAAGAGAATACCGCGCACGTCTTACCGTGGTTTATGCCTGCGTTTTCGACGAGGTTCATCGCAAACGAAGTCTTACCCATACCGGGACGAGCAGCCAATACCAAAAGATCCGTCTTTTGCAAGCCGTTCATCATCTGGTCGAGGCGTCTATACCCCGTGGGGATTCCCTTGAAGGAATCGGGGTCGTTTTGCAGTTGTTCGAATTTTTGAATAACCTGCCCTACGATATCCCCGTCCGACATTGCGGCAAGGGTGGAACGATCGGACTGCTTGGAAATGTCGTACACCAGCTTTTCTGCATACGCCATGCTCTCGTTGCCGTCCACGCTCTTGAGCGAGGTTTCGATAATCTTGCGCGCCGCACGAATGAGTTTACGGTTGGTGGAATCGCGCAAAACGATTTCGAGGTAGGACTTATAGTTTGCCGCCGAGGGCGTAATCTGCGCCAGCTCGGTCAGGTAAGCGATACCGCCTGCCTTCGTCAGCTCACCCTTCGCATCCAGTTGGTCGGACACGGTAACGAGGTCAATCGGCTTTCTCTGCGTAAAGACCTCGTTCATCGCGCGGATAATCACCTGATGGGATTCTACGTAGAAATCTGCCGCAGACAGCTTTTCTACGATATCCGCCGCAATCTCTGCATCCATTAAAATACAGCCAAGCAGCGCCATTTCCGCATCGCGGTTATAGGGCATTGTCAATTGTTCGTTTGCCATAATTTTCCCTCATTGGGCGCATCGAAAGCGCCCTTACTTTTCTTCGGTTAATTTTTTGAATTCTTCCAAGGTATCCTTGAATTCCTGCATAGCCGCCTCGAAGGGTGCTTTGGTCGTCAAATCAACGCCTGCTTCCTTCAAGATGCTAACGGGGTCGGTCTTGCCGCCGCTGCGAAGGAACTTGAAGTAGCGCTGTACCGCAGGCTCGCCCTGCTCTAAAATCGAACGTACGATAGAGATTGCAGAGATGATACCCGTTGCGTATTTGTATACGTAGAAGGAGGTGTAGAAATGGGGAATTCTCGACCATTCGTATGCAATCTGCTGATCGTGTACGATGCCTTCGCCGTAGTACGCCTTGTTGAGGTCGTAGTACAACTGGCAAAGGTTATCCTTCGTCAAGGGCTGACCCTGTTCTACCAACGCGTGCGCCTTCTGTTCAAATTCCGCAAACTGCGTCTGACGGAACATCGTCGCGCGGATCATATCCATATAGTAGGTAAGAAGGTATTTCTTCAGCTTCTTGTCCTCCGTCTTCTTGTAGAGGTGCTTAAGCAGCAATACTTCGTTTGCCGTAGATGCGATTTCTGCAAGGAAAATGGTGTAAGAAGACTTCTCGTAAACCTGTTCGTCCGTGGACTGATAGGTGTGGATTGCGTGCCCCATTTCGTGAGCGATCGTGAAGATATCGTTGGTCGTTTCTTGGTAGTTCAACAGCACGTACGGATGGGTGTCGTAAGAACCCGTCGAGTATGCGCCGCTACGCTTACCCTCGTTTTCGTAAACGTCAATCCAGCGTTCTTCCTTTGCCTTACGAAGAAGAGCCTCATAGCCCTTTCCAAGGGGCGCTAAGCCTTCGATTACAAGCTCGTACGCCTCGTCGAAGGGAAGTTTGATTTCCGCATCCTCTACAAGGGGAGCGTAGATATCGTACATATGCTGTTCGATTCCCAAAAGTTCCTGACGAAGGGACATATATTCGTGCATTACAGGGAAAGCATTGTGTACCGCCTCGATGAGGTTGTTGTAAACCTCGGGCTGTACGTCCTCGTTGGTCAGCGCGCGCTCCAAGCAAGAGTTATACTTTCTTGCCGTCGAATAGAAGATGTCCTTTTTCACGTTGCCGTAGTAGGTCTGCGTGATAGCGTCGATGAGGTTAATATACGCCTGATAGTATTTTTCAAACCATTCCTTTCTCTCTTCCGCCGTACCCGAGTGCAAAGCAACGCCATACAAGCCGTGGCTCATCTGCACTTCTTCGCCGCCGAGCATCGCCTTAGGCAGGTTGAGGTTCGCGTTGTCGAGCATCGTGAACACGTTGCGACAGCTACCCAAAACGTCGCCTGCCAAAGCAAGCAATTTTTCTTCTTCACTGCTCAAAATATGCGCCTTGAGCGCCGTCAGCTTGCGCAACATATATTCCTGCGGCGCAAAGTCGGGGTCTGCAATAAACGCCTGCAAGGTTTCTTCAGGCAGAGCGGTCAATTCAGGCTCTACGAACGCATCTCTTGCGGAGAGCTTGGATGCGAGGCTCATCAACATAGATACTGCCGAAGTATTCTTCGCAACGCGAACGTCCTCGTCGTGGCGCATATGCGCGTACATATACAGTTTTTCGAGGAGGCGTTCTACCTTCGCCGCTTCCTTGAAATATGCAAGCAAAACCGCCTTGTCGCCCAGCTTGCCTTTGTAAGCGTCTACGGGCGCAGAAACGAGTTCTTCTAACTTCTTATAATCTGCCTGCCAAGCTTCTTCGGTAGGGTAAATTGCCTCCAAATCCCACTTGTAAGCGGTAGTAATATCTTTTCTTTCCATAATAAAAATCCTCCAGATTTGTTTTCGTTTTTAGTTTTGGCTACGTCACGTCGCCTTAGTTTTTGAAGCTGTGAATGGGTGCTGGAATGTTGCCGCCACGCAGAATCAGCTTACTACTGTCCGTACCGTGCACGGGGAGAATGGGCGCTCTGCCCAACAGTCCTCCGAAGTTGACCTCGTCGCCCACCGTCTTTCCGGGGGCAGGGATAATACGCACCGCCGTCGTCTTGTTGTTAATCATACCGATTGCCGCCTCGTCTGCAATCATCGCCGCAATCGTCGTGTCGGGGGTGTCGCCGGGAATGGCAATCATATCGAGGCCCACGCTGCATACGCAGGTCATCGCCTCCAGCTTATCCAAGGTGATTTCCCCTCTTTCCGCCGCCTGAATCATACCGATATCCTCGGAAACGGGAATGAATGCGCCCGACAGACCGCCAACCTGAGAGGACGCCATAACGCCACCCTTCTTCACCGCGTCGTTCAAAAGCGCCAACGCCGCCGTCGTGCCGTGTCCACCAACGGTGGAAACACCGAGCTCCTCTAAAATATGCGCCACCGAGTCGCCTACCGCAGGCGTGGGCGCAAGCGACAGGTCTACGATACCGAACTGCGCGTTCAAGCGCTTTGCCGCCTCTTTTGCAATCAACTGACCCGCGCGGGTAATCTTGAACGCCGTACGCTTAATCATCTCCGCCGCCTCGGTGAGATTCGCCTCGGGAATCTTCTCCAACGCCTTTTTCACAACCCCGGGGCCGGATACGCCGACGTTGACGACGACGTCCGCCTCACCCACGCCGTGGAAAGCGCCTGCCATAAACGGGTTATCCTCTACCGCGTTGCAGAACGCCACCAGCTTTGCCGCGCCGATACCGTCCGCTTCCTTGGTCAAAAACGCCGCATCCTTGAAGATTTTGCCCAGCATTCCAACCGCTTCCATATTGATGCCCGTGCGCGTAGAGCCTACGTTCACAGAGGAGCAAAGCCGTTTCGTGCTTGCGAGCACCTCGGGAATCGTCTGCATAAACTCCCGTTCATAGCTTGCCGTAGACTTATGCACGAGCGCGGAATAACCGCCCAAAAAGTCAATCCCAAGCGTTTCCGCCGCATCGTCCAACGCCTTTGCAATCAACGGCGCATCCTTGGGAAACGCCGCGCAAAGCAGGGATACGGGGGTAACCGATACACGCTTGTTGACGATGGGGATTCCGTATTCACCCGAAAGGTCGGATGCCGTTTTAACAATCTTTTCTGCCTTCGTACAGACGAGGTCGTACACCCGTTGCGCCGTGTCCTTCGCGTTATCGCGAATACACGAGAGCAGGGAAAGCCCCATCGTAATCGTACGAATATCCAAGTGTTCCTTTTCCACCATTTGAATGGTTTCTAATACGTCAAAATTCGTAAACATTTTCTATCCCTCAAATGGTGTGCATAGCGTTGAAGATGTCTTCGTGCTGGATATAGATACTCATACCGATTTCCCTGCCGAGTTCCATACATTCCTTGGCAAGCTCTGCAATCCCCTCGGTTGCCTCAGAGAGATCCACCAGCATAATCATCGCAAAGAAATCCTGCAAAATCGTCTGAGAAATATCCTCAATATTCACTTTCTTTTCTGCCAAAAATCCGCTGACTTTGGCGATGATACCCTTGTTGTCCTTACCCGTCACGGTAACTACTGCTCTCATATCGTTTCTCCTTCGTTTTTTACGCTCTCACTCAAATCCCCATCATCCTTGTAATCAGCATCGTCTTCACCCAGCTCTGCCGCCGTCAATGCCTGACGCTCTAATACCTCGTATCGAATGAGGAAATTGCTCTGCACGACGTAGTGCACGAGGTCGCCTTGTTCCAAATCCGGCCATTCTTTTTCAACGTCGAAATAGACCTCACGCTCCATCCATTCCAGTTTTTTCTTGTTCCATATCTTGAAGATACAAGAAATGCAATCCACCGATTCCTTTTGTACCTCTTTTTCCGCAAAGTACGCAAAGTAGCACTTCTCCTCTCCCTTCAATCCTTCAGAGAAGGTATACAGCTTCTTATAGTAATTGTTGACGCGGTGGTACTTGATTCCCATATACGGAAACAGGAAAAAAACGTATAAAACGCTGGCAATTCCCACCATCCACTTGGGCAACGCCTGCATTGTGTCCTTATACGGTAAGCCGATATAATAAATCAACCAGCCTATGCAAAAAGCGGCGTATACCGCCGTAACCGCGAAAAATACGCCTAAAACCTTCTTACGCTGCTTAATCACAGCCAAAAAATCCGCATCGTTGTAAACATTCTCTACCATAGCTAAGTGAGACCTTTAGTTATTGTATATAAACAGTACGCCCAAAGTACCCTTACCGCAATGGCTGGTGATAATCGAGCCTGCCACCGTTTCAATCACTTCATCGAAATCAAACAGCTCGGCAACCTTCGCCTTTGCCGCATCCACCAAATCTTGGTCTGCCGAAGAATGGGTGACAAAGCAACGGGTCTTATCGTACGAAGGATACTTTTCCTTCAAGTCCTCAATGTACTGCTTGATAAGTACCGCCATCTTCCCCTTGTATTTTTTACCGGGTACCAGCTGTCCTTCCTCCATCATGATCAGCGGATGAATTTTAAACGCCGCCGCCGCAAGCTTTACCATGCCCGAAACTCTGCCGCCCTTGTGCAGATAATCGAGGCTGTCGGGAACGAACGAAGTGTTGATATGCGTTCTGATTTCCTTGGCCGCCTCTACGATCTCTGCCGCGCTCTTGCCCTCGTCGCGCAGGTCGCAAGCCTTCATAACCAGCAAGCCCTGCCCGGAAGAAAGCGCCATACTGTCGATGACGTGCACCTTGCCGCCAAACCCCTCTGCCGCCTGCTTTGCCATATTGTGCGAACCAGAGCTCTTCGAGGAAATGTTAAAGTGGATAACCTCGTCATAGCTCTTTAATTGCTCTGCAAAGAACTCCTCGTAATCGCCGATGCTGGGTGCGGCGGTCTTAGGCAGCTGGCGGGTCTCCGCAACGAATGCGAAGATATCCGCAGGCGTAATATTCACGCCGTCGAGATAGGAATCCGCCCCCAAGTTTACCTGCAAGGGCAGAATTTTAATATTTCTCTCCGCAACCAAATGCCCCAAATCACAAGTACTGTCCGATGTGATACAAATTGCCATAATTTATCTCCCTAATTTTTTTTCTTATCGTTTTTTAACTTTTCCGCCAGCAGCTCTCGCCAGAAGAAAACATATTTTAAAGCCTGCTTGTTTTCAATCGCCCAAGTGGGTACGACGCCGTAAATATCCGATTCCTTATACAGACCGTTTAAATGCGACTTCCCCTCGTTGTAGCGGCTATCCATGCTATTGTCACGGTTATCCCCCAAGAAGAAGATTTCCCCTTCCCCTACGACGTATTCCTCGACAAAATCATACTCATTCTTGTTGTAGTACTGTGCGTACGGCTCGTCCAAGGTGGTAAACACTTGTTCCCCGGAATACTTCACCTGCACGACACCGTCTTGGCAACGAACGATATCCCCCGCCTTTGCAATCAGCCGCTTAATGATGTATTTCGTCGGGTTTTTAGGATACTTTTCGTTATGCTTCTGCACCTCGGGATAATGCTCGATATCGAGGACGATCACACTGCCGTAGGGCAAGTCATCCCCCACCTCGAAATATTTCACAACGAGGTAATCTTTATCCCGTAACCCCGGCATCATGGAGGTGCCGGATACCTGCACGCCACCAAACGCCGAATGCCAAGCAAATATCAGACAACACAGCGTCCACAACACCAAGAGGAATATCCCGATAAACCGTATCGTCGACTGACGTTCCTTGTATTGAAAGCGAGCCTCGTACAACTCGCTATCTTGTAATCCTCTGTTCTCGTTCATATTTACAACCAAAGCACGTTCGTGACGGCGTATTCGTTTTCTTCAATTTCCGAATGGAAGGAGAGCGCGCTTCCCTGCGAGAACGCAGACAGCGGTCTGCCGTAGCTAACACTCTTAAAATCCTTCGCGGCAAGAATGATTCGTTTCCATTTTCCGCCCCCTTTGACGGGTACTCGGCAGAAATATTTTTCCACCTCGCCACTTTCTTCCGTAACCTCAACGAAGATCGTCAACGCATCGTCTGCACGGGTGTAGGCATCGAATTTCAGCAACGCGCCTTCCCCTGCAACGTACTGCGGAGAGCTGATCTTATACGTCTTAATCCCCCCGACGGAGTATGCGCCTTTAATCCCACCGTAGCCCGTAATCAGCTTCGGTGCGGCTTCCTTTTCAATGAAAATTCCGGCAATGGAGTAGTCCTCGTGTTGCGCCACGCTAAAGCAATCGAGGTCGCCGCCAGAGAACAACATACGGCCGCCCAAGTTTTGTGTAGACGTTTCACCAAAGCGCTTTGCCACTACCTTCGTCACAATTTTAAAGCCGTTTAAGTACTTCGCATAGGCGTATACGAACCCTGCAGGCGCGCCTGCAAACGGCGTGATTTTACATTGAATTTTACCGTTTTTAATTTCCGAGCCGGTCTGCTTGTATACGCATTGCCACTCACGGTAGATACTGCGTACCGACACGGAGGATTCGGAATAGCAAACACCCATTTCCTCTACGATTGCTTCCTCGTCGCCGGCAACCTCTACGCACAGCTTGCCCTCTTCTTCACGCACGGTGATGTTGAGCTGCGCAGGGATGAAAATTTCCCTGCCCTTCAAGTGCTTTTCTAAGAATAAGCCCATATCCGCCAAGCCGTCCGCGTCGATACAAGAACCGCTGTCGGGGGAATAGACGATTGCGCTCTCTATATCCTCACGCTCGCCACCAATTCTGCCGTAAGTATCGTACGCCCTGTCGTAGTCGAACGAATAGTCGGACAGCGCGCACAGCATCAGCACGGGACATTTCACGAAGGGAGCGTAGGACTGCGATTCCACCCCTGCGATATAACGATGACGTTCGTCCGTGAGGTTGACCGCCGTCGACTCCGAAAAGCGCGCCGTACCTCTTGCGGAGAGCCAGCCTGCCGCATTGATGGGAACACCACAGACAACGTCGGGGGAAAGCATCACCTTCCAAGCCACCTCACCGCCCGTACGAATCCCCACGACGCCGATTTTACCCACGTCCTCGCGGGATTTTAAGTATTCAAGCGAATACAGCGCAATATATGTCCAATCAAACCAACAGCTTTGGTTAGCGGAAATCCCCTCAAGGTCATACAAACCTTTCGCGCGCTCATAGTTTGCGTGCGACAAAGAGGCAGGGAACTTCGTACCCTCGGGTATATCCACGCCCGAATAGTCGGGCATCAGCACGGCGTAGCCCTTCTGCACGAAATACGTCATCAGCTCTACGTCCAACGGCTTATCCGCTTCCTTTAACAGCAAAATTGCAGGGCATTTCTTCTCCCCTGCAGGGCGAGAAAAGTACGCAAAAACACGGACAGTACCGTCTTCTACCGTACGTCCGTTGTATGCCAAAGCTGTATACGAAAGTCCCGTTTCCGCATCCGTACGCGTTTCCAAAACCTCCGCGTCCAGAGCGCCCGAGAGGTCGTATTCACGCCACAGAGAGAGCGCGCTGATCAGCTTTTCTTTTTTCGTTGTAGTGGGTTTTGCCATTTCTTACGATATTTCCCTCGTCCTTTTTTTCATTTTCGGTATCAAAATGTCTTGCATTTCACACCAAAAACCGCTATAATAACCTTACAGCCGTTGTCCGTTGCGTTCAACGACTTAAGCTTTCTATCGTGTTCAGCTTAACCATATTATACACTATTTTCTGTAAGAAAGCAAGACAAAGCAGGAGAAAATCACGCAAATTTTTCCTATTCTTCACAATTCTTATTTAGAAAATAAGCAAATTCTTACTTTTAGGAGCCACATTATGGCGTTTTGTTCTTTCTCAAAAGAGTTTTCAAGCAGCGCTTACACTCTTGTAGAAAACCGTTTTATCCAAAAATATCTCCCCGAAACCAATGATTTTGCGGTGAAGGTCTACCTCTACGGTCTGTACCTTTGTCAATCTGGCGGCGAGGATTTTTCCGCAACCTCTCTTGCAGAGGTGTTGCGCTCTACGGAAGAAAATATCTTAAGCGCCTTCGAGCTGTGGCAGGACTACGACCTTGTCGAAATTCTCTGCCGTGAGCCACTCGCCGTGCAATATCTGCCCGTGCGCTCCGCAACAGGCAAGCCCAAGAAGGTGCGCTACGACAAATACGCCGACTTCAACAAGGAAATGCAAAAGCGTATGCAGAAGGTCGGACGGCATATCGAGTACGGCGAATCGGTGAAATATATGCAGTTTTTGGAGGAAAACGACATCCAACCCATGGCGTTTTTGCTGATTACCGAATACTGTATCGCTAAGGACGGAAAGGCAATTACCCCCCACCATGTCTTTAACAAAGCCAAAAAATTCATCCGAGAAGGCATCACGACTTACGAGCAGGTGGAAACGGCGCTCGGCAATTATAACGAGAATGAAAGATACATTGAGGAGCTGTTCCAACTGCTTGCTATCAACCGCAGAGTGGACGAAAGCGACTACACGCTGTATAGCGCTTGGCTGAGAATGGGCTTTGAAAGGGGTGGCATCAAGGCGGCGGCAAAGTACCTGAAAAAAGGCAAGATGAGCACCCTGCAACTGCTGTTGGAAGAGGTGGCAAACAAGGAAAAATTCTCCGCGCGCGACGTTTCCGCATACCTTACCGAACGGGAAGCGCTGTCCTCGCTGACCTTCCGTATCAGCAGAAAATTGGGCGTAAAAATCGCCAACCCCGCTACTTATATCGACGAATACGTAGAAAAATGGGTCAACCTCGGCTACGAGGAAAGCGCCCTTTTGGAAATTGCGCTGTATTGCTTAAAGTGTGGCAGAGGGGACTTTGCCCAAATGCACGAGCAGGTAGAGAGTATGTTTGCCGCAGGCATCGTCGGCGACGAAGTCGTCAAGGAAACGATGCGCCAAAAGCAGGCAGATTTGAAATTGTTTGCAAAGCTTGGCGAATACTGCGCCGGCATCAAACCCACCGTTGCGA
The DNA here is from genome assembly GCA_045650185.1 of Candidatus Scatosoma sp. GTDB lineage: Bacteria > Bacillota > Clostridia > Christensenellales > Borkfalkiaceae > Scatosoma. The sequence goes on along the minus strand of JAZRQY010000004.1, from coordinate 11,961 downwards.
ATTTGGATCTTTTGAATACTTGGCGCGAATGGTCGCTGTCTGACGAGATGATTGTCGAGGCCGCAAAGCGCGCGGCAAATTCCGCGGCACCCATCCCCTACGTCAACCGCATTTTATCCGAATGGAAACGCGCAGGCTATACGACGATGGCAGACCTTGCAAAGGAAGAAAAGCCGACTGTCGCAAAGCCGACGGGTGGCGTTCCCTCGTACTTGGCGGCATCCGTCGAGGCGGCAAACGCCAAAGCGGCAAGGGAAAAATACTACGCCGATAGACGTGAAAAAGCGCTGTCCGTGGCAGACAGGTATGCGTCTAAGGCAAATTCCAATCCTCGCTTTGGGGCGATTGAGAAGGCTCTGTCGAAGATGAATATGGAGCTTGCAAAGGCGGAGCTCTATGCACCCGATACCCTGCCCAAGTTGCAGGAACAGCAGGGCGAACTGTTGCGTGAACGGCTGGAAATTTTGGCTTCGCTGGAGATTGAGGAATGGCAGCTTTCGCCTCAGTTTGCCTGCAAGAAGTGTTCGGACACGGGGTTTGTCGAAAGCGGCGCTTCGTGCGATTGCTACCGCCCGAATTGATTGTCGAAAGGCTAACCAAAGCAATATAATCCGAACCAAGATTTTTAGCGGTAAATTTTGCCCACTACTTCGTAGAAATCCTTGATAAACCGCGCAGGTTTACCTGCGGCTTTCGCCTTGTAGAAGGACGAAAATTTTCTCGCTATAAAATTGCTTCGCACCCAAAAGTTCGGATTTTGAAATGATTTTTGGTGCGAAGGAAGAAATTATACCAGCGTATTATGATGACGACAAGCCATATAAGCCGACAAGATTTGAACCTGTCAGGTTTTGACGGCGAGAAATCCCCTAACCGTGCAGGGTTTTCTCTTGAAATACGGACGGTATTCCTGCGCGAAAATCCTTTCATTTAAGAGATTTCGCGCTCGTGAAAACTGCAAGCATCTTAAAATAGGAATTTTGTGATGAATTTAGGCGGTAGTGACCGCCGCCGTATTGGCATACTGCAAGGGCGCAACCGTCTTAAAGGCGCGCAAAATAACATTTTAAGACTGATAGGTTCAAGTCTTGTCGGCTTACGCGTTCAAAAGACGGCTTTTGGGCTGGTTCGGATTATATTGCTTTGGTTAACGCAAAAGAAAAATAAATTTTTTTAGAAAACACAGGTAAAAACGCTTGCCTTTTTTATGAAAATACAGTAATATTATATGGCTTTGAGGCGTGGAAATACGCCCGAGCCATATACAAATGCAGAGATGTCTGAGTGGTTTAAGGAGCACGATTGGAAATCGTGTGTGCGCCTGAAACGTACCGGAGGTTCGAATCCTCTTCTCTGCGCCAACAAAAAAAACACCCTTTCGAGGGTGTTTTTTTGTTGGTATGGGCTACGAGAATAGAAGACGATTCGTGGGACGAGTTGCCCGTTAAGCAAGGCGTTGATAACGCCTTGTAGGGACGAGATGAGTGAACGCCGATAGGTAGGCGTGAACGTGACCGAGCGCAAAGAACAGCTTTGCGCGAGAAGAGCCGTTTTGTGGCAGTTAAATTACGGCAATCCCGAGGACGACGTTAATAACGCCACAGCGACGCGACACCTTGTTGCCTTTGGCAACAAATTTTCTCTTCTCTGCGAAAAGAAAAACCGAGCTGTATTAAATTGCTGTTTGACAGATATGCCCTGTAATGAAATTGCAGAATATCTTTACATTGACCGTATAACCGTATGGCGTAGAAGAACGCGTGCGCAGGTAAAATATAAAACATTGTTTTTCTAAAAATATGAATACATTTTTACCGATACACAAAAACGGCGGATTTTTATAATCTGCCGTTTTTGCTTTGTACTTGCTAAAATTTTTACATCATTTTTGCATTGCCATGTGTTGTTCTCCTTTTTAGCTTCTACTCCAACTACTACCTACGTATGTTTTCTTGAATAGAATAGCATTTGTTGAAGGATCTGATACATCGATAGAAGTACCACCAACCTTCCAACCACTTGTATTTTTAAATATTATTTTATTTAATTGTGTACAACCAGAAAAAGCACACATTCCTACGCTATTTACAGAAGAAGAAATGGTTATTTCCGTTAAAACAGTACAACTTTGGAAGGCATATGCATCAATTTCTATTAAGCCTGTTCCGAGTTTTACTTCTTTCAAGTTATAGCAAGAACCAAAAGCACTGTTTCCTATACTTGTTGTGCTATCAGGAATGTTTATTGATTTTAGGCTACTACAATATCTAAAAGCATGGTCTCCTATTGTTTTAATTGTTTTAGGCAGTTCAATTTCCTCTACCATATCAAAACAATAAAACGCCTCATCGGGAATATATTCAACACTATCTAAAACTGTAATTTTTTTAAGATTTTCGGGTTTATACCAATAATAGTAGTAGGTCGTGCTAGAAGTTATTGCTTCCGAATATACATATATTGCGTCACTAGGAATATACGACTTTTTTATCTTTGCCTCCATAAACAACTCTGTTAAAGGTTGATTGAACATATAGCTCGATGAGAAGGATGACTCTACTTGCAAACATGGTATTGTTAAATATTCCAAGGATACGCAACGCGCAAGTGCTAAATATCCAATACTTTTTACTGATTTAGGTAAAATAAGTTCTTTAATTTTACTACAGCCATAAAATGCAGAGTCCCCTATGCTTGTTATTGTATCTGGCAATGAAATACTCGTTAAACTTGTTTTATTTGCAAAAACATCATCAGCGATACTAATAACAGGAGAGCCATTATAATATTTAGGAATAATTATATCGGTATCGGTAGCAGAACCCATATCTATCAATTGATATCCGCCTGTAACTGCAACGTAAATCATTCCTTTAGTATACGCAACTTCTTTATTGCAAACGGAGCATACATTGCTCGTATCAATGGTACCGTGTCCTAAGGCTGTTCCTTCAATATCACGCACATCAGATTCATTGCAATCCTCACAGTAAGCTGTTTCTTTGGCATTTTCCGTACAAGTAGCGTCTTGTATTTTTGCATATGTACCAAAATCATGCGGAAGCGTTGTTCCATAATTAAACGTTTCGCTTCCTTTATCCCCACAAGAACACGATTTCCAATAAACCGCTACATTTGTACAAGTTGCTTCCGTTTTAAGATATTTGCTTGCCGTATTTTCTTGGTCGTAAGTATGACCTAATGCTTGTCCATATTCAAACGTATCCGTGCTTTTTTCACCGCAAGAGCAGGACTTGTAATAAACCGCTTTCTCTTCACAAGTTGCGGAGGATTTTAAATATTGATTTGACGTCTTTTCCTGCGTAAAAGAGTGCCCTGTTGCATCAATATAGTCAGCAATATAACTATCCCCACAAGAACAGGTATACGTAGAAAATCCTTGTTCGGTACACGTAGGAGCGGTTATTGATTCAACGTAAGAGTGTGTATGCTTTTCACCGCAAGCGGTAAGAGCGCCAATAGCACTAATACAAAGAATCATTGTTAAAGTTGCTAATAAAAATTTTTTCTTCATTGTATTAAATCTCCTTTTAAATTTTGATTAGTAATTGATAAACCCTAAATCAGCTGCGGTTACACCAATCTCCGAAAAATCTCTATCTATAAATAGAACCAATAAGTTTGCCATAGACGACGCTAATTTACGCGTAGAATTATACAATGAAGTTGTGGATATATTTAGATAACTCGAAACCGAGAGCAACGAATTTGACGTCCAAGTCGAAGCATAAATAGTTCCCGTCATAAAGCAACTGTAGTCATCTATATAAGACCAAGCATATATACCATCCACTATGTCAATCGTAATTGTTAATAAATAGGAAGAATTACTACTACTTTTTACAAATATTGATAATTCAAGTTCTTGAGATGAACAGTCATAGGTAGCTGTTGTCATGGTCACTAATCCAGATGAAGAATCAGTAACAATGTCAAAATTTAAATCGTATTCATTATCTTCTCCATCGTACGTACCCTTTTGAATGACGTAATTTTTCACTTTCGTAAACACGTCGCATTCTTTTTCATAAAATTGCGCAACCGTCAACGGAGTGCCGTATTTAAGATTGGATAATTCTTTAACAGAAATTGCAAAATTCAAATTCTGCGAATCTCTAATAGTCATGGTATTGACACCAATAATTTCACCATATTGATTAATTAACGGACCGCCCGAATTACCGCTCGAAATCGCCGCATCATGTTGAACGTAATGTACCCCGTCTAACTCTCTATCAGCATAAGTAATTATCCCTTGGGAGAAAGTTGCCGTTAATCCTTTAGAACTGCCAAATGCATACACCGCTTTACCAACAGGATGCTCACGCATACAAATATTTAAAACGGATAATCCAGTTGTGTTAATCTTTAATACTGCTAAATCAATCGCTTTATCATAAGCCAAAACTGATTGTATGGTATAATTCTTTCCATTGATAGTAATTTTTGCAGAATAAGCATCTTCAATTACGTGATAATTGGTGATAATTTTCCCGTCGGCGCTATAAACAAAGCCTGTACCAAGCGCAATTTCACTTCCACTTTTATCGTACGTTATAATTTCACCCACGGAATTTTTCGACGACTCGAAGACCTCGTTTGCGGATAATTCCGGCATATTAAAATTTTCTGTATAACTATAGCCACAAGTCTTGCACGTAAATTTTTTCACCCCACTCTGAGCGCAAGTAGCTTTTGTCGTGACGTTCTCACTATACGTATGTGTATGCGTACTAGACGAGGTTTGCGAGTCTACTACTCCGCAAGCCGTAGCGGCAAAAATAACACATAATGAAAGTAGCACTGAAATAAATTTTTTCCATTTATGCATAAATAAATCCTCCTTTGTATGTGCAATATGGACTTTATTCCCCATGTATATTAGGGATTTTTACGAATTTAACAATATTATATTAGGAATTTTTACGAAAGTCAATACTTTTTAGGAATTTTCCCTAATAATATTATTATGAAAGTATTTAGGGATAGATTGAGAGAAACACGAATCGACCGTGGGTTTTCGCAGAAACAACTCGCAGAAATCATAAAAACAACCAATAGCAGTATTAGCGATTGGGAAAACGGTCGAAGTCAACCAGACTTAGAGGCACTTGTACGCCTTGCCTTATCGTTTGATGTCACCGTAGATTATCTTTTAGGTTTAGAGGATGAAAGCGGTGAAAAAATCAAACGCCATTTTTCCCTCTAATCCCACGCAATCAATTTGTCTATTCCGCAAGAGCGAAAATAAGTCAAAAAAAAAGGAACGGCAGAATGCCGTTCCTTTTTGCTGTAATACGGATTTATTTTTCTAAAGTTTCGTCCACAATTTCTGCATCGACTGCGTTGACGGAAACGCTCTTGATCCCGTTCATAACGCCGCTTTTCGACTTGTAGCCCTCTTCGCTCATTGCAATACTCTCGCCGTTGGAGGCAATCAAACGGTATCTGTACAAGCCCGCTTTGTCAAAATACACCTCGAATTTCGGGCAAGTTTTTTGTACGGGTGTTTTCAAGGTCTGATCCTCAATTCTGTCCTCGTTAATGCACTTTACAGCGTGCTTTGCGATACTTTCCATCCCCTTTTTGCAAGCACCCTTCGTCGTATATACCTGCGAAGAAACGGCTATTTTTTCCTTGTTTACCGCGTATAAGCTGAAGTTAAATGCGCCGCTCGGCGTCTTTTTGATAACAAATTTTCCCATTTTTTCGCTCCTTTTCATATTTTGTAGCTTTATTATAACAAAAAAAATCCCCCTTGTAAATAGGCAAATGATAAATTTTTCGCCATTTTCACAGTTTTTTCGGCATAAATCGCGGACAAAAAAATATGTTGAAAATTTTTTTTATTTTTTTTAAAATTTGACTGAAAAATGCTTGCCTTTCTTAAAAATATATGGTATATTAAATAAGCTTTCGACGGAAGTTTAGCTCAGCTGGGAGAGCATCTGCCTTACAAGCAGAGGGTCATAGGTTCGAACCCTATAACTTCCACCAGCAAAAGACAGTGCGGATGGTATATGCGGGAATAGCTCAGTGGTAGAGCGTCACCTTGCCAAGGTGAATGTCGCGGGTTCGAATCTCGTTTCCCGCTCCAAATATCCTCACTGTCTTTTCTTTTTCTATTCAGCAGAAGGAACGGCGCTATAGCCAAGTGGTAAGGCCAAGGTCTGCAAAACCTTTATCCCCCGGTTCAAATCCGGGTGGCGCCTCCAAACGAAAACTCTGCACCTTTCGGTGCGGAGTTTTATTTTCGAATCTACGACTTTTCGTCGAAAGCCAAAAATTGATCTATGCCGCTGTGGTGGAATAGGCAGACGCAAGGGACTTAAAATTTTTGGCGTTGTTAAAAATTCACACCTTGCGTCAAAATTGACAATAATTCACAAAAAACTTAACATACACATGCCGTTGTGGCGGAATAGGCAGACGCAATGGACTTAAAATCCATCGAAATTAACCTTTCGTGCCGGTTCAAGTCCGGCCAGCGGCACCAAAATCAGGGTAAAATCTTCGGGTTTTACCCTTTTTTGTTAGCATTGGGAACTAATTGGGAACTAAATTTAGCCTTTTATTCGGGAAATCTACCCTTAAAACCGTCCTTTTGGCCCATTTTTGTTAGTTTCTAACATTTTTGAGCCAGTTCGTAGTCAATTTTGTTAATTTCCGACTTAAAGTACTCTTTTGAGTAAGTTGTATACCCTCTATCGACTCTACTAGTCACAACGTCCTTATCGAACTCGTGACCAACCCAAATCATAACTGCCTCTGGATTACAACCGCATTCCTTAGCCCTTGTAATGAATGTATAACGAAATTCATGTATATGTCTATCTTTAAATATTCTTTTCAAGGCATCTCGCGAAGTGAATTGGCTTGCGTCTCTTGCCTTATCAAAATCAATTAGCGGTAAAACTTTTTGCATCATGGGTGAAATTGGAATTGTTCTCACAACCTCTTTATACCCTTTTCTTGTTTTTAATGATACACAAGTTATAAAATCGCCATCGACCTTCAAACTCGGTAATTCACCTACGCGCATTCCAGTATACATCATCACCAAAAGAGCTGAGTTCCCATAAAAATGAGGATTTGCTTTACAGAATTCGATAATCTCGTATTCTTCTTCTTTCGTAAATGCTCTACCTTTTTTAACTTCGTAATGGCTTAACACCAGTTTTTTTGTCGGATTAGAAATACTTGGATAGTCATCGCAAATCACATCAAACATTGCTGAAAGCATCTGTTTTAACTTTTGAGCTGTACGATTTTTCCCCGCATCTGTCAAACTAAACAAAAATTCCTGCAAATCTTTTCTCGTGATCTCGTTTATGTATTTGTCGCCAAGTCCCGGCAATACAGTCGATTTTGCCAAGTTGGTATAAGAATGAAAGGTACTTTCTTTAACAGTTTGCTTCTTAATTTTTAACCATTCTTCCACAAACTCACTAAAAAGCGGAAATTTTGAGTGTTTCCTTTCAGCCTCAACCTCTTTGAGTTTTTCCATAAACTTTATTTTCATAGTGTCAAAAGTTTTGGCTGCAACCTCTATAGAATACCCATCACGGCGAAATCTCGCTTGATACATTCCTCTTACAATTCGATACGTAACAATTTTGTCATTTATAGCAAATAATCTTTTTAAGTTGTCCGACATTCCTTCTATCTCCTTTTTTGTAAATTTAAGATAGGTGACTGTCTTTTCTTCTTCCTTCAGCTTATCTTCCACATAAGCTGGAGTTTTTTTAATTCTTTCCAATTCTACGGATTCACTCGCAGCCTTGAGCATTAACTCAGTAGCAAACGAACGACTCTTATAGTCTGGAATTTGTTCTAAACACTGTAGAACCTTTGCTAAATCTTGTCGTTTCACCTCCTATTGTTTGTTTGAAGATAAAAACCTTCATTTCCTCCCAAATAGAAATAAAACAAATTTTTTTTGGAATAGCCAAAAATAAGCTCGTCCATTTCACACTTAAGATTATTACTATTATACCATATTTTCACGTAATTTGTCAATGCGTTCTGATAATCAGTTCCCAATTTGCATCCCTCCTAAATTAAATTTTTTACACGTTGAGAAAAGGCCAGTTCCTACGCTCACTCTGACCGCGTTTTTGCAGGTGTTGCTGTGCAAGCATTCTGCATAAGGCGAGCTCTTATCTTCGCACACTATCTTATACTCCTGTATCCTTCCTAAGCCAACGCTATTCAGTTGTAAAAGACGGGATGTCTTCACTATTAAATACGAGTGACTTCTCAAGATTTTAAACCAATTTCAAAAAAAATTTTTAAATTATAAATTTTGAAATATTTTTTACTATTCGGATGATTATGTATTCTTCTAAATCTTCATCCAGTTCTCCCCTCCATTTTGAATTACTTTTTATCATTGGTTCATAAATCTTTAAAATATTTTGTATTGCTTTATCATCTCCATTAATAGCCTTTTCTAAAATAAGCTTAAACTCCATATTCTTCCTCCAATAGTGACTTTAACTTCTTTAAGGCACTTCTTTTTACATTAGAAATAGATTGTTCAGAACAATTTAACAGTTTCGCAACTTCTTTGGGTGTCAATTCTTCCACAAACAAAAATAATAACACCTTTCTTTTAGTTATACTTAACAATGAAAATGCTCTAGACATATCATCACGTTCAAACTCATATTCACCTTTTTCAATATTTTTATTGGGAACAAGCTTTATTTCGTATGTAAGATTTTTTTCACAAGAGAAATCACTCAAAGATGCTTCATTGTATTGATTACGTTTCAATCTTAAATAATCAATACGAGCCCTTTTAACTAATTTTTGCAACCAAGCCGTAAAACGATATTGTATTTCATTTTCAAATTCAACATTATTCATATTATTACCTCCATTTTTATTCTGAAAAGCCAGAACATTTTGGAGGTCCACGAGTTGTCGAAAACACAAGAAATATGTCGATTGAAATAATTAAAAAGCGCCCATAAAAGGATTTCCGATAACCCCTTATGAACGCTTTTCGTCTATATATTATATATAATGTTATAGAAGCAGAGTTGTAGCGTTGAATACTACAACTCCAAACTACCCCTCATCGCTCGTGATTGAAATATAATAGTTTTGCCTAATAAAATCAATCATCATTAATCCCCCTCCCGCAATGACATCACACCAAGACATTGCGTATAAAAATATTCTACAATGAAATCAATTTTTCCCTTATATTAGACAAATAATATTATAACACTCTGCATAAACGCCTTCAATATATCTATAACCAAAAAGATTGTCGTAATCAGTCTTTGTTTATCGAAAAACATCAAAAACAAAAATAATAGGCAAGGAAAATCCTTGCCTATTACTCATCTTTGTTTATTCATCATATATTCCCAGACAAAATCATCCAAGCCTTTATATCGTGGATCCCACGTATAAGTCCCGAACTTCAAATTCATATCGTCCAGTAGACATAATAACGAATTAAACCCGTTTTGAACGTGGAAATTCGCACAAAAATCCATATCGAAAGCGGTCATTACCCGTTTCAATCCTTTTTCTTGCAACTTCTCCAACGTCTTTTGTAAGTGTGAGAGTGAATTAACACCAGGGACAGATAAAACCGTTTCTCCCGTAAGCGCGTGAATCACATCCGCTTTCATAGGCCCTTCCGTGATAATTATATTTTCCTTTACAGGACCTGCAAGATGCGTCCATCCTTCCGCTCTACACCCGTCTTTTCTTTCACTGCTGGATACCCAGCGGAACTTTCTTCTATCCGTTTCATCTAATCGAACTTGCATACCTTGAATACGTCCTTCATTATCCCTAACAGGAATTAAAATACCGCGCTTTTCTTGGGTAAAAGTCCAATTATCGTGTTTATCTCGATAGAATCCCGGTACGCCGGCTAAATACATCCCTTGTAAGTGGAGCTTGTTGGCAATTGCGGACATTCCCATATACGGCGTCGTTTTATAACCAAGCTCTTCCACCTCTTGCTCCGTAAATCCTCGTGCTAAAAGTTTTTGTTTATGGTCTTGTGACAGCGATAACATAGATAACAAAGCCGAATACGTTTCGTGCCGAGTATCCACGTCGGTAATCGGACACTCCCGTATCGTTTCCGTATCCAAATGTATAGGCACGTTTCTTTGTTCCGGTTTATAACCTGAAATCGGCGCAGTTTTTTCCATTATGGCTTTATACGCTTTATTTCTGGATATTCCCGTATACAATGAATATAAATCCAATACACCTCCGGAAACGTTGCATCTCGGACACCTGAATACGTCCTTTACCAAATTGATATTCAAGTGTTTCTTATGTGGCTTATCATCACAACACGGACAAGCAACATAATATGATAATTGCCCGCGCGCCGGACGCTCAATTCCCAGTATAGGAATAATGTCCGTCATGTGATACATTTCCATTTCTGCCTCCTTTTTCGGGGACGAGTTTATCCCATCCCCGAACAACCTTTACTTCAATTATGCGGATTTTTGCATTTTGAGCGCGAATTCGCATATCAATTTTGCGGCTTCCACCGCATTTTCGTCGCCCTGATATTTTCTTGCCATATAATCCAAAGCTTTCGGATCTTCCCTCAATAAATCACCAAGAGTCATTCCCTTATACTTTGCCATAGGACAAGGCAATTCCATAGCTTTTTGAACCTTTTCTTCTAACGTCGGCTCTTTCTTTGTTTCAGGTTCAGTTATAGTCGCCGACACTTCTTCAGGAACTTCTTCCTGAATCGGTTTTGTTTTCTTTTCAGACGTTATCGTATCTCCAGCGTTTTCACCGGATACCTGTTCGTTATTGCTAACGGCAAACTGTAACCCAAACCCAGCGTTTCTAAGCGCCACGCCTATTGCTGTCGTCTGCGCCCATTCAATCGCCGAAATATCAGGATTTTCTGGATTTTTGCCTTTGATAGCCGAACCTTCCGCCAAATAACATTCCACTGCATCCTTATAATGCGCGTAAATTTTAGCGGAAGCGATATACCTGTCGTCACTTCTTAAACTTTGTACGCTTACGGCTATTTTTCCATCGGGATATTTCAGCTTAAACCAAGCGATTTGTACCGAAACGGGAATAATCGTACGTACTTTCATAGTATTCAAGTCGGTAAGTTCCAACGCGAACGGCGTCGGATCAAACCCTTCCACTTTATTGATTTGAGATATTCTCTCAATCATAAGTTCTTTTTGATTCGAGTCTTGATTGCTCATAATTAACCTCCTTACAGTTTAATATAGGTGTTTCTGTATTGAATCCAAATGGGCAATACAGCGGTGATATGCTTTACAATTCGATTGCGATATTCGTCTTCGTTTTCAAAGCTGAATTTTTTGAATTTTCTTGCTCCGTCTTCAACAACACGCAAAAGCGAATCTTCTGCTGTTTCACGTCTTTGCTCTCCTTCTTCATCCACACTGGGACCAAGCGGATGTCCGCCGACAAGCAACGTCAAATAAGTTTTCGTAATTTGATAATGAAAACCAATTTTTTGCTTATCCAACGTAGTCGGCGCCAGCTTAGAAAAAGCACGCAAACTTTCCATAACGGAAACCCTATACTTTAATTCCTGCAAAATAGGCATTTTCGTAAGCGGTAACTTCCCCGCTTCGAGCTGCTGGTCAAGTTCTTTTACCTGTTCTTGGTATTGTTCCATAATAGTCATAATTTTTTCTCCTATGATTTAATAATTTCTTTTAACTTCCGCGCGAGACAAGTCCCACGCTTTTCCGTGTCCGTTCGTTTAATCGCAATACATTGCGCCTTCCTTTCGCCAACGATAATTACCTTTTGTTTTCCACGCGTAATTGCCGTGTAAATTAAAGGTCGAGTCAGCATAATATGATGTGCGCTTTGTATGTTGATAATTACGGACGCATACTCCGAGCCTTGAGATTTGTGTACGGTTGACGCATAACCCAAATC
>JAZRQY010000003.1:0-56176 GCA_045650185.1 Candidatus Scatosoma sp. | reverse complement strand
TGGAAATCACCGATAAGAGCAAGCACCCCCTTTACAAGAAAACCATTACTAAGACCAAACGCATCAAGGCGCACGACGAAAACAACGAGTGCGGCATTGGTGATAAGGTTCGTATCGTCGAAACGAGAAAGCTCAGCAAGGATAAAAACTGGCGCGTAGCGGAAATCGTTGAGAAGGCTAAGTAATTAAAGGAGAGAAAGAGTTATGATACAACCTCAGAGCAGGCTCAAAGCAGCTGACAACAGCGGTGCAAAAGAGCTTATGTGTATTAGAGTATTAGGCGGCTCCTTCCGTAGATCGGGCAACATCGGCGATGTAATCGTGGCTTCCGTAAAGGCGGCTACCCCCGGTGGTGCAGTTAAGAAAGGTGACGTCGTTAAGGCTGTTATCGTAAGAAGCGCGCAGGGCGTTCGTCGTGCGGACGGTACGTACGTTAAATTTGACGAAAACGCAGCGGTTATTATCGATAACCAGAAGCAACCTAAGGGTACGCGTATCTTTGGGCCGGTTGCAAGAGAATTGAGAGATAAGGACTACATGAAGATTATCTCCCTTGCTCCGGAAGTGCTGTAATTGAGGAGGACTAAAACAATGAACGTAAAAGTAAATGATAACGTACTTGTAATTGCCGGTAAAGATAAAGGCGTACAGGGAAAAGTCCTTGCCACGTCCCCCAAAGCAAATACGGTAGTAGTTGAAGGTGTTCGCATTCAGAAGAAACACCAGAGAGCAAGAAAAGCTAACGAAACGAGCGAAATCGTTTCCAAACCCGGTCCCATCGATGCTTCCAACGTAATGGTTGTTTGCCCTACCTGCGGTAAGGCTACCCGCGTTAAGCATGCAGAAGTTGACGGGAAGAAGGTCCGCGTATGTAAGTGCGGCGCAGTTCTTGATAAGGCATTCGCTAAGAAGTCGGCTAAAGCCGCTGTAGTAGAAGAAGCGCCTAAGAAGAGAACCAGAAAGCGCGCGCCTAAGGCAGAAACCGTTGAAACTGCGGATAAGGAATAATGAGGTAGACGAATATGGCAGAGAAAGTTTATAAAAACAGAGTCAAGGAAAAGTACGAAAAAGAAGTAGTACCTTACCTTATGAAAAAATTCGGCTACACGTCCGTGATGCAATGCCCTAAGCTGGTGAAGATCGTTATCAACACCGGTCTTGGCGACATCAAGGACAACGCGAAGTCCATCCAGACGATCGAAAACGAAATCAAGATGATTTCCGGTCAGCAGCCTATCCTTACGAAGGCTAAAAAATCCGTTGCGAACTTCAAGGTTCGTGAAGGTCAGACCGTTGGTATCAAGGTAACCCTTCGCGGTGAAAGAATGTATAACTTCTACGACAAGTTCGTATCCATCGCACTTCCTCGTCTCCGCGACTTCCGCGGTGTACCCGATAAGGCATTCGATGGACGCGGCAACTACTCGGTTGGTTTGAAAGAACAGCTGATCTTCCCCGAAATCACGTATGATCAGGTTGAAAAGATCAGAGGTATGGACGTCGCAATCGTCACCACCGCGAACACGGACGAAGAGGCAAGAGAGCTTTTGAGAGCGCTCGGTATGCCTTTCAAGAAGTAAGGAGATACGACAATGGCAAAGAAGTCTATGATTAATAAACAGCAAAAGACGCCCAAGTTCTCTACGAGAGCTTACACGAGATGCAGCATTTGCGGTAGACCTCACTCGGTTTTGAGAAAGTACGGTATTTGCCGTATTTGCTTCCGTAATCTTGCATACAAAGGGGAAATCCCCGGCGTTCACAAGTCGAGCTGGTAATAGGAGGTAAAAGAAATGACGGATCCTATCGCAGATATGCTTACTAGAATCAGAAACGCAATCAAATCGAACAAGGAAAGCGTGGAAGTTCCCGCTTCCAACATGAAGAAGTCGATTGCGGAAATCCTTCTCAACGAAGGTTGGGTTAAGGACGTTAAAATCGTTGAAGACGGTTATAACGGTAAGATTGTAATTACTCTTAAATACGTTGATAAGAAATCGGTTATCAGCGGCTTGCAGAGAGTTTCCAGACCTGGTCTTAGAAACTATGCAGACGTTGAAAATATGCCCAGAATCCTTGGTGGTTTCGGTACTGTAATCCTGTCCACCAACAAGGGCGTTATGACCGGTAAGAATGCGAAAGCAAACAACGTTGGCGGCGAAGTACTTTGCTACGTTTGGTAAGGAAGGAGGGTGTGAACTATGTCTAGAATTGGTAAAATGCCCATCGCCCTTCCCGCTGGCGTGGTAGTAGAATTCGCAAACGGCGTCGTTACGGTAAAGGGCCCTAAGGGTACTCTTTCCCGTGAAGTTGTCGGCAACATCGGTATCGAAACGGAAGGCACGAACCTTGTAGTAAAGGCTCTTGACAACGCAGCTGATACCAACGCAAAGCACGGCCTTTACAGAGCGTTGCTTCAAGGTATGGTAACCGGCGTAACGGAAGGTTTCGTTCGTACGCTTGAAATCAAAGGTGTAGGTTGGAAGGCAGCCGTTCAGGGCAACAAGCTTGTTTTGAACGTTGGTTTCTCCCACCCCGTAGAAGTAGTTGCACCCGAAGGAATCACCTTCGCTTGCCCTGCGCTTACGGAAGTGACGGTTTCCGGTATCAACAAGGAAGTAGTCGGTCAGGTTGCTGCTAACATCAGAGCTATCAGACTTCCCGAACCTTACCACGGATACGGTATTCGCTATAAGGGCGAAGTAATCGAACGTAAGGAAGGTAAGACGTCCGGTAAAGGTAAGAAATAAGGAGCGTAAAGTATGATTTCCAAAATTGATAAAAATTCGGTAAGACAAAGACGCCATGCACGCGTCAGAAAGTCGATTACGGGAACCGCTGAAACGCCCCGTATGAACGTTTACAGAAGCCTTAACCACATCTACGTACAGGTTATCGACGATAGAGCAGGCAACGAAAAGGGTGGTATCACCATCGCGGCTGCTTCTACCATGGATAAAGCTGTAAAAGAACAGATCGCAGGTCTTTCCAAGACGGATGCAGCAAAGGTCGTTGGTACGATCGCTGCTCAGCGTGCAATGGAAAAAGGCGTGACGGCAGTCGTATTCGACAGAGGCGGCTATCTTTACACCGGTCGTGTAAAGGCAGTTGCGGACGGCGCAAGAGAAGCCGGACTTAATTTCTAAGGAGTGGGTACAATGGCAGACGAAAAAAGAGAAAGAAGACCTCAGAGAAGACAAGCTGAAGACGACGGTCTTATTAAAAAGCTTATTGAAGTTAACCGCGTAACGAAGGTTGTTAAGGGTGGTAAGAACATGCGTTTTGCTGCTCTGGTAATCGTTGGCGACGGCAAGGGCAAGATCGGCGTTGCAACGGGTAAGGCTAAGGAAGTACCCGAAGCAATCGAAAAGGCTACTTTGAGAGCAAAGAAAAACATGGTATCCGTATCCATCGTAGACGGTACGATTCCTCATCAGGTTATCGGTAAGTTCGGCCGTGGCGCTGTCCTTATGATGCCTGCTGCAGAAGGTACTGGTGTTATCGCGGGCGGTCCCGTCCGTGCGGTTATGGAAGCCGTAGGTATTAAGAACATCAGAACGAAGTCCCATGGTTCTCAGAACCCCGGCAACTGCGTTAAGGCTGCAATCGAAGGCTTGAAGGAACTCAAGTCCGTTGAACAGGTTGCTGCGCTCCGCGGTAAGACGGTTGAGGAAATTCGTAGCTAATAGTTGGAGGATAGAGAAATGGCTAAGATTAAAGTTACGCTTGTTAAAAGCACCATCGGTCAAATTGCGTCCGTAAAGGGCACGGTTGCGGCTTTGGGTCTGAAGAAAATCCGTTCCTCCAGCGAGCTTGAGGATAATGCGTCCGTTCGCGGCATGATCGCGAAGGTTGCGCATCTCGTCAAGGTAGAAAACGTTTAAGGAGATACAGCAATGAGAATTGATACTCTTTCCCCTGCAGAAGGGGCTACCAAAGCGCCTAAGAGATTGGGTCGCGGTATTGGTTCCGGCTTAGGTAAGACGTCCGGTAAGGGTCACAAAGGTCAATGGGCTCGTTCCGGTGGCGGTGTACGTCCCGGCTTCGAAGGTGGTCAGATGCCCATCGCTCGTCGCGTACCTAAGAGAGGTTTTAACCACGTTGGTAAGAAAGTATACGTAATCGTAAACCTTGCTGACCTTGCAGAACTTCCTGCAGGCACGGTGGTTGACTATGGCTTCGTTATGGAAAATGGCCTTGCAAAGGTAGTAAAGAACAACTGTGGGTTGAAGGTGCTTGGCGACGGCGAATTGAACGTTGCACTCACCGTTAAGGCTGCAAAGTTCTCTGCTTCCGCAAAGGCTGCTATCGAAGCAGCACAGGGCACGGCAGAAGTCCTTTAAAAGAAATTGTGACGCGGAAAATCGCTATATGCGGTTTTCCGTAGTTCGCATTATTTCTCCCCACAGCTTCCGCGCTTCTGTTGCGGAAGGTGAGTAAAAACTTTCAACGGAGAAAAAAATGTTAAAAACTCTAATTAATGCATTTAAAGTCAAGGAAATCCGCCACAAGGTCTATATGATGCTCTTGTTGCTTTTGGTTTTCCGTATTGGCTGTTTTATTCCCGTTCCCGGTTTGGACAGATCGACCTTTGAAGGCTTTATTAAAGATGGCGGCAACGACTTCCTGACGCTGATGAGCGGCGTTACTGGTGGCGCGCTTTCCCAAGGTACGCTTTTTGCGCTTGGTATTGGGCCCTACATTAACGCTTCGATTATCATGCAGCTGTTGGGTGTTGGTATCCCTGCCCTTGAAAGACTTTCCAAACAAGGCGAAGAGGGCCGTAAGAAGATTGCGCAATATACCAGATATTTGACTATCGTTTTGGCGGTGGTTCAATCCATCGGTATTATCGTTTCTTTCGCAAGCAGCGAAGGCGCTTTAAGAACCCAGTTCTTTGGCGGCGATACGGCGTTCGGCAAGTTTATGACGGGCGCATTCATGACGATTTTGTATACGGCAGGCGCGATGCTGGTTATGTGGATCGGTGAAAGAATTACCGACTACGGCGTAGGTAACGGTCAATCGATGATCATCTACGTAGGTATCGTTGCTACGGCTGGTCAGTTGTTGCTTGATAAAATCACCAACTTCGGTACGGACAGCGATGGTATTAAGGCAATCGTTTCCGTGGTCGTATTCGCATTGGTTGCAACGGTAATCTTCTTTGCAATCGTTTACGTAGACCTTTCCGAAAGAAGAGTTCCCGTACAGTATGCGAAGCAGATTAAGGGTAGAAAAATGTATGGTGGTCAGTCCTCCAACATTCCTATCCGTATCGCAGGTAGCGGCGTTATGCCTCTTATCTTCTCCTTCTCCATCCTTTCGTTCCCTCAGTTGATCGGCAGTATGATCAACGGCGGTAACAACGGCTTTGCAAGATGGTGGGCGGAATGGATGAGTGGTTCGTCCTCGAACGAATGGGGCGTAGTTATCTACTCTACCGTACTTTGCTTGTTGATTTTTGCATTCTCGTTCTTCTATGCGCAGATGCAGTTCAATCCGGAAGACGTTTCCAAGAACATCCAGCAGAACGGCGGCTTTATTCAGGGTATTCGTCCCGGTAAAGCAACGGAAAACTATCTGAAGAAGATTTCCAACAGAATTACGTTGTTCGGCGCAATTTACTTGTCGTTGATCGCGTTCGTTCCTTCGGTAGTATTCTCCTTCGTTTCGCTTGACCTTGTTAACGTATTCTCGACAACGGGTATTCTCATCGTCGTATCTACGGCTATGGAATTTGAAAAGCAGTTGCAAGCGCAGCTGATGATGAAGAACTACAAAGGGTTCTTAAAGTAAGATGCTGACAAAGACTTTGCGGTTGTAACCCAACCGCAAGGTTAGCTTCGAAAATCATTGTGCGGAGTATAGTGCTATGAATATTATTTTACTCGGCGCGCCTGGCGCAGGCAAAGGTACGCAAGCGTCTATGATTACTGACGCGTATGGTGTCTTGCATATTTCTACAGGCGATATTTTCAGAGCAAACATGCAAGAAAAAACGCCGATAGGTGTGATTGCAAAAACGTATATCGATAAGGGACAGCTTGTTCCTGACGACGTCACTTGTCAAATCGTGGAGAACCGCTTAGAGCAAGAGGATTGCAAAAAGAACGGTTTCATGCTGGACGGATTTCCTCGCACTATTCCGCAAGCGGAAGCTTTGTCCAAATGGACGAAAATCGATGCGGTGATCAATATCAATATTGATACCTCTCTTTTGATGGCAAGACTTTGCGGTAGGCGGGTATGTAAGGACTGTGGTGAGAGCTATCACGTTTCTCGCTTAAACGGTAAGACTACCTGCGAAAAGTGCGGTGGCGAGTTATTCCAACGCAAGGACGACAACGCTGAAACGGTCCAAAGCCGTTTAAACGTGTACCGTGCGCAGACGGCTCCCTTGATCGAGTATTACACGAAAAAGGGTTTGCTGATTAACGTGCAAGGGGATGCGACGCCGACGGAAGTTTTTGCGGAAATTCGTGAAAGACTGGAAGCTTTGAAGAATTGATATGATTTTCATAAAAAGTGAAAAAGAAATTGATCGCATACGCGAGGCTTGCAAAATCGTAAAGGAAACTTTGGATTTTGTCGGCTCGAAAATCAAGCCGGGTATGAGCACTAAAGAGGTGGACGAACTGGTCGAAAGATACATTCGCGCATCGGGTGCAAATCCCTCCTGTCTTGGGTACGGTGGATTTCCAGCGTCGGCTTGCGTGTCGGTCAATGAAATGGTGGTACACGGAATTCCCGACCACGAAACCATTTTAAAGGATGGCGATATCGTCAGCGTGGACGTGGTGGCGGATAAAAACGGTTATCACGGCGACGCCTGTCGCACCTTCTGTATCGGCAACGTTTCTGAAGACGTAAAAAAGCTGGTGCAGGTAACGGAAGAATGTTTCTTTAAGGGAATCGAAGGCTTGCGTGCAGGGACTCCACTTTTCGATATCGGAGCAAAAGTGCAGAAACATGCAGAGAGCCACGGCTACGGTGTAATTCGTTCCTACTCCGGTCACGGCATCGGCAGGGAAATGCACGAAGATCCGTCCGTTCCTAATTACGGGAAGGCAGGTACGGGTGTGCGTTTGCGTGCAGGTACGGTACTGTGTATCGAGCCGATGATTGCGATGGGAACTTGGCGAACCAAACTCCTTGCGGATGGATGGGGCGCTGTTACAGCAGACGGTAAGCCTGCGGCGCATTACGAAAATACGGTAGTGGTGCGCGAGGATGGCGTTGAAATTCTTACTTTGTAAGGGTTTCGGTTAAAAAATAAATTCGGAGGGAATTTCGGTGTCTAAAGACGATGTAATCGAGGCGGAAGGTAAAGTAATCGAAGCGTTGCCCGGCGCAACCTTTAAGGTACAGCTTTCCAACGGTCATGTTATCACCGCATATATTTCCGGTAAGCTGAAGATGAACTACATTCGTATCATTGAAGGCGACACGGTAAAATTGGAAATGAGCCCGTACGATCTGACGAAAGGCAGAATTACGTGGCGCAGCAAGTCGTAATTTTACGGCAATATATACTTCAAATACTTGAAGATAGAAGTTCTAATTATAAGGAGAAAAAACAATGAAAGTCAGACCTTCTGTAAAACCTATGTGCGATAAGTGCAAAGTTATTAAAAGAAACGGCAGAGTTATGGTAATTTGCTCAAAAAGTAAGAGCCATAAGCAAAGACAGGGCTAAAAAATGCTTGACATCCCGATTTTGGTGTGCTATAATAGTAGTATGCCGTAATGTGGGATAAGACGGCTTTCGGGAAAACTTTTCCCCAAAAATAGAGATAACGACGGCTGAATTTCCGCGAAATTGGCGGAGATTCGGCGTGTTTCGTTGTAAAATCGACGGTTTCGTCAAACGTGGTACGCCACGCCTGCAACTTTGATGTAAAATCAAGGCAAAGGGCTTGGTGCGCTCTTTTGCGTTATCGGGAAAAATTTTCCTTTTATCCCAAGAAATAGCAACTTAGAAGACAATACGGACAGGACCTTGGCGGCATTTTCCACTGCTAAAGAGGCGGTTCGTTCGAATATAACTAAAAAAACAAAACATTAAAAAAACAAACGGAGGACAGAAATCAATGGCACGTATTGCCGGTGTAGATTTACCCAGAGAAAAGAGAGTGGAAATCGGCCTTACCTACATTTACGGTATTGGTCTGACCACGTCCAAGAAAATTCTCGCTGAAACGGGCATCAATCCTGATACGAGAGTAAAGGATCTCGATGAAAACGACGTTTCCAAATTGAGAGAATATATCGATAACAAACTTAGAGTAGAAGGTGAACTTCGCAGCGAAGTATCCCTCAACATCAAGCGCCTTATGGAAATCGGTTGCTATAGAGGCATCCGTCACAGAAAAGGCTTGCCCGTTCGCGGCCAGAGCACGAAGAGAAACGCACGTACGCGTAAGGGTCCTGCTCGCGCAATCGCAGGTAAGAAGAAATAAGAAGGAGGAGCGATAAGTAATGGCACAGGTTAAAAAAGTCGCTTCCAGAAAGCGTAAAGAAATTAAAAAGGTAGACAAAGGACAAGTTCACATTCAGTCTACGTTCAACAACACGCTTGTTACCATCACGGATATGGCAGGTAATGCTATTTCTTGGTCCAGCGCAGGTTCCCTTGGTTATAAGGGTTCCAGAAAGGGTACTCCCTTCGCAGCGCAGATGGCAGCAGAAACCGCAGCTAAGGCAGCAAAAGAACACGGCCTTCGCAGCGTAGAAGTATACGTTAAGGGTCCCGGTGCAGGTCGTGAATCTGCAATCCGTGCGCTTGCAACGTGTGATTTGGAGATCACGCTCATCACCGACGTGTCCCCCATCCCTCACAACGGTTGCCGTCCCCCCAAACGTCGTAGAGTATAATCAGGAGGAAGGAAGAAATTATGGCTACTTATAGAGAAGCTAAATGTAAACTTTGTAGAAGAGAAGGCGCTAAGCTCTTTTTGAAGGGTGACAAGTGCTACATGGAAAAATGCCCGTTCAATAAGCGTCCGGTTGCTCCCGGTCAGCACGGTGCGGCAAGAAAGAAGGTTTCCGAATACGGCTTGCAGCTTCGCGAAAAGCAGAAGACCAAGAGAATTTACGGTGTTCAGGAAGGTCAGTTCCGTAAGTATTACGAAATGGCTGATAGAATGAAGGGCGTAACTGGTGAAAACATGCTGTCGTTGTTGGAAAGAAGATTGGACAACGTTGTATACAGAATGGGTATTGCTCCTTCCAGAACGTTGGCTCGTCAGATCGTTAACCACGCGCACATCTCCGTAAACGGCAAGACCGTAACCATCCCTTCCTACATCGTGAAGGCTGGCGACGTAGTATGCGTTAAGGAAAACAGAAAAGGCAACAAATATTTCACCGCTTTGAAAGAAACGGCTGCAAACAACACGCTTGTTAAGTGGGTTGAATTCGACAGAGAAAAGTTGGAAGGCAAGGTACTTGCTCTGCCTACCAGAGAAGACATTGACAGCCAGATCGCTGAACACATGATCGTCGAGTTGTACTCCAAGTAATTTTTAAAATAACAGGAGGTAGTATAATGATCGAAATGGATATGCCCAAGCTCGAAGTGCTTGAAAACGACGACTTTTATGCAAAGGTGGTATGTGAGCCCTTAGAGAAAGGTTTCGGTCTTACGATAGCAAACTGTCTTAGAAGAATTCTTTACGCTGCATTGCCCGGCGCAGCAGTGGAAGGAATCCGCTTTATGGACGGTAGCGTTAAACACGAATTTTCTGCGGTAGAAGGAATCAGAGAAGACGTTGCGGAAATTATCCTCAACTTGAAGACTTTGGCTATTAAGACGAAGGTTGTAGATAAGGATTATGAAAAGGTTTTGCATATTGTTAAGGACGGCCCTGCTGTGCTTACCGGCAAAGACCTGAACGTTGACGCTGAAATCGAAATCGTGAACGGCGATCAGTACATCTGTTCGATTGATGAAGGCGCGCGTTTCGATGCAGAAATCACCATCGGTAGAGGCAGAGGCTATGCGTTTGCAGAAGCGCACAAGCAGCCTATCGTGGATTATATCGCAACCGATTCCCCGTACTCGCCTGTACAAAAGGTGCATTACGAAGTAACGCCGACCCGCGTAGGTCAGGACGTTGAATACGATAAGCTCACGTTGGAAGTATGGACCAACGGTACGTTCTCCGGTAAGGAAATCATTTCGCTTGCTGCGAAGATTATGCAAGAACACATCAGTCTGTTTGTGAACCTTAGTGAAACGATCAGAGATATGGGCGTTCTCGTTAAGACGGAAGACGATAAGCAACAACAGGTACTCAAGATGGCGATTGAGGAAATGGACCTTTCCGTTCGTTCCTACAACTGCTTGAAGAGAGCAAACATTCATACGGTAGAAGACCTTACCAAGAAGACGGAAGACGATATGTTGAAGGTGAGAAACCTCGGCAGAAAGTCCCTGGACGAAGTTATCCAGAAGTTGGATTCTTACGGTCTTACATTAAGCAAACAGGAGGATTAAAATTATGCCCGGTAAATTGGGAAGAACGTCCAAGGAAAGAAACGCTCTGCTTAGAGGCTTAGCATCCCAGCTCCTTTGGTACGGTAAAATCGAAACGACCGCTGCAAAGGCAAAAGAGCTGAAGCCCTACGTGGAAAAGCTCATCACCAAAGCGGTAAACAGCTATGACGACGTTGTTGAATTTGAAATCAAGAAGACGGATAAGAAGGGTAAGGAAGTTGTTGTTAAGTCCTTCAAGGACGGCGCAAAGCGTCTTGCTGCTCGTCGTGCAATCATGGCGAAGACCTACGATCTGCCTGAAATTAAAGCTTTCAACGAAAAGAAAGCAGATTTCAAAGCAAGAACTGCAGGTATCAACCATCCTTTGATGGCAAAGCTTTTCAATGAAATCGCACCTAAGTATGCGGCAAGAAAGGAAGAGCTTGGTCAGGGCGGCGGCTACACCAGAATTTATCTTCTGGGTGAACGTCGTGGTGATGGCGCTGAAACCGCAATCATCGAGCTTGTTTAATTAAGCAAAACATTAAAAGCGACTACGGAGTATATCCGTGGTCGTTTTTGTTTCTACGTACAAATCGCAGATGATTTTTTATCAATTGCGCATATGAACATCCTAACGTGGAACATTATCAAAGCTTAAGCTGACAATTCTATGAAAATTACGGTTTTTTCGCTGTTTTTTTAAAAAAGGGGTTGAAAATTTTTTCATTTCATTGTATACTATAAGTATAAATATATCCATTAGAAATAGGAGGTAGCACTATGTGGATGTGGGTTTGGTTCGGCTTAGCTCTGTCCCTCTTAGTCGTAGAACTTTGCACGATTGATCTTGTGGCTGTTTGGTTTGCGATTTCCGCGTTGGTCCTTGGGATTCTCGCCGCAATTTTCACCGAACTGCAATTTGGTTGGCAGGCTTTGATTTTCGTTGCTCTTTCGGCAGCTTTATTCTTGGCGACTCGTCCCTTCGTGAAAAAATTCATGAAGCGCAAAAAAGGTCAGGAAACGAACTTGGAGCTGATTATCGGCAACACCGCCCGTGTTGTGGAAACTATCGACAACACCCGTGAATGTGGCGCAGTCAAGATCAACGGTTTGATTTGGACGGCTCGCTCGGTGGACGGCTCTATTATAGAGGCTGATGAACTTGCGCTCGTCAAAGAAATTAAGGGCAATAAACTTATCGTAGAGAAAAAAATAGGAGATGAATAATATATGGAACCTTGGTTAATTGGATTGATTGTGGCAATCGGTATCATCTTGTTGGTGCTGGTTCTTAGCGGTATTAAAGTTGTACCGCAGGCAAAGGCTTACGTTGTAGAACGTTTGGGTGCGTATCGTGAAACGAAGCAGACGGGCTTGCATTTCGTTATCCCCATCTTTGAAAGAGTTGCGAAAATCGTTTCCTTAAAGGAACAGGTTGTAGACTTTGCGCCTCAGCCCGTTATCACGAAGGACAACGTAACTATGCAGATTGACACCGTTGTATTCTATCAAATTACGGACGCGAAGCTGTACGCTTACGGCGTAGAGTATCCGATTATGGCAATCGAGAACTTGACGGCAACCACTTTGCGTAATATCATCGGTGAAATGGAGCTGGATAATACCCTGACTTCGCGTGATACCATCAACGCAAAAATCCGCAGTATTTTGGACGAGGCAACCGACCCTTGGGGGATTAAGATCAACCGTGTAGAGCTGAAGAATATCAAGCCTCCTGCAGAGATTCAGGATGCGATGGAAAAGCAAATGAAGGCGGAACGTCAACGCCGTGAGGCGATCCTTCGCGCAGAGGGTGAAAAGGCAAGTAATATCCTCGTGGCTGAAGGTAAGAAGGCGAGTCAAATCTTGTCCGCAGAGGCGGAAAAGCAGGCTGCAATCTTAAAAGCAGAGGCAGAGAAGGAAGCAGCTATTTTGAAAGCTGAGGCGGAAAAAGAGGCAATCCTTCGCGTGTATGAGGCACAGGCGGAATCTATCCGTATGATTAACGAAGCGAACCCTAGCGAGGCTTACTTGCTGATGCAGAAGCTTGATGCGCTCGAAAAGGTGGCAGACGGTCAGGCAACGAAGATTGTGATTCCCAGCGAATTGCAAGGCATCGTGGGCTTGGTAAACACGATAAAAGAAGCAAAATAATACGGGCAGGTATGGAATGAATGAAAAATCCTCGTTTTCGCGCGAGGATTTTTTTATGTACAATTGCGCAAATGTCTGCGGAAGGATTGATTTTATTAAAAAAATGTGCTACAATGGTTAAGCTGACAAGACTTGAATCCTTCAGCCTTGTCGGCTTAAGAGAGAATAAGGAGTAGGAACTATGCAATCCTTACGCGAATTATTTAGAATAGGCAAAGGGCCGTCATCTTCCCACACCATAGGACCCGAGCACGCCGCAAAACTGTTTTTGAAGGAGAATCCCACGGCGGATTCCTTTAAGGTCGTGCTGTACGGCTCGTTGGCGAAAACGGGGGAAGGGCACGGAACGCAGAAGATTTTACAGGACGTTTTAGGAAAAGTCGAACTGGTTGCAGACCTTGAAACGACGGATATCCTGCACCCGAATACGATGGACTTCTATGCCTATCGTAACGGCCAACAAATTGCAACCCTGCGTATATACAGCGTTGGCGGCGGCGCGATTGAGGTTGAGGGCAGAGAGGGGATTGTGTCGAATACCGTCTATCCGTTGTCTACTCTTTCTGCGATTAAGGCGCACCTTGAAAAGGAAGGCAAACGCTTGCCGGATTACGCCTATGCCTGTGAGGGGGAAGGCTTAAGGGATTATCTTGCCGAGGTTTGGGCGGCGATGAAAAACGCCGTAAAAGAGGGCTTAAACGCAAAGGGAGAGCTTCCCGGTGGGCTTGGCGTAGAGCGCCGCGCGCACGTCTTATACTTTAAGGATATTCCAAACGAGGGAGCAGATACTTTAGAAGATCGCCTCGTATGCGCATATGCGTTTGCGGTCAGCGAACAAAATGCGTCGGGTGGCACGATTGTAACCGCTCCCACCTGCGGCGCATGCGGCGTTTTGCCTGCGGTTTTGTACTACCTGCAGGGGCAGAAGGGATATTCGGACGAATGCATTATTGACGCCTTGGCGGCGGCAGGGATTATCGGGAATTTGATTAAGACGAACGCCTCGATTTCGGGGGCAGAGTGTGGCTGTCAGGCGGAAATTGGTAGCGCTTGTTCGATGGCGGCGGCGGCGATTGCAGAGCTGTACGGTATGACCTTAGAACAGCAAGAATATGCCGCGGAAGTGGCGATGGAGCATCACTTGGGCTTGACCTGTGACCCGATTGCGGGGCTGGTACAAATCCCTTGTATTGAAAGAAACGCCGTTGCGGCGATGCGTGCGCTGAATGCCGCAGAGATTGCAAAATTCTTATTTGGTAGCCGTAAAATCTCCTTTGACCTCGTCGTAGAAACGATGTATGAAACGGGCAAGGATATGCACGGCAGATATCGTGAAACCTCGGAAGGCGGGCTGGCGAAACTGTATAAGCGTTAAAAGAGAATAAAAAAGGGGCAGGTGTGCGTTTATGCACACCTGCCCATAGTTTTATGTATTTGAATTAAAAGTAGGTACGGGAATTTCTTTCTGCTATTTGACAGTCAGAACAAAGCATATCGTCGTCCAATGCGGTGAACTCGCTCCAGTCTAATTTCCCACACTTCTTGCACTTAGGCAGAGCGAAATAGAACAACAGCCCAGCCATCAGTAATGCGTAGATCATCGCTAAAAACGCAGTGGAGGGAAAAGCCGATCCCTCGGGAGGGAAAGCGCCGATTTCGTTGAAATATCCGCTGATAACGCCTGCTTGCAGGAGATAAAGCCCTGCGCAGACGAGCGCGCCAAGTACGGTAAGTCCGTGGAACAGAATGGATTCACTGCGTTCCGAGTAAAATTTTATATTGAAGTAAAGCAATGCGCCGCTGATAGCCAGCTCTACGAGGGTGCAAGCGATAACGAAGAAGAACATTTCGCGGTTCAGCATCATTTTTATACGCTCGCCCTGGAAGACGATGGACCAAAGATTAAGCTCTATAGGTTTTCCCGAATCGGTGAAAATCGGAAGCTGGATAATGGAGAAAAACAGCAGCATAATCACGCCCGTTGCCGACAGCGCGATGGCAAGTATTTTACGGACCAAGGTTTTGTTCTTGAGAAATGCAGTTACGGTGGATTTAATATCCATAAAAACCTCCTGAAAGGATAAATTAGATTGTATTGATTATAGTATAAAAAGGGGGAAATGTCAATAGTTTCACAAAAAAAATAGTCGATAATGTTACCTTGTATAGAGGGGTGAGCGTTGGAAAAAGCAGTATGAACTTTGTGAAAAAAATTGGTGTTTATTTTTTTTATTTTTTTGTAAAAAAGCTTAAAAAATGCTTGACAAATCTTTATAAATAAGGTATTATTAACAAGCGTTGTTTAGCACGCAATGGCGATGGCCCAATAGCTCAGTTGGTTAGAGCGCCAGCCTGTCACGCTGGAGGTCGACGGTTCGAGCCCGTTTTGGGTCGCCAAATGCCTTGGTAGCTCAGTTGGTAGAGCAGCAGACTGAAAATCTGCCTGTCGGTGGTTCGATTCCGCCCCAAGGCACCACCGTAAGGTGAACCTGCCGGTGTAGCTCAATGGCAGAGCAGCTGATTTGTAATCAGCAGGTTGTGGGTTCGAGTCCAATCACCGGCTCCACAACTTATCAATTTCATATGGGAGGGTCGCATAGCGGCAATTGCAGCGGACTGTAAATCCGCCACCTCAGGTTTCGTGAGTCCGAGTCTCACCCCTCCCACCAAAAACACCACAGAAAATGGCATATTTTCTGTGGTGTTTTTATCCATTGCAATAGCAATGGTATATCATCACGCTTTAGCGTGTATATCATCAACCATAGGTTGTATCATTTTCAAAACTGTAAAAACAAAGAAGGGGAGTTGGAAAAATCCAACTCCCTTTTTTATGATTGATCGGCAAGACGGCTATACTGTTCATAAAGCAGACGACTATCCTCTTCTGCCTCCTTAAACAGCCTCTCTGCCGTTTCGGGATCTTCGCGCAATAGGGCGGCAAAACGGTTTTCCCCAAGCAGGAATTCACGCAACGGTTTATTGGGCTGTTTGCTGTCTAAAACGAAGGGATTTTCCCCTTTTTGGCGCAGGGAAGGATTGTATCTATACAGATGCCAGTAGCCGCATTCTACCGCCCGTTTTTCCTCTTCTACGGAGCGGCTCATACTCACGCCGTGGGCGATACACGGCGTGTAAGCAATGACCAGCGACGGCCCGTCGTGCGCCTCTGCCTCCAAAAGCGTGCGCACAAGCTGTTGCATATTCGCCCCTAAGGACACCTGCGCCACGTAGACGTTTTTATATTGCATCGCCATCAGACCGAGGGGCTTTTTCCTCGTTCGCTTGCCTTTGACGGCAAAACGCGCGGTCGCGGCCAAAGGTGTTGCCTTGGACAGTTGTCCACCTGTGTTGGAATAGACTTCCGAATCCAGCACCAAAATATTGATATTTTTATCGCTTGCCAAGACGTGGTCCAGCCCTCCGTAGCCGATGTCGTACGCCCAGCCGTCGCCACCGATACACCAGACGGATTTTTCCTTTCCGTCCTCTTTTAAATCGCAGGCAAGGCGCATTCCAAGCCCGAACTCGGCGTTGTCCTCAAAGAGGGAACTCGCCCAAGCAGGGCCTTTCCCATCCTTCGTCTTTGCGTAAGGGCAGGTAGGCGAGGAGCCACCGTAAATGGACGAACAACCGGTGGCGTTGGCAATGAGTAGCCTCTCGCCAAACAGCTGTGTTAATAGCTTAATATAAGGGGTTTCTCCGCAACCTGCGCAGGCGTAGGAGAACTCGAAGAGGGGCTGTTTAAACTGGCTACCTTTCACCGTATCTGCGCGAAAGGTGGACGGATCGGGGCTCGGCAACGTTTGCGCAAATGCCCAGTTTTCCCCTTCTTTCTCGGGCAATTCGCCCACAGGAGTCATTACAAGCGCTTTGTTTTTCGCAGGGCAGGTACGAGCGCACACCCCACAGCCCATACAATCGTGGACGGAAACTTGTATTCGAAAGCGCTTTCCTTGCATACCCGTTGCTGAAAGGCTATGAAAGTCCTGCGGTACGGAGTCGCCATCCTCAAAGAGGTAGGGGCGAATACATGCGTGCGGACAGACGAAGGAGCATTGATTGCATTGTATACAGTTTTCTGGAACCCAACGAGGAATGGATGCCGCTACGCCGTGTTTTTCCAGCTTTGCGGTGTCTGTCGGAACGGTGCCGTCTATCGAGAAGACGGACACGGGAAGACTATCTCCTTTCAGTCGCAAAATGGGGGAAATATACTCGTTAAAATAGCCGTTTTTATCGTCGGTCTGTTCGGGGTTTTCCGTGGTCGCCGTTGCCCATTCTTTGGGATAAACGATTTCCTTCAAGGCGGCAGGCACTTTTGAAATGGCGGTTAGGTTTGCGTTTATCACTTCTTCGCCCTTTGCGGAGAATTTTCGCCGTAAGGTGTCCTCTAACAGCTGTATTGCTCGTTCATATGGTAAAATGTGCGGATGAAGACGGAAAAAGGCGGCTTGCATCACCGTGCTGTGTTTTCCGGGGAGTCCTGCTTCGCCTGCGATTTTTGTGCCGTTGATGACAAAAAAACGAAGGTTTTTCTGGGCGATGATTTGCTTGTAGGCAGGGGGCATGTGTGCGTTTATCTGCTCTAAATCCGTCCAAGGACAGTTTAATAGAAACGTGCCGTTTTCTTGTATGCCCGACAACATATCGTAGCGGTTTAGATAAGATGTGTTATGGCAAGCAACAAAGCCGGGGTGCTCGACGAGGTACGCCGAGAGAATAGGGCTCTTTCCAAACCGCAGGTGGGAAATGGTGTACCCTCCCGATTTTCGGGAATCGTACTGAAAATATCCTTGCACGAAAAGGTCTGTGTGTTCGCCGATGATTTGAATCGAGTTTTTGTTTGCGCCCACGCTACCATCCGAACCGAGGCCGTAAAACTTGCATTCCGTCAAATCCCGACCCTCAATATGGAAATCGGGGATAGGCAACGAGGTATGGGAGATATCGTCGTCAATGCCCACGGTAAAGTGGTTTTTCGGTTCAGGCAGGCAAAGGTTGTCAAGGACGGCGGCAATCATAGCAGGGGTGAATTCCTTTTGTCCCAAGCCGTATCTACCACCTACGACGGCAATCTCTTGTCTATCCCCTTCTGCGAGGGCGGCGCAGACGTCTAGATACAGAGGCTCTCCCACCGAGCCTGCCTCTTTGGTTCTATCCAAAACGGCGATTTTTCGGCAGGTCTTTGGCAGGGCAGAACAAAACCGCTTCCCGTCAAAAGGGCGGTAAAGTCGTACGATAAGCAGCCCGACTTTCTTGCCTTGTTGATTGTAAGAATCCACACATTCTTGGGCGGTTTGCGCGCCACTGCCCATCATCACCAGCACTTGCTCTGCGGCAGGGTCGCCGTAATAATCAAAAACGTGGTATTGCCGTTTTGTAATTTTGGCGAGTTTGTCCATCCAAGCTTGTACGAGGTCGGGGAGGGCGGCGTAGAGGGGCTGACTGCGCTCTCGGTTTTGGAAATAGACGTCGGGGTTTTGCGCCGTACCTCTTTGGGTAGGGGAGTCGGGAGAGAGGGCACGCGCTTTAAAGCGTGATACGTCCTCTTCGCAAAGTAGTATTTTCAGTTCGTCGTACTCCATTAGTTCAACGGTAGAGGTTTCGTGCGAGGTGCGAAACCCGTCGAAGAAATGCAAAAAGGGCAGGCTGGAAGACAGCGTTGCAAGGTGAGCAAGTACGGCAAAATCGGCGGTCTCTTGTACGGACGACGCGCACAGCATTGAAAAGCCCGTTTGCCGACACGCCATAACGTCTTGATGGTCGCCGAAGATACTGAGGGCGTGCGTAGATAACGCCCGTGCGCTTACGTGAAAGACGGTGGGCAGAGCCTCCCCTGCAATCTTATACATATTTGGCAACATCAGCAGTAATCCTTGACTGCAGGTATAGGTAGTGGCGAGCGCGCCGCAGGTCAACGCGCCGTGTAAAGCGCCTGCCGCGCCCCCTTCCGACTGCATTTCGACGACCTCGGGAACTTTGCCGAACAAGTTTTCTTTTCCCTGCGCTTGCCATAGGTCAGCAAGCTCCGCCATAGGGGAAGAGGGGGTGATGGGGTAGATGATTGCAAGCTCGGAAAAAGCGTACGAGGCGTATGCGGCGGCGGTGTTTCCGTCAATGGTGGTCTTTTTCATAGATAGCTCTCCTAAAAAATTCTCCTTGGGAATATTCCCTTTTTTTAGGAAATTGAAACACGCAAAGAAAAAAGCCGACGCTTCTTCGTGAAACGTCGGCTTAGGTTGTTAATGCGTTAAAGGTGTTTTATGTACGAGCGTCTGCGTTTGTGTTGGATATGCTCAAAGCGTTTCCAAAGCGCTTGGATATTGGCGTTGCTCTCCATATTCAGGTTGGTTTCCATATATTTGACGTTGGGATCCTCTAACATCCCCTGCAGGACGGTGTACATAAATACCGCCAAGCCCGTATTACGATATTTTGGCATAACGCCGATCAAGCCAAAGTCGATAGTGTCAGGCTTCTTTACTGCGCGCAGTAGTTTGCAGAGTGCGCCAGGGGTCAAACGGCCGCCGCTTTTTTGCAGGGCTTTCCCCATACCGGGCAGACATATGCCGCAGGCAACCACTTCGTCATTTTCGTCGCACACGGCGGCGATATACTTACGGCTGAGCAGCAGTTGGAATTGATCGATCATTTGCTTTTGCATTTCGGGGGTGTAGGGAACAAAGCCGTACAAATCCTTATAGCATTCGTCGATACAATGGAAGAAACCCTTGGCATAGCGTTTGACAAATTCGCGCACGGACATTTTCGGATCGACGACGTGCAGGTTGTACTTTTTCAAGGAATGATCCAGCAGGGTCTGCATTCTTTTCGGGTCATCCTTTAAGCGGAACAAACGATATTCCAACCAATCAGAGTCCTTTACGTATCCGCACGCCTCTACTAAAGCAGGGTAATATTCGTAGTTGTACTGTTCTTCGAAGGTGGAGAGGTATTCAAAGCCTTCAATCAGCAATCCTTCACGCTCTAAATCGCTGTAGCCAAGAGGCCCGACGATATTGTCCATCTCTAAGGAGCGCGCCCATTCCTCTACGGCATTAAACAAAGCCTTTGCGGTGGCGGGGTCGTTCTCACAGTCAAAGCGGGTAAAGCGTGCCTGCTTGGCGCCGTGAATTTCGTTGTATTGCGTTTGCAAAATCCCTTGAATGCGACCGACGGTTTTGCCGTCCCGTTCTGCCAAATAGAACACGGATTTACAGGTTTTATTGTAGATATTCTTGTCAGTAAACATCGCCATTTCGTCGCCGTAAAGCGGGGGAACGAAATAGGGATTCCCCTTGTACAACCGCAAGGGGTATTCCACGAACTCTTTTCTTTGTTTTCTCGTTTGTACTTCGATGATTTGCAACATGAAACGCGCATTCCTTTTTTTAGAATAAAAAATAAGAACTTTTATTTATTCTATCATATGTGCATATGCCTCGTCAAGCATTTTTTCAAAAATGTCATAAGATAATATTACAAGCTGTGTTGCATAAAAAAGCCCCTCTCCCGTTTGGTAGGGAAAGGGGGTGGTTTTAAGCCAACATATCTTTCATTTCGTACTTGCCTGCGGGTTTTCCGACTAGCCACTTCGCCGCGCGAATTGCGCCAACGGCAAAGACGCGTTTGCTTGCCGCAGAGTGAGAAATGGTAATCACCTCGTCCTCGCCTGCGAAAATCACTTCGTGTTCGCCGACGATCGTACCGCCGCGTACGGCGTGAATACCGACTTCCTTTTTCTCTCTTGCGCCGACGATACCTTCTCTGCCATAGACGAATTGCTTACCACCGTCAAACGCCTCGTTCACGCTGTCAGCCAACATCAACGCCGTCCCTGAGGGGGCGTCTTTTTTGAGGTTGTGGTGCTTTTCGATAATTTCCACGTCAAAGCCTTCGCCTAAAACCTGCGCCGCCGCTTTCACCAGCGCCTGCATCAGGTTGATACCCAAGGAAAGGTTAGCGGTGCGGAAAATAGCGACGTCCTTTTCGTAGGACTGTATCAAGGCGAGGTCGTCTGCGGTAAAGCCCGTGGACGCCAAAACGATGCCGATACCTTTGCTCTTAGCAAATTCTAAACGATCCTGCAAGCCAACAGGGGAAGAGAAGTCGATCATCACGTCCACGTCCTCTTTCACGTCTGCAAAGCTACGGTAAACGGGTACGCTGATTTCTTTGGGGTAGAGGTCTACGCCGCAAACGACGGTTGCCTCCTCGTCCTCGGAGAGTAGCGACAATACGTTGCCGCCCATCTTTCCGCAAGCGCCGCAAAGCAATATCTTAATCATGCCTGCACCTCCAAGCCATAGGCTTGCATAGCCGCAATCAACTTTTCGCGATTTGCGTCCTCGATTTTCGTAAGGGGAGCTCTAGGCACGCCTGCATCGAAGCCAATGAGGTTCATCGCCTCTTTCACGGGGATAGGGTTGACCTCTACGAAGCAAGCGTTTGCCACGGGCAACAGCTTGTCGTTGAGCGCAATCGCCTCTTCCATTTTGCCGTCCAAAACGAGGTCGCACAGCTTTGCTATGTCAGCCGGTATAACGTTGGATAAAACGGAGATAACGCCTACGCCGCCACAAGCAAGGATGGGGAGGTTCAGGGCGTCTTCGCCCGAATAGACGTCGCACTTATCACGGACAAGGCGGAGGGTTTCCATGGTCTTTGCCATATTGCCACCTGCATCCTTGATGCCTGCGATGTTGGGGATTTCTGCAATCTTCGCCATGGTAGCGGGCTGGATTTCTACGCCCGTTCTGCCGGGTACGTTATAGGCGATGACGGGGATAGATACCGCCTCGCAGATTGCCTTATAATATGCCACCAAGCCGTTCTGCGTGCATTTGTTGTAGTAGGGGGTAACGGCAAGCAAGCCGTCGCCACCGAACTTTTCTGCCGCCTTTGCGGTCATGACGGCATCGCCCGTGTTGTTGCTGCCACAGCCGAAGACAACCTTCGCTCTGCCTGCCACTTTTTTCACGGCGTAGTCCATCAAGATATGCTCTTCCTCGAACGTCATAGTGGAAGGCTCGCCCGTCGTACCCAAAAATACGATAGCCGAAGTGCCGCCTGCGATTTGGTGTTCAATTAAAGCCCCTAACGCATCGAAGTTGATACCGCTTTCGTTGAACGGTGTAATCAGCGCAGTAGCGCTACCCTTAAAAAAACCTTTCATACCCTTATACTATTATCCTTTTTCGTTTTTTGTGCTTGGCGTTAAAATGCCAAGTAAGACGTGTCAATCAAAATATCCCTTTGCCGCAAGCAACTCAGCCAGCAGTACCGCGCCGCCTGCCGCGCCGCGCAGAGTGTTGTGGGAAAGCCCGATAAACTTATAATCGTATACGCTGTCCTCACGAAGTCTGCCTGCCGTAACGCTCATGCCGTTGCCTTCCATTCTGTCGAGCTTTGCCTGCGGACGATTGTCCTCTTCAAAGTAGCGAATGAATTGCGCAGGGGCAGAGGGGAGTTGCAGGCTCTGCGGTGCGCCCGAGAAGTTTTTCCAAGCGGACAAAATCTGCTCCTTCGTAGGCTTGGTTTCAAAGCGTACGAACACCGCCGCGGTGTGTCCGTCGGAAACGGGTACACGCAAGCATTGCGCCGTGATAGCAGGGGCGTTTGCCGATACGATTTCATCGCCCTGAACTTCGCCCCAGATTTTGAGGGGTTCTTTCTCGCTCTTTTCTTCCTCGCCGCCGATATAGGGGATGACGTTATCCAAAATTTCAGGCATCGTCGCAAACGTTTTGCCTGCGCCGGAGATTGCCTGATAGGTGCATACCGCAACC
Source organism: Candidatus Scatosoma sp. (assembly GCA_045650185.1). Taxonomy (GTDB): domain Bacteria; phylum Bacillota; class Clostridia; order Christensenellales; family Borkfalkiaceae; genus Scatosoma. Next base: position 33,748 of record JAZRQY010000003.1, on the reverse strand, counting down.
TCTTTTACGCCAAATTCGCGCAAGGGGTGCAGAAGGGGTACGTACGATTGCAACGAGCAATTCGACTTGACGGCGATAAAGCCACGCTTCGTTCCCAAACGTTTTCTCTGCGAGGGGATGACTTCAAGATGATTGTCATTGATTTCAGGAATCACCATCGGCACGTCTGCCGTAAAGCGGTGCGCCGAGTTGTTGGAAACGACGGGGATTTCCGCCTTTGCATAGCGTTCTTCCAAGGCCTTGGTTGCAGCTTTGTCGAGGCTGACGGCGCAGAAGACGAAATCTACCTGCGAGCCAATGGTTTCCATATCCTTTTCCGCATCCAAAACGGTCATGCTTAAGTACCGCTTGGGGATAGGGCAATCGAAAGCCCACTTATTGCCAACTGCTTCCTCGTAGGTCTTTCCTGCGGAACGAGAGGAGGCCGCCAAAACTTTTACGTCAAACCAGGGATGCTCGGCGAGCAACAACATAAACCTTTGTCCAACCATGCCGGTTGCGCCGATGACGCCAACGTTAAACTTTTTCATATAATACACTCCCAAAAAAAATAGACGGTAGAATTACCGCCATACGCAAAAGCCCGAATTTCCCTGAGGGGAAAATATCGAATAGCGCGCGCACGGACGGTGGCAGTCGCACGGGTATTCTCCCGTACGCCCAGCGGATGCAAGCGAAGAGGCAATCCGCTTCGGCGGTGATACCCTTTCCTCGAGTTCCGCCAAGCTTGCTTGGTGTGGACTTCGCACGTCCAACGAACGAAAAACGAGTACTGATGTTCAACCGCTCCTCTATTTGACGAGGTTATTTTAACACAGAAAGAAAAAAAAGTCAAAGATTTTTTACGTATTCGCTATTTAATTTGGAAAAATTCCCGTTTTTTTCTTGAAATTATCACAAAAGTATAGTAAAATAGTATTTGGATAATTATGGCGTAGCGAATATTACGCCGAAAACAATCAATGGAGTGCAGTTTCTATGGCTCAACAGAAAAAAGGGCTGATTGCCCGTATGCTGGAAGGAAAAGAGAGAAGTGAGGATTACGCAAGAAGTACGTTGCCGACAAACCGTTGGCAGCTCTTTTTCGATATTTTTAAAGGGAACTTTGGCAAGCTGGTAAAGATCAATCTTTTGATGTTGATTTTCTTTATTCCGATGCTTGCGGTAATTATTTTTTCCGTAACGTATTCTGAAGCGATGGGCGCAATCTATCCGTTTGGCGCAAACCTTGGCGTAGGGTATCCCGTTGCGCCGAATATGCAGGGTCAATCGGAGATTCTTGCCTTGACGATCGATATGACTTCGTACGGACTGCTGACCCTTTCTTCCATCGTTGCGGCGGTTGGTTTGGCTGGCGGTATGTACGTTATGAGAAATATGGTTTGGACGGAAGGTATTTTCGTTGCCAACGATTTCTGGCGTGGGGTAAAGCTGAATTTCAAAAACGCTTTGCAGACGGCGCTGTTCTTCGTCATTACGCTTACGATCACCGTTCTTACGCAGGATTCGGTGGCTATGACGCTCGTGCAGGATAATCTCAGTAAGTTCCAAGAAGTGGTGCTTACCATTGCATCGATTGTAAGCTACGTCGTTTTGGCGGTGGTGGCTTGCATGAGCTTTTGGATGATCGCCCTCGGCGTAAACTACACGATGGGATTCGTTGCGCTGATTAAAAACGCTTTCTTGATGACGATTGGTATGTTGCCGCAGACGGTGTTCTTCGGCGCGTTGGCACTGTTGCCTTACCTGCTCTTCCTCATCGGCGGACAAGGCTTCTTCCTGATGGCGGCGGTGATGATCTTGCTGCTGTTTGCGCTTTCCTACACGTTGCTCGTGTGGTTGAACTTTGCGCAGTGGGCGTTTGATAAGTATATCAACCCGAAGATTTCTGGCGCAAAAGTGGGTAGAGGTATCTACGATAAAAACGCGCTTTCCGCAGACGGTGAAAACAGCGAGGCGACCCTCGAATACAATCGCGTTATCTTGGCGGCAGGCAAGTCACAGTTGTCGGCGCGCCCGATTAAACCGATTGACGACGAATTGCGAGTATACGACCTGCCTCCTTCCTATTCTCGTGACGACCTTAAAAAACTGCGTGAGAGTAAGGAAGCGATTGTGGCGGATACCGAGGCTTACGTAGAAGAGCATAAGGACGACGAACGCTACGTAGAATACAACCGTCAATTTGACGAACGGGAAAAGGCGCTGAAGGAAGCGGAGGAAGGTAAGAAACACCGCAAGCGCAAAACCCCGAGAATTTTAGACGATAAAAAGAAATAAGGCGGGCAGGTATGGAACGAAAAGCGGCCTATTCCACCTTGGCGGAATGGTTTGAATATCTTAACGATGACTGCGACTATGAAAACTGGTCGCAGTATTTAATTAAAAGGCTTTCTGGGTATCGACTGGAAACGGGGCTCGATATCGGTTGCGGCGGCGGTTATTTCACGCGCGCGCTCCAACGCGCAGGCTATGCGATGACGGGTATGGACGTTTCGACGGAGATGCTGGATAGGGCGCAGAGCGCCGCCTTGAAGGCGGGCTTGCGTGGAGAATATATCCACGGCGACGTGGCAGGAAAAAAGCTTGCGCATAAGTACTCCTTTGCGACGGCAATCAACGATTGTATCAACTACGTGGAGCCTCAGCGCCTTCTCAAAGCATTCAAAAACGTGTACGGTTGCTTACAGAGAGGGGGCGTATTCCTCTTTGACGTCAGCTCGCCCAAAAAGTTTAGAGAGAAACTCAGCGGCGCAGTCAACGTGGATGACCGTGAGGAAGTCACGTACTTCAGTTTCACCCGTTTTGACGGACGGCAAGCGGTGCTGGACGTTTCTTTGTTTGTGAAGAACGAAGACGGCAGTTATATCCGATTGGATGAAACGCACGTGCAGTACGCCCATACGGAAGAGGAGATTTTGGAGGCTTTGCGGCAGGCGGGCTTTGGAAAAGTATCCGTCGAGGGGCACTTGGGGGAGGATAAAACGCAATCGGATCGGTTGGTGTTTTTAGCGGAGAAATAAAGATGATGAAAAACCTTATCAGAACGTTAATCTGCGACGAGCAGGTATCCTTAACCTTAGCAGACACTACCGAGCTGGTACGTCGCGCGCAACAGTTGCACGGTTTGCAGGGCGAAGCTATGGCAGTCTTGGGGAAGTTTCTTTCTGCGGCGGCGTTTATGGGCGCAGGGCTCAAAGAGGAGAGCGGTGAGATTTCCTTCGCGTTGCAATGCGATGGGCTCGCCGGTCAAATCAACGTATCGGGCAATCATCCCCTGCATATCCGTGGGTATATGGAAGGGGGAGATGCCGAGGGAACGGAAGCGGAGATTTTAGGGCAAAACGGCTCGTTTACCGTCATTCGTGACGATGGCTACAGCCGTCCGTTCGTTGGCTCTTGTGGCTATCCTACTAAGGTTGGCGTAGAGGAGATTTTAGAGGAATATTATCGCATTAGCGAGCAGTTGCCTACCTTCTTTGGTTGCGTGGTGGATTTTGATGCGGAGGGCAAGGTTGCGTTCGCAGGGATTGCCGTTTTACAGCCGTTGCCGTTCACGGACGAGGGAACGATAGAGGCTTTGCCTAAGGGCGAGGCTTTGCGAGCGTTGGTACGCGAGGCGGCAAAGGGCGATTTAGATACCGTCGCAATCGACCTTTTTTCGGCAAAAAAGGATGGGATAAAAGGCAGAAAAGCTACGTATACTTGTAATTGTTCTCGTGGCTATTTAAAGCAGGTTTTGACGTCGCTCGGCGAGGAGCAAATGCGTGCAATTATTCGTGAGGACGGGGCTGTTCGGGTGCATTGTCATTATTGCAACACCGACTATTCCTTCGACGATAAAGACGCGGACGAAATGTTTGGGAGATAAAACAAGGAAGAAAATATGGGCACGATTCGATTTGATCGCAGTAAAGAACGCCTGCAACGGCTGGCGGAAAAAGCGTACGGCGAGGGGAAATATATCTCCGCGTTGCGTTTTGCTTGCGCGGCAATCGACGAGGGCGGTCCTGACGTAGAGGGGTATTTGCGTATTGCGGACGTCTACGAAAATTTAGGGTTGCAAACGTACGCCATCAAATGGCTGTATAAGTGTCTGCCAATCTGCGAGGAAGAGGACTTACCCGACGTATACGAGGGGCTTGCGGTCAATTACCTGAACTTGGGCAACGAGGCGGCGTCTGCGTATTATTACAATCAGCTCATCGGTATAGACGATACCCTGACACCCGAAAACAAAATGGAGATTGCTCAAGCGTTTGCGAGGGAGAAAAAGGACGGCTTGCGGTTCGTATGGCCCCCCAAGCTTGCCGATTATTCCAGGGAAATGGAAGAGGGTGCAAAGTCGTTGAAGGAAGGGAATTGTCGCAGGGCAATCGACTCGTATTCTACCGTTGCGCATGGCAACAAGGATTACGTTGAGGCAAAGCGTATGCAGGCGGTTGCCGAGCTTTTAGAGGGCAATCACCTCGTTGCTGAACAGCTCTGCGAGGAGGTTTTGCAGGAAAAATCGGACGATGTCCAAACGCTTGCTACTCTGGCGGCGATTTTTTTGGAACAAGGCAGAACGGAAGAGAGTAGGGCTTTGGCGGAACGGCTCGTGAAAATGCCTACTTCCTCTACTGAGGAAATGTACAAGGTCGCTACCGTCTGTTGCGAAAACGCTATGCACGAGGAGGCGTACGCGCTGTTTGTAAAGCTGGAAGAAAAGATGCCGTACGATGGCAGAATGCTCTATTTTAAGGGCGTTTCGGCGGCAAAGAGCGGGCGTTTGCAGGTTGCGGAAAAAACGCTGGATAAGTTCTGTGCCCTCTATCCGGATGCGGCGGTGGGGAGATACTATCTCAAGGCGGTTCGCAAAATGCTGGACGGCGGCGAGGATACGACGAGGGATTTCACCTATTTCTACGCCGTGCCTAAATCTGCGAAGGAATTGATATGTCACACTTTAATTTCCTTGGGAAAAATGCCTACGTCGCAGGTGGAAAATTTTGCCTTGTCGGAGGATTTCATCGAAGACCTGCTGTGGTGCTTTGACGAAATGGACGGGATGGATCAGGACCTGCAGTACGTGGCTTTGATGGTTGCAGAGCACGTTCGAGCAGACGAGTTTTTGCGGAATATGCTGCTAGACTTTGAAGTGTCTGATTTGCTGAAAGTCGAAACCTTGCGCGCTCTGTACGAACGGAATGAAGAGAGCGTTGTAGGGGTGGTAATCTGCAATATCTACCGCAGTTTGCCTTTGCGAAGGATTGAAATTGGCAGAAGGAAACGTAAAAAATACTTGGCGGGATATGCGAGGGTGGCGTCCAAATTTGCCATCATTTCCCCTTCTTACGGGAAAAAGTTAAAGAGCGCCGCAGAACGATTATATCGCGCTTTGGAGAGTGCGGATGCGACCGACTTGCTTGAAAAAGAGGACGATATAGCGTGCGCGATTTTCTTGACTTCGGGATTGAAAGAGCTCGGTGGTGACGTCGTGCAGATTGCCGAGGCGTTCGATGCCGATCCGAATACGGTAAAATTACTGCTAATGCATATATAACACAGAGGAAAAAAGTATGGAATTGATGGATTTTGACGGTTTGTTTGACGAAAAACTTACCGTGTACATGGAAGAGAAAAAGGATAAGTACACCGAAAAGGAATGGGAGGACGTCATTCCTCGGTTGTATAAGAAATTCGGGGATACCTACGTGGCGAAAGTAGGCTGTACCCCCAAGGAATACTATGCTCGCATGACGGACGAGCAGTTGGTGCAAACGCTGTCGTCGCACTTATCGCAGGGCGTTCCTGTGCCTGAGTTTTTGTGCAACGAACTGGAAAATCGCAACAACGTAGAGCTTTTATTGCCACTCTTAGAAAGCACCGACACCGCTACGCAGTCGTATGCAATCAACTTGATTTTGGACGACAAACGGGCGTATGACGGGTATTTTTCGTTGCTCTGCAACGAGGATGCTGACGAGGACGTTCGTGACGATATTGCGGACATCTTCAAACATAACGCTGACGAGGTAATGGAAAAGGCGCTAAAGGCGTATCGAGACGGCGTTGCCGTTGAATATATGCTGGAGATTCTTTCCAGAGTGGTGGCTCGTTCAGAGGAGATTTATGCGATTTTGCGCGATGAGTTTTTATCGGCAGGCGAGCGCACGCCCATGCGCGCAAGCTATCTTGCGGCGTACGGAGATGCTCGGGCGTTGCCGTTGCTTCAAGAAAAAATCGAGGATAGAAGCATCGGGTTTGTGGAATTTCAGGAGCTGAAATACGCCATCGAGGCTTTGGGTGGCGAATACGACGAGCCGAGGGATTTTTCTGCGGATAAGGACTATTTGGCGGTGGAGGCGGCTACGGCAAAGGCGCTCTCAAAACCCGAAATTAAATCGTAATGTTATACTTAAAAAACAGGTAGGTTCTCTGCCTGTTTTTCTTTTGCTTTGGAATAAACCGTCGCTTTCTTTGCATAGGATAAAACAAATGGAGGTAGCGATGGAAAATTATAGCGTATACGAGGATATTCTGCGCCGTACGGGTGGGGATATCTATATTGGCGTGGTAGGTCCCGTGCGGACGGGGAAGTCCACGTTTATTAGGCGTTTTATCGAGTCGCTTGTTTTGCCGTACGCAGACGAGCGTGTAAAAGCGGTGATGACCGACGAACTGCCACAGGCATCGTCCGGCAGAACGATTATGACTACCGAGCCAAAGTTTGTGCCTGCAAAGTCAGCGCAGATTACCACGCCAACGGGCGTAAAGGCGAGCGTTCGCTTGGTGGATTGTGTCGGCTACGTGGTGGAAGGCGCGATGGGCTTTGAGGAGGACGGACAGCCGAGGTTGGTAAAAACTCCTTGGGCGAAAGAGCCTATTCCCTTTGCAGAGGCGGCAAAAATCGGCACGGAAAAGGTGATTAAAGAACATTCTACCGTTGGTGTTTTGGTAACGACGGACGGCAGCTTTACCCCCGTGGAACGTGCCGCTTACGAAAAGGCGGAGGCGCGTGCGGCGGCAGAATTGAAGGCGATGGGGAAACCGTACGTAATCGTTCTAAATTGCGTAGACGTACACGCCTGCGAGGGGTTGCGATCGAGCTTGGAAGAGAAATACGGCGTACCCGTGGTTGCGGTGAATGTCGAACAGATGGATGAGAACGCCGCATTGGAAATTTTGCAGGCGGTGCTTTTGGAATTCCCTATCCGTTGTTTGGACGTATCCATTCCCGGCTGGTTGCAGGCGTTGCCTGAGGAAAATCCGTTTGTGGACGCCTTTATGGAAAAGCTGAAGGCGGTTGCCCCGTCGCTTAAGAAGATGAAGGATTGCCCTCTGTTTTTCGATGCCTTTGCAGATACGGAGGACTATCTCCCCTGCGACGGCTTGGATATGGATGCAGGTACGGGCGAGGCAAGGGCGTCTATTGCGGTGAAGGACGGTTTGTTCTTCCGTGCTCTGTCGCACGAATGTGGGGTGGAAATTCACGATGATTGTGCCCTGATGATGCGGTTGAAGGCGCTTGCGGAGGACGGCAGAAGGTATGCCAAGATTAAGTCGGCGTGGGAGGAGGCAGAGGCGACGGGCTACGGCGTGGTTTGTCCGCAGGTAGAGGAATTACAGCTTGCCGAACCTGCGCTGGTGAAAAAGGGTAGCAATTACGGCGTTCGCTTCCGCGCGTCGGGCGCAAGCTATCATATTATGAAGATTGAAATCGACGGGCAGGTAGAACCTATCGTTGGTGGAAAATCGCAAGGGGAGGCGTTCTGTTCTTCGCTTGTGGAATCGTACGAACAGGAACCTGAAACGGTTTGGGAAACGAATGTGTTTGGCAGTAGCGTACGACAGCTGTTAGAGGTTGAATTGGGCGGTAAAAACAAGGGCGTTCCCGAGGAGCTGAAAGGGAAGCTTCGCCGCACTCTTTCTAAAATCGTCAACGAGGGGAAAGGGGGCTTTTTGTGCATACTCTTGTAGCTTTTTGAGCATACTTTTATCAACGCAAGACGATGGAGGATAGGTATGGGAAAAAAGAACAAGGTTCGCAAAATCACCGAGGAAGAATACGCGCAATATGTCGCAGAGATAGAATCGAAAAACGCTAAAAAATAGTATAAAAGATTGAGGGGACGCGTGGCTGTAAGAAAAATACGACCACGCGCCTTCTATTTTTATGGGGGCAGGTATGCGATGAGCAAAAAAAGGCAAAACTATTCTACAGAGGGTAAAACGTGGTTTTTTTGCAAAAAAATACCATTTTTTCGCTCTTGAGAGGGGATTTTTTTCTTGAAACCCTTGACGGACGGTAATACTTGTGCTATAATAAACGTAAGTTTATTCCTTATGTTTTTATACTTGGTATAGTGCAAAGAGGGAAAATAATAATAGAGGTGCGATAATGACGGAAAACAACAAGGATATGCAGCCTGCATCCAGCGAAGATGAATTAGTACTTGTTCTCGATGGTATTTACAGCGAGATTGCACAGGATATTGACGCCGCAAAGACGGCGATTTTAAGCGAGGTGAAATACTCTGCCGTGCAGTCGCAGTCTGTGGAAAAGGATTTGACGGAGAAACTGAACGAACAGCTTGCTGCGATTAAATCGCTTGCAAACGAGTTGAAATACAGCTTGCAACAAAACCAAGCGGTACATAACGATATTTCTGAAACCATCCAAGAAGAGGTTTCTGCAAAGCTTGATACCGTAGCCGCAAACGAGACGTTGCTTGCGGAAATTGACAAGGCGGTGCAGGAATTAGAGGAGAAGGTTTCTGCTCTGGATTTGGACGCTGTAGCGGAGAGAGTGTTGTCCGAGCTTCCTACGGTGGAAGAGGTGGACTACGACAGAATCGGCGAGGCGGTTTCCGAAAAAGCAGAAGAGGTTGTTTCCGAACATTCCAAACAGATTTTAGAGGCGGTTGCATCCATTCCCGTTGCGGAGAACGTTGACTACGTACGCATCGTGGACGAGGTGGGTGACAGAGTACTGGAAATTATGCAGGACAGCGCTGTTAACCAAACGGCAGAGGCTGCTCCCGTTGAAATCGACTACGACAAAATCGTGTACGAAACGGCGGAAAAGGTTGTCGAAAGCTTGCCACCTGTCGAAAAGATTGATTATGAAAAGCTTGCGGAAATGGTTGCCGCGAAAATTACGATGCCTGCGTTTGACTACGACCTGCTTGCAGAAAAGGTAGTTGAAAAAATTTCGGCAAAGGAAGAAACGGCAGAGGTTTACATTGACGGCGACGGCGTGCAGGATATTGCAAATTGCGTTGCTGAAAAGCTTGCAGGTGTCTTTGCCTGCAAAGTTTGCGCAACGGAAACGGTGGAAGAAACCTCGGCAGAGGAAACGGTTGCTGTCGTTGAAGAAGTATACGAAGAGGCGCCTGTCGTAGAAGAAGTCGTTGAAGCAGAAACGGAGCTTGCGACGGCAGAGGTTGCGGTTGAAACGGTCGCAGAACAAACGCCCGTCATCGGTTTGGTCGATGCAGATAGTGAATTGGTCGTTCGTTTGAAGAGAAGCTTTACGGCAAAACTCAAACAGAGCGAAGATGATATCAAGGGATATTACAGCACCTTAAAGAACGCCCTGTCTGAATACAAGAAAATCAATTCTAATATCAGCTGGCACGGCGATAGATTCAACTTTGGTCGCGACACGGTTGCAAGAATTACGATTATCGGTAAGACGCTTGGCTTGTATCTGGCGCTTGACCCTGCTGACCCTGAATTCAAGCAGACGGTATACCGCCAAAAGGACGTCAGCAAGCAGAAAGCGTATGAAGGCACGCCGTTTATGGTAAAAATTAAGAGTGACGGTGGTTTAAAGAAGGCGCTCCGCTTGGTGGTTGCTCTGGCTGAAAAGCTTGGCACGGAAAAGGACGAGGCGTTTTCTGCGGTGGATTACGTTGCGATGTATCCTCAGGCTACGGATGAAGAGATGCTGGAAGAGGGCTTGATCAAAGCGACGAAAGAAAAGAAGGTTGCGTTGGATTTCTAATCCTTCCAACGGATTATATTATGACGACGACAAACGATCAAAGCCTTTCAAGGACGGCTTGTGCGGCGGCTTGATTGTGGTTGTTTCAGTTGTAAAAACGACGGAGAGCTGATAAGAAATTTTCGGCTCTCTCTTTTATGAAGGCTTACGAAAGAAGAAGAAAAGCCAATGGAGAAGACAAGGAGAAGATAGATAAGTGATTACAAAACCTGCGAAAAGCAGAAAAAATGCTCGTTCGCCGATGGGCACGTCCTTCGACGGGATGGGATTCGAGCCCCAGCGAACGGAGAAAAGAAGATCGGCGACGGCGCGTGTCGAAAACGTCACGGAAAAGAAGACCGCGCGCGTTGCTAAAAAAGCGCCCTTAAGCAGAGGAAAGAGTGTGGAAAAAACCGCTTCTGCTACGAAGAAAAAGGGTGCGGCAGCGGAAGTAAAGCGCCAACAAAAACCTACTACGACCCGTGAAAGGACAAGCTCTGCGCGCGGCGTAGAGAAGAAAAAGACGCTCGTATTCAACACGGAGGACAAAAAGCTCACCCCCGTGAAGGTCAAAAAGGGTAAAAAAGCGGTAAAAATCCTCTTCCTTGGTGGCGTAGGGGAAATCGGCAAAAATATGACGGCGCTGGAATACGGCAACGACATTATTATCATCGATGCAGGTATGACCTTCCCGAATATGGAGGAGATGCCGGGTATTGATTCGGTTGTTCCCGATATCACGTATCTTGCGCAAAACCGTGATAAGGTGCGTGGCGTATTTATCACGCACGGTCACGAGGACCATATCGGCGGTTTGTCCTACTTGATGAAAGAGCTCAACCCCGACACCCCCGTGTACGGTACGAAATTAACCCTGATGCTTGCGGAAAACAAGTTGCAGGAAAATCGTGTCGTAGGTGTAAAACAGCGTGTGGTGCAGAGCGGAGATCGTATCAAGGCGGGCGCATTCGAGGTGGAATTTGTCGGTGTCAACCATTCCATTTCCGGGGCTTGCGCCTTGGCGGTGCGTACTCCCTGCGGGCTTGTTTACCACAGCGGCGATTTCAAGATTGACTTGACCCCCGTTGCAGGCGCGCCTATGGACTTAAAGCGTATTGCGGAAATCGGGCAAGAGGGTGTTCTGCTCTATATGGCAGAATCGACCAACATCGAACGCCCCGGCTATACGATGAGTGAAACGGTGGTGGGCAATACGCTCGACCATCTCTTTGCAGAGCATACGGACAAGCGAATTATTATCGCGACCTTTGCCTCGAACGTACACCGTATACAGCAAATCATCGACTTGGCGGTGAAGTACCGCAGAAAGGTGGCGCTGTCAGGTAGAAGTATGTTGCGCGTATGCGAGGCGGCGACCAAAATCGGGGAATTGAAAATCCCCGAGGGTGTCCTTGTGGATATCGAACAGACGAAAAACCTGTTCCATCGTGAATTGTTGATTCTTTGCACGGGCTCGCAAGGGGAACCCATGAGTGCCCTCACCCGCATGTCACAAGGGGAATACAACAAACTTTCGGTTGGGGAAAACGATGCGATTATCATGTCCGCAACCCCCATTCCCGGGAACGAAAAGATGGTGTACAGGGTTATCAACAACCTGTACAAGCTTGGCGCGACGGTCATTTACGAAAGCTTGGAAAAAATCCATGTTTCGGGACATGCTTGCCAAGAAGAGCATAAAATTTTGCACAACCTCTTAAAGCCCAAATTCTTTATCCCCATCCACGGTGAATACCGTCATTTAAAACGGCATGCCGACCTTGCGGAGGATTTGGGTATGCCGTCGCAGAATATCTTGATTACGGAAATTGGCAACTGCGTAGAGCTTACGGAAACGTCGATGCGCTTTGGCGAGAGTATTCCTGCAGGCACAATGCTGATTGACGGCGAAGTGGTAGAGGATGGTGAAAACAGCTCTGTGGTCAAGGAGCGTTTGAAGATGTCTTCAGACGGTATTTTCCTCGTATCCATAGCGGCGACGGGGAACTACGTAATTAACGATCCCGTGATTACCTCCATCGGCGTAGTCGTGTCTGAAAACAAATATACAATCCCCGAACTCATTGGGGTGGTCAAGAAGGCAATCGACAACTTCACGTACGAATATGCGGCGAAGGAGGAGCTTTCTGCGCACGTACGGAAGAGCCTTAGAAATTACCTCTTCAAGAAGATGCGCGAAGCGCCTATGGTTGTCGTAAACGTGTTAGAGGTGTAATACGAATGAATAAGTACACGGCGTCCCTTGTAAAATTGAATATTGACCAGCGTATCTCTGACCTCAGAAAGGCGGCGCTGGAACGGGATATCCCCGTGGCGGACGACGAAACTTTGCAGTTTTTGTTGCTGATGGTAAAGGCTTTACGGCCCAAACGAATTTTGGAAATCGGTACGGCTGTGGGGCTTTCCGGGTCGGCGATGCTGCTGGCTTGTCCTGAAGCTCGTCTGACGACGATGGAGCTGGAGGAAGAGCGGTATTTAGAGGCGAAAGAGAACTTTGCCGCCTTGGGCGTCAAGGATCGCGTAGTGGCGCATCTTGGCGATGCGGGCGAGATTCTTGCGATGATGGACGGGGAATACGACTTCGTCTTTCTTGACGGTCCGAAAGCGCAATACGAAAAGTACCTCTTCGACTTAAAGCGTTTGATGAAGAAGGGAGCGACTCTGTTTGCGGACGACGTATTGTTGTACGGCTGGGTGAGCGGTGAGCAGCCCACTCCTCAAAAGCGACATTCGATTGTGGATAAAATCCGTTCCTACCTGCAGACGGTGACGGAGGATCAGGACTTTATTACGTCCGTTTTGGACGTTGGGGACGGCGTTGCGCTGTCCGTATATGTAGGTGAGAAGGAATGAGAGCAGAATTATTAGCCCCTGCAGGGAGCTATGCAAAATTTTTAACGGCGCTCGAATTTGGCGCAGATGCGGTGTACCTTGGCGGTAAGCATTTTTCCCTTCGTACGTTTGCCGATAACTTTACGGAAGAGGAGCTTGCCTCTGCCGTTCGTTTGGCGCACGAGCGAGGAAAAAAGGTCTACGTTACGGCAAATATCTTTGCGAAAAATTCCGATTTCGTTGCGTTAGAGGGGTATTTTAAGAGCTTGGCGACCATCGGCGTAGACGCCGTGATTGTCAGCGACCCCGGTGTGGTGGCTTTTGTCAAAGAGGTTGCGCCCTCGCTTGACATTCACCTCTCTACGCAGGCGAATACCGTGAATAAGTACGCTGTCCGTTTTTGGAAGGAGCAGGGTGTTTCCCGTGTGATTTTGGCAAGGGAGCTTTCGCTGGCGGAAATTAAAGAAATTCACGATTTCGTGCCCGACGTGGAATTAGAGGCGTTCGTGCACGGCGCAATGTGTATATCGTACAGCGGCAGATGTCTTTTGTCCGATTATTTGGACGGGCGCTGTTCCAATCGAGGCGCTTGCGTGCAGGCGTGTCGTTGGCGGTATGAAATTCGCGCTCTTAACGCCACGAACGGCGAAAGCGAATGGTTGCCCATCGAACAGGATGAAAAGGGTACTTATATCCTCAACAGTAAGGATTTGAATATGCTAGCGCACTTAGAGGCGTTGGAAGAGGCAGGGATTTCCTCGTTTAAAATCGAGGGAAGAATGAAGAGTGGCTACTACCTTGCCACCGTGGTGAATGCATACCGCAGAAGAATGGACGGACAAGAGCTTAGCGTTTGTCAGCAGGAGCTTTCCGCCGTTGCGCACCGCGAATACACGACGGCGTATGCGTTTGGTAAGAATACTCAAACGGTGCATTACGCGCACAGCCAATCGAAAGGGGATTGCGTATATATCGCAGACGTTATAGGGTACGAGGACGGCTATGCAATCGTAGAGATGCGCAACCGTTTCCTGCAAGGGGAGCGCTTAGAGGCGCTTTCGCCCAAGGACAGCTTTTTGCGTAGCTTTACGGTAGAGGAAATCTACACCGCAGACGGGGCGCGCACGGACGATGCGAAACTCGTATGCCATCGCTATAAGATAGCTTGTCCGCACGTCCTGTATGCAGGCGACTATTTAAGGAGAAGGGTATGAAGAAAATATTGCTGATTGCCACGGGTGGCACGATTGCCTCAAAGAGTGGCGATATGGGCTTAAAACCGCACATGGACAGCGCGTATATGCTCGATTACGTACCTGAAATCCGCGAATTTTGCAAGGTGGATGGGGTACAGCCGTATAACATTGACAGCACGAATATCACTCCAAATCATTGGGTAGAGCTCGCAACGGTGATTCGCGATAATTACGCGGACTACGACGGGTTCGTCATCTGCCACGGCACGGATACGATGGCGTACACGGCGGCGGCGCTCTCGTACATGGTACAACATTCCCCTAAGCCCATCGTCTTGACGGGCTCGCAAAAGCCGATTCACCGAGAGGACACCGACGCCCGTATCAATCTTCGGGACAGTTTCTTATATGCGACCTCGGATGCGGCGGCGGACGTTGTTATCGTGTTCCAAGGCAAGGTCATCGCAGGCACGCGCGCAAGAAAAATCCGCACGAAGAGTTATAATGCCTTCGAGAGTATGGACTTCCCCGTCCTGGCGAATATACGGGACGGAAAAATCATTCAGTATATCCACACCCCCAAAGCGGCAGAGCCGGAATTTTATCTTAACTTGGACGAGAGAGTAGGGGTATTGACTTTGACACCGGGAATGAAGGGAGAAGTCTTGGATATGTATTTCCGCTGTTATACGGCGGTGGTGCTGTCGGGCTACGGCACGGGTGGTATTCCCGAGGGAGAATATTACGGCTTTTACGACGTAATCCAAAGCTGGGAAGGCAAGGGTAAGACTTTGGCGGTCACTACGCAGGTACAGCACGAGGGCAGCGATATGGACGTCTATCAGGTGGGTAGAGGGTGGAAAAACCGCTTTGACCTTCTGGAGGGCTACAACCTCACCCACGAGGCAATCACCACGAAGCTGATGTGGATTTTGGGTTGCACGAAGGACGACAACGAAATTAGAAAACTATTTTATAAAAATATAAATTACGATTTAATCGGTTAGCCAAGCGGGTTTCATTCTCGTTAGGCAAAGGAGAAAAAACATGAGAAAAGCACAGTTGAAAAAGTATGCAAAATTGATTGCTAAGGTTGGCTTGAACGTCAAAAAGGGTCAATCGGTATTCATCGGGGCAGGGTTGGACCAGCCTGAGTTCGTCACCATGGTGGTTGAGGAATGTTATAAGGCAGGCGCAAGCGAAGTGTTCGTAGAATGGAGCCACCAGCCCGTTGAAAAGCTGTCTTCCAACTACCGCACTTTGGAATCGCTGTCCGAGATGAAGTCTTGGGCTTTGGCAAAGTGGGAATACAAGGCAGAAAAATACGCTTGCCGTCTGTTCATTGAATCGGAAGATCCCGACGGAATGAGCGGCGTTGATCAGGAAAAGATGAGCAAGGCTCGTCGTGCGCTGTATCCGCTGATCAAGCCCTTGCGTGAAAAAATGGAAAACAAGCATCAATGGTGTATCGCCGCAGTTCCCGGTAAGGCTTGGGCGAAGAAGGTATTCCCCGAACTTTCCGAAACGAAAGCGGTGGAGGCAATGTGGAAGGCGATTTTGTACACCGCGCGTGCGGACGGCAAAAACCCCGTGCAGGCTTGGAAACAGCACAATGCAGATTTGCAGGCTCGTTCCGCGTACTTGAACGGCTTGGGACTTGCATCCCTCGAATACGAGAGCGCAAACGGCACGAAATTGACCGTTGGTTTGATGGAAAACGGCATTTTCTGCGGTGGTCAGGAAACCTTGCTCAACGGCAGAAAATTCAACCCGAATATCCCTACGGAAGAGGTATTCTCCACCCCGAAGGCGGGCTGTGCAGAGGGTATCGTATACTCTTCCAAGCCTCTCTCCTATATGGGCGAGATTATCGACAACTTCTCCGTTCGTTTTGAGGGTGGTAAAGTCGTAGAGGTCAAGGCGGAAAAGGGCGAAGAATTGCTGAAAAAGATGGTTTCGATGGACGAAGGCGCGGCAATGCTGGGCGAAGTTGCGTTGATTCCTTACAATTCTCCTATCAGCCAGTCGGGGATTTTGTTCTACAACACCTTGTTTGATGAAAACGCAAGCTGTCATTTGGCGCTCGGTCACGGCTTTAACGAGTGTTTGAAGGGCTTTGAGAAGATGACCAACGACGAAAGAAAGGCGGCTGGTATCAACGACAGTATGATCCACGTAGACTTTATGATCGGCACGAAGGATATGTCGATTACGGGTGTCACGAAGGACGGCAAGCGCGTTGCAATCTTCCGCGACGGTAACTGGGCTTTCTAAAGTTGAGGACATAGGATGAAAATAGATATTTTTTCAGGCTTTTTGGGCGCAGGCAAGACGACGCTGATTAAAAAACTGCTCCAAGAGGCGTATCAGGGCGAAAAAGTAGTCCTGATTGAAAACGAGTTTGGTGAAATCGGCATTGACGGCGGCTTCTTAGAGGAGGCTGGCGTCAATATCACCGAGATGAATTCGGGGTGCATTTGCTGTTCGCTCGTCGGGGATTTCTCCAAGGCGTTAAGGCAGGTTGCCAAGGACTATGCGCCCGATAGAATTATCATTGAACCCTCTGGCGTTGGCAAGCTGTCCGACGTTATCAAGGCGGTTTCGTCGGCAGAGGTCGAGGGCGCAGAGCTGAACGCATTTTGCGCCGTAGTCGATGCCGCAAAATGCAAAATGTACATGAAAAACTTTGGCGAGTTCTTTATCGACCAAGTCGAAAACGCAGGCTGTATCGTATTGTCGCATACGCAAAAGTGCTCGCAGGAAAAGTTGGCGACGGCGATAGGGCTGTTGCGTGAAAAGAACTTCGCGGCGACGATTGTCAGCACCGAGTGGGATTTGCTGGATGGCAAGACGTTGCTTGCCGCAATCGAGCGTAAGAACAGTTTGCAGGCGGACGTTGAGGCTCTGGAGGAGGAGCATAAACACCACCACGAGCATCATCACGGACATCACCACGAACACGGTGAGGAATGCTGTTGTGGACACGACCACCACGAACATCATGGGCATCACCATCATCACCACGACCACGGTGAAGAATGCTGTTGCGGACACGACCACCACGAACATCATCACGGACATCGCCACGAACACGGTGAAGAATGTTGTTGTGGGCACGACCACCACGAACATCATCATCACCATGCGGACGAGGTATTCACCAGCTGGGGCTTGGAAACGGCGCGCACCTTCACGAAAGAGGAACTGGAAAACGCTCTGCAAGCCATTCAGGACGAGGAAAAATACGGTATCGTGCTCCGCGCGAAGGGGATCGTGGCAGGGGAGAGCGAATGGTTGCACTTTGACTACGTACCCGAAGAACCCGACGTAAGAGAGGGCAAGGCAGGGATTACGGGCAGATTGTGCGTTATCGGCTGTAATCTGAATGAACAGGCGTTGAAAGAATTGTTTAAGGCGTAAGCCTATATTTGGCTTGCGTAAAAGGAGAAATTATGGCAAGAAAGAGAGCTCCCGAAGAAACTCCCGTTTATCTTTTTTTGGGCTTTTTGGAATCGGGAAAGACGAAGTTTATTCAAGAAACCTTGGAAGATGAACGCTTTAATACGGGCGAAAATACCTTACTGCTGGTTATGGAAGAAGGGGAAGAGGAATACGACGAAAGCCGTTTCAAGGTGCAGAACGTTTCCATTTCCTATCTTGACGGTATCGAGGAATTGACGGAGGAAAATCTTGCTTCGTTGCAGGCAATGTACGGCGCGACACGGGTGCTTGTCGAATTCAACGGCATGTGGCAGTTGGAGGAGTTTTTCAAGGCGATGCCCGAGGGTTGGATGATTAACCAAGTAATGACCTTCTTTGATGCGAAGACTGCGCTCAGCTACAACGCAAATATGCGTCAATTGGTTTTTGATAAGTTGCAGAACACGCAGTTGGTGGTATTCAACCGCTATTCGGATGATATGGATAAGATGGCGCTCCACAAGCTGGTGCGTGGGGTTTCACGCCGCTGCGATATCGTGTATGAGCGTGTCAGCGGCAAAGCCGACTTTGACGACATTGAAGATCCGTTGCCCTTTGATATCAACGCAGATGTGATTGTCATCGAGGACAAGGATTACGCCTATTTCTATCGTGATTTGACCGAGAATTTGGAAGAATACATCGGTAAAACGGTGCATTTCAAAGGGATAGCGGCGGCAGATGCTCGCTTGCCGGAAAAGAATATCGTGCTTGGACGGCATATTATGACCTGTTGTGAGGATGATATCGCTTACAGCGGCGTGGCGTGTGTTTTGCCTGAAAAGTTGGACGTAAAAACGCGTGATTGGCTGGAAATTACGGCGAAGATAGAGTTTAAAAAGCATTATGTCTACCGTGGAAAGGGGCCCGTGCTTATGGTCAGCGAGGTAAAACGTTGCGAACCTATCGAACAAGCTTTGGCTGTATTCTACTGATTATAATTGCATAAAAGATAGAAACCCCAGGACCGCAGTCCTGGGGTTTCCATGATATAAAGGATTTAGGGGAAAAGTGCAAAAATAGAAAATAGTGTAGGTGCCTTTTAGGGGGCTACGCTTATACTACGCCGTGCGCCATCATCGCTTCGGCTACCTTTTCAAAGCCTGCGATATTTGCGCCCATGACGTAGTTGCCCTCATAGCCGTATTTCTTCGCCGCTTTGTCCATATTATGGTAGATGTTAATCATAATATTTTTCAGCTTTGCATCGACCTCTTCCGCCGACCAGTACAATCTACCCGAAGATTGTGCCATTTCCAGCGCGGAAGTAGCTACGCCGCCGGCGTTTGCCGCTTTTGCGGGCAGGAAGACGACTCCCTTTGCCGCTTGGAAGGTAGCAATCGCCTCCAGGGTAGAGGGCATATTCGCGCCCTCTGCAACGTATTTCACGCCGCCTGCAACCAAAGCCTTTGCGCTGTCTTCGTCAATTTCGTTTTGCGTAGCGCAAGGCAGGGCAACGTCGCAAGGGATCGTCCAAATCCCCTTACAGCCCTCGGTGTAGGTGGAGCCGGGCACACGCTCGGCATATTCCTTAATGCGCGCGCGCTCAACTTCTTTAATCTGTTTTACAACGTCCAGCTGAATGCCGTTCGGGTCGTAGATATAGCCGTTGGAATCGTACATCGCCACAACCTTCGCACCCAACTGCTGTGCCTTTTCGCAAGCGTAGATAGCAACGTTGCCACTGCCCGAAACGATAGTGGTCTTACCTTCGAAGCTCTCGCCGCGAAGTCGCATTGCTTCCGCGGTCATATAGACGAGGCCGTAGCCCGTCGCTTCCTTTCTAATCAGCGAGCCGCCGTACGAAAGCCCACGTCCCGTCAAAACGCCAACGTGCTCGTTGCAGATGCGTTTGTATTGTCCGAACAGATAGCCAACCTCTCTTGCGCCCACGCCGATATCCCCTGCAGGGACGTCCGTGTCTGCGCCGACGTGGCGGTACAGCTCGGTCATAAAGCTTTGGCAGAACGCCATAATCTCTCTGTCGCTCTTGCCCTTGGGGTCGAAGTCAGAGCCGCCCTTGCCGCCGCCGATAGGCAGGCCCGTCAAGCTGTTTTTCAAAATCTGTTCCAAGCCTAAGAACTTGATGACGGAAAGGTTGACGGAGGGGTGGAATCTTAAACCGCCCTTGTAAGGGCCGATAGCGCTATTGAATTGCACACGATAACCTTTGTTGACCTGTACTTTGCCGTTGTCATCTACCCAAGGCACGCGGAATAAAATGGTGCGTTCGGGCTCGGTAAACCGTTCCAACAGCGCCGCCGCTTCGTATTCGGGGTGGGCATTGATAACGGGCTCTAACGTGAGCAGGATTTCCGTTGCTGCTTGGTGAAACTCTTTTTCACCGGGGTTCTTTGCTTTCAGTTCGTCTAATACTTTTTGTACGTAGGACATGTTACTTCCTTCTTATTCCTTTATTCGATTGAATTGCTTGTTTTAATCGGTTTTTTCAATCTGTTAGTATCATAGCACGAAAAAAAGGAAAATGCAACCATTTGCAAAAGAAAAATAAGAAAAAGTTTTAAAAATTGTTGCTTTTTTGGATAAAAAGGTGTATACTATAATGGCTTGGTTATAGCCGATATAAGTATTTCTTATACCAACTCAATCATGCGCTTCCGTAGTTAAATGGATATAACAGCCCCCTCCTAAGGGGCAATTCCGAGTTCGATTCTCAGCGGGAGTACCAAAAAATTCGACAAGTTTCGTCAAGGGCTTGTCGAATTTTTTATTCAAGCCGTAGGCTGGGTATAAAATCGCGCAGTAGTGCGTATGCAATCGCCATCAGGCGTATGTTATTTTCAGTATATAAAAAACGACCGATTGCTCGGTCGTTTTTGTTTATGCAACGCAGAGGCGTTGTGTTTTTGTTGCTTGCAATCGATTATTCCAACATGATTGCTTCGATTTTTGCGATATCTTCGTCGGTCAGACCAACGTCGGTCTTTAAGTAATTTTTAATTGCGGTGGATAATAATCCGTCCATCGTTGCTTCAATTCTTGCGATATCTTCCTCCGTTAAGGTATCGTCCTTTTTGAAGTAGCTTTGAATTTCGGATTTTAAAGTTTCATCTTCCGTTGCATAGGAATACATCAAACCTCTATACAACAAACCGATTGCGATATAGTTGCTGTTATTCGTTACGAATCCGTCGTCATTGAAGTAGTAGCCGCCCTGTGCATTGCGTACAATGTTCGAACGCCAACGTCTACCGCCTTCAGCGAAAACGGTCAATTCGAAGTCTCTGTACAGGTCCTCGACACCAACACCGAGCATACCCGACAACAGGAAAGCAAACGTACCCGTTCTGTCTGCGCCGTGCGTGCAGTGGAACAAGATGGGATAATTGCTCTCATCGGTGAAAAGCTTGAACGCATTATACAACGAGTCTGCAAATTCTTGCTCAAATTTGGCGTCGCTGTGGCGTTTATCTATGATTTGTTGTGGCGTAAGCGTTTCGATGAAGTCCTTATTTTTTAATACGTAGTCAGCTTGCTTGATGCCTGCCTGCAAATAATTGATTCCTACTTTGCTAGAGATTACGGATTTTTTGTATTCATCGCCGGCTCTTACGTCGATTTCGTAGTTAATACCAAAATTCTTCAAGGCGTTGCCGTCACTGCTATGGAGTTCTGCACTGCGGTAAGCGAGTCCGTATTTAATCGTTTTTCCGCTTTGCGTCTTCCAACCGCCAAGGTCTCTCAAGTTGTTGACGTTGCCGATTTTCGGTGCGCGTACGTAATTTTCTACAACGAACGTATCAATGTCGCTTTCTTTTTCGGTTTCAGTATCAACGACCTTCCAGTAATACGTACCGGGGAGAAGGTCAACGAGCTCCGTGGAGCATTCATACTCGGTGGTCGTGTAGACAGGGTTGCTCAAGTCGGGGTTTTTCGAAACGGTTACCACGTATTCACTGCGTTGCGTTTGGTATCTCCAAGAAAGAACGACGTTCTTAGAAGTGGGCTGTATTACGGGGGTTTCATAATTATAACGCTTCCACAACAGCTCTGCCATATCATTGGTGTTTGTCATCGCAAGATATTCCTGATAGATGTCGGGGGAGCAGTTGATAGAGTCGCCGTTAAATGCATTCAAAACAAGCTTTTGTTGCGTTTCGCTGGAGCTGGTTTCCCAAGAGGAGCCGTCGCTTGTGGGTGCACACGAAGCAAAGCTGCCCATCATGCCGAGGGAAAGCGCTAAGGCTAATAAATTAGCAATTGTTCTCTTTTTCATTATTTTCCTTCCTTTTATTTTTTTTTCGATATAGAAACAAATCAGATGCCAAAACCAAGGCATCATAATCATTATAAAATAAATTATCAAAAAAGTCAAGAGATAATCGAATATTTTTTAATAGAATTTGGCTTTGTTGTTGTATAAAATATGTCGGTGTATTTACTTTTTCTTGACAGGGCGGATATTTTTTTGATATACTTACATTTGTGTAAGGGCGGTCAAATCGTCGGCGCATTACGAAAAACCGAAATACCATCTTTTCTCTAGAAGGAAGAAATAAAAAAGGTGTCCGTATTACAAGAGGAAATCCTGCTTTAGTATGGGGGATTTCTCGCCGTTAAAACCTAAATGGTTCAAGTTTTGTCAGCTTAAGTAAGGGGGAAAATATGTTACAACTGAAGAACGTAGTAAAAAAATATAATACGAAAGCGGGCGTGGTCAATGCTTTGGACGGCGTTTCGCTCACCTTTCCGTCCAGCGGAATGGTGTTCGTCTTAGGAAAAAGCGGCAGCGGTAAAACGACGATGCTGAACGTTATCGGTGGCTTGGACGACATTGACGGTGGCGAAATTCTTATCCAGGATAAGCAATTCTCTACTTTCACCGCGAAGGAATACGACAGCTATCGTAATACGTTTATCGGCTTTGTATTCCAAGAATACAATCTCTTGTCGGAATATACCGTCGAATACAACATCAAGATTGCGATGGAGTTGCAGGGCAGACCCGTAGACGAGGAGGAATGTAATCGACTCCTCAGAGAGATGGAAATCGAGAACCTGAAAAACAGAAAGCCTTCCGAGCTTTCCGGCGGTCAGCGTCAGCGTGTGGCGATTGCGCGTGCGCTTGTTAAACAGCCTCGTATCATCATGGCGGACGAGCCTACGGGCGCGCTCGACAGCACGACGGGTACGCAGGTATTTGATATGCTGAAAAAGCTGTCGAAGGAGAAGCTGGTTATCGTTGTTTCGCACGACGAAGAATTTGCTGAAAAGTACGCGGACAGAATCATTCGTCTTGTCGACGGGAAAGTGGTAGAGGACGTTTCGTTTACGGAAACGGAGGTTACGGACAACGTTCGCGAGACCGAAAATTCGCTGATTGTCCGCGACGGGTCGGACTTGTCTGAGTCGGAGAAAAATGCGATTGCGAAGGCGGTTAAAGAACGTAAAAAGATTGAAATTATAGAAAAAATCGGTTTCCGCGATAAGAGGAAGACGGGGGAAATAACTCTGGAGGAAGAGGAGCCCGTTGCTCTTAAAAAGAGCAAGATGAAGTGGAGAAGCTCTGCGTATTTGGGTGTAAAATCGTTGGGAGTAAAGCCTATCCGCTTGGTCTTGACGGTGTTGCTCTCGGCGCTTGCATTTGCTGTCTTTGGGCTGTTTGATACGGTTGCGAACTTAAATGCGGCAAGGATTTTGAAAAATCACATGAGCCAATCTCAGTCCGCAACGCTGGTTGCCGGCGCTGATTATATCGTCCAAGGTGAAGATGAAGCGTTTGAAAAATACACGATGAAGGTGTCGCAAGGCGCTCTTGACGAGTTGGCAGAACAAACGCGTGGTGCGGTAAAGGGTGTTTTGGGTTTCCGTTCGGATTTTGGGAAACGACAAATTACTCACGCGAATCCTATTTCTGAGATTTGGACGTCCAACTTGGTGCAGGGTAGTGAATACTATTCCAAGTACGTAAATGGGTTTGTCGAATTCAACAGAAATACGGAATTGAATGAAGACGATACCTTCAAGGATTTCAATTATGAGCTGGTTGAGGGTGAATATCCTGCGCCTGTTTACGTGAATGGTAAGCCTACGGGAAAACCGATGGATCAAGTGGCGATTTCCACCTATCTTGCCGATTCGATGATATTCTTCTTAAACGGTAAAGAGTTAAATGGCGTTACGGTTGAAGAGCGCGGCGATCTGTTGGGGTGCATCATCAACGTTGGCACCAGAAAGTATACCATCGTCGGTCTTGTTGATTGTGGGGAAATTCCCGAAAGATACGATACGTTACGCGACTCTATGCCCTCGCAAATCCCCGCGGCGCTGAAACAAGACTATAAGGCGTATATCGATGGGGGCGCAAGAAAGTGCTTGTTCGTAGGCGCAGGCTTTGCAGCTGCGCGTTGCGCAGAGGAAGGTACCTCCAGTATCTATCGTGTCAGCGATTATCAGCTGAACGATTGGTCGATAAGCGGCGGCGTTTTCAATACGAGGAAACTGCTTGCGTATTACGTATACAACGTAAACGAATGCGATGATAGAAACATCGTTATGTTCAATGGCGATCGTCAGCTGAACGGCTCGGTTACGTTGGAGTCAAACGAAATTCTGCTCGACTATAATAACTTTGCGGATATGCTGGAGGGGCGCATAAACGCCTTGAGTGATAAAGAGGATAGGGTCAAGGCTCGTGCGTATATTGACGGTTTTTCTATGGGTACGGTTGCCGTTAATATACAGAATATGGAAAAGCTGCTCGCTTTATTGAACCTGTATTGGTCGGACGGTGTGGACGTCAGCGTTGATTATAGTTCTTCGGAAACGGACAAGGAAATTACAGGGGATTGGAAGATCGCCGGTGTATATTTTGGCATCAATAGGGGGGATGATACCTCTGGTTATAAATTGATGGTTAGTGAAGAGTTTATGAAAACCTATCATATCTACCATCAGCAAGGGGAGTACAATAAAATCCTTTTCTCGGAAAAGAGTGTTAAAAACGGTGGCGATATCATCGTTGACTATTTGACGTCGGAGGGCGGGCTTACGCTCACTTGGTACAACAATCCGGTACTGGGCGTCATCAGTAAGAACGAGATGATTATTCGTCAAATCGCAGACTTGTTCTTGTACGTCGCGTTGGCGCTTGCGTCCATTTCGATCTTCATGCTGTACAACTATATCAGTACCAGTATTTCCAGTAAGCGCCGTAGCGTAGGCGTATTGCGCGCGCTGGGCGCTGGTGGTAAAGATATCTTGCGTACCTTCCTAATCGAAAGCTTGATTATTGCAATCATCAACGGCGCGCTTGCGTGTGTATTCTCTGCGTGGGGTTGCGTACTTGTCAACTCCTACGTTATGAACATAATGAATATCTACGTTGCCTTTGCTCTGTTCGGGGTACGACAGATTATCATTATTATACTGGTAAGCTTCTTGACGGCGTTCATTTCGTCGGCGTTGCCTATCATCAAGATTTCTAAAAAGAAACCGGTAGAGTTGATTCGCCGTTCGTAAACGACTTGCGGTGTAGCGTATATTTGGTTTATAGATTGTTAAAGACAGTCCGAAAGGGCTGTCTTTTGCATTGTGAATATCGCAGGGAAAGTTTTTTTTGTGAATATGATAAAGAATGAAAAATTCTTTATATATTTTGTAATTTCCCTTGATTTTTTTGCAACATGGTGGTATGATATGGATGAGTAGCTCGCAAAAGCGAAAAGATATACTCACGGATAAAAAATTGCTGAGATAAGGAAAGCGTATGCAGGAAAAAACTCGAGAAAAGCTCATTTTTATAATAGGCGTTTTAGCGTTTATCATCGCTGGCGTATCCTTTGTGTTCGCCGCCCTGGATATTCTTTCGATTTTGCCGGCGGTGGAGTGGGATTTTAACGCCGCGTTGCAGAGTACGGCTGTATATGAGATGGCGGTAGATCTCGTCTTCTCAGGATTGGAGCTGGCGATGGGCCTTATGCTTATCAAACAATGGAAGGCAGGGGAGAAGGTAGAGGTATACAAAACTCTCTCTCGCTTGGTTAGTGCCGTCGTATACGCCTCTTTCGTAAAGGTGGCGGTGTCGCTGTTGATGGGTGTTTTTCTTAAAACAGCCTCTGAGGAGCAGAGCATCGGTATGATTTACTACATCGTGTACTTCGTGTATTACGTCTTGTCCTCTTCTACGGGTACGCTGGTGAGAAAACGCCAATGGATGACACTCTATTGGATGATGCTGATCAATTCCGTCTTGGCGGTGGGCTTTTGCGTATACGATTGCGTGAGTGTTTTGCAGGCGCAGGGTGCGGCGGTGGAGATTGGTACCGCGTTCGCGAACGCCTTGTTGATGGGGCTGATCGTAGCCTTTTCGACGGGTGTCGTCGTGTATTACGCCAAGGACCCCGATGCTTTGTGGCGGGACGTTCTGGAGGGCGAAGATTACGACGTCGTAGGGAACTTTGGTGGCTACGAAGTGGTGCGTATTTACGCAACCAGGGCTCAAGAAGGGATTGCGAATATCATTATTTTGATTTTATACGCGCTCTGTACGTTGGTGGGTGTGGCAGGTATCGTCTTCTACGCCGTGGAAAACGAGATAGGGCAATATTTCGTCGGCTCGGTGCAGGCGTTTATTGGCAAAATGGAAAGCATCATAATGAACGGCGACATAGGCGAGATTGTGAACATATTCATGCTGTTCATCATCGTCTTGTTCTATCCGTTCGTATTCCTTTCTCCTTTTTTGGGTACGATTCGTCGAAAGGCATCGGATAAAATCAACGTAATGTCGATTGCAGGTATGGGCACGATGCTCGTCCTGCTGGTTGGGTTGAGCGCTGTCACGGGAATTTTCTTTGACTTTCTTGGCGATTACACCATCGAGTGGGGAAATTATTCGCTGTTTGAGGCGGCGTTGATTATTTTGTACGTGGTGTTCAGGTTGACGAAGCGGATTTACGCCAACACCACCAAGGAAATTAGCGACGGCGTTCTGCAGGGGGATTCCTACCATTCGCACAGCGGCGCTGTTGCAAAAATTTGTCTATTTAGCGGTATCTATTCCGTGATCGGTTTGGGATTAATCTTTGCGATGAACTTCGTGGAAGGCAACGTTTGCGTATCCTATCTATTGTTTGCGGCGGCGACTCTTTTCGTGGTGGTAGGCCTGTTCTTAGAACAGAAGTATCCCTTTAACGAATTCGAGAAAGCAAAGCGGAAAATCGTCGAAGGAAACAAGGAAGAACAAGAGAGCACCGTACAAGCAGTATAAGAAAGAACCGTGCGGCTCGCACGGTTCTAAGTAGGCAATTTATCGTTTTGCTCGTTCGTTTTTCCGATATTGCATCGGGGAGAGGCCCTCTTTCTTTTTGAAGATTGTACCGAAATAGTTGGCGGAGGAAAAACCGCAGTCTTCTGCAATCTCTTCCATCGTTCGTTTCGTGTTGAATAGCAGTTCCTTGGCTTTCGTCAAACGGATGTTTAGGAGGAAATCCACAATCGAGCAGTTCGTGTGCTTTTTGAAGTTATAAATGAGAGTGGACTTCGAAATAAAAAAGGTGGTTGCGAGGCTTTGCAAGGTCAAAGGCTCGGCGTAGTTTTCGTGCAGGTAATCCATCACCTTTAATACAAGAGGCGGTAGGTCCTTTTGCGCGGTGGCAGTAGGGGCGATTGCCTTCCTTTGCAGGTTTTGTAAAAGATAAACGGCGTAGGAAAACAGCGCGTGAATCACGTGCGGAGCGTGCTTTTCGTTGCGGTTGGCGGCGATGCTTTTATCTAGAATGGAGATGAGCTCCTTGGCTTCTTCCGTCGTCGGTTTCATGGGGCGCAAAGCGTATGCGTGCAGGGTTTCCTTTTGATAGGGGTTTAAGTATTCGGGCGAAACGTTTACGTTGTACCGTTCAAAGCCTGCTCCCTCCGTCTTGTGCACGACGTGTGGCGGAATGACCAAAAGGATTGGCGCGCTTACCTTATACACCGCGTTGGATAGGAAGAACGTTCGTTCTCCTTTCGATAAGAAATAAATTTCGTAATGGGTGTGTGAGTGTAAATCGTGCATCGACCAGTTTTTATCGCGTACGGATTTTTCGATTTCAATATACGACATATGTCCCTCTTTTTTTGAAATATATATGTAATTTAAGAAAATATTATCATTTTTAATATGGAATTGTCAAATTAAAAGTGGTATAATTATTAAAAATAAATAATTAAAGGAGCAAAAACATGATTAAGATTTTGCAATATGGTGAAGGGAACTTTTTGCGTACGTTCGTAGACGTATATTTTGACACGCTGAACAAAAGCGGCGCAGGCGAATATGCGGTACATATCGTAAAGCCGATTACTTTTGGCACGCTGGAACGTTTTGCAAAACAAAATAATAAATATCACGTCGTTTTGCGTGGTATGGAAAACGGTAAAGAGGTGGAAAACGTATACAAAGTGGACAGCTTGGCAAGCGTTATCGACCCGTTTGTAGATTATGCGGCGTATGCGGATTTGGCGAAAGATCCTGAACTCAAAATCATCGTTTCCAACACGACGGAGGCAGGTATCTGCTACAATGAAAAGGACGAGTTCGCAGGCTTTGACGGCATCACCTATCCTGCAAAGTTGACGAAATTCTTGTACGATCGTTTCCAGGCTGGCTTGGACGGCGTATATCTGTTGCCCGTTGAGCTCATCGACAACAACGCGAACGAACTGAAAAAATGCGTCGATAAGTATATTGAGCTTTGGAACTTGCCTGCAGAATTCAAGGCTTGGAACGAAGAGAAGAACTTCTACTGCAATACGCTCGTGGACCGTATCGTATCCGGTTATCCTCGCGACGAGGAGACGAAGGCTCGTTTGACTAACCTGATTGGCGAACAGGACGACCTTATGTCCATTGGTGAACCGTTCGGTCTTTGGGCGGTTGAAAAGAAGGGCGCGATTGCTGATTATATTCACGAAGGCGTGCACAATATCGAAGTGGTATTGACTGAGAACATCGGCTACTACAAGAAGAGAAAGGTTCGCGTATTGAACGGCAGCCATACCAACCTCGTTCCTGCGGCGCTGATGCTTGGCGCGGTTACCGTATACGACTGTATGGTAGACGAAAAGCTTTCCGCGTTTGTGGAAAATACTTTGAAAGAGGAAATCAACCCTTACGTTTCCAGCGATATCGCCGCAACGACGGTATTTGCAAACAGCGTTAAGGACAGATTTATGAACCCGTTCCTTAACCATCAGTTGGTTAGCATTTCCTTGAACTCCATTTCCAAGTGGCGCGCAAGAGTATTGCCTAGCTTCAAGGATTACTACGCAGATCACGGCGCGCTTGCTCCCTATCTGACGATCGGTTTCTCCTACCTGATGGCGCTGTATGCAGGCATCAAAAAGCAGGGTGAAGGCTATTTCGTAGACGTACCCGGCCGTACGATTGAACTTAAGGACGACCTTCCGTACCTTGAATACTTTGCAGGTGGCGGCTCTGTTGCGGCGTTCATGGCAGACGTAGCGGTTTGGGGCGAAGACCTGACGAAGTACGAGGGCTTTGTAAAAGCCGTTGAAGAAAACGTAGCGAAGATTCAAAAAGGTGAGGCTCTCATCTAACGATTATGGAACGGCAAAAGGTTTTTACAAACGTAAAAGGCTGTTTGGGTATGCTCATTGGGTGCGTGTTTTACGCGCTGAGCATCGTCCTCTTCTTAGAACCATGTGGCATTGTTGCAGGTGGTATTACGGGGCTTTCAACCTTATTCCACTTGATGGATGCGAGGATTCCTATCGGTTTAATTACCATCGCCCTCAATATTCCCATTTATTTGCTTGGTTTGAAATATACGGGCTGGAAATTTATTTTGCGTTGCCTTCTTACGGTGGCGACGCTGGCGCTTTGTACCGACCTGATGGCAGAAATTTTGCCGTCTCTGACGATCGATCCGTTGCTTGCTTCGCTGTACGGCGGTGTGTTGCAGGGCATAGGTGTCGGCTTGTTCATTCGCTGTGAATTCAGCAGTGGCGGCACGGAAATGCTCGGACGTGTCATTTCCAGATGGGTGAAAGTGCTCAACATACCGATTTGCGTTGGGATTTGCGATGCGATCATCGTTATCATTGGTACGCTGAATCCTGCCACGATTGAGAACAATATTTTATACGCTTTGATCGTGGTGTTTGTATCCACGAAGGTTAGCGAATTAATCTTGGTAGGGTTTGAGAAATCTAAACTCTGCATCATCATCAGCAATAAGGGCAGAGAGATTGCGCAGACCTTGATAGAAAAAAGTCCGCGTGGGGTGACCATGCTGGACGGTGAGGGTATGTATAGCCATCAGGAACGTGACGTATTGTTGACCTGTGTCAAGAATCGTCAACTTACTCAGTTGCGGCAAATCGTGCATGAGGTTGACCCCACGGCATTTGTTATCATTAACGATTCGGTGGAGGTTCGTGGGAAAGGCTTTACCGCTTGGGATAAAGAGGTGTAAGGGCAATTTTAGGAAAGAACCTGTAAGAGGTATGAAAGTATGAAAAGTGTAATTATCAATAAAAAAGACAACGTAGGCGTATGCTTGGACGGAAGTGATAAGATTCCTGCAGGGCATAAATACGCTTTGCGCACGATTGCTTGCGGTGAAACGGTTATCAAATACGGTGAAATCATTGGTAGAGCAACGCAGGATATTGCGGAAGGCGAATGGGTACATACCCACAACGTAAAATCGCATTTGGACGAAAACGTGGCGTACACGTATGAGTTCAATGCGGCAAAGCCCGAAAAAGGGAAGGCTACCTTTATGGGTTATAAGCGTGAACAGGGCAGGGCCGGTATTCGCAACGAGATTTATATCATTCCTACCGTTGGTTGTGTAAACAATGTTTGTATTCGCCTTGCGAATGCAATCAAACCGTATATTACGGGCAGTATTGACGGCGTGTATGCGCTTACCCACCAGTTCGGTTGTTCTCAGCTTGGCGAAGACAACGACAACATTAAGCAGTTGCTTTGTTCGATTGCTTTGAATCCCAACGCAACCTTCGTATTATTCGTGGGATTGGGCTGTGAAAACAACGGTATGGACGGCATTAAGGCGACGCTTGCGCCCTACGGCAGAAAGAATATCGAATATTTCAACTGTCAGGACGTCGAGGACGAGCACGCTTACGGTATGAAGATTCTGCAGGGCTTTGTGGAAAAAGCAAAGGACTTGCAGAGGGAAGAAGTGGACTTCTCGGAGCTTTGCATTGGCTTGAAATGCGGCGGCAGCGACGGGTACTCTGGTTTGACGGCGAACCCTCTCGTGGGAAAAATCACGGACAAGACGGTTGCTCTTGGTGGCAGCGCAATCTTGACGGAGGTTCCGGAAATGTTCGGCGCAGAACAGTTGCTTATGAACAAGTGTAAGAATGAGCAGGTGTTCGAAAAGTATAAACAGATGATTGAAAATTTCAAGGCGTACTACACGAAACAAGGGTTCCCTGTATACGAAAACCCCAGCCCCGGCAACAAGAAGGGTGGCATTACGACCTTGGAAGAAAAATCGCTTGGCTGTATTGAAAAAGCAGGTAGTACGGAAATCGTAGACGTATTGGCGTACGGCGAACAGG
This sequence comes from Candidatus Scatosoma sp., assembly GCA_045650185.1. Classification (GTDB taxonomy): domain Bacteria; phylum Bacillota; class Clostridia; order Christensenellales; family Borkfalkiaceae; genus Scatosoma. Next base: position 2,689 of record JAZRQY010000003.1, on the reverse strand, counting down.
TAAAAGAGGCAGGCGTGTCTGCATTGAATGCGCCGGGCAACGACTTGATTGCGGCGACGGCGTTGGCGGCAAGTGGCTGTCAAATCGTACTCTTTACGACGGGTAGAGGTACGCCGTTCAGTACGTTTGTTCCCACGATGAAAATCGGCACGAATAACAATATTTCCGCGTTCAAGGGCGGTTGGATTGATTTCAATGCTTATTCAATGGACGACGAGGGGTTGTTTAAGTTGCTTGTGGATACGGTCAACGGCGAGTATCGTTGCAAAAGTGAGGACGTTCGCGAAATTGCCTTCTATAAGACGGGCGTAACTCTGTAATAAAAACGCGTATATAATTTACAATAAAAAGAAAAGGCGGGCCTTTTGTAGGCTCGCCTTTGTTTGTAAAGAAAAAATCCGCCATCGCCGCACCTTGGTAAAAGTTAACCCCGCTTCTCGCAAGGTGGGTGCCGCATCTGGACGCATCAGACTTTCCGTTAAAAACAGACCTTGCCTATCGCCCCGAATAACGGCTCCCGTATAAAAAATGTGGATTACCCGTGATACCAAGCTCCGCACGCAGCAGACTTTTCTCTATTATATCCTCGTGGATAGGGCTTTGTCAAGGAAACGAGTGGGGGATTTTTTGTTAAAGTGGAGGCTTTTATGGGTTTTGCATAAGCAAAGCAAGAAAAAATCATGTAAAAATCTAGTAAAATCCTTGCTTTTTTTTGAAAAACAAATTACAATAGAATGGATAGAAGAATCAAAGGAGAAAGTTAGCTATGGTTATTACTGGTGAGCAGACCCAAACGACGGTTGCGTTTGCGGATTTTGAAAAATATGAAAACCAGATTATTACGGTAAAGGGCACGATTCATAACATTCGTATGATGTCGGATTTTGCGTTTGTAATTTTGCGTACTGCAAGAGAAATGATTCAATGCGTGTATGCGGAGAGCTTTTCCGATTACAGAATGACGGACGACGTCAAGGAAGAATGCGCTGCAAAAATTACGGGTAAAGTCGTTGCAGGCGAAACGAAGGACGGTAGTAAGCGTTACGAGTTGCAGATTCACGGCATCGAGTTGTTGTCCCATCCTGCGGAAATTCCCCCCGTTGTTATCACGAAAAAGCAGGTCAACTGCGACCTGTCCACGAAACTGGATTATCGTCCCGTTACTCTCAGAAACCCCAAGGAACGTGCAATCTTTAAGCTGCAAGAAGGTATCCAGAGAGGTTTCCGTGAGTTTTTGACGAAGGAAGGCTTTACGGAAATTCATTCCCCGAAGATTAACTTTGCAGGCGCAGAGGGTGGCACGAACGTCTTCAAGCTTGACTACTTCGGCAAGCAGGTTTACCTTGCGCAGTCCCCTCAGCTTTACAAGCAGGCAATGGTGGCTGTGTATGAGCGCGTATTTGAAATCGCTCCCGTGTTCCGCGCAGAGCACCACGACACCAGCCGTCACTTAAACGAATACATTTCCATGGACTTCGAGATGGGCTTCATTGACAGCTTTGAAGACATTATGAATATGGAAGCAGGCTGCTTGAAATATATCATGAACCTCTTGAAGACGGAATACAAGAACGAAGTTGATCTGTTGCATATTGATATCCCTGAAATCACCGAGATTCCCGTGCTGAAGTTTATGGAAGCGAAGGAAATCTTGATGAAGAAGTTTAAGTATCAGCCGACTGATATGAAGGACTTTGACCCTGCGGAAGAGGAGCTCCTTGGTAAATATGCGAAGAAGCAGTTTAATTCTGACTTCATCTTCATCACCCATTATCCTTCGAAGAAGCGTCCCTTCTATACGATGGACGATCCTGCGGATCCCGAATACACCTTGTCCTTTGACTTGTTGTTCCGTGGTTTGGAAATCACCTCGGGTGGCCAGCGTGTTCACGATTACAACCAGCAGGTTGAAAAGATGGAAAAGCTGGGTATGAATCCCGAAGAATTTGCAACCTATTTGATGCTCCATAAGTACGGCGCGCCTCCGCACGGTGGCTTGGGGCTGGGCTTAGAGCGTCTTACGATGCACCTGCTTGGCGCGAAGAACGTCCGTGAGGCGACGATGTTCCCTCGTGACATCAACCGCGTTAGCCCGTAAGATTCAATTTTATCATGGCTATCGACTCCGTCGCTACTGCGGCGGAGTTTTTATTTACATTATTAATATATAAACGCGCACGTATGCGTATGCGCACGCGTATACGCATAAAAAAAATGGAAATAAATGAAAAAATTGTCGAAAAATAGTTGACAACCTAAAAAAAAGGTGGTATAGTATACAAGCTGTCGCAGGTTGGACAGGCAAAAAATAAAACTTTTAAAAATTTTTCAAAAAAAATTAAAAAAGTTTGAAAAATTGCTTGACAAGATTTTTCAGGTGTGCTATTATAGACAAGCTAACCGCGAGAAATCGTGCGTCAGCCCTAAGCTGTAGCTTAGGCAAAAGCAGATTAAAAATGGAATAAGAAAGAAATGAGATTTTATTTGACACAATGCAAATAGAAAGGTAATTTCCGTTAATTTCAAGAACTTGTAAAAAGCAAGTACCTTGAAGCAAAGTCAGCAAAGAGATAACAAAGTTAGAGCCGTTGTTGCTTTTAGCAAAAGCGACGACTTTAAGCAATTAAACTTAAGAGTTTGATTCTGGCTCAGGATGAACGCTGGCGGTATGCTTAACACATGCAAGTCG
>JAZRQY010000002.1:0-57472 GCA_045650185.1 Candidatus Scatosoma sp. | reverse complement strand
GGTTCGATTTCCTCAATGGACACACCGCAATCGGGGCAGGCGTAGTTAATGGAATACAGTTCCTCGTTGCCCTCGCAATCTATCACCACTAAGCCCTCGGCAAGCTTTAACGCCGTTTCCAAACTGTCCGTCAAACGCTTTTGCACCGTCGGTTTGATAATCAATCTGTCCACCACCACGGAAATGTTATGTTTGATGTTTTTTTCCAGCTTGATTTCTTCCTGCAAATCGTATACGCTACCGTCGATTTTCACCCTGCCGTAGCCGCTTTTACGGTAGCCGTTCAGCTCCTTGACGTACTCCCCCTTTCTGCCACGAACGACGGGCGCAAGCACCATAATCTTGCTCCCCTCAGGCATCGAAAGCACTTGGTCGGTGATTTCGTCCACCGTCTGACGGCGGATTTCCCTGCCGCACTTCGGACAATGGGGAATACCGATACGGGCGTACAGCAGACGCAGATAATCGTAAATCTCTGTCACAGTACCCACGGTGGAACGAGGGTTGTGCGAGGTCGTCTTTTGGTCGATGGAAATGGCAGGGGACAGCCCTTCAATACTCTCCACGTTCGGCTTTTCCATCTGCCCCAAGAATTGACGGGCGTAGGACGAAAGGCTCTCGACGTATCGTCTTTGCCCCTCGGCGTAAATCGTTTCAAAGGCGAGCGTACTCTTGCCGCTTCCCGACAGCCCCGTCAAAACCGTCAAAGTGTTTCTCGGGATACTGACGTCGATATTTTTTAAGTTGTTTTCCTTTGCACCTTTAATGATAATGTGGTCCATATTATCCTCTTTGCGCCTTTCTAAGACGAGTTTTCAGCTCCGCAATCGTTTCGCGAATTTCAATCGCTTTTTCAAAGTCAAGTTGGCTGCTGGCAAGCTTCATCAACGCCTTCAGCTTTTCAATCTCGTCGGGGATATCCCGAAGTTCCACTTCGTCCCCCACCTTCTTTTTCTTGGTGATATTGAGGGTGGATTGAATGGGCTTAACAATCGTCTTCGGCGTGATGCCGTGCGCCTTGTTGTATTCGTCCTGCACACGCCTACGGCGTTCGGTTTCCCCGATGGCACGTTTCATGCTGTCGGTGATGACGTCGGCGTACATAATCACCCTACCCTCGCTGTTTCGGGCGGCCCTGCCGATGGTCTGAATGAGCGCGGTGTCGCTGCGCAAAAAGCCCTCTTTGTCCGCATCGAGAATGCAGACCAGCTTGACTTCGGGCATATCCAAGCCCTCACGCAAGAGGTTGATACCGCAAAGCACGTCGAAGGCACCGCTTCGCAAGCCGTTGACAATCTCCACCCGTTCCAAGGTGTCGATGTCGCTGTGCATATATTTTACCTTGACGGAATGTTCCTTTAGGTAGTCGGTCAGCTCCTCCGCCATACGCTTTGTCAGCGTGGTAATCAAGACCCTGCCCCCACCGTTTACCGTCTTATGGATTTCTGATAAGAGGTCGTCTATCTGCCCTTTGGTCGGGCGGACGTCGATGATCGGGTCTAATAACCCCGTCGGTCGAATCAGCTGTTCCACCGCCTGCCCCGCCTGCGATAACTCGTAAGGCGCAGGGGTAGCGGACACGCAAATCATCTGCGGTACACGCGCATCGAACTCGTCAAAGGTCAAAGGACGGTTGTCGTACGCCGCCTGCATACGAAAGCCGTAGTCCACGAGGTTGGTCTTTCGGGATAAGTCGCCGTGATACATCGCGCGGATTTGCGGAATGGTCATATGGCTCTCGTCGATGAAGACGAGAAAGTTCCCCTTCGGGAAGTAGTCAAGCAGCGTAAAGGACGGCTCTCCCGGCTTTCTGCCGTCAAAATAGCGGCTGTAATTTTCAATCCCGGTGCAGTAGCCGATTTCACGCAACATCTCAATATCGTGTTCGGTGCGCTGGCGCAGGCGTTGCGCCTCTAACAGCTTGCCTTCGTCCTCAAAGGCGCGCACTTCCCCCTGCAAATCCGTTTCAATCATCGACAGAGCCGACTGCAGCTTCTCCGTGCCCACCGCGTACTGGCTGGCAGGGAAGATACACACGTGCGACAGCTCGTTGATTTTCTTGCCCGTCAAAGCCTCTACCTCGTACAGCTTGTCAATCTCGTCGCCGAAGAACTCTACGCGGATTGCCACCTCGGAATTGGAGGCAGGGAAAATCTCCACCGCGTCCCCACGGACACGGAAGGTAGAACGCTTGAAATCCATATCGTTGCGTGCGTATTGCAACTCGATTAATTTCCTGAGCAAAGCGCCACGCTCCCATTCGTCGCCAGGGCGCAAAGACAGGGACAGGCGGAAGTATTCCTCGGGCGCGCCCAAGCCGTAGATACAGGACACGGACGCCACCACGATGACGTCCTCACGCTCCATCAGCGAGCAGGTTGCGCTGTTGCGCAGTTTGTCAATTTCGTCGTTGAGGCTCATATCCTTTTCGATATAGGTATCGGTGGAGGGAATATAGCTCTCGGGCTGGTAGTAATCGTAATAGGAAACGAAGTATTCCACACGGTTTTCGGGGAAGAATTCGCGGAACTCGTTGCAAAGCTGTGCGGCAAGCGTCTTGTTGTGCGCAATCACGAGCGTCGGTCTGCCGACGTTTTGAATGACGTTTGCCATCGTGAACGTTTTACCGCTACCCGTCACGCCGACCAAAACCTGCGTGCGAAGTCCGTCTAAAACCCCTTCCGTCAGCTTTTCAATCGCCTGCGGTTGGTCGCCCGTCGGGGCGAAGGGCGCTTTCAACGAAAATGCCATCGTTTTTTCCTCCTTATCCGTTATTTTTTTGTATCTTTTGAGCGCTTATGTTAGTTTGCGAACATTCGTTTGAATTATACAATAGTATACCATTTTACATTATAAATGTAAAGACTTTGAGCGAAATTTTTTCAAAAAAGAAAAAAGAGCATTTCGGCTTAAACCGATTTGCTCTCTCACCGTGTTTGTTTCATCTGTTTTGCTACGTGCTGTAAATACAGCTCTGCGACGTCTAAATTTGCCGTCTTATACAGCATCCGACTGCCCACGACGTCCTCGATTTCGTTGAGTATCCACTTCCCCTCGTCACGGATAAAATCCACCCCGACGAAGTCAAAGGCAAACTTCGTTTGCAAAGTAGATACCATTTCGCAAATTTCCGCAGGTGGGTCTACCAAACTCACCGTGCCGCCCAAGGAAAAATTACTGCGGAAGTCCGTTTCCGAACAGCGCAACACCGCCGCCAAAATTTCGCCACCCAAGACGTACACTCGCATATCCTTTCCAACCTCGGAACACAGCTTTTGGACGATATATTTCTCCACTGAATGGGTCTTGAAAAACGCCCGATATGCCTTTTCAGTTTCGATTTTGAATACCTCTGCGCCACCGTGCCCATCACGGCTCTTCACCACTACGGGGTATCCGTAAGGGGAAGTCTTACACGCCTCCGCCGCATACGCCGTCGGCATTGTGGGCAAGCCTAAACCGCTTACCGCTTGATAGGTCAGCCACTTGTCGTTCGCCACCGTCGCAACGGCAAAATTATTGAATATTCTCGTACCTGCCCCCGCCAAATGCGCGCTAAGTCGAGGAGAAATCGTCCGCACCAACGCAAAATCTGGGTAGGGAGCAGACGGCAAAACACCGTCGTAGAGATAGAGGGAAAGCTCTAACCCAACCTCTTTTGCCTTGCAAAGGCACTCTGCGATAAACCATTCGTTGCGCTTTGCGCCTGCCTCGTCGTATATGAGCCAACCCTTTTTCACGACAGTTTCTCCTTTACGTAGCGCAGTATCGCAACGCTCATATCCAGCCCCGTGCAATCGTAGGTACTCTTAAAATGGGGGTTGGAATTGACCTCGCAGAGCACCGCCTCTCCGTCCTTTCCAAAGAGGATATCCACCCCTGCAAAATCCAAGCCAATCGCCCTGCAAGCCGCCACGGCGAGCTGCTCTTGCGCCTTCGTCGGGGCATACGCCGTACCCTTGCCACCGCCTGTGATATTCGAGCGGAAATCGTCCGCATTTTCACGCAAAATCGCGCAAAAAACACGGTCCCCCACGACGTTGATACGGACGTCGCGACCTTTGCTGGTTGCAACAAATTCCTGCAAAAGGAAGGGCTTGTAGCCAAATCCTGCTACCAGAGCCTTCAACTCTGCCTCGCTATTCACAAGGTAAACCTGTTTGCCAAACGAGCCGCAAGCCTCTTTGACGACCATCGGAAAACCGAGCGCCTCTATCGCCGCCTCTAAAAAATCGCCGTCATTATAGCCAATCCCCTCGAAGGTCTTGGGCGCAATCATCGTTTTCGGCATACGCACTTTGCCCTGCAAAGCCACCGCCGTCAAGGCTTTATCGTCGCAAATCCGCACCGCCTCAGCGCTGTTAAAGAGGACAATTCCTGCCTGTTCCAAACGCTTTGCAAGGGTGTAGTCCTTATCCCAAAAGAGGACGAAATCGGGCTTTTCGCCCCCGAAAAGCTCCTCATCCAAGGCAGAAAACAACTCGGTGGAGGTCTTGACGGACAGCTCTATTCCCTCACCTGCCGCCGCATTTTTCAGGTATGCGTACAGCTCGGAAAACTTATTCGATTGTAAAAATCCGTTGACTACCAACCAGCCACGCATTGCTTTTTCTCCTTACTTAGATTACGTTTAGTATACCATGATTTTCGTATATTTGCAACAGTTTTCCTTTTAAGTGCTTGCACAAAAGTGAAAAAAGTGCTACAATAGCCCTTATACGAGGTAAGAATATGGAATGGTATGAAATCATTTTATTAATATCGGGGATATTGGCAGGGATTGCCCTGCTCCTTCTCCTGTTTGCTTGGATTTGCTTTTTGATTGTGTTTTACTCACCAAAGCGCAAACCGCTGAAGGAAGGGGAATTTGATTTCCCGCCGGGGAAGGTGTACGAGCCGTACTACGAGGAAATGCTGGCGTGGATGAAGGATTTGCGCACCCGACCGCACGAGGACGTGTCGATTACGTCGTTTGACGGATTGACCTTGCGTGGAAAGTATTACGAATACGCGCCTGATGCGCCCGTAGAGCTTCTCTTCCACGGCTATCAAGGGCACGCAGAACGCGACCTCTCGGCGGCGGTCGAGCGTTGCGCCGCGCTGGGCAGAAGCGCGCTACTTATCGACCAACGAGGCAGCGGTACCTCGGACGGAAAGGTCATCACCTTTGGGATTTTAGAACGCAAGGATTGCCTTAGCTGGATTGACTTTGCCACCAAAAAATTCGGCAAGGATAAAAAGCTGTTCATCGGCGGCGTATCGATGGGTGCGGCGACGGTGATGATGGCGGCAGGAGAGGAATTGCCCGACAACGTCGTATGTGTCATGGCGGACTGCGGATATTCTTCCGCGAAGGAAATCATCAAAAAAGTCGTACGAGAAATGCACTTACCTGCAGACCTGGTATACCCATTTATCCGTTTAGGGGCAAAACTCTTCGGGAAGTTTAACTTAGAGGAAACCTCCCCTATCGAGGCGATACAGAGGGCGAAAAAGCCGCTTATCCTGTTGCATGGGGACGAAGACGATTTCGTGCCCTTCCAAATGAGCGCAGACGTTTTTGCCGTCTGTCCCACACAAAAAAAGCTTGTACCCATCCAAGGCGCAGGCCACGGCTTAGCCTACCCGAAGGACAAGGCAGGCTATGTGGGCGCCTTACGCGACTTCCAAGAAGAATGTGGTTTTTAAGAAAACAAAAACGCACCCGATGAAGGGTGCGTTTTTTTGTTTTTTTTGTTTTACTATGACCAGTACGTTTCCTGACCGTTTACGTATCTCCAGTACAACGTAGTGGTACTGCTACTGGGTGTCGACGTCGTATAGAAAGCAACCGTGCTGTATTTGGCAGTATCCGTACCAACGGCTGATAAAGCACCCTTTAAATGCTCGTTATTATCCTGAACGAAGTTACTTGACGTGATAAACGCCTGCCACTTAGCTTGCGTGCCTTTATAGAATACTCTATAGTACTTGAATCCATCCACGCTTGTGTCGCCCTTCTTGTAGAACGCGCCTTTGCCGACCGTCTTCAAACTTGTGCCGATGATAACGTGGCAAACCTCCTGATTGTTGAAGAAAGCGTTATCCTCAAGAGTGGTAAGCTTTTTACCGCTTAAATCCAGTCTGCGCATGTTATAGTCGTTTTGGAAGGCATGCGCTCCGATCGTCGTACAATTACTATTTTCGCCGATGATAACACCGGTAATGTATTGCTCGTTATAGCATGCATACGGAGATATTTCGGTAACGTCGTTAGGAATGATAAGGTCTTGAGGTTTGTCGAAAGTAATACTAATCAATTTCTTCGCACTGCCTTCGGTGTAATAAACAAGTCCATTGTCATCCTTAGTGATTCTTGTGGACGTAACGCTCTTGTATACGTAGAAAGCGTAGTTCGCCACGTAGCCATAATTCTTACCACTGTTAGTCGAAATAGGCAATGAAGATCTATTATGAACCTCACGCAATACGTAGCACTTGTAGAACGCATTCTCCCCGATTGAAGTCAAGCCCTGACCAAGGGTAACCTTGTACAGTTTACGCAAACCTTGGAACGCGGATGCGCCAATCTTCGTTACACCGTTACCGATGCTGAGTTCACCTATCTTGATACCGTCCCCGTCGGCATCATTGCAGAATGCCTCGTCGCCAATCGATTGTACTTTGTTACCAAGAGTAACCTTGCGCAAGTTGCTACAATTCATGAACGCCCTGTTGCCGATAGTGGTAGGCGCATTAAGATTTAATTCCAGCAACGATTCGCATCTGTAGAATGCAGCCTCGCCAATGGTCGTCAAGCCCGAACCGAAGGTAATCGATTCCAATTTCTTGCATTCTTTGAACGCCTCTTTTGCAATGGTCGTAAGGGTATCAGGCAGAACGAGCGTTCTCATTCTCTTACAGCCATAGAAAGCGCATTCGTCGATGGTCTCGACCTTGGTAGACATGGTCAACGTATCGATCTGGTTGCAGTACGCAAACGCATACTTACCAATGCTGGTAACGCCGTTGCCCATCTCGACTTCCGTCAAGTCCAAACAGCTTGCAAACGCATAGTCTTCGATGGTCGTAACGCAGTCGGGAATGACGAGCTTACCAATGCCTCTGACGTTGTAGAAAGCCTCTGCGCCAATGGTGGTAACAGGTTTGCCTTGGTATTCTTCAGGAATCGTCAATACGCCGTCCGTATGATGGCCAATACCAACGACTTTGTAGCTTCCGTCGCCCATCAACTCGAAGTCTAAGACAGCGCCCTTGTACGCGTAATATACCTTTAATACAAGACTGCCGTCACCAGCGATTTTGCCGCTGATGGTGTCCGCGCTCGTTTGCTCATCGTATTCATAATAGGAATACTCTCTAATTGTCGCGGTCACAGTTATGCCCGGTTCACCTTTGAGGTGCGCCGTTTCGTATAAAGTGTAGCCACCGTCATCGTTTTGCAGATAATACTCAACGGTGTAAGGAGAGTCGGTTTTCGCCGACCAAACTGCCGTATAGATCGTATTCTTCGCTACGGTAACCGTGCATACTTCCTCGGTAGATACACGCGTATCACCGTCGAACCAACCGTCAAAGATATACCCGGTGTTCGTCGTCGCCGTCAGCGTGATTTCTGCGCCATACTTATACGTACCGCCTGTAGAAACCGTACCTGCTTTTGCGTTGCCACAAACGGTCGTAACCGTATAGCTGTTACGCGTATAGGCAACTAATAATACAAGACTGCCGTCGCCTGCGATGACACCACTGGTTCTGCTTTTATTTGGATTATACGTAAAGTGTTCATACGTCTTAATCTCAGCAGATATCTCCTCGTCAGTCGTGCCATACAACGTAAACTTTTCGTGTAAGGAGTAGACGCCGTCAAGGTCTTGCCAATAGTATCTGACCTTATATTCCGTGTTCGTATTCGCCGACCATTTCGCCGTGTAGGTTGCGTCTTTATCTGCCTGTAAGGTAACTACTTCCGTTGCACCAACAAGCGTTCCGCCATCGTACCAACCCAAGAAGGTATACCCTGCGTTCGTCGTCGCGATTAGAGTGATTGTTTGCTCGATTTTATACTCACCGCCGCCCGAAACCGTACCAGCTTTTTCGTTGTCGCAAACGGTTTCAATCGTATAGAGTATACGGTCGTAGTATATGCTTAATACAAGACTTCCGTCACGGAGGATTACACCACTTATCGTGCTCATACTTTCATTGTAGATAAGGACACCAAGTTCAGGCACCTCTACGGTCACCATCGTGCCTACTACACCCGTTTCCGTGAACGTATAGAATTGCGTATAGCCGTCGTCGTCTGCGTTTTGCCAGTAATAGTTGATCGTATACTCCGCAGGGAGCTCGGTAAATTTTGCCGTATAGGTCACGTTTTTATCTACGGTGAACGTAAATTCCGCCGCGTTCGATACAAGCGTGTCACCGTCGTACCAGCCTGCGAAGGTGTACCCTTCGTTCGGCGTCGCCGTCAGCGTGAGCTGTGTTTCATACTTGTACGTACCACCTGCCGAAACCGAGCCATACGCTTCGTTATTCGAAACCGACGTAATCGTATAGCTGTTACGGGTGTAGTATATTTTTGTACTGGTTTTACCCGTGCTTCTGATTGTGTCATGTACCTTATTGTAGTAATCAAACGTGAAATGTTCATACTCCCTAATCTCAGGATCGGGCGTTGGCATACCGGACGGGTATGAAAATTTCTCCGATTCATACGCCGGGTATTCCCCTGCAAGGGTTTCCAAACGGTAGGTTACAGCATACTTGACGTTTGCTCCAAACCATCTTGCCGTATAGGTTATTTCCTGTTCTACGGTAAACGTAAATTCTTCTGCTTCGCAGACAAGAATTACACCATCATACCAGCCTCCAAACGTATACGTTGTGTCCGTCTTCGTCGTCGCCTTCAGCGTGATTTGCTTGCCATACTTATACGTACCGCCTCCCGAGACCGTACCTGCGACCGTGTCGGTTTCATCACTTTTCACCCGCGTCTTAATATAATAGGTGTCGCGCGTGTAATATACGCTTAATACAAGACTGCCGTCACCAGCGATTTCGCCGCTAAGCGTGCTTGCGCCCTCGTTGTACGTAAAATGCTCGTACGCCAAAGCGTCCGCGGTTGCCATCGCGCCCGTCTGACCCTCGAACTCATAGAATTCGTGCAACGTATAGCCATTATCATTAACGTTTTCCCAGTAATGTTCTACCCTATACGTAGCGGTGCCTGCAGCCCAGATTGCCTTGATTTCAACGTTTTCCGTAATAGGCGTCGAGAAATCATAATCCCAGCCTTCGAATGTATAACCCGCCTTCGTAGGTTGTTCGGTGGGCTCCGTCACAAAGTCGCCTTCTTTGACCGTCTGCGCTTCCACAGCCGTACCGCCGTCCGTGTTAAAGGTTACCGTGTACGTCGGGCGTTCCACAGGCATGTAAACGGCAGTATAGCTTTCGTTGCCGGTTACGGTGAACGTAAGGGTTTCTTTCGTGTCTACAACGCTGCCGTTTGCATCCGTCCAGTAAGCAAATTGCTCGCCTTCCGGCGCAGGCTTTGCCTGAATCGTTACCTCTTGACCCAGTAAGAATCTACCTGCATCCATGCCGTCAACCAACGCGCCGCCGCCGATGGATACTTTATGATATTCTGCGTTTGCAGGCTTATGTGTATTATAGTTGAATACAACTTGTGCCGCCGCACCATAGTTCAGCAATGCATCAAAGAGGTTTTTCTCCGCATCGGTTACGCCGTTTTCTCTTTCACGCATTTGATATGCGTATTCCAAAACGCTGTATTTAACTACTTCACTGTAATAGGTTACGCCGTCAACTACTGCGTAAGCACGCGCATAGACGTCGTCCGTCATTTTCTTCGCGGCAAGACCGTTAGAATAAAAGACAAGACAGTCTTTTCCGCCTAAGGTTACGGTACCACTATTCTCTACCGAATAACTTTGCGTGCCTACAACGTACTCGGTCTGCGGTTCGTTCCAGAACAGCATTTGAATCGGGTTTTCGCTTCTATCAAAGCCTTGATTGCCGACCGCATACAAAATATGCGTATAGCTGGAATACGATACGTTTTTCTTGTAAATCGTAATGGAAGGACCCGTCGTTTCAGGCTGATCTTCAGGCAGAGTAGAATCGTTGCCGGAACCAGAATTACCGCCTCCCAATAAAACCTTTGCCGCGTCGCCGTATGCCAACATAGCCGTAGCGAGGGCTTTCTTGTCCTCGGTTACGCCGTCTTTTTCGTAGAGTTCGTCTACGTACTGTTCAACGCTGTACTCAATCGTATCGCTGTAGTACGTTTCGCCGTCAACCTCTGCATAAGCACGGGCGTAAATACTGTCTCTCATTTCCTTCGCGGCAATCCCCTGCGAATCGAATACAAGACAATTTTTACCCTCTACCGTTGTGTAGCCACTGGTGCTTGCCGTATAGTCTTGCGTACCGAGAGTATACTCATCCTGCGCCTCATCCCAAAACAGCATTTGAATCGGGTTTTGCTGTCTGTCAAAGCCTTCGTTGCTAACGGCGTATAAAATACGCAGAGAGCTATCGTACGATACGTTCTTAAATTCAATCGTAATGGACGGCTCCGTCGTTGCAGCCATTGCTGCTTTTGAATCTCTTGCGCTTAATTGCGAAACGCCTACGGCGCAACAGCTCGCAAGAAAAACAGATGCCACTACTCCAATCAATTTATTTCTCGTTTTTGTTTTCATACTATTTTCCGCTTTTATTCCTTGTCTTTATTTTTGACTGTTTTCAGCGTTTATCTTTTACTTAAACCCAGTCGCCTGCGTTTTCGTCTTCCCAAAGATTTTCATTGTTGCCGCCAGAGTTGCCACCATCGTTGGGACTTCCGTTGAGAATATCCTCGTTCGTTAAAAATAATATTGTAATTTTGGGTTCTTCGTACATATCGTTCCCTCCTTGCATTTATAAGAAATATGCGCCTACTTAGGCACTTGCGCCAACCATTATCGTATTCGCTGGCAATCTAATTATATCACATAAAATTTTGAATTGCAATAGCTGAAAAAATTCTTTTTAAAAATATTTAAAAGTTGTCGCTTTTTTGGTGTTTTTCAACCCCTAAAAGTGGAAAAATACGGGCGACCGCTGGTCGCCCCCTACATAGGCTCCCTTGTGTAAAGGGAATTGTCAACGTGGTTGACTGTGGGATTGTTGTACCCTTATTGTCGTCATCGCCCTATACTTGCCTTCCCTTTGAGGGGAAGGCAAGTCGATTACCCTACCATGTATCACGCGAGTATCGCATGGTATTCGTTGTACAACAAAAGAGAGAACGCCTCGGCAATAGGCCGATTTGTTCTCTCTTTTGTCGTTATAAGGTTTTTGAATTAAGCCACTAAGACTTAAATCCACAGTTGGGGTTCAGGCATTCATTACCAGTACGTTTCCTGACCGTTTACGTATCTCCAGTACAACGTAGTGGTACTGCTACTGGGTTTCGTCGTCGTATAGAAAGCAACCGTGCTGTTTTTGGCAGTATCCGTACCAACGGCTGATAAAGCTTCTGTCAAATGCCCGTTATGATCCTGAACGAAGTTACTTGACGAGATAAACGCCTGCCACTCAGCTTGAGTGCCTTTATAGAACACTCTATAGTACTTGAATCCATCCACGCTTGTGTCGCCCTTCTTGTAGAACGCGCCTTTGCCGACCTTCTTCAAACTTGTGCCGATGATAACGTGGCGGAGTTCCTGATTATTATAGAAAGCATTATCCGTAAGAGTGGTAAGCTTTTTACCGCTTAAATCCAGTCTGCGCATGTTATAGTCGTTTTGGAAGGCATGCTCTCCGATCGTCGTACAATTACTATTTTCGCCGATGATAACACCAGTAATGTATTGATTAGCGTAGCCTGCGTACGAGGAAATTTCAGTAACGTCGTTAGGAACGATAAGGTCTTGAGGTGTGTCGAAAGTAATACTAATCAATTTCTTCGCACTGCCTTCGGTGTAATAAACAAGTCCGTTTTCTTCGTCTACAGTGATTCTTGTGGACGTAACGCTCTTGTATACGTAGAAAGCGTAGTTCGCCACATACCCATAATTCTTACCACTGTAAGTCGAAATAAGCAACGAAGATCTATTATGAACCTCACGCAATATGTAGCACTTGTAGAACGCATTCGTCCCGATTGACTTCAAGCCCGTGCCGAGGGTAACCTTGTACAGTCTACGCAAACCTTGGAACGCGGATACGCCAATGGTCTTTACACCGTTACCGATGACAAGCTCACCCATCTTGATACCGTCCCCATCAGCATCATTGCAGAATGCCTCGTCGCCAATCGACGTTACTTTGTTACCAAGAGTAACCTTGCGAATGCTGCTACAGTTCATGAACGCCCTGTTGCCGATAGTGGTAGGCGCATTAAGATTTAATTCCTTCAACGATTCGCATCTGTAGAATGCAGCCTCGCCAATGGTCGTCAAGCCCGAACCGAAGGTAATCGTTTCCAATTTCTTACAGTCTTTGAACGCCTCTTTCGCAATGGTCGTAAGGGTATCAGGCAATTTCAGTGTTCTCATTCTCTTACAGCCACAGAAAGCGCCTTCGTCGATGGTCTTAACCTTGGTAGACATGGTCAACGTATCAATCTGGTTGCAGTACGCAAACGCATACTTACCAATGCTGGTAACGCCGTTGCCCATCTCGACTTCCGTCAAGTCCAAACAGCTTGTAAACGCATAGTCTTCGATGGTCGTAACGCTGTCGGGAATGACGAGCTTACCGATACCTCTGACGTAATAGAAAGCATTTGCGCCAATGGTGGTAACAGGTTTGCCTTTGTAGGTTGCAGGGATTTCCACTACGCCCGACTCATACGTACCGATACCAACGACTTTGTAGTTTCCGTCGCCCATCAGCTCAAAGCTTAAGGAAAGCTCCGCATATGCGTAATATACTTTTAATACAAGACTGCCGTCGCCTGCGATTTTGCCACTGATGGTGTTCGCGCTCTTTTCTGCATCGTATTCATAGGATTCATACGTTTTAATTTCCGCGGTTACGTTTATGCCCGTTTCGTCATAGTGTTTTACCGATTCGTGCAACTTGTAGCCACCATTGTCAACGTCTTCTAAGTAATACTCAACCGTATATTTCGTGTCGGTATTTACCGACCAAACCGCCGTATAGGTCGCGGTTTTATTTACCTGTAAGGTAAATACTTTCGTTTCACAGACAAGCGTTTTACCGTCGTACCAACCTTCAAAAGTATATCCCGCATTCGGCGTCGCCGTCAAAGTCACTTCTTTGCCGTAACGATAAGTGGTATTAAGGATTACTACCGAACCTGCTTTTTCATTGCTGTTTGCCGTTGCAATCGTGTATTCATTACGGGTGTAATATACGCTCAATTCAAGGCTACCGTCGCCAGAGATGATACCGCTGATTACGCTTTTACTTTCGTTATACGTAAAGTGTTCGTACGCTTTAAGATCAGCCGTCGCCGTCGTGTCGGTCGCACCTTCCAACGCCACCGTTTCACGCAATGCGTAGCCGTCATTGTCAACGTTTTGCAGGTAATATTCAACCGTATATTTCGTGTCAGTCTTCGTAGACCATTTTGCCGTATAGGTTGCGTTTTTATTTACCATTAAAGTAAGTACTTCCGTTTCGCCGACAAGCGTTTCACCGTCGTACCAACCACCAAAAGTATACCCTGCGTTCGTCGTCGCAGTCAGCGTGATTTCCGCGCCGTACTTATACGTGCCGCCTGCCGAAACCGTACCTGCTTTTTCGTTGTTGCCGGTCGTCGTAATCGTATAGCTATTTCGAGTGTAGTATACGCTTAATACAAGACTACCGTCGCCAGAGATGACACCGCTGTTTTTGCCTTCACTTGCATTATACGTGAAGTGTTCGTACGCCTTAATCGTCGCCGTTGCCGTCATGTCGGTCGTGCCTTCCAACGTCACCGTTTCACGCAATGCGTAGCCACCGTCAACGCCTTGTAAATAATACTTAACCGTATATTCCGTGTCAGTATTTACCGACCATTTTGCCGTATAGGTTGCGTTTTTATTTACCTGCAAGGTAAATACTTCCGTTTCGCCGACAAGTGTTCCGCCGTCGTACCAACCCAAGAAGGTATACCCTACCTTCGGCGTTGCCGTCAAAGTCACTTCTTTGCCGTAACGATAAGTTCCAGTAAGGCTCGTTACCGAACCTGCTTTTTCGTCGCTATTAGCCGTTGCAATCGTATAGCTGTTGCGTGTGTAATATACACTCAATACAAGACTGCCGTCTCCGGAGATGACGCCGCTGATTGTGCTTTCGCTTGCATTATACGTAAAGTGTCCATACGTCTTCTTCTCCGCCATTGCCAGTGCCGAGGTCGTACCATACGACGTCACCTTTTCATGCAGCGTGTAGCCATCATTATCAACGTTTTGCAGGTAATACTCAACCGTATATTTCGTGTCAGTCTTCGTAGACCATTTTGCCGTATAGGTTGCGTTTTTATTTACCATTAAAGTAAGTACTTCCGTTTCGCCGACAAGCGTTTCACCCTCGTACCAACCCAAGAACGAATACCCTGCCGTCGTCGTCGCCGTCAGCGTGATTTCAGCGCCGTACTTATACGTACCGCCCACCGAAACCGTACCTGCTTTTTCGTTGTTGCAGGCCGTCGTAATCGTATAGCCGTTGCGGGTGTAATATACGCTCAATACAAGGCTGCCGTCGCCTGCAATGACGCCGCTGATCGTGCTTTCGCTTTCATTATACGTGAAGTGTTCGTACGTCTTAATCTCAGCCGTTGCCGTCGTATCCGTTTTACCGCTGAGCTCTACCGTCTTATCTGCCTTGTAGTTATCGTCTTCAAGATTCTGCAAGTAGTAAACGACGGTATATTTCGTATTCAGATTTGCCGACCAGAGCGCCGTTATTTTCGTATTTTTCGTAATTGCTTGCGTGAAATCGTAGTCCCAGCCCTGGAAAGTATAGCCTGCTTTCGTAGGCGCAACGCTGGGCGCCGTCGCAAAGCCGCCTTCTTCCACCGACTGCGTTTCAACAGCCGTACCACCGTTTGCATCAAAAGCAACCTCGTACATCGGGCGACGGCGAAGGGTTACCTTGTAGGTGTTTACGATTTCTTCGCCATTCTTTTGAATTAAGTAAAATACGTTATCCCCTTCAACAAGCGAAACAACCTCTGCCGCTATCGTTTGATCGGCGTTTTTAATCACGTAGGTTGCATCGCCCACCGCTTTGATTTCGCTTGTAAACGAGAATTGCGTCGTGGCGTTACCTACGGTGCCGTACACAGCCAAGCCGTCCACGGTGAGGGTATTGAATTCAATCCCCGTCCTCGGCTGCAATAAGTAGTTGCACACGGTACAAACCTGAGGCGTGGTTAAGGTAGCAGG
The DNA here is from genome assembly GCA_045650185.1 of Candidatus Scatosoma sp. Lineage (GTDB taxonomy): Bacteria > Bacillota > Clostridia > Christensenellales > Borkfalkiaceae > Scatosoma. Next base: position 42,059 of record JAZRQY010000002.1, on the reverse strand, counting down.
CGCAGAAGGAACGTGCCCTGCTTCGTCCTTTCTATCACCGCAAGCACATTCGTGCCAATGGTTGGTAGAATCGCTCGACCAGCCCTGCGCGTAGGTATGAGGAATTACACCGACGGTTTCCGTCTTCGTTTCATTTTCACATACCGTACAAGTGAACGTTTTCACGCCTTCTTCCGTACAAGTAGGTGGGGTCGTCACTTCTCCGTTATCCCAGATATGTACGCCGGTCACGGGGATTTCTCCTTGGTAGGTAGAATAATCACAGCCTTCTCTTTGACAAACTACGTATTCTTCCCAGCCCGGTTCAATGCAAGTAGCCTCTTTCGCTTTGTATATTTTTTCATCGTGACCAAGCGCAGATACTTCTGCCGTGTACTTGCTTCCACAAGTACAATTATACGTCCATTCCCCCTTTTCCGTACACGTTGCTTCCTTCGTGAGCTCTCGCGTATAGAAATGCTTATGGTCGTTAGAAGAGCATGCGGAAACAGCGGATACGCTCGCAAGCATAGCCGTAACAGCAGCCACCAAAATTAAAAATTTCTTTTTCATAATCACCCTCCCCTATAAGAAAGTACAATATACACACAACCATTTTAACATTTTTTTCTCGTTTCGTCAATAGGATTTTATATTTTATATAAAAATAATGATTTTTCGCAGTCGAAAAGCCCAAATTTAGTCAAAAATCCCGTTGATTTCGTGAGAATACGCGTATTTTTGTAAAAAGAAAATCCTATCGTCTTTCGGGCTACTACTAATCATACAGGGAAAAACGGGGATAAATAGCAAAACACACTTCCATATACCTTACAAGTCAGGGTGATGGAAGTGTGTAATTATTATTCATTGTTTTTTGCCGTGTTTATAGAAGAAATCAATAAACGGCGTATCGTTCCGCAAGCATTGTACAATTCTTTAATATTATCCTGCGTGGTTAATTCGGATTTTACAAATAATTCCAACCAATACTCCGTTTCAAAACACTCTTTAAGAGCGATTTGCAATTTTGCCACAAAGTCCGCTTTACCGTGAGCATAATTTGTCTCTCGAATATTTGCGCCTATTGAAGTGGCACTACGCTCCAACTGATTAACAAGCGAATAGTGTCCCTTAATTGTTTCACAAAATTTAATAGCGGAAATAGCCAATTCCATTGATAAATCAACCAACTTATTCTCTCTCATATTTTTACCTCAATTCCAATGTATCACATTAAATGAAATATTGCAAGCAATATGAAATAATTTTTAATTATGAAATTTTTGCTTTGCAAAAATGAAATAAAATTTATGCCATAATATGCGCGCGCATATTTCATATCCGCAGGATATTTCATAATCTTATTATTTCACTTATGCCGTCAGGCATAAATTTCATTGAAAAAAGCCGCGATTGTTTGACAATCACGGCTTTTTTCTGGAGCAGGCGATTAGTATCGTAACGGGCATACTTCCCACACCGTCAAAACGTATAATTTTTTACAAAAAACGCCCATTTTTAGGCGTTTTTGTGTCATTTTCTATTCTTGCCGCAACCCCTTATTGCTCTTTAATTTCGAACTCGCTTCCGCTTGATTTTGCTGTTGAACTCACATATCTAAAATTAAAAATGAACTTTTACCAAATCAACTTGTGTTCTTCTTTTTGTTGTTTGAATATCTCAATCAAACTGTTATTCACGGAAGCCAACAATGCAATCGTTTCTTCTAATTCTTGATAATAAACCGTAGGATTTGTATCTAAATTCTTCTTTGTTAAATCGTCCTTAAATAAGTGGTGGATAACATAATTTCGTTTTTCTATTGCTTCAAGTAAAGTTTTTTCGCTTTCTTCTGTGAAAAATTTAATTTCTTTTGCTCTATTTAATGATTTCCCCAACGATTTCTTAGACAATTTATCATACCACTTGTTTGCTTGTTTCGCAAATTCATTGTATTCACAAACAAACATAGAATCTCTTTCTTCAAATTCGCGCAAAATCTCATCAAATGCAAGAATATTCGCCAAATTGTACTCCACCATTTGAGAAAGGTTGACTATCAAGCCAACCTTTTCCCATAAACATTTTAATTGCTCCACCAATATTTTTTTCATTCTTCTGTTATTTCGATTTCTGCTAATCTTTCTTGAGCATCCTTTACATTGCGCTCCTTGCTTTGAATTTCGTTTTTCCATTTTTTAATTTCATTTGGAAGATTGCGAGCTTTTGCTTGTAAAGTATGCAACTTGACCGTCAATTCTTGTTGTTCCCTTATCGTAATATCTAAACTTTTTAATTTTTCTTCGATTTCCTTTATTTCATTGTCAAGTGCAATTTTCGTATCGGGGTTTTCCAATTCCAATAATTGTTTCTTAATAGTTTGTAAAGATTCAGTATCGATTTCGATAATCGTTTTATATCTATTGTATTTGTCAACAGTGTATGTATCAAAGAACTCCAAATGCCCACACTTAAAACACGCATATATAGTCAATGTTTCTCGCGTTGTTGCATAAGCATCCCCACAAACACCAAATGGGGAATCTGTTTTGACAAATTTTTTACATCCGCATTGAGTACATTTCATAGCTTTACTTCTCCTTTGAATTAAGTTTTATCTATTGTATCATAAATTCTTGAAAAAGTCAAATGATATTATATCTTTACGCGTTTTTTACACAAAATCCTTAATGTCTTGGATTGCGATTTTTCCAAAAACGGGATTTTTGCCCGAAACACGATAGAGTTTTTTAATGTGTTTCGGGCTACTACTAATAATACAGGGGAAAACGGGGATAAAAAGCAAAACACACTTCCATACCCCTTACAATTCAAGGTGGTGGAAGTGTGCTTGGTTGGAGCAGGCGACGAGAGTCGAACTCGCCGGGAACAGCTTGGGAAGCTGCCGCCATACCGCTAGGCGACGCCTGCATTTAAAAGCGTTTTCATTATATCCTTTTTTAAGGAAAATGTCAACGCTTTTTCCAAGCCTTTTTATACTTTTTCATTTTTGTGGCAGGTCGGACATACACCGATAAATTCTACGCTGTATCCCTCTACCGTGAAGCCTTCCCCTTCCTTCGTCATTACCTTTGGTAATCTGCCCTTCCAAGGCAACTCTACGTCCGCTACTTTCCCACACCCACGACAATGCACGTGATAGTGCCGCATCGTGTTGAAATCATACCGCACGTCACTACCCGCCATGCGAAGCTCTAACGCCCGTCCACTCTCCGCAAAGCCTGCCAGCACTCGAAATACCGTCGCGCGCGAAATCGTCGGACAGGTCTGTTGCAGCCAAGTGTATACCTCCGTCGCCGTCGGATGATCCAGCGTGCAAAGCGCATCGTATATCACCGTTTTTTGCTTGGTTTGTCTTTCTTGCATAGCTACCTCCGTAATAATACTCAGTCTTAATACGGTACCATTATAGCATAGCATTTCTCATCCGTCAAGCGTTTTTTGAAAAATTTTCCTTCCGCTTAGAAATTCCTTGAATTTACGATAAACAGCTCGCGCCCGTCGTTTGCATCCAAGTACACGAAATACGTCTTACCATCATAGCTACAGAAGAACTCGTAGGCGGCCATCTCTTCGCCTTTATGATTAAACAGCACCATTCTCGACGATTCGACCGTCAGCTTGTCGCTGAGGCGATCGCGCGCCTCTTGCATGCTGATTTTTGCATTCAATGCACACCTGCCCCTATGATTTTTGATATATTTGGTGGCATCCATACCGCTGACCACCCCTCTTTGTTCGCATACCTTCACGATAATTTCATCAGGATAATAGGTGCATCCGTCCGCATAGTACACGAAGGTAAAGTCTGCGTTCGTACCACTCTCGCTGACCTTGACAGGCACGACCTCGGTATACCCAAGCTTTTCCAAAAACGCCCACGCGGTGTTCTTCGCCGTTTCCACGTCGTACACGTGGCTACTACATTCCTCGTAATAATCAAAGTATGTCAGCGCCCCGTTCTCCTGCGAAAGCTGGGCAAACATCCCTACTCCGTTTTCCGTCGTCATTTCAAAGTTATACGTTTTACCGCTACTGCCCAGCGTTTCGCCTGCGTAGACGATGCTTTCAATCCCGTAATCGGCAAAGTAGTATCTGCAAAGCTCCTCCGCTTTTTTGGACGGAATCCCTGCCCGATCTTGCATTTCCTTGCCGCTGGGAATCGGCATCAAATTTTGCTCTCGTTTAGGCGGTCGAGGTCGCGTAGGGAAGGGTGGTGTCGCTTCGTTTTCCACCTTTTCCAAAGCCTCCGTGATACGGCAATCTTTCCCTTTCATCATCCCCGTCACGTCGCCATCCTCCAACGTAGCGGCAAGCTCGTCCAACGTTTCACGCATCTTATGCTGCGTTTCGTACAGCATTTCGAGGTGTTTTTTATCCCGTATGCTCAGCCCTTCGCCTCGTGCAAGCTTCCCAAGCATCCGTTCGCAAGCGTCCGACATTCCGTTCAAAAAGCGCATCGTATTGCCGTCTTCCTGCACGCCGTAGGGGAGCTTTTCAAGGTCCGCCTCCGCCATTCTCGTCTGCACCAAGATATCGGTTAAGAGTTCCATTTGCTTGGTCGGGTCTTCGGAAATCCGCAGTGTATCCAAATCGTCGTCCACCTGCTCGGCAATGTGAATCACCTCGTACACAATCCCCCGATAACCGCCTGCGCGAGTGGCGTTGTCCCGACTCATATTGATTGCGCCAACCGTCAAAACGGCGCTTAAAATCAATGAAACTGTGCCCAGTGACACAACGGCCGCAATCCAGCCGCCAAGCCCGTCCCCACGTTGTTTTTTGCCTCGGTTTTCACCGTTTGAACCACCTTGCCCTCCCGACGTTTGGCGTTCCTTTCGCTGTCTCTCAATTTCATATAAAGCCTCACGATAACGGTTCTTTTTCTCCCTTGTTTCCTGCACCTTTTCACGAGCCTCTTGCACGCGGCGTTCCGCCGCCTGTCGCTCTATTTCAGCGCGGCGCTCGATACTCTCTACCTTTTCCGCGCCCGAGGACATATTTCTTCCCAAATCCTTTTCGTCCATATCTTACCCCCTTTAAATGGCAAATACGTGTCTGCCGATGACCGTGATTGTCTGCCTGTCGAATATCCAAGAGCTGGTAGCCACCGCAGGGTTGTAATAGTACAGAGCCCCACCCGACGGATCCCAGCCGTTCATCGCATCCCGAGCCGCTTTCAACGCCGTATCGTTGGGCGTCAAGTTGATTTGTCCGTCGCTCACCGCCGTGAAGGCGTGCTTTTGGTAGACGACCCCTGCAACGGTATTCGGGAACTGCGCGCTACGGATGCGGTTCATAACCACCGCCCCAATCGCCACCTGCCCGACGTACGGTTCACCTCTGCCTTCGGCGTAGATGGTGCGCGCCAACAAATAGACGTCCGATTCGGAAAATCCGTTCGCGCCCGACTGCGAGGGCACGGAGTTTTGCAGAGCGTTGTAAGCATCGTTCATTCCAAGCGCCTTATACGTTGCTTTCCCCACGACGCCGTCAGCCGTCAAACCGTTCTTCTTCTGAAACGAAATCACCGCGCTACGCGTACCCGTCCCGAACACGCCGTCCACACTACCTTTATAATACCCCCATTGTTTCAGGCGTCGTTGCACCTCTTTTACCTCGCTCCCACGAGAGCCTTGGCGCAACACAGCCGCCTCTATCACGACAACGTCCGCAGGGCGGCCAGCCGTTTCCGTCTTTTCTCCACCCGACAACAGCGCCGCAGGCAAAGCGGATACCACCGCAATGGCGGCAAACGCGCAAGCGACCATCCATTTTACTTTTTTCTTCATCCTATCCTCCTCCTATGTATTCGCCCTGCCCTCCTTCCAAGCGGCAATCAGCTCTGCAATCCTGCTCTTGTAGCGAATAGGCACACCTGCCTGCCCCGCAAAGCAGAGAGGCGGATAGACCACGCACCACCAATTTTTCCCCTCCGCCCGTCCAAGCTCGACGACCAGCGCCAGATATTCCCCGGCAGGCAGAGTGTATTCCCCGTAGACACGGGTGGGGAAATACTCCGTTCGCACCTCGGCCTTCGCCGCATAGTCCAAACCGTTTTCACGCAAGGTCTGCGTACCCACCGCCGACAAAGTCCCTTCTAATCCCTTCAATCGTCTTGCCGCCTCTAAAAAGCTGTCGCACTCTGCAACCGTGGGCGCAAGCGCCTCTACCAGGGCATCTCGCACGGCATATTTTGCCGCCTGAGCCTGTGGCTCGTCGCTGTCCGCGCGAATGTGGATGCGAAGATATTCGCTGGATACCTGCCCACCCTGTCTGCAACCAAACAGCCCAACCGCCGTCAAAGTTATTATGCAGGAAAGTAAAAGAATTATACCTATTTTTCGCATAAAAAAATAACCTCCGTGGTTTTTAGCCATTTCAAACTAAATTGAACCAGGTTTTGACGGCGAAAAATCCCTAAACTGTTCAGGATTTCCGCTTGCAATACGGACGGTATTCCTTCACAAAAATCCTTTCATTTAAGGTCTTTTACGCTCGTGAAAACTGCGTAGCACCTTAAAATAGGGATTTTATGATGGATTTTGGCGGTAGCGACCGCAGCCGTATCAACATACTGCAAGGGGGCAACCGTCAAAAGGCGCAGAAAATAACACTTTAAGGCTGGTTTAATTTAGTTTGAAATGGCTACACAAAGGTTATTGACAAAATGTATTCTGTTTATACTAATTTAACCAAAACATCACAATAGGTCGGACCAAGAGTGGTTATGCAGTTCCCCTTCCTCTTGCAAGCCCTGAAAATCCGTCTGGCGCAACGCCTCGTAGACGGCAATCGCCGCCGAATTGCTCAGGTTCAGTGACCGCGCGCGCCCATCCATGGGAATACGCAAGCAGGTTGCCTCGTTCTGCATAAGAAGCTCCTCAGGCAACCCTTTCGTTTCCTTGCCGAATACCAAAAAATCTCCGTCGCGGAACTGCACGTCCGAATGACGATGGCGTGCTTTTGTTGTAAAGAAGAAGAACCGAGCCTCAGGATACTTTTCGCGAAGCTCCTCAAAGCTATCGTAATAGGAAATATCTACCAAATTCCAGTAGTCGAGCCCTGCGCGCTTTAAATATTTATCCGAAACCTCAAATCCGAGCGGGCGCACCATGTGCAACGCCGTACCCGTTGCGGCGCAGGTACGCGCGATGTTGCCTGCATTCTGTGGAATTTCCGGTTCTACCAAAACAATATGAAACATTTTCTTTCTACCTCGTCGTTGATCACGCTAATATTGTACCTTGTTTTGCGCTTTTTCGCAAGTGTTTTGGCATACTTTGGCAGAGAATTTCCGAATAAAATCCTTCCATAGAGCCAAACTAATCACGAAAGCAAAAACCGCTTTCAAAGGAGAAAAACTATGAACGAAAAGAAAATGAATCAACAGAACAAAAACAGCAACAGAGCAAAGACGAAGGCTTGCGGTGGCAAGTGCAAGAACAACCACAGCCGTGAAGAAGACTGCAAGTAAAAAGGAAGAAAAACGCGTACCTGCCCCCACGAAACTCGCTTTAGGATTGTTGGGACACACCTCTAAAACAGACGTAAACGGCAGCTATACGGGCGTGCCGATGGACAGACGGGAAAAACCCGTGCAGGACGCCGACGACCTTTAAAAATCCAATGGCTACGTTGCAGAGCCAAACCAATAAAGCACAAAAAAGAAGGAAGGACAAACCAAGTTTTGTCCTTCCTTTTTCGTATTTACAAGTTGCGATTAAAAATCGTCGTCATCGTCGTCATCGTCGTCATCCAACGATTCGTCGTAGTCGTCTGCCGAAACTTCTTCCCACTCTTCGTCTGCGTAGGTTTCCTGCTCTTCTTCCTCTTCTTCTTCCTCTAACTCGAAGTCGGCGTCTTCCACGGAGATTCCCAAGTCCTCGGTATCGTCGTCATCCAGATAGCTACGCCAAGTGTCGTCCTCTTTGTCCGAATCTTCAGCGTCGATTTCGTCCTCGTATTCGCTCTTACGAGCGCATTCCTCACACATCTTTTCGCCCAGCTTTACGTAGACCTCGCCACAAAGAGGGCAAAGCTCCATATCCTCAGCCGCCTCTTCCTCCAACGCCTCTACGTAAGAGGTGTCGCCGGAAAGCTCCTTTTCGCAGACCTCGCAATATTCTCTCTCGTCTGCATCAATGAAATTCAATTCACATCTGGGGCAAATGATATATCTTGCCATAGTATTTCTCCCTTATCGTTCGCCGCCCGTTTGCGCGGCTTTGATTTTGCTATATTATATTAAGATTTACGGAATTTGTAAACTGTTTTTTATATAGTTTTGCAGATTTTTTTATTTTTTTTCGTATTTCTCAAAAAAAGACCGTCCTGATGATTAGAACGGTCCTTTTTTTATGCTTATTCTGCGGTTTCCTCGCCCGATTCTGCCGTTTCTTCAACAGCTTCTTCAGCGGTTTCTTCGACAGCCGCCTCTGCTTCTTCAGCAGGCGTTTCTGCCTCGTCATCCGCGTAAACGTCAATCGACTTATCGTCCGTGGTGTCGATCATCTTGCGAGGTTTCGAACTTCTCATACGCTCTTCCATCGCCTTCTTACTGCGCTTTCTAAGGTAGATACCCAAGAATACGCCGCCGACTACTACAGCCGCGCCACCTACCGCAATCAAGAGCCATGCCCACCAAGCCAAGCCTTCTTCTTCGGCATCGTCTTCGGTTTCCTCAGCAGCGTAAACGCTCTTCTTCCAGTCGTCAGCCAGCGTTTCTTCATCGTCCTCGCTGTAATTGTCACCCAACATACCAAAGTAGTAGGATTCTACGTCGTAATATTTGCCGTCGTCATCCTTGAACTTCTCGGTGTAGTCGTTGGGTTTCTGCGTTACGGAAACGGGCTTTCTTTCGGACAGCGTGTGTCCTACGAACGCATCGAATTCCTGCTTATCCTTTTCGGACAATACGTCTTCGCCGTACTCTTCCCACAGCGCATCCACCGTGTCAGTCGAGCCGGTACGGAAATATACCATCAACGCTGCAGACAAGTTCTTTTCGCCCGCCACGTCGTTGCTAATATAGTCCATTACCTCTTCATACTTTTCGTTGCGAGCAACCAACTCTTCGGTGGTCATCGCTCTTACCGTGTCGCCATCCTTAACACCCAACGATACAGCGTTGATATAGTTATAGGGATTTCCGTTGACGGTCTGCGCATTGTTATAAAGCAATACGTTGTTGAAGATTTCAGGCTTATACCAAGCGGTATTGAACTCGATGGTAAGGATTTGTTCATCCTTGTATTCCGCGTTATCCAAGATCGCCTTATAGTCTGCTTCGTCACCCGTATAATTGATACGATACAGGTTCTTTGCGTCCTCGGTGTAGGAGTAGAGATAGTCGCCTACCGTGTACAACAGCTTTCTCGAAGTAAAGCCCTTTCTTGCAATCGTAACGTCCTCTGCGTTTTCGCTGGGCTGCGTTGCGCGCATCAGCTTATCGCCGGAAACATACAAGTATTTATGCACGCCGCCTTCGATATAGAACAGAGCAGCAGCGCTTGCGTTCGTCGTATTGTTGGAAACTACCGTTAAACTGTTATTACCCAAAATGGTGTTCCAGCCTTCTGCCTCTACAGCCGTATCCGCAAGATAGTACAAACTATTGATTGTCGAGCCGCCGTCGTTCAGCTGCATGCTACGCGTAAAGTAGATACCGCCGTTCTCATAGGACTGAATGGTGTAGGAATAGCCGAGCAATTCGGTGAAATCCGTCGTTTCCTTCGCCGCTTCGTAATCCGCTTCTGCGTGGAACTGCATCGTCTTTTCGGTGGGTACTACCAAAGGTCTTTCGGAAGCACCGATACCGTCGAGTACCAACTCACCAAGGTTTACGTAGCCGTAGGTCGTGTAGTCGGAAAGATCGTAAGGAAGGTCAGCATCCTCGTCCTCTTCTTTCGCCTCGTCGTTCTTATCCTTGAAATACGTTTCGTCGAAATCGTAGGTCTTAGAATACTTATTGCCATCCTTTGCGGTATAGCTTGCGTTCTCCTCATCCACTTCTACCGTTGCGGTAGCGCTTACGCGATAGATCTGCGTATACGCCTCGGTGGAAGCCTTGTCCGTACCGATAAATCTATCGGGCACGTTCATCGTATAGTATACGACGTCGTTGTTTTGGTCTTTTTTGTCAAAGATAAAGCTGCTTGCCGCGCCCTTTACGAGTACCGTGGTCTTGCGGGTTTCCGTATTGAAGGACTTCAAAGCGCCGTCCTCTACGTACATGCAGTAAACCTTGCCGTCGTCGCCTTTCACAAAGCGATACTGTACACTGTTCGTTTCCGTACGGAAATAGTAATCGGACATAACCTCCGTACCGTCCAATTTTGCACGCTTGAAATCAAGCTTGTAGGACATCACGTTGCCGTCCAAATCCTTATCCGTCGTGGGCGTCGCAAAGTATACGTAATCACCCTGAATATAGATACCGGAATCGGTGTTGCCGTTTACGAACAACAGAGGAACTACTACCTCCGCCTTGTCATAGTTGCCATCGGTCAAATTCTGCGTGGAAATACGCATTAGCGAACCCTTTTTCACTTCGCCGTAGACGTTTTCTGCTGAAGACAATCCTTGACCGTTAATGAAATAAACGTAGCCGCCCTTTTCCACCGCAAAGCCGCCGTTGGAGTTCACCTCTGCCGTCGCTTCAGGCAACGTGAGAGGTTCGCCTAAGCCGTAAGGCTTCGGACTACAAGCAGAAATCGCAAGCGTCGATCCCGCTAAAACAGTCGCCGCCAACAAGCTGATAAACTTTTTCGTTTTATTCCCCATAGATTGAAGAACTCCTTGATGATATTGCCAGCCGAACAATCCTTCTTTCTGTAAGAAAGATAGCATTATCCGACGATACTAACGCATATTCTATTATATATCAATTCGTGAATTATTGCAATCAAAAACAGTTGACTTTTTGCTGAATTTGCAGGAAATTTTTGAAAATAGGAGGTTTTTTAGCCTATGGAACAATTCGCAATTTGGAATTTATTAAAAACGATGCTAAACAACAGCCCATCCCCCTCGTCCCAAGCCGCCAAAACGGCGGAACTCCAGACGGAAAGCGTTCCCTCTGCCACGAAATTCACCGCCGCAAACAACGATGTAAACGCCTCTGCAAACAGCGCCATCTCCTCAGGGCAAGAGAGCAAAGAAACACCCCCAACGCCTTCCGCAAAAGCCTGCGAGGAATACCTCTTACGCCACGAACGCCTTACAAACAGCAGAAAACGATAGCGCGCGGCAAACTCTCCCCCTTTACTTAGTCAATTCGCAAACCGTCAAAGCAAAGCCTTGTCCACCAACAAGACGTATCGTTAATCCGCTTTCTTCTTTTGTGATTTTGCCGACAAAAATATCGCTCAACGCCAACAACAGTTCTTCAATAAATTCTTCTTTATTTACTTTTTGTTTTTCCATAACTTTTTCCTTCTTTTAATTTTTTTATTCCCGCGCTGGAATTTATACGTTTATTATATCATCAATTCGTAATCATCACAAGCTTTTTGACGAAGAATTGATGAGAATATATTGTAGAAAAAGGTCTACTTTTGGAGAAAATTGTCGAATATGCTTTCCTCGTTAAAATTCGCAGAAAGAATGAATGAATTTATGGTTATCCACTCGTTGAACGCCTCCTCACTTGCCGAGAAGACGGGTGTTCCTCGCCCTACTATTTCAGGGCTATTGAGGGAAGAACATCTACCTTCTCCAAAGGCGTTAAAAGCATTTGCTGACTTTTTTGAATGTCCCACCGATTATCTGTTGGGATTGATAGATGATTACCCTGAAAACTGTAAATTTTCTCAACCCTCGGTATCTTTTGGCGAACGCTTTCGCCGTCTTTTGGCGGAAACAAAGGTATCTCAGTATGTGTTGACAAAACAGCACAAAATTTCAGGAAACCTGCTGTATAAATGGTTAAACAACGAAAGCGAACCCAGCGTTTATAATTTAATCAAGCTTTCCAAAGCTTTATCCGTCAGCGTGGATTGCTTGCTTGGACGAGAATAAGCCCAAAAAATAATTCGCCTTTTTTGGGAACTCTATATGTTATAAGAAAGCTCGTCGTGTGCTGTGGATATATAATAACGAAAAAAGGAACACCTTTGCGTGCTCCTTTTTTTGTTATTTCTTCGAGAATTTTACTATCCATTTCGAAAGGAAATACATGCCGATAAATACGCCGACAAATACGGCGAGCAGCGTGACTGTATAAAACCAATTGATCTCAAACCAACCATACACGGAAGCAGGAAGTACTTCATAGAGAAATTTAAGCGGCGTTCCCTTATAATTGAATAAGTAGAAATAATTTGGCTCCCAAGAAAACCACGTTCTAAACAAAGAATTGCAAAGGATTGCCACGACCGCCATCCCGCCAACGAAGATAAGCGATTGATAAAGGTCCTTTTTCTCAAATTTCGGACGATACATGAATATACCGTACAAGGCACATACGACGATGAATATATGCCCCCAGACGTAGGTTTGCGGTCTTATCCTCCATAACGTATCATAGTTCGCCAAAGAATCAGCAAACACCATCGCTAAAAAAGCGGGGATCATATTGAAACAAAAAGTCGTCAACAGCAACCACTTTGTCTTGAAAATTAACGCTAGACCTGCCACCAAGCTACCGATATGGCAAACCTGCAGAGGGATTACTTCTAAGTCCCAACCCTCTCGAACAAAAATGTCTATATTTCGCACAATCAATATGGAAACGGAGATACCGCCTAATACGTACCCGACGATATTCTTCGTTTTATCCGACCATTTTTTAGATAAGGCGTGAAGAATGTAAAATATGATGAACGGCGAAAGCATATATAAAATATGCCATATTGACCACATTGTAAATTGCATTTTTTCTCTCCACCGTATAAAGCAAAGAAAAATGCCCAACCGTGGTTGAGCATTTTTTGTTCGACAAAAGTCGATATTATCTCTTCGAGAACTGAGGAGCGCGACGAGCTTTCTTCAAGCCGTACTTCTTTCTTTCCTTCGAACGAGGGTCTCTCGTCAAGAAGCCTTCCTTCTTAAGTGCAGGACGGCAACCTTCTTCTGCTTCGAGCAGAGCGCGTGCTACGCCCAAACGGATTGCGCCAGCCTGACCGGTGTAACCACCGCCAACAACGTTTACCATAACGTCGTACTTAGCCTCTACTTCAAGAAGCGCCAAGGGCTGCTTAACGATGTACTGCAAAGTACCCTGAGGGAAATAATCTTCGAATGCGCGATCGTTGATAACAATCGTGCCATTGCCACCGGGAATCAAGCGAACGCGTGCAATCGCCTTCTTTCTTCTACCCGTACCCCAGAATTGAAGTTTCTTTTTCAAAGTCGTTTTAGCCATACTTTTTTCTCTCCTTAGTCAATGGTCAATACTTCGGGTTTCTGAGCAGCGTGGTTGTGTTCAGCGCCCTTGTATACGCGGAGCTTTTTAATCATAACTCTGCCAAGGCTGTTCTTGGGCAGCATACCCTTTACCGCTTCGTATACGGCAAGGTCGCTCTTTTCCGCCATCAACTTCTTGTAGGAGATTTCCTTCAAGCCGCCGATGTAACCAGTGTGATATCTATAAAATTTGTCTTCGAGTTTTTTACCCGTAAGAACTACTTTGTCGGTGTTGATTACAATTACGAAATCGCCGCAGTCAACGTTGGGGGTGTAGGTGGGCTTATTCTTGCCGCGAAGAACGGAAGCAACGCGCGTAGCCAAACGGCCAAGCGTAAGACCTGCCGCATCTACTACGTACCACTTTCTTTCCACCGTTTGGGCATTCGCCATATAGGTTTTCATATCGTGTACTCCTTGATAATAGTATATTTTTTCTTTTTCGTGTTTGCCGTTTGAAGAATTACGCCCTGTTTTTACCGCTAAACTTAACGGGGAAAACGGTGAAAATCAAGACTTTTCCCAAACTTGCCTATTCATTATAGTATGAAACAAAAATTTAGTCAATCTGTTTTGCCTCGTGTTTTGCAAGTTTTTTCAAATTTTTTCAATTTTTTTTCAGCTTGTGGAAAACGCCACTTTTTTGGGGTATTTTACCACAATATCTTGGGTTTTTCGCTGATAAAACGCCTTGCAAATCGATAGCTTGACCTGCTTTATCTACATTCTTTATCTATATTAAATCACGCACGCATCACGCGCACGCGCGAGAGAAAATTGACTATGTCGCAGAGCTAAATTTTTTCATATACGCTCATTTTTCATTTGCTTTTTGATAATAGTTATGCTATAATAGCCTAACAAGAGTCAAATCTGTTAGGTTAACAGTACGAAAAATATGTATTTTTTTGGAGGAGATTAAAATGCCCTTAGTTACAACGAAAGAAATGTTTGCAAGAGCGTACGCGGAAAAATACGCAGTAGGTGCGTTCAACGTAAACAATATGGAAATGATCCAAGCCATCGTAGAGGCTGCAAACGAAGAAAAATCCCCTGTAATTTTGCAGGTTTCCGCAGGCGCAAGAAAGTACGCGAACCCTACCTACTTAAAGCACTTGGTAGCCGCTGCAGTAGAAACGAACGAGATTCCTATCGCGATGCACCTTGACCACGGCGCAGACTTCGATATTTGTAAGGCATCCATCGACGGCGGCTTCACGTCCGTTATGATCGACGCTTCTTCTCATCCTTGGGAAGAAAACATCGCCATCACCAAGCGCGTAGTTGAATACGCACACGACCACGGCGTTGTGGTTGAGGCAGAGCTTGGTAAGCTGGCAGGTATCGAGGACGACGTAAACGTTGACGCGGCAGACGCGCAGTTTACCTCCCCCGACGAAGTAGAAGAATTCGTTGCAAGAACGGGTATCGACTCCTTGGCGATTGCAATCGGTACTTCCCACGGCGCATACAAGTTTAAGCCCGGTCAAGACCCCAAACTTCGTTTGGACATCTTGGAAGAAATCGGCGCGAGACTTCCCGGCTTCCCCATCGTATTGCACGGCGCATCCTCCGTTCCTCAGGACAAGGTAGCCCTCGTCAACAAGTTCGGCGGCCACATGCCTGATGCAATCGGTATCCCTGAATCCGAACTGAGAAAGGCTGCGCAGATGGCAGTATGTAAAATCAACATCGACAGCGACCTTCGCGTAGCGTTCACGGCGGCAATTCGTCAGCACTTCAGCGAACAGCCCGGTCATTTCGACCCTCGTCAATACCTTGGCGACGCACGCGCGATGATGAAGGAAATGGTTAAGCACAAGATTGTCAACGTGCTTGGCTCCGCAGGCAAAGCATTCTAATTTAAAATTAACAATATAAAAACCCCTCTGCCTGTCAGACAGAGGGGTTTTTATTTTTTTGTAGTAGATATTCACGAATCTGTCTACAACACTTTTAAATCCCTATATTAATCATCAATAACTCTATCATTTCCAATTGCGCCATTTGCTATTGATGCGTCATATTCATTAACAATTGCAATATTTTTTTCATTCGTCCTCTCTCCTATTACAATTATAATACACCGAACAATACACATTGTTAAATCTATTATTTATTACCAATATTCCAACACTTAAATCATTGATATCTGTAATACTATTTCTTGGAATATCAACGAGTAACAATTCCGATGAAATCTGCGCATCGAAACTATTATTTTCATAATCGGCAGGAGAATCAATTGATATATTAATTAATAATATATTATCTTGAATTATTTTTGAATCTTCCACTTTTAAATCGCTTTCAGAATAGTGAGTGTTGAATCTGAATATCAAAAGATAATTACTCGAGAAATACGCATCATTATATTTGGTCGAATCGGAAATTGAAAACAAATTTTGTTGCAACATTTCGTCAATATTGTTTATTATTGTTATAGAATTTTCACCGAAATCATCCTCGAATAAATATTTATACTTTTCGTTGTTTAAATCAAAAAGATGTTTTTCGTTAGAGCATCCAACATTTCCAAACAAGCCAAAAATAATCAACCCCAACAATAATAATATTTTTTTGAATTTTTTAATCATTCCCACCCCTATTACGTCGATTTAATCTTATGCGCGCCCCATGCGTCGTAATCATATTTTACTACAACGTTCCCACTTCCGTCAAGTATTGCCGTAATATTTCCAAATACGTCTTTACAATAAACGTATTTTTCACCACCGTACGAGAAAGCAATTACCTCGTTTCCTGCGTAGTAGAACTCAAAAGCACCTGCCTTTACCAAACGACCTTCTACTGCCACTTTTTTGATAAGTTTTTTAAAAAAATAAAAACCCCGCCGATACCAATGCACCAACGGGGTTTTTATGCTTTAATTTTTTATGGTGTGAAGAATGCCTTCACGGTTTCCAACAACGGACGCAGTAGAGTGTCGCAGACACCAAACGCTCCGCTGAGCAGAGGAGAGCTTTCCGTAAACAACTGGCTTGCCGCAAACACGCCATAGAATTCCAGTACGTACAACACCGCAATCATCAGCCCAAGCACCAACGCCGCAATGGCAATATATACGATTGCGCCGATAAAGCCGTCGATTCTCCAAAGTACGGGGGATTTGTCCACCGCCTCTATCAGCTTGTCAAGCAGCCATCCGATGAGAATCGCTAACCCGAACGCCAACACCGCCAACACAAGACCAAACGCCACCTTGCATACCGCTTCCGTAACGGCAATCGGAATGATTTCCGGCAGGGGAATGAGCGCGGCTACCTTTTGCGCTCCCACCGTTAAGAAACCGAACACGGCTCCGTCTGCCGCCAAGGGCGAGAAGGGAAGGTAGAAACCACCAACCACCGCCGCAATCTTCAACAGCCAAATGCCCAGCCTTCTCACGCCAATCAAAATACCGTCGCGATAGCCCTTGATAACGATTGCACACGCAATCGCAATCAGCAACACGTCTAATGCATAGGTGTGCATAAAGCCCCAAACGTCAGCGAAACTGCCCGTGTACACAACGCCAAGTTTCGCATACATCGGGGTTACACTAAGTATCAAGAAAACTAACGCCAACGCCGTGAAGAGTATCAACAGCGTATTTACCATCGCAAAGATCCCGCCAAACAGACGATTCAAAGGTCCGGGCTTTATCTTACCGTTGATCGGCAAAGGTCTGTAGACTTCGTTTTCGTCGGGCAGAATTTCCTCACCCGTTTCCTTTTCTCTGCGCTCGATTTCTTCCGCAAGCTTGAGTTTTCTCTTTTTACTGCAACGAATGCTTACGCTGATTATCCCAAAGACAATCCAACGCGCCACCAAGGCAATCGTCAGCGAAATAAGCGAAACAATAAAGCTTATCAACGCAGAATTTTCCATGGAACTAAGCGCATCCGCGAAACCGCTGTCGCGCAGCGATTTTTCCAACAACAGGAACACCGCGCAGCCGAAAGCCCATGACGCAGGACGCAGTTTTAAATTTGAAAACCCTTTTTTAGCGCCGCAGATAAACGCAATCAGCGAGGCGACCGACAATACGCCTACTACACTCCATTCCGCGAAGCCAAATGTACTAAAATTGATTAGCAACGTAGCCAATTTCATGCTCTCACTCCTTATGTTTTCTCCCTTTCAGGAATATCCACCAGCTTAGTTGAGCCACTAAGCCGTTTTTTACTTATTGAAATTATCCTTTAAGGAAACGATCTCCGATAACACCAATCCACCCTGTTCGTTTTGGCATTTTTTATAATAGCCTATACGCATCAGCTGGAATTGCTTGCCGTTTTCACTCTCCGCAAGGTAAGGTTCTGCCTTGCCGTAGAAGATATGTTCGCTGTCAAGATTCATTCTCTCGCCAAAGTCCTGACCTGCGTATTCCGCATCCTTCAACAGTACGCCGTATTTGCGGATTTCCACGTCTACGCCCGTCTTACCGTCTACCCATTGAATCGTGCCCTTTACCTTGATACCGCTGGTATCGTTCGAAGAACGGCTTTCGGGTACGTAGCTGCATTTCAGCTCTGCCACTTCGCCGTTTTCGTCCAGCACCACTTCATCACAATGAATGATGTACGCACCCTTCAAGCGCACGTAGCCGTCCGGCTTTAAGCGCTGATATTTAGGGGGAGGAACAAGCGCAAAATCTGCCCTATCAATGTAGACCTCGGAGGAGAATTGCACCTTTCTCGTACCCAGTTCCGGCTTTAAGGGGTGGATTGCCGTTTCCAACGTTTCCGTTCCCTCGTAATTCGTCAGCGTGATTTTTAAGGGATTGACTACCGCCATCGCACGCTCTGCATTTTCGTTCAGGTTATCACGGATACAAGCCTCTAAATAGGAGAGCTGGCATTCGGAATTCGCCTTTACGATACCAATTTTCGTGCAGAAATCTAAGAGCGCCTGAGGAGGTACGCCACGGTTTCTAAGCCCCGTCACCGTCGGCATTCTGGGATCGTCCCAACCGTGTACGTGGCCCTCTTCGACCAACTTTTTCAAATAGCGCTTGGACATCACGGTGTTCGTGATAGCAAGACGAGCAAATTCGATTTGCTTGGGCTTGGGCGCAAAGCCAAGGTTGATACCCACCCAGTCGTACAAAGGTCTGTGGTCTTCAAATTCCAAGGTGCACAGGGAATGGGTAACCCCCTGCAAATAGTCGCAGATAGGGTGCGCAAAGTCGTACATGGGATAGATGCACCAAGCATCCCCCGTACGGTGATGGGTTGCGCGCAAAATACGATAGATAACAGGGTCGCGCATGTTCATGTTGGGCGACGCCATATCAATCTTCGCACGCAAGCACTTCTGCCCGTCCGCGTACTTACCTGCGCGCATTTCACGGAACAGCTGTAAGTTTTCTTCCACGCTACGGTTTCTGTAAGGACTCTCCTTACCCGCCTCGGTAAGACTGCCGCGCGTTGCGCTGATTTCCTCGCCCGTGAGGTCGCAGACGAACGCTTTGCCGTCCAAAATCAACTGCTCTGCATAGGCGTAAATCTTCTCGAAAAAGTCGGAAGCGTACACTTCCTTTGCCCATTCGTAGCCCACCCACTCGATGTCCTTGCGGATAGCGTCTACGAATTCCGTCTTTTCCTTGGAAGGGTTCGTGTCGTCAAAGAAGAGGTTGCATTTGCCCTCGTACTTTTTCGCCGTGCCGAAGTTGACAAGCATACTCTTGATATGCCCGATATGCAAATAGCCGTTCGGCTCGGGGGGAAAACGAGTTTGTATCGCCTCTACTTTCCCCTCACGAATGTCCTCGTTGATGATTTTTTCGATAAAGTTTGTTTCTTCGATAATTTTCATATAAAACCTACTGTATATGTATTGAAAACCTGTGGCTTTCGTGAATTGACCGTTGGTCGTGAATTGTGAAGTATCTACGCTGTTTAAGAAAGTCCTATTATACTTCCGTCGGACAGCAAGTCTATCTTCTCCGCCGCAGGATGCGCGCCCAAGCCGGGCATCAACATAATCTTACCCGCGATGGCAACGATAAAGCCTGCGCCGCCCTTCAAGACAACGTCCTTGACGAAGATTCTAAAGCCCGAGGGCCGTCCCAACAGCTCGGCATTGTCCGAAAGCGAATATTGTGTTTTGGCTATAATGACAGGCAAATTCCCTTCGCCCTTCGCCTCGATGTCTGCGATTTTCGCAAGCGCTTCTTCTGAAAAATCCGCGCCTTCGCCACCGTAAATTTTCTGTACGACGTCGTTGATTTTCTTGCAAATACCGTCGTTAAGATCGTACGCGTACTCCATTTTCGAAGGGATTTCGCACGCCTTTACCACTTCTTCCGCAAGCGCCATACCACCCTCGCCACCTTTCAAGAAGACGTCGGTGAAGACTGCTACGGAACCTGCCGCGCGCACCGTTTCGATGACGTAGTCCGTTTCCGCCTGCGTATCGGTCGCAAAGCGATTCATCGCCACGACCACGGGTTTCTTATATACGTTTTTGATGTTTTCAATATGTTTTAAGAGGTTGGGCATACCTGCCGCAAGCGCCGTAAGATTCTCCTCTCCGAGCGTTTCTTTCGCCGCTCCACCGTGCAATTTCAGCGCTTTTACCGTAGCCACGATAACCACGCAGTCAGGCTCAATACCCGCCGCACGGCCCTTGGTGTCCAAGAACTTCTCCGCGCCAAGGTCTGCGCCAAAGCCAGCCTCGGTAACGGCGTAATCGGCAATCTTCATCGCCGCATAGGTCGCCTGCACGCTGTTACAGCCGTGGGCGATATTCGCAAACGGGCCACCGTGAATGATGGCAGGCGTGCCTTCCAAGGTCTGTACAAGGTTGGGTTTCATCGCCTCTTTCAAAAGGACCGCCATCGAGCCAACCGCACCGGGGATATCCTTTGCGCGCACGTATTCGCCGTCCGTATTCAAGCCAACGATAATGTTGCCCAAACGGCGTTTTAAGTCGTCAATATCCGTCGCAAGGCAAAGCACCGCCATTACCTCGCTTGCCGCGGTGATGTCGAAATGGTCTTCCCTTTCTACACCTCTGCCCTTGCCACCTGTCGTAACGTTGATGAGCTGGCGCTCGTTCATATCCATACAACGGTGGAAATAGATGTTGTTGATATCGATATTCAAGGCGTTGCCACGGAAGATATGGTTATCCATCAGCGCGCACAAGAGGTTGTTCGCCGCCGTGATTGCATGCAGGTCGCCCGTAAAGTGCAGGTTGATCTCCGCCATCGGTACCACCTGCGCGTAGCCACCGCCAGCCGCGCCGCCCTTGATACCAAACACAGGCCCGAGGGAGGGTTCTCTTAAGGCAAGACAAGCTTTTTTACCAATTTTTTGTAAGCCGTCTGCAAGCCCTATGGAAACGGTTGTTTTTCCTTCGCCAGAGGAAGTAGGATTGATTGCCGTCACCAAAATCAGCTTTGCTTTTCTTTCCCCGTCTTTGGGCAAGCAAAGCTTTGCTTTGTACTTCCCATACGGTTCTAAATAACTCTCTGCAATCCCTGCTTTTTTAGCAATATCGCGAATGTCTTGCAGTTTCGCACTCTCTGCAATCTCAATATCCGAAAGCATTTCTTTCTCCTTTTTGTACAAATCTCTCTCTACTTTCCCCAAAACCCCATAGGGGTTTCACCTATTATAACATATATTTTTGAAAATGGAAAGAGGTTGACTGAATTTTTTTTCGTTTTTTTTATAAAAATCCTCCCTTTTTTAAAAAAATATGGTATACTAAACAAAACCGCCGTTTAGGCGTAAATTTATTGGAAGGTTATATACAATGGATATTGCCGTATCGAAATTTTTTGAAAATATTCGCAACCCGTTTTTAGACGTCGTTGCCGCTTTCTTCTCGTTTTTTGGAGAGCCCCTCTTTATGGTCGTATTGATCTGCGTGGCGTACTGGCTGGTTTCTAAAAAACTGGGGGAACGGCTTGCCGTTATCTCCTTTACCTCCATGACTGTCAACGCAGGGTTGAAGGGCTTGATTTCTAGGCCCCGTCCGTATATGATGGGACACGTCAACCGAGTGGAAATGACAGGGCTGGTAGACACGATGAAACTGCAACCCTACGAATCCTTCCCTTCGGGACACAGCCAAGGAGTCGCCGGCATCACCTTTGGATTTGCCTCCCATTTCCGCAAGAGCTGGCTGTGGATTGTTGCGCCTATCATAACGCTCTGCGTTATGTGGTCGAGAATTTACCTTGGCGTTCACTATTTAACGGACACCCTCTGTGGCTGTGCGTTGGGGATTATGTTTGCAATCATTTGGGATTTATTATATGAACAATTTAAGGATAAAAAATACTGGATTTTGGCAGGTTTTTCCGTCATTTCCATCCTCATTATGATTTTCATTCCCACCAAATCCACCTTCGAACAAGCAGGGATGATGATTGCAGGCACAATTGCTCTGCCTATCGAAGAAAAGTTCATCGGCTTTACCGACACAACCAGTTGGAAAAACCGCGTCCTTCGCCTGCTGATAGGCGTTGGCTGCGTAGGGGTTGTGTTCGGCGCGTTCTCGTTGTTGCCCTTTGCATTTTTGGAACTCATCGGTTGGAAGTTCGTGAAATACTTCCTGACCGTACTGACAGCAACCCTACTCGTACCTTTCCTGTTCAAAAAACTGAAAATCTAAGGAAACGCCCTTTGAATTATTGACGAACGCAAAAAAAAATGCTACAATATGGAAGATAACATTTTTGTAAGGAGAATTACCATGGCAGAAAAAAGAGCGGTTACAATGGAAAAGCTGGTTTCCCTCTGTAAAACCCGCGGCTTTATTTATCCCGGCAGCGAAATCTACGGCGGTCTTGCAAACACTTGGGACTACGGTCCTCTCGGCGTAGAGCTGAAAAACAACGTTAAAAAAGCTTGGTGGAAGAAATTCATCCAAGAAAACCCCCACAATACAGGCGTAGATTGCGCCATTTTGATGAACACCCGTACCTGGCAGGCATCGGGGCATTTGGGCGGTTTCTCCGACCCTCTTATGGACTGTAAGTCCTGTAAGTCCCGTCATAGAGCAGACGACCTCGTTGAAAAATACGTCGAGAAAAAGGGCTTGGACGTGTCCGTAGAGAGCATGGATAACGACGCTTTAGAGGCGTTTATTAACGAGCATAAAATCGTTTGCCCCGTTTGCGGCAATTCCGACTTTACCTCGATTAGAAAGTTCAACCTGATGTTTAAAACTTTCCAAGGGGTTACCGAGGACAGCGCGAACACCGTATACCTTCGTCCTGAAACGGCGCAGGGTATCTTCGTGAACTTTGCAAACGTACAGCGTTCCTCTCGTCTTCGCGTGCCTTTCGGCATCGGACAGATCGGTAAGTCCTTCCGTAACGAAATCACCCCCGGCAACTTCACCTTCCGTACGCGTGAGTTCGAACAGATGGAGCTTGAATTCTTCTGCAAGCCCGGCACAGATTTGGAATGGTTTGCATACTGGAAGGATTTCTGCCGTGATTGGCTGTTGTCCCTCGGTATGAAGGCGGAAAACCTGCACCTTCGCGACCATAGCCCTGAGGAGCTGTGCTTCTATTCCAAGGCGACCACCGACTTTGAGTACAACTTCGCATTCGGTTGGGGCGAGCTTTGGGGTATCGCAGACAGAACGGACTACGACCTGTCCCAGCACGCAAAGGAATGTGGCAAGCCCATCGAATACACCGACCCCGTCACAAACGAAAGATACGTACCCTACGTTATCGAACCTTCGCTGGGTGCGGACCGTGTCGTGCTCGCATTCTTGACGGACGCTTACGACGAAGAAGTGGTTGACGCAGAAAAGAACGACGTGAGAACGGTACTCCGTTTGCACCCTGCTCTTGCGCCCTACAAGTGCGCGGTACTGCCTTTGCAGAAAAACCTTTCCGAAAAGGCAGACGAAGTATACCTGCAGATGTGCAAGAAATTCCCTGCAACCTACGACGTCACCGGCTCTATCGGCAAGCGTTATCGCCGTCAGGACGAAATCGGTACGCCTTTCTGCGTGACGATTGACTTCCAAACGCTGGAAGACAACACGGTTACCGTGCGCGACCGCGACACGATGGAACAAATCCGTGTTTCGATCGACGAGGCAATCCGCTACGTGCAGGAAAAAATCGAATTCTAAGTAAAAATCACAACAAAAAAACGGACGGTTCTTACCGTCCGTTTTATTTTATCTTGATTAACCAAGCAAGCCGCCAAGAATATTGTCTGCAGCTCTCTTAGCGTAGCAGGAAGGGCACAATTCATGTTCCTTATCCTTAGAATCTTTGTACACTTTTACTTTTTCCGTAGTTTCACAATCGTCGCATTTATTATCTTTGCAACCAGCGAAAGCAAATACGGAACATACAGCCATAGCCGCTAAAATCAAGCTAAGAAATTTCTTCATAATAAATAGCCTCCTAATTTAGATTATTTATATTATAGTATATTATCGTACATTTGTCAACCCCTGATTTTTACAAATTTCGGAATTGATATCGGTATAATTCGGCGTACAAGCCACCCTGCTCCACCAAGGCATCGTGCGTGCCTCTTTCCGTAATCAAGCCGTTTTCCACCACCAAAATCTCGTCTGCATTCTTTACCGTGGAAAGTCTATGCGCTACGACAATCGTCGTTCTGCCTTTCGACAGCTCGGACAGCGCCGATTGCACCTGCATTTCCGTCATATTATCGAGAGCGCTGGTCGCCTCGTCCAAAATGAGAATGGACGGGTTTTTTAAGAACGCGCGCGCGATAGAAATACGCTGTTTTTGTCCACCGGAAAGCTTTACGCCTCGTTCGCCTACTTCGGTATCGTAGCCGTCAGGCAAGCCCATCACGAAATCGTGAATGTTGGCGCGCTTTGCCGCCGCTATCACCTCTTCGTCGGTTGCGTTCGGCGAGCCGTACAAAATGTTGTCCTTGATACTGCCTGCAAACAGGAAGACGTCCTGCGCCACCAAGGCGATCTTTGCGCGCAACGTTTCGCTGGAAACGGCGTCTATGTCCGTGCCGCCGATGGAAATCACGCCGCCGTCCCGTTTGTAGAATCGAGGAATTAAGTGGCAAATCGTCGTCTTACCGCCACCTGAAGAACCAACCAGCGCCACCGTATGTCCTTGCTTTGCGGTGAAGGAAATCCCCTTCAAGACTTCCTCGCTCTCCTCTTGCTTGTAGGAAAAGCTGACGTTTTCAAACACGACGTCCCCTTCCATTTCCGATTGTACGGGGGTTTCCGGCTCGTATTCGCCGGGGGTGTCCATTACCTCGCAGAAACGCTTATAGCCCGTCATACCGTCTTGAATTTGCTCAAACAGCACGACCAGCGTGCGTATGGGCGCAAGCAGCTGCGTGATGAACAGTATGTAAGCGGTAAAATCCTCTACGGCAATCTGCCCAAAGTAGAACATCAAGCCGCCAAACACCAGCGCAAGCAGGTATAAAAGGTCGTTAAACAAGGACATGCCCCCTTGAAATAAGCCCATCGCCTTGTAAGCATCGCTTCTTGCGTCCTTAAATCTGCCGTTGACAAAGTCGAATTTTTGGCACTCGGTTGCCTTGGCGTTATACGCTTTGGTGATGCGCACACCCGTCAGCGAGGATTCGATTTCCGCGTTCAAATCCGCCACTCTAATACGGGAATTGGTAAACGCCGTATTCATTCTAGTACGGGCAAAGCCTGCAAACAAAATCATCAACGGAATGTACAAGAGCACCGCAAGCGCCAGCCAGCCGTTGATAAAGGTGAGCATCAACAGCGCCCCTATAATCGACAGACAGGAATTGAACAAATCCTCCGGTCCGTGGTGCGCCAGCTCGGACACTTCAAAAAGGTCCGAGGTCAAGCGGGACATTACGCTACCCGTCTTATTCTCGTCAAAGAAGGAGAAGGGCAAGGTCTGAATGTGACGGAACAAATCCCGGCGCATATCCGCCTGAATCCGCACGCCCAACACGTGCCCCCAGTAGCCCACGATAAAGGTCAGCAAGCATTTTAAGAGGTAAATCCCACCCAAAACAATCGCCCAAGTGATGATGAATTGCAAATTCTTCACCTCTACCGCCTGCATAATTTCACGGGCGATCATCGGGTAAAACATATTCGCCACGGAGATTAAGAAGGAGCAAATCAAGTCCAAAATAAATAACTTTTTGTGCGGCTTATAGTAGCCAAAAAAACGCCTCATATTCTACTAATCCTAATACTATAATTATCATTAGTATAGCAATTCGGCGTCGGTTTGTCAAGCCGCTATGATAAAAAGCCTTCCTGGCGGAAGGCTTTTTTTGCTATTTTCAGCAATCGTTGCAGATAAAACCCGTGGACGGCGCTGCGCCTGCTTTTCTGCCCACGTCGGTATTGTCCTCGGTGCGGCAACGCAGTTCGCGGACGGGGTTGGGCTTGGTTTCGTATCGGTAATCCTTACCTGCCCGACGAATGTGGTTGTTGATAACGTTGTGGGACGGCACTTCGGACACGCTGGGCGCAATCGTCTTTTGGAAGAAATAAAAATCCGCATCGGACGGCAGAGCGTCCACTTTCTCGTAGTCCTCTTTCACGGTTGTATACTGCACCGTGCTGCCCAAAATATCCCTGACGTAGCTGATATTTTCGTGCAACGAAAGAGGCTTGGGGAAGTTTCCGTCGGGAATGACTTGCTGCCATTCCTTGCCTTCGTACTTTTTCAAAAGTTCCGCCGCCTTGTGCAGGTGGGCAAGCTCCATTTCAAAGTTCTGCTCCCACAGCTGTTTGACGTACGCATCCGTTTCCGTCATATAGCACGACCAGTACAGATAACATTCCACGTATTCGTGCCATAACAGCATTTCCAGCCAAGTCGCGTTCGGGTCCATCAAAGAGCCGTAGTGGCTGACGTGCTCCTCTTCGACCAGAGCAATCTCCTGATACAGCCTACGCGAGGCGTCGTTCTTGGCAAAGTTCGTGATGTTCATATAGTAGTTCATCGTCTGCTGCTCCGCCGCCGTGATAATCATCGTGGAAAGCACCGTCTGCTTGTCGGCGGTCTTGCTGTCGATACAACGACGGATGTTGTCCTTCGGGAAACGGTGATGGGCAATCGTCGGTCTGCCCGGCATAATCTCCGTATATCTACCCACCAGCCGTTCTGCCAGCACGCCTTGCTCCATTTCCAACTGATTCGCATAGCGGTACAAATGGTCAAAGTCCTCTAGCAGCGCAAAATCAAACGCCTTTTTCACGTAGCAATCGGGCTCTCGCTTGGCAAGTTCTGCGGTCAAGTCCACCGCCAACTGCTCGTAGCCGATGGTATGCTCTAACGCGCTTTCCGTGCAGGGCTTGAGCAGGGATATTTTCAACTGTTGTTGTTTTTCCACCTCTCGGGCAAGCGCCAGCTCTCTGCGCAAATCGTTGTCGTCGGTATGCCGTTGAAACTGATGAGAAAACCAGTTCGCCTCAAATTCCGTACCGTTCATTAAGATGATACGGGTCTTGGTGTACGGGTCAACCTCCATTTTGTTGTACGCCTGGGGATACATCTCCTTAAAGCTTTGCAAACTTTTACAAATGGGCCTTGGATTTTCATGAAACGGATTCATCTATCTTCCTCCTTTTTTTTCGCTCCGTAGTTATTATATGCCCAACCCGTAAAAAGTTTACACCGATAAGATAAGAAAAAGTGCCCCCAAATCAAATTTGGAGGCACCGTGTCCGTATTGAATTCCTTTTTTGATTATCTCTGCACGCGTCCGCTTGCATCGCCACCAGCCAGCTTTTTCACTTCGTCTACGGAAACCATGTTGTAGTCGCCTTCGATGGAGTGCTTCAAGCAGCTTGCCGCTACCGCAAATTCGATTGCATTCTGGCAATCATAACCGTTCAGAAGGGCGTAAATCAAGCCGCCGCCGAAAGAGTCGCCGCCGCCTACGCGGTCTACGATGTGCATCAAGTATTCCTTCGAGAAATGCGCCTTTTCGCCGTCATACAGCATACCAGCCCACTTGTTGTCGTTTGCGGAGAGGGAAGTTCTCAAGGTGATTGCTACGTATTTGAAACCGAACTTATCCTTCAGCTGACGAGCAACCGATTCATAAGCCGCCTTGTTCAACTTACCGCTCGTAACGTCGGTGTCCTCTGCGGTGATGCCGAATACGTCGTGCGCATCTTCCTCGTTGGAGATACAAACGTCTACGTACTGCATGAGCTTGGTCATCGTTTCACGAGCCTCTGCCTTCGTCCACAGCTTGTTGCGGTAGTTGAGGTCGCAGGAAATCTTCACGCCCTTTGCTTTTGCTGCCTTACAAGCCTCTTCGGTGAGTTCAGCAACGTTTGCGCCAAGAGCCGGGGTAATACCCGTGAAGTGGAACCAGTCCACACCTTCAAAGATTGCGTTCCAGTCGTATTCTTCCGTCTTGGAAAGAGCAAATGCCGAGCCTGCGCGGTCATAGATAACCTTGCTGGGACGTTGGCTTGCGCCCTTTTCGAGGTAGTAGATACCAACGCGCGCGCCACCACGAACGATCTTCGAGGTGTCAACGCCGAACTTTCTCAAAGAGTTTACAGCCGCCTGACCAATTTCATGGGAAGGGAGCTTGGTTACAAACGCCGCGTCTACGCCGTAGTTTGCCAAGGAAACGGCAACGTTTGCTTCGCCACCACCGTAGGTAGCGCCGTACTTTTCAGCCTGTACGAAACGGGTGTAGCCTTCGGGTGCAAGACGCAACATCAATTCGCCTAAAGTAATAACTTTCATAATATTTTCTCCTAATAATTTTTTATAGTGAATTGCGCAATACTGCGCGTGAATTGACGGTAAACCGTCGTGAATTAAAAAACTTTGTTTTTTGTGAATTGACCGCCATAACGGTCGTTATGGAATATTCCACAACGCAAGGCAACGCCTTGCTTTTCACGGCTTGCATCGCAAGCCAATTCACGTTGTCTTGCAACAATGCACGCCGACAGGCAATTCACTTTAAATAACTCTGTTATTTATTCTCTGCTTCCCATTTATCGAGAGCTTCTTTTACCATAAAGCTACCGCCTACTGCGTATACCTTTTCAAACGCAAGGAACTCGTCGAGGTTTGCTCTGTCTACGCCGCCCGTAGGAATGAACTTGATTTGAGGGAACGGAGCAGCCAACGCCTTCAACGCCTTCAAACCGCCGTATACGTTTGCAGGGAAGAATTTAACGACGTTGATACCCAGCTCGATTGCCTGCATAATCTCGGTGGGGGTTACGCAACCGGGATAGTAAGGCACGCCACGGAACTTACAAATCTTTGCAACGTCCACGGACAAACCGGGGGAAACGATGAACTTTGCGCCAGCCTGCAAAGCAGCCTCGCATTGCTCGCCGTTGATAACCGTGCCTGCGCCGACGTTCATATCGGGGAATTTTTCGCACGCAAGCGCAATCGCTTCCGCCGCGCAAGCCGTTCTAAACGTAATCTCCGCGCAGTTGATGCCGTGATTACGCAATGCTTTCATTACTTTTTCCGTTTCGGAAAGTTCTTTAATTACGACAACGGGAATAAGTTTATCCATTTTTATTCTACCTCCAAATACGCCACAGCGTTGTTATAAGAAATATCCTGTACCACTTTGCCTACGAATGCAAGGTCGGTGGTCATTTCTCCGTTTTCCATCATATTGCCCAAGTAGTTGCAAAGGATGCGTCTGAAATAATGATGACGAGGATAGGAAAGGAGCGAACGGCTGTCCGTCAACATACCGACGAATGCGCCCAAGTGCCCCGTAGCCGTCATATCCTCAAGGTGTCTTTCCATGCCCACTTTGTTATCCAAGAACCACCAAGCAGGACCGAATTGCAACTTACCTCTTGCTACGCTGTCTTGGAAGCAACCAATGAGCGTCATAATCTCCGAGTTCATCTTCGGGTTCAAATTGAAGACAATCGTCTTAGGCAGAGCATTTTCATTGTTCAATCTGTCAAACAGACGGGACATGTTGTGAATGCTGTTGAATTCCGAAATGCTGTCAAAGCCGGTGTCTGCGCCAAGCACGCCAAACATCTTCGTGTTGTTGTTACGCATTGCGCCTACGTGCAATTCGGTAGCCAAACCGTATTTTGCGTACAGCTTGAAGAGGAAATAGGTCAAGTAGCCCTTGAACACTTCCGCTTCTTTGTCCGTGACCATTGCGCCCGAGCGACGTTTTTTGAAGACCGCTTCCGCATCCTCACGGGAGGAAATTTCGTATACGTTCTCAAGAGCGATATCGGTTGCTTTACAGCCTACCGCAAGGAATGCCTGCAAACGGGTTTCAATTGCCTTTTCCAAAGCGTCCATATCCTCAATCTTCGTGGTGAGCGCCTCTACCTTTGCGATAAAGTCGTTGTACGCCGCCATCTCTACGCCCATCAGCTTGTCTGCGCGGAAAGCAGGGTATACCTTGAATGCGTAGTCCTTCTTCGCAATCGCCTCGAAGGTGGACAAATCGTCGAACGCTTCGTTGGTCGTGAACAGGTATTTTACGTTGGATTTTTCAATCAACGACTGAGGCGTGATGTTGTTCAAACGAATGTATTCGTTGCACCAGTCCCAAATCTGTTCTGCGTTCTCCTCGTTGATTTCCAGCTCGCAGTTGAAGAAGTCTTTGAGTTCCACCTGCGACCAATGGTAGAGGGGGTTGCCAAACGCCGTGCCCAGCGTCTTGCAGTATGCAACAAACTTTTCCTTGTTGGTTGCATCGCCCGTAATCATACGCTCGTCCACGCCGTAGTTACGCATCAAGCGCCACTTATAGTGGTCGCCAGCCAACCAGATTTCAAATACGTCCGAGAAAGGCTTGTTTTCCAAAATCTGCTTTTCGGGAAGGTGGCAATGATAGTCGAAAATCGGCATATCCTTTGCATATCCAAAGTACAGCTTTTGCGCCGTCTTTGTTTTTAACAAAAATTCGTCTTTGATGTAGCTCATTCTTTATTCTCCTTTAAGGCCGAAATACTCCAGTCTTATCATCTTATGCACTATTATACCCCTTTTTTATCGACTTGTCAATGGGATAAACGAAAACATTTTTGGATTTTTTTGCAGTTGTGTTGTTAACAACAACACCATTTTTGCCTATCAGACCTTGTATTGCAGGTCCTGAGGTTGCCAGCCGTCTAAAACGGTAGCCATATCTGCGGCAAGCGCCTTTGCGCCAGCCAAGTCGTGGTCGAGGTAATTACCACATTCCACCTTCGTATTGCCGGGGATTTCCCCTGCAAAATCACGTGCAAACGCCATACTCTCCTGCACCAAACGAATGGCGTTCTCTGCCAATACGGACGCGCGAAGGAGCAGATAAAACCCCGTACGACAGCCCATCGGCCCTACGTACACCACCTCGTTTCCCCACGCAGAATTACGAGCGTAGGTCGCAAACAAATGCTCTAAGGTGTGGGCGGCGCTCATGTTAAAGTAATCCCCGCCGTTCGGCTTTTTCATTCTTACGTCGTAGGTGACCACGTCCCCGTCGATACGAGAGATATACATTCCCTTTTCCAAGAGGTCGTGGTTGACCTGAAAACTTGCAATTTTTTGCATGATTTTTTTCCTCATCCGCTTTATTGCTTGCCACATTCGCTAGAAGGGCTGAGTTTGCTTTTTGCTAAGGCGTACGCGCCGTACACGCCTGCTCGGTTGCCAAGCTTTGCGCCTACGATTTTGAGGGGTACGATGTCCATCGCGATATACGTCCTGGAATCCACCGCTTCGCGAAGGGGAGCAAACAGAGCCTCACCTTCGTTCGCAATTCCGCCCCCTAAGACGATTGCTTCGGGTCGCAAAATATTGACGAAGTCGGCAATCCCTTCAGACAGATAGCCCACGAATTGACGAACGACTTTTTCCGCCGTTTTATCACCGAGCCTTGCCGCCGCAAACGCCGTTCTGCCGTCCACCTTCTCCATTTTTCCTTCTACAATTTTCCACATCTCGCTGTTCAAATCTTCCGCCATCGCCGATCGGGTCTGCTGAATAAGCGCAGTTGCCGATGCGTACTTTTCATAACAGCCGCGACGTCCGCAAGCACAGGGCAAGCCGCCCTCTCGAATGGTGATATGCCCCAACTCTGCGCCTGCGCTTCTGAATCCTTCGATCAACTTTCCGTCGAACACCATACCGCCGCCGACACCCGTGCCGATGGTCAAAAGAATACTGCTTTGGTATTTTGCGGTTGCGCCGAATTTCGATTCTCCAAGCGCGGCAACGTTCGCATCGTTGGCAACGTAGACGGGTTTACCCGTCAGCTCCGACAATCTTCCTGCAAGCGGCGCGTTCACCCAGCCGAAATTACTCCAACGAAGGATCACACCCTCGTTGCTGTCCACAACCCCGGGCGCGCCCATACCGATTGCGGCAACCTCGTCCATACTGCCGCCTGCTTTTTCTACGAGTTTCACGGCAAGCGCAGCCAAATCCTGCACCGTGCCTTCAAAGCCACACGCCGCGCAAGTCTTTACCTTATCCTCTTGTAAAAGCTCTCCGTCTAAGGAGAAAATTGCGCCCTTTGCGCTCATGCCTCCAAGGTCGATTGCAAGTATGTATTTTTCCATAGCAACTCCTTCATTTTCCATTGTCAAGGCAGAGCCTTGCACTTTTTCTATTATATTCCTTTTCAAAAGTGTTGTCAAGAGGGGATTCAATGAATGCGCCCAACAAAAATGGATAACTTAATAACCGATATTGCTCTTTGAATAATTTTCGGGTTTGAAATCTTCGATATTGACCTGCTCCGCTTTAATATCAAGAAGGTCGCAAATCACGGACAAAACTCTGCCGCCGATCTGTTCCGTGCCTTCCGGCGTGTAGAAATGCACCCAGTCGGAATGATACGATTCCGGAAGGGATGCCGTAAGCGGATACAAATCGTTAATAACGGTATCCGTTCCCTCCAAAGCGCGCAGCGCAACTTCGTTATATTTTTCGATGGTTGCGTTGTGGCGCATAAAGTCAGGGTTAGCGATTTTTTCGTTTACAGTAGTCGACGTTGCGAACACGAGTTTTGCTTTCGGGAACAGCATACGAAGTCTTTTGTCTATCCTAGCAATCGCTTCGCCGTAATAAGAAAGAGAGGTAAGTGGCTCGTCCCCGAATAATTCGAGCGCATCCCAAAGCCCTGCGTTCCAATGCACGAGATCAACGTCATCACCCCAGTTCCCCCTTGCTTTCCATTCGTGCATATAGCGTAAAAGGTGTACGGCAAATCGACAATTGTCGGCAGGATAAAACACTTCGGCAGTTCCGCTCAACGCGTCTTTAACGTACTTATCGTAGCCCATTCTGATAGAATCGCCAATTAAAACAATCTTTTTCATGTTTTTCTCCTTTTTATTTTGACGGATTATAAACGCCAGTTCGCGCCTATTTAGAGCGCGATTTTTACCAAAATCTTTTTGATAGGAGCAGAATTGCCGTCAACAGCAAGAGCCGGTTTGTGGATATCGTTGGGGAAGAAAATCCCGTACTCACCTGCCTCTACAAGGATTTTTCCTGCTTTATCGCAGTCGTGATAAAATTCGACGTCCTTTTCTTCGTTATAGTCCGTCTTCAACGTTGCTTTTTGGACGTCTACAACCTGCATGTATTCCGCCCCACAAGCGATGTATTGAATGTCAATATATTTTCTATGTCCTTCGTATTTTGCGTCCGCCTCGGCTTTGCCGTTATATTCTTGCACGCTGGCGTGGATTTTTCTGCCGTCGATTTCATATTTGCCGACTGCGTAGTTTTCTTCCACTGCTTTTTTGATGAAATCAAACGCCTGCGCAAAGCCGCTGTGTACGCCGTAATATTTTTCGCAATTTTTTAAGGTGTCAAAGATCATATTTTTTCTCCTTTTGATAAGTAGTATTTATTTGTAGGTCGCTGAAGAAGAGCCAAATTTGCATCAAACTCGTTAGCGCGCCCTTTATTCCTTTGTAATCGCTTCTTCTTCCGCGAAAGCATCCACCGCGCGGTCGATTTCTTCGTACTCTTCTTCCGTTTCCACCAAAGACAAAACGTTGTCTTCGGTGAACGAATAGACGATGATTTGTTCTTCGTCCGCTTCGTTGTAGAAGATTGCGTAGTCTTTATTGAATCGCTCGCTATGGAAAGTGAACAACACCTTAAACGTCAGCTGTGTTCCGTCCTTCGCGGTAAACAATAAGATATTGTTTATTTTCTTTTCCATCTCTTTCTTCTCTCCGTTTTTTAGTCCGCCTTGCGTGCAAGGCAAACCAAGGTTTCTACGTGGGTCTAGACTCCAAAAGGTTTCAAAATGGTCGAAAAGCGGGGGTGGTGTAATACCTTAAAGTCTCACTTTTCGTTTCTTTTTATGATTTCATTTGCTGTATATATGCGCAAATACTTCTTCTTCATAAGTGAAGCTTTTTTAGTTTCAAATTTTTGTTTGCTCATTATTTTCAAATTCCAGGGTTGCAATAAGGAAAACATTCTTATTGAAAACTTTCGCGTGTCTTGCACAAAAACCATATTTCCTTGAATAATATCAAAAAATAGCTTGTTATCCGCTCCATCAAGATGCGCATGCGTGAATCCATGATTGACATCAATATAATCATCATCAAATCCAAGCGTTAAATACTCATGAAAGTTAATAACGCAAAAGTCTTTCCTTTCGTTTTCAATCTTGTCTTTCAAGCTGGGATTGATTTCAAAAACTCTTTTATAAATTTCGCTAAACTCCATAATTATCTCCTTGTCAGACAAACGACCCTTTTGACGTGGGTCAAGACTCCAAAAGGTTTCAAAATGGTCGAAAAGCGGGGGTGGTGTAATACCTTAAAGTCTCAAATTCCCAAGAAAAAGAATCCATTATATTCGGTTGCTGCTTTTTCAAGCCATGTAACCAATACGTCAAATTCTTGTGGCTTATCATTTTTTATTTGCTCAATAATTACGAACGTCTGCTCTTTTGTGTAGTAATTGACACCGTAGGAGTCAAGTTTTTGCGTTCCATCAGGAGTCTCTAAATAACCGCCGTAATTTTCAAAAAAATCCCTATCGTAATCAACATGAACAAGCAAAGAATCCTTTTCCCAAAAAGAATATCCTTTTTTCGACAACTTCTTTATATTCCACTCTTTTTTGCAATACTGAAATTCAAAATAGGCGCTTCCTTGCTTTTCTGAACGTGGTATAAACATAATTACCTCCTTGTGAGACAAACGACGGACTCGACGTGGGTCAAGACTCCAAAAGGTATAAAAATCAGTCAAAAATGGGGGTTGTAAGACCTTAAAGTCTCACTTTATACATCAAAAACTACAAAATGATCTTCTTCTCCGGGAGGTAAAAATCTCCATTCTTCGCACTTTCGTGCTGATGGCGTAAACGTCTCAAAATAAACGCCGTTTGTAAAATCAATGCGCAAATCTCCCAAAGGACTTATATCAAAACTTTTAACGGTTGCATTTTCAAAATGCTTTTCGAAGTTGTGCATGGCAACATCAAAAACGCTCGATGTTGCGGTTATCTCTTTTTGTGTGCTTTGCTCGTCGTAATCGTAGTACCCATTGTCTAACGCTTCATCTTGTGGCAAATAAATATCTCTGGATGCGAGTAGGATTATCTCGCCTTTTACAAATCTCCAAGAGGTTTGAACATGAAAACTATACTCGGGATAAACATGTCCTTCGTCATCCTGAATGTCATTCCCAAGATTTAAACAAAGCATATCAACACACCTAAAAATATTGTTAAATTTTGAACCAATAATTCGTTTCATCATTTTCTCCTTTACTTTCTCGTCAGACAAACGACACTTTCAACGTGTTTTGTTTGAGGAAAATATATCCCGCGTTGCGGAATGTAAGTTCGTCTCGCGCCGACGGCGAACGAAAACACTTGAACCCTTCGTTTCCGTTTTACTCGTAAAACACTAAAATATTTTCACTCTCCCACTTTGCGAGCAAAAGCTCTCCCGTGGGCTGTGAAAATATTTTAGTCCGCCTTGCGTGCAAGGCAAACCAAGGTTTCTACGTGTTTTGTTTGGGGAAACATATCATACGGTTGAATCTTTATCGGTTCGTAGTAGCCGGGCAGGGTTTCATCGTCTGCTACGCCCTCGTAAGCAGGGTTTTTAATCAGCTCTCCATTCGAGCCCTCTTTTTCTATCAGTCTGCCTGTTAAAATTCCCAAATCACGCGCCAAAGTCGACGGGTTGCACGAGATGATCGTCAGCGACGGAATCCCGCTTTCTAATAACGCCTTTAAAACACTGCGGTGAATTCCTGCTCTCGGCGGATCGAGGATCAGGCGCAATTTTTCGCCTTCTTCCGCCTTCATCACGCCTGCGAGCTTTTCCTCTACGTAGCCGCAAATATTCATCATGTTTTTTAAGCCGTTCTTTTCCTTTAAGGAATCGGCGCAAGCCACCGCCTCTGGCTCTAACTCGATGCCGTACACTCGCTTTGCGCGCTTTGCCAGCATCGCCGTCAATAGGCCGCCGCCCGAATAGGCGTCGATGACCACCTCGTCCCCCGTTTCAATCACCGATTTGATGGCGGCGTTATACAGCTTGGAACGCACGTTTTCATTGACCTGTAAAAAGGTCTGCGGACCTGCCTCGTACAAAATCCCCTGCTCGATATCCTCGTAAACGGGGCTACCATGTACGAGATAAAACTCTTTTCCAAGGATAACGTTGGTGTCCTTGTCGTTCACATTGATATACAGCGTGAAGACGGGGAACAACCCCGACAGCTGTTCAATAAGGTAAGGCAGAGCCGGCAGGCTCTTTTTTATGCACACCAGCGTAAGTAAGAATTTCCCACCGATTTCCCTCGCCACGATATGGCGCAAAACGCCTGTTTTTCTTTCCTCATCGTAGCCTTTAACTCCCCATTCCATGCAGTAGCGTTTGATTACGCCAATCAGCTTTTCCGCCCACTCGGGATGAATGGCGCAGCTGTCCGTCGGCACGATACGGTGCGAACGTTCGGCATAGAACCCGATTACGGTATTCCCCTCTTTATCCACCCCTACGGGCAATTGCAATTTGTTGCGGTATGCGTAAGGAAAATCGCTCTTAATCGTCGGCTTTACGTCGATGTTTAAGCCCCCGATTTTACGCAAACAGTCCTTGACGATGTTCTGTTTAAAGTGCAGCTGCATGCCGTAGTCCATATGTTGCAACTTACAGCCACCGCAACGCAAAAAGACGGGGCATTTTTCACGCACACGCTCCTCGGCAGGGGTTAAAATCTCCTCTATTTTTCCATATCCGATACCGTCTTTGACTTTGAGCACGCGAAAGCGCACCTTCTCCCCCGGAAGACAAGCAGGCACGAAAAAAGTAATTCCTTCGTGCTTGATAATCCCTTCTCCGTTCGATCCAATCGCGCTAGTCACAGCGGTAATCATCGTATTCTTTTCTATCATTCCGTCTTTCCCCCTTTGAGAAAGCTTTTCACTTCTTTACAATCCTCGACACCAACGCAAAGACCTGCTTATTCAAGCGGTAAAAAGCGTAGTCGTACAGCACGAAGTACAGCGTACTGCCCACAAGCACGATTGGCAGAGCGTACGCATCCAACCAGCTAACGCCCGTCGTCTGCACCACTAACCACCAAAACAGCCACATTGCGCCGTCAAACCAAACGCATTTAATCAAAAACGCCAGCCACCACTTCACCTGCAATTTTTCCTGCAAAACGTTGAGGAACGGATGCAGACCAAAAAAGAGGATAAAGGGCAACAAATCAAGTATATACCCTGCCGTGCCGATGATCAAAACGGTGAGCAGGACCGTCGCCACGTACGCCATCGCGTACCCTATGTACGACCCCTTCGCAAGCGGCAAGGAAAGCGCAACAGAGGCGACCATGTACCCAACGAACAGCAAAATGGAAGTAAAATTGCCCACGGCAAGAAATAGGGTGGCTATCGCCGTGGAAACACCTGCCAAAGCCACCTCGCGCGCAGTAATTCTTCGCACCTTGATTACCTACAGATACAGCCGTTTAAACAGCTGTTGATACAGATATTCGCGCCGCAACAGCAACAACATTGTTCACACATCCCTGTGCCGCCCATCTGTGGCATCTCTCCGCCCGGCATATTGCCGTAAGGGGCTTGCTGATTGCCAGACGCATCTCTCTGTCTTTGCTCGTACTCAGCTTTGGCGTTCAGCTTTCCGTATGCATCCCGATACTTATTACAATCGGGGTCCATTTGCATGGCGATTTCGAGCTGTTTTTTACTGTCGTTCATCCAGCCCTTTTTATAGAAAACCACCGCCTGTAAATAATGCCATTCGGCGTTTCTTTCGTTGAATTCGTCCAGCACCGTCTGCGCCCCATTGATATCCCCCTCTTTGAGTAAACGGGAAATCTCCTCGAACGCCGCTTCGCCCGTGGTATTTTTACTCTGACGCTTTCTCTCTGCCGTCAGTTCCTTATAGGCGTTTTCCAGCTCGGTCAGCTTTCGCGCCGCCTCGTTGCCCGCCTCGCCGTCCTGCCAGCGTTCCTCACGATACTGTTCGCGAAGTCGTTCGTAGGCGGCAGTCAGTTCCTCGTCCGTCGCCGCTTCCGTTAATCCAAATAATGCGTATAAATCCATTTATTTACCCTCTTTTTTACGTTTTTTACAAGCTTCGCAGCTACCCTTCATCACCCTTTTCGTTTCCGCAGGTAAGCCACGCAATAAGATATTGTCCACTAAGTCCCGATTAAAGCTCATCGGCAGTTTCGCCAGCCGTTCTTGGATATCCGTAAACAGCGTACCGAAGATAAACTGCAAATCCTCCGCTTGCGCCTCGATAAGAGCGCACTTACTCTCTGCGCCGTAGGCGAGTCGGAAGGGGTTGTAAGCGTTCTTCTTTACATCCTTGTCGTAATCGTCCAACGCGTCGATGAGATACACCCATTTCCCCACGTCGTAAAACAAAGCGTAGGCATCCTCACTTTTCTTGTCCTCTAAAAAGTATTCGGACAGCCTTGCCATCATCGTGGCGGAAGGGTCTGCGGCTCGGTCGATGCTGTCCGTGCCAGCCTTTTCCATCAAAGCTTGCTCCTCTATCCCCTTTCGGACGATGGCGCAAAGCTCCGGATACGCCTTTATCGCTCGTTTGTGCCCTCGGTTGAATGCCAGCTTTTTGATGCCGCCTTTGTCGCCGTCCTCAACGTCGTCCACACACTTGTAGTAGGCAAGCTCGGTGTTCAGCGCCCCGAGCTTTTTCGTCAGCTCATCCACCTCTGCCATCTGTTTGGAACGGATACAATGGGTCAAACAATGCTGTTTTTCCACCTTTACGTCCTGTCCCAAAAGGTTGTGCAATAGAGCGGATAAAAAGGCTATATCGTAGGTCAAGCCCATTCGAGCCGTCTGTCCGCACACCTGCCCAATCCCCTTGCATACGCCACAATACAGAGCCTCGTACAAGGTCTGGTCTTTGATATACAAATAGGGCATATCCGGGCGGACGTATCCAAACATAACTATCTCCTTCTAAATAGCCAAAGGCTATTTTTCAGCATTATTATATCACGCCTACCATAAAAAGGCAAACGGAAAACCTGATTTTCGTAGAAAATCCAAAAAATATCATCCCTTTTTCACACAAACCGCCTTTTTGTAGTTTGCACTTTCCCCTGACCTTTCATACAAAAAAAAGAAAACCACGGTTGTCCATGGTTTTCTCTCTTTTTGTTTTTACTTTTCGTCAGGAACAGGAACGATATTTCCATCCACAAAATCGAGTACCGCCGCCGCCATCTTTTTGATATCGTTGGGGTACGTCTTTTTGAACCGCAAGGGACGATAGCGAAGGTCGAGCAAGCACTTCGGCGGCTTCATTGCCGTCAAGAGGTTCAAACGCTTGATCCCCTTAAAGCTGTCCTTGACGTCGTTGCCCGACAGCGCGTACAAAACGTCCTGAGGGAATTTGTAGGGGTTTGCCGTGGAAAGCACTACCGTCTGCGTAATGTCCTTTCTATCACGCTTATCCATCGCCTCCAGATACACCGCCAGCGCAACGCCGGTGTGCGTATCCATCGCGTAGCCGTATTCTTCAAAGATCTCGTACAT
This sequence comes from Candidatus Scatosoma sp., assembly GCA_045650185.1. Classification (GTDB taxonomy): domain Bacteria; phylum Bacillota; class Clostridia; order Christensenellales; family Borkfalkiaceae; genus Scatosoma. The sequence goes on along the minus strand of JAZRQY010000002.1, from coordinate 2,653 downwards.
CGCCTCTACGGTGTCGTCTTCGCTGGCGAAACCGCCGTGGAAATCGGCTTTGATTTTATTCAGCTCTTCCGTCGTGATTGTGTACTCGCCCTTTTCCTGCAAGGACTTCATTCTCTCCGCCGTCACCTTGGCGTTTCTGCCGCTGATTTCAAACAGCAAGCGTTCGAGGTTGGAGGACACCAAAATATCCATAGACGGAGACATGGTACGGTGAAAATCGCGTTTTGCGTCGTACTTACCCGTTGTAAAGAAGTCGGTAAGCACCTTATTTCTGTTGGATGCGCACAGCAATTTTCTAATGGGTAAGCCCATCTGTTTTGCATACCAGCCAGCCAAAATATCCCCAAAATTGCCCGTCGGTACGACGAAGTCAATCTGCTCGCCCATGTCCGCTTTTCCGCCGGTAATCAGGTCAACGTAAGCGGAGAAGTAATAGGCGATTTGCGGAGCAAGACGTCCGAAGTTAATGGAGTTCGCACTGGAAACACGCACCCCTTTTTCCTGCAGAGCTTTGTTGAAATCCTCGTCTACGAATAATTTCTTCACCGCGCGTTGGCAATCGTCGAAATTGCCGGAAACCGCCGCAACGAAGACGTTATTGCCGTCTTGGATGGACATCTGCAGACGCTGCATCTTCGCAACGCCTTCATCGGGATAGAATACCGATACCTTCGTGCCGGGAATATCACGGAAGCCCTCAAGCGCCGCTTTGCCTGTGTCGCCGCTGGTCGCAGTGAGGATTAAGATCTCGTCGGTGATGCCGAGCTTTTCACAGCTACGCTTTAAAAGGTGGGGCAATACGGTCAGCGCCATATCCTTGAACGCGCAGGTAGGGCCGTGGAATAGCTCTAAAATATAAAAGCCGTCGTCAATTTTGACAAGGGGTACGGGGTCGTCCCCTTCAAACGAAGAATACGCTTTCGTGCAGGCTTCCAAAAGGAAATCCTGCCCCAGCTCTGCGCCGAGGTATTTTCCGAGAATGAACGCCGCGCGTTCGGGGTAGTTCATCTCGCCCATTTTCATCAATTCTTCCTCGGTCACCTTCGGGAAACTTTCGGGCACGAACAAGCCGCCGTCTGAGGCGAGCCCTTTGACAATCGCTTCTGCGCCCGTCACTTTTTCCTTACTGCGCGTGGAAATAAAACGCATAACTTTACTCATAGGTAATACTCCTGGTCAGGCTAACGAAAATCGACCTCGTTAGCCTAAATAATAAATAATGAAACGCCGAGGCGCATATGCGTTTCGGCGTTTTTTATCATAAGCCGCGTGGAAAATTAAACGTACTTTGCCACGAAATCAGGCAATTCTTCTTTGGTTGCGGTTACCGATACGGTAATCGTCAAGTTGCCCTGCGCTGCCACTTTATCAAGCATGTAGAAGAAGCTTGCAAGCTCCGCAACAGGCTTTCCAGCGATACGAACGACACCGTCGATGTATACGTATTCGTTGTCGTTATTACCCGCGATAACGCCCTTGATAAAGCCACACAATGCCGCCTCGCCAGCGATGTCGTATTCGCTTACGTCGATGAAACGAATTTCACGTTCTAAATCGTACATACCGCGTTTGGAATCAGAAATAAAAATCATATGTCCTTTGGCTTCGGATACGGTAGCGTTTGCCGCGTCGATCAACATCTTCGTTTTGCCCGTACCTTTTGCGCCGTAAATTACTTTAATCATAGTTCAAAATCCTCCCAGATTATCTTTCTCCCCTCTTCGTCACTTCAAAAGACTTGGGGTTAATTATAGTGTAGCAAATTTTTTTGTCAATTTCAAGACCTTTTTGAAAAATTTTTCCGCTTTTTTGTAATTTTTTTTGCTTTTTTTACCTGCTTTTACACCAAAGCCTCGACAAAGCGAGCAATTCTCTTCAAGCCTTCTTCAATATCCTCTTCGGACAGAGCGTACGAAAGACGCACGCAATCGTCCGCGCCAAACGAAATACCGGGCACGGTCGCCACCTTTTCTTCTTCCAGCAATACGTCCGCAAAAGCAATCGATCCGTCGATGACCTTATCGCCGTATTTCTTGCCATACAAGCCACCCACGCACAACATGACGTAGAACGCGCCGTCCGGCTCAATCGCCTCAACGCCGTCAATCTTCGAGATAAGCTGTAAAATCTTCGCGCGGCGACTGTCGAATACCGCCACCATCTTTTGCATTTCTTCTTCGGGGGAAGAAAGCGCCTCTAACGTTGCGTACTGCGAAATCGAGCTTGCGTTCGAGGTTGCGTGGCTTTGGAAGGAGTCGATTGCTTTCGCTACGTCCTTAGGTGCAGCCAAATAACCGATACGCCAGCCCGTCATCGCGTAAGACTTGGACACGCCGTTGATGGTAATCGTAAGGTCTTTCATCTTTTCGCTAACCGCCGCGATAGAGAAAGGTTTTACGCCGTTGTAGCAAAGTTTTTCGTAGATTTCGTCCGAAAGCACGAAGATGTTCGCCTCTTCGCAAACTTTCGCAATCGCACGCACTTCCGCCTCGTCGTACACCGCGCCCGTGGGGTTGGAGGGGGAATTGAAAATAAGCATCTTCGTTTTGGGCGTGATTGCCGCTTTCAATTCCTCTGCGGAAAATTTGTATTTGTTTTCTTTCTTGCAGGGCAAATATTTGGGCGTTGCGCCGCATACCTTCACCACTTCGGG
>JAZRQY010000001.1:0-91514 GCA_045650185.1 Candidatus Scatosoma sp. | reverse complement strand
ACGATAGACAAAATTATGGATGCAAGCATAGAAGAACTTTGTAAAGTAGACGGTATCGGTGAAGAGCTTGCTAACCGCATTTACAGTTATTTTAAAGAAAAAATATAAACGAAAGAGAAGAAAATGTTAGAGATTTTAGCGCCATCCGGAAATGAAGAGTGCGCCGAAGTAGCGATTGCTTGCGGCGCGAACGCGATATATCTTGGGTATACCGCTTTTTCCGCGCGCGATGGTGCGGCTAACTTTGATGAATCGGGGCTGCAACGCATTTTACAAAAGGCGCATTTTGCTGGCGTAAAGGTGTACGTTGCCATGAACACCGTTGTAAAGACGGCAGAGCTTGACGGCTTTTTATCCACCCTTATAAACTTGTGGACGATGGGGGTTGATGCCGTCATTTTGCAGGATATGTTGCTTGGGAAATATATTCACGCTCTGTATCCTCAAATTGTATTGCACCTCAGTACGCAGGCAGGCGTCTGCACGCTGGAAGGAGCGATGCTCGCCAAGGAATACGGTTTTTCTCGTGTTATACTTGCAAGAGAAACGCCGCTGAATGAAATCGAGAAAATTGCAAAAACGATAGAAACCGAGGTGTTCGTGCAGGGGGCTCTCTGTACGGCGTACTCTGGACAATGCTACTTTTCCTCGTTTGTTGGCGGCAACAGCGGCAACCGAGGCAGATGCAAACAGCCGTGCAGAAAAAAGTACACCTATAATCGCGGTGGGTTTGAAGAATATGCTTACGCCCTCTCATTATCCGATCTTTGCGTAGCTGAGGAGATTACAAAGCTGATTGCGGCGGGAGTGGTTTCCTTTAAGATTGAGGGGAGAATGCGCCGCAAAGAATACGTGGGCGCGGCGGTTCGGTATTATCGGCAGATATTAGACGGTGAGTCTTCGCAGTCGGCGTTCTCCGACTTGAAAAGAACGTACAACCGTGGCAACTATACCAAAGGACTTGCCTTCGGACAAGATAAGCGGTTTTTATCCCGCTCGGTGCAAGGGCATTTGGGTGAAAACGTAGGCGTTGTCAAGGTGGAAAAGGGCAGATATTTGGTGGAAAGCCGCTTTTTAGCAAAGCAAGGGGACGCCTTTAAGATTTTGCGTGACGGCAAAGAGGTAGGTGGCGCGGCATATGCAGGTAGTTATGCTCGCGGATTTATCCTCTTTACAAGAGAGCGTTTGAGAAACGGCGACTCGGTGTTCATCACCACCGATACGGAAGTAAATGCGCGCGTGGTGCAGGGTAATGCTAATCCTTACGAAGTGCGCCTGCGTTTGCGTTTTGCGGAAGGGGAACGAGCGCAGGTGGTCGGCAACGGCGTTTCCGTATTCTCCGAAAACATTCTGCAATCTGCAGCTACAAGCCCTTTGACAAAAGCGGATATTCAAGCAAATTTCTTAAAGACAGACGGCTTGCCTGTCGAGATTTATTTTGACGAAGTCGAGATAATAGGCAACGTCTTTATGCCAAAGTCTGCGTTAAACGCTTTCCGTCGCGCGTTCTACGAGGCGCTTGGCAAGAGGGTTGCTAGCGATAATCGTTTGGTGCTCTCTCAGCGATGGGAACGGCAGAACTTTTATGGTGAAAATAACCGAACGGCTGTTATTTCAGACGATTTTTCGGGAGTGGAATGCGACGTTGGTATCTACAAGCCAAACGACTATACTGCCCCGATTGACTCTGCATTTCTTGCTTTTGAAGGGGAAAAATATCTGTATTTACCTCCGTTCCATATGAATGCAGACGTATTACGGATACAGGAGCTTGTCAAAGAAAATCACCTTGACGGTATCTATGCGGAAAATTATGACGGCATTATGATTGCTCAAAGCATCGGTTGCAAGCTGTTTGCAGGGACGGGCTTTAATCTTACTAATCCGCTTGCGTTGTCGCAACTTTTCCCTGTGGTTTCCTACTATGCTGTTTCCAAGGAATTGTCGGAGACGGAAGTGCGACCTCTGATTTCGGAAAAAGCATTCGTGCTTTCTTCGGGCGATATCAAGCTGATGGACCTTTGTTATTGTCCGTTTGGAAAGACTTGCCGTCAATGCGATAAAAAGGAAGTGTATCGTTTGACGGACGAAAACGGCAGGGTGTTCCCCGTTCGTCGCTACGTTGGCGCAGACGGAAGTTGCCGTTTCGAGGTGTACAATTGTGCATCTCTTATCGGAAAAGGGTTAAACGGCGCAGGACAACTGGTGGACGTATCCGTTCAAGCGGATAAGGCGTCTGCCGTAAATGCAATCCATAACGAACAACAACAAAAGCAGGTGTATTCTTCGTACACCGCAGGACATATCAAAAACGGAGTGCTTTAACGTGAATTTCCATGCGATTGAAAAAACTGAACTCAATAAAATTCTGGCAATTGCCTCGGAATATTGCGTTCTGGAAGGTGGCAGAGAATTGCTGGCCAATTTACATCCATCCTCGGATATTGCAGAGGTTCGCAAATCGCTTGCGTATACGAGTGAGTGTGTAAAGCTCCTTTTTACGCACGGGGTTTCCAAGATTGAGCATTATCCACAGTTGACGGACGAGTTACAACGGGCAAGGAAAGGCTCTACGCTTTCTTGCGGTGAATTGCTTTCCGTAGGCGGGCTATTGCGATCTATTCGTATTGCTCGTACCTCGATTGCCGCAATCAACGATGAGGAAATCGTTGCCACAAAACTGCTTGCAGACAAACTTTACGACAACGTAAGCTTAGAGGACGATATTGGGGCAAAAATCCTCAACGATACGGAAGTGAGCGACTATGCCAGCGATAAGCTATATACCCTTCGTCGGGAAATACGCCTTTTAAACGAAAAAATCCGTGCTCGGCTTGCCGAATATTTAAGCGGCGCTGAGGGCAAATTCCTGCAGGACGGCATTATTACGATGCGAAACAATCGCTACGTATTGCCTGTAAAAGCGGAATACAAACGCAACGTCAAGGGCTTTATTCACGATCGTTCTGCCACCGGCGCAACCTTCTTTATCGAGCCTGAGGCTGTTCTTGAAATGAACAACGAGCTCCGCTCTTTAATGATAGACGAAAAGGAAGAAGTACAGCGTATCTTGTCTGAATTGACAAGACGCATTGGGTTGATTGCCGATTCTTTAGAGCAGGGGATTGCCGTGCTCAACGAGCTGGATTGTCTGTACGCAAAGGCGGAATATGCATATAAAACGCACTCTGTATTACCGCAGGTAAACGATTGTGGGCAGATTGTCATCAGTCGTGGCAGACATCCGCTGATCGATCCTAAAAAGGTTGTTCCCGTTTCACTTTCCTTAGGGAAGGGCTATCGATTCCTTTTAATCAGCGGCCCGAATACGGGCGGTAAAACGGTCAGTCTGAAGATGGTCGGCTTGTTCTGTTTGATGGCGATGGTGGGCTTGTTTGTGCCTGCAAACGAGGCGACCGTTTCTGTGTTTGAAGAGGTGTATTGCGACGTTGGCGATGCGCAGAGCATTGAAGAAAGTTTATCCACTTTCTCCTCGCACGTCAAGAACGTTGTGGAAATCACCGAGCGCGCGGATAAAAAGAGTTTGGTGCTGATTGACGAGCTTGGCGGCGGTACTGACCCGGACGAAGGGCAGGCGTTGGCGAAAGCGATTGTTTCGCATTTGATTAAGACGGGTTGTACGGGCGTGCTCACGACCCATTATTCGGCGTTGAAGGAGTTTGCTTTTGCAACGAACGGGATTGAAAATGCTTGTATGGAGTTCGATTCCAGCACTTTGCAGCCTCTGTACGTGTTGAAAATCGGTTTGCCTGGGTCTTCTAACGCTTTAGCGATTTCTCGACGATTAGGGTTAAAAGAGAGCATTTTAGAGGAGGCGCTTTCCTCTCTTTCCGAGGGCGCGCAAGCCTTTGAACGCATCGTTCGTAGCGCAGAAGAAAGCCGTATTGCGGCGGAAAAGGCGCTTGAGGAAACGAACCGCATTAAGCAAGAATGGCAACAAAGGGTCGAACAGGTTGAAGGTGAAAGAGCGCGCTTACAAAAGGAGCGTGAAAAGCTGTTCGCTAATGCAAAGGCGGAATCGCGTAGAATCATCAACGAGCGTTCGGCTGACGCTGAAGAGCTTTTGGCTGAAATCGAAAAGATATTCGCAAGAGAGCATCTTGAAGAAAAGGATTTAATTGCCGCAAGAACGTTGAAAAACCGTCTTGGCGACTTGGCGTATGAAACGCAGGCAGAGGAGCTTTCTCGTCCACAATACGTGCCTGCAAATGCGCAGGAATTGAAGGTGGGCGATAGCGTATACGTTGCTCGTATCAACGACGTGGGGGTCATCCAAAGCATTCGTCTGCAAAAGGGCGAAGCGGAAATTCTTTGCGGAAACGTAAGAATTCGGGCGAAGATTGCCGATCTTTCCGTGCCCTCTACCTCGCCTCAAATGAGTGTAAAGAAAGAAAAGATTCCAAAATGGAAAAAGGCGAGTTCGTCCACGACGCAGGTGTCCAAATCGCTTGCGACAAAGGCGATGCCGAGGCTTGAATTAAACGTTATTGGGAAAACGGTACTCGATGCCATTCCCGAGGTAGAGGCGTTTTTGGATGCGGCGGTGCTTGCAAATCTTGAAGAAGTGCGTATCGTGCACGGTATGGGCACGGGGAAACTTCGCGCTGGTATTCACGAATATTTGCGCAAGGCAAAGAACGTCGCCGAATTCCGCTTAGGGCGCTACGGAGAGGGCGAAACGGGCGTTACGATTGTTAAAATTCGTTAAATCATAATTTTTCTCTTTGAAAAATACAATATCTTGTATCGTTTTCAAGGAGTAAAATATGGCTAAAAGACAAAAACTGTGGATGAACGTCGTTTCCAATCTTGCAATTATCTCTTTAATATTTTCGGTGGCATTCGTGTGCTTTTCGCCAAACGATTCAGTGGCGACGGCAGGTCAGGAGAAGGTTTATCGTAGCGGTTGCAGTAGCAGCGGTGTTTCGCTGATGTTTAACGTATACTGGGGCACCGAGGAAGTCTATCAAATTTTAGACGTCTTGGATGCCTATGAGGCAAAATCCACCTTTTTTATCGGTGGCAGTTGGGCTGACGATAACGTACAATGCTTAAAGGATATTGCCTCGCGTGGGCACGAAATCGGCAACCACGGATACTTTCATAAACAGCACGACAAATTGACTGAAACGGAAAATCGAGAAGAAATTTTACGCTGTAATCAATTTATTTCGTTGGCAATCGGTGGAACACCACAGCTTTTTGCGCCCCCAAGCGGCGCATATTCAGATGCTACGCTTTCAGCAGTTTCTCGCCTGCAGATGAAAACTGTACTCTGGACGAGGGACACAATCGACTGGAGGGATAAGGACCCCTCGCTCGTTTACACGAGGGCGACGAAGGACGTTGAGGCAGGGGCTTTGGTGCTTATGCATCCTATGGAACATACCGTCAAGGCTTTGCCTGATATTTTAAAGGAATACAAAAGGCGTGGATTGTCCGTCATTACGGTGGGGGAGAATTTATGCTTAGGAGGATAAAATTATGGTTCAAGAAAAACGCTATCCAAACGGACTGCGTGTGGTGGTAAAACAAATGCCCGGTTTATATTCCGTCACCATCGGGATTTTGGTCGGAACGGGCGGCGCGATGGAAACGGATGCGGAGGACGGCATTTCGCATTTCATCGAGCATATGCAGTTCAAAGGCACGAAAAAACGAAATGCATTTGAGGTTTCGGATGCCTTCGACCGCATCGGCGCGCAGGTGAATGCGTTTACGGGTAAGGATACGACTTGCTACTATACCAAATGCACGACCGACCACGTGGACGGTGCATTCGAGGCGTTGTCTGACTTATTCTTAAACGCTACCTATCCTGAGGATGAGTTGGAGCGTGAAAAGGGGGTCGTGTGTGAAGAGATTTCCATGAACGAGGACTCTCCTGAGGACTTGTGTTTGGATTTATTGGCTCGCGCAACCTACGGAAACGAAAATTATGGCAGAAATATTTTAGGCCCTGCCTCGAACGTTAAGGGTTTTACGGTGGACGACATTCAACGATACAAAGAGGCAAGATATTGCCCTGAAAATATCGTCATATCGTTTGCAGGTGGTATTGACTTTACCACGGCGATTGCTTTGGTAGAAACGTATTTTGGCAATCTTCCAAAGGGGAACTATCAAAAGCGTATTTTAACGCCGCAATACCTTGGACAAAGTCTTTTAAAAACGAAGCCGATAGAACAGATGCATTTTGCGCTTTCCTATCCTTCCATTCCGTTGGAACACGAATTGAACTTGGCGCATACGATTATGAACAATATTTTAGGCGGCAGTATGACCTCTCGTCTGTTCCAAGAGGTGCGTGAGAAAATGGGGCTTGCTTATTCCGTATATTCCTACGCCTCGCGGTATGCTGAATGCGGTAGTCTTACCGTATACGCAGGGGTAAATCCTGAAAAAGCAAATTCCGCTTACGATGCCGTTCAGGACGTCATGAAGGCATTTTATACGAACGGTATCACGGATGAGGAATTTATTCGCGGTAGAGAGCAGATGAAGGCTTCTACAATTTTCGGATTGGAAAATACTTCCTCGCAAATGTTGATTTACGGTAAGGAAATGCTTTATCGAAACTGCTTATACGACATTGATGATCGATTCGAGAAATTACAGCAGGTAACGAAATCGGACGTTGAAGAAGCGATTGCTTTGACTTTTGGCGACGTAAAAAACAAAAAGGCCGTGGCGGTTGTCGGAAATACCGATAAACCCTTCACTATCTAACGAAATTGAGGATATACAAAAACAAATAGGTGCTATATGGATATTTTACAAACGATTGAGCAGGAATTTAGCTTAACTCAAACGCATACCAAGAACATCGTTTCTTTGATTGACGAAGGGAATACCATTCCCTTTATTGCGCGTTATCGCAAGGAGATGACGGGCGCTTGCGACGACCAAGTTTTGCGTGCTATTTTCGATAGGCTTACCTATCTTCGCAATCTGCAAAAGAGAAAGGAAGAAGTGTTTGCCGCGATTACCGAGCAGGGGAAGATGAACAAAGAAATCGAATCGGCTCTTGCGGCGGCGGTGATTTTAACGGAGGTAGAGGACATTTACCGCCCGTTCAAGCAAAAGCGCAAAACGCGCGCTTCCGTGGCAATCGCAAAGGGCTTACAGCCGCTTGCAGAGGCGATTTTGTTGCAAGACCCTGCTTTTGAGCTGAGAAAGGAAGCGGAAAAATACATAACCGAAGAGGTTAGCTCGGTAGAGGAAGCGATTGCAGGCGCGCAGGATATTCTTGCGGAAATGATTTCCGACGATGCGAATACTCGTAAAAAATTGAGAAATTTCTTCTTCAAGCACGGCGTAATTACCTCTTGTTATGCAAAGGGGAAGGCGGAGGCAGACGAGGCGAAAACCTACGGTATGTATGCCGACTACTCCGAGCCGGTCAGCGAGGCGAAAAGCCATCGTATCTTGGCGCTCAATCGTGGCGAAAAAGAGGAGTTCTTGAAGGTTTCGATTGAAGTTCCCTTTGCACTGGCAAAGCGTATTACAGCAGCAGGATTTTTGAAGAGCGGCGGCGAAAGTACGGAGATTGTCAAGGCGGCCGCAGAGGACGCTTACGATCGCTTGATTGCACCTTCGGTAGAACGTGAGGTTCGCGCTCAGCTCTTTGACGAGGCAAGCGAACAGGCAATCAAGATGTTTGAACTCAATTTAAAGCCTCTTTTGATGCAACCGCCTGTCAAGGATAAGATTACGATGGGTTGGGACCCTGGATACAGAACGGGGTGTAAAATCTGCGTTGTTGACGGTACGGGTAAGGTGCTCGACAATACCGTCGTGCACGTAACTTTGCCCGGCGCAAAGTTGGACGCTCCCAAGCGCATATTAAAGGAAATGATTGCAAAACATAAGGTCGACGTCATTTCCTGCGGAAACGGCACGGCAAGCAAAGAAAGCGAAATCTTTATTTCTTCTTTAATTAAGGAAATCAAAGCAGAAACGGGCAGAACGGTCAGCTACGTAATCGTTAATGAAGCGGGAGCGTCTGTATATTCTGCAAGCCCTTTGGCTGCCGAGGAATTCCCTGAATTCGACGTTACGACGCGTAGCGCTGTTTCGATTGCGCGCCGCTTGCAAGATCCGCTTGCAGAGCTTATCAAAATCGACCCGAAATCCATCGGTGTGGGGCAGTATCAGCACGATATGAACCAAAAGCGTTTGGATGCGGCTTTGGAAGGCGTCTTAGAGGATTGCGTGAACAGCGTCGGTGTAGACCTGAACACGGCAAGCGTTTCCCTTTTAAAATTCATCGCAGGCTTGAACGCTGGCGTTGCAAAGAATATCGTTGAATATCGTAACGCAAACGGCAAGTTTACTTCTAGAAAACAACTTTTGAAAGTGCCGAAACTTGGCGAAAAGGCATTTACACAATGCGCTGGTTTCTTGCGGATTGATTGTGGTAAGAATATCTTAGATAACACGGCTGTGCATCCCGAAAGTTATGAAAAAGCAGAACGCTTGCTGGAATTGTTCTCCTATACCAAAGAGGACGTACGCGCGTGTAGAATTTCCGATTTAAGAAAGAAAATCGCCATCTACGGCGAGGAGAAGGCTGCGGCGGCGACCGGGCTGGATAAGAGCACGCTATTTGACATCGTTGCCGAGCTTATGAAACCGGGTAGGGATATCCGTGATGCGTTGCCTGCGCCTACGCTTAGAAGTGACGTGATGGGTATTGAGGACTTGAAAGTAGGCATGGAATTGACTGGCACAGTTCGAAACGTCGTAGACTTTGGCGCGTTCGTGGATATCGGCGTGCATCAGGACGGGCTCGTGCATATTTCGGAAATTACCGACCGTTATATTAAGCACCCGTCCGAGGTCTTGAAGGTAGGGCAAGTGGTTTCCGTGCGCATTAAAGAGGTCGATGTCAAGAAAAATAGAATCGGCTTGACGATGCGCAAATCCCGTCCGTAAGTTTTTTCTGAAAAGTACTTGACAAATACTTCGTCGTATACTATAATAAGATAGTAGTATTGCTACGAACGAATGCAAAAACCTTGGAGGTCAAAATTATGTTGGAAAAAGTGCAGGAAATGCTTGCGGAAGCATTGAATATTTCCGTTGATAAAGTTGCGGCAGATGCGAAGATTGTAGAGGATTTGGGCGCAGATTCTTTGGACGTTGTTGAACTTCTTAGCCGTTTGGAGGATGAGCTTGGTATCATGATTCCCGACGAAGACGTTGAAAATCTCGTTACCGTTGCAGACGTTGCGGCAGAAATTGAAAAATTGACGAAATAATCGTTTCAAGCAGAAAAAGCTCCCCTTTGGTCGGGAGCTTTTTTGTTTTTCCGTTAGAAACGTTTGCTTTTCTATTTTTTCTATGCTATAATTGTACAGATAAAAAATTATATGAGGTATTGATATGTTGCAAGTAAACGGCGTATCGTTGCAATACGGCAGTAAAAAATTATTTGAAGACGTTAATTTAAAATTTACAAAAGGAAACTGCTACGGCATCATCGGTGCGAACGGCGCAGGTAAATCCACCTTTTTAAAAGTCCTTTCCGGGGAGGTTGAACCTCAAAAGGGCTTCGTTTCCTTGGATAAAAACGAGCGTATGTCCGTCTTACAACAAAACCAGAACATGTACGACGACCAGACGGTGTTGCGTACGGTTATGCTTGGATATAAGCGTTTAGTAGAGGTCATGGACGAAAAGGATGCGCTGTACGCGAAGGCGGATTTCAGCGAAGAGGACGGCATTCGCGCGGCGGATCTTGAGAGCGAGTTTGCCGAAATGAACGGCTATGATGCGGAATATCAAGCAGGGCAACTTCTGAACGCTCTGGATATCAGAGAGGACTTGCATTACTGTTTGATGGCTGACTTAGACGCGAAACAGAAGGTTCGTGTTCTGTTGGCGCAGGCATTGTTCGGCGACCCCGACGTCTTGCTCTTGGACGAGCCTACCAACAACCTCGACATCAAAACGGTACGTTGGCTGGAAAATTATCTGATGGATTTCGAAAATACCATCATTATCGTTTCCCACAACCGACATTTCCTCAATAAGGTATGTACGAATATCTGCGACGTTGACTTTGGTAAAATTAATATGTTCGTCGGCAACTACGACTTCTGGTATCAAACCAGCCAGTTGCTTGCTCGTCAGCAGCGCGACCAAAATAAAAAGGCTGAACAGCGCGCGAAAGAACTGCAGGAATTCATTGCTCGATTTGCCGCAAACGCTTCCAAGTCCCGTCAGGCGACTTCGCGTAAGAAAGAGCTGGAAAAGCTTACCATCAACGATTTTAAACCTTCCCTTAGAAAATATCCCTTCATCAATTTTAAGTATGAGCGTGAAATTGGACACGATATCTTGATGGTGGAAGGATTGACCAAGAAAGGCTATTTTGAAAACGTTTCCTTTACCGTACAGCGTGACGAAAAAATCGGTTTCGTTGCAGATAAGAGTACGACGCTTACGATGCTTTATGATATCTTGTGCGGCAAGGTAGAGCCTGATGCAGGTACCATTCGGTGGGGCAAGACCATCTCCGTTTCCTATTTCCCTCAGAACAACAACGAATATTTCGAGGGGTGTGAACTTAACTTGGTGGAATGGTTGTCGCAATTTTCCAGCGACCATTACGAGGAATATCTTCGTGGCTGGCTTGGCAGAATGCTCTTCTCTGGAGAAGAGGCGTTGAAGAAGGCAAAGGTTTTGTCGGGTGGCGAAAAAGTCCGTTGTATGCTGGCTAAGATGATGTTGGAAGGCAGTAACTTCTTGATTTTCGACGAGCCTACCAACCACCTTGACCTTGAATCGATTACCGCATTAAACGACGGCTTATCTGCCTACAAAGGCTGTATGCTTTTGACCTCTCACGACCAAGAGCTGATGAATACCGTCTGCAACCGTATTATTGAAATCAAGGATACGAAAGTGTACGACCGTCAAGTATCTTACGACGAATACGTTGATGAAATTAGTCAATAAAATAAAGCGAAAAAATAAGACGCTCCGATCTTCAAAAATCGGGGCGTTTCCGTCTTTTTTAGCGTTTTCGTCATTTTTCGACAGGATATTGTAAAATAATACAGGAATATTTAACAACAATTTTTAAAATATTGTAAAATAATGCTTTACGAAAGAAAAATTTTGTAGTATAATATACTTACCGACGCGGATCGTGGCGGAATACATTTTTTTGAGGAGCGCATTATGCGAGTTAAAAGTATTATTTTGTTGGAAAATAACAGGGCTGTATTAAGTCAATTAAAAGACGAGTTGGAAAAGCACGATGATTATCGTCTTGTGTATGCAGGGGAGGACGGCGAAGAAGGGATTCGACAGATCTTAAGGGAAAAGCCCGACTTAGTAATTACGGGCATGTTTCTGCAGGGAATGGATGGTACTTCGGTGATACAGACCGTTAAAAAGACCTGGCCGGACACTAAGGTTTTGGCGCTTGGGATTGCGAACGATTCGCTTATTGAAAAGGCGTTGTCGCTGGGTGCGCATTATTTTCTCGTTAAACCCTTCGGCGTCGAGGTTGCGTTAGAGCGTATCGGCGAGCTTTTACATAAGGAGCCTAAGAACGAGGGAAACCACTACAGCACAAAACACCGCAAAGCAATGTCCATTGAAGAGAAAATCAGCGATATCTTTATTTCCATTGGAATTCCACCTCATATTAAAGGTTATAGCTATTTGCGCGAGGCGATTAAGCTCACGGTGGAACGGCCTTACGTTATCAACGGGGTTACGAAGGAATTATATCCATACGTTGCAGAGGTCTATAAAACGACTTCAAGCAAGGTCGAGCGAGCCATTCGACACGCAATTGAAGTGGCTTGGAACCGTGGCAGGGTGGATGCAATTAACGCAATCTTTGGCACGAGAGTATATCTTGGTACGGAAAAACCGACCAACAGCGAATTTATTGCTTTGGTTGCGGACAAGCTGATTTTAGAGAGTATGATGTAAAAAGAAAAGGACCGTTGCAAAACGGTCCTTTCAGTTTCTATGGGATTAATACATGCCGCCCATATCTCCGCCGGGTGCAGGAGCAACAGGAGGGGTGGGGATGTCGGTTACGATGCTTTCCGTGGTCAGCAGCGTGGCTGCAACCGACGCCGCATTCTGCAATACTGAGCGAGTAACTTTCGTCGGGTCGATGATACCGCTTTCAACCATATTGCAATATTGATTGTTGAGGGCGTCGAAGCCAAAGCCTTCTTCGTTCTTGGTCAAGACTTTATCTACGATAACCGAACCGTCCAAACCTGCGTTCTTTGCAATCTGACGGATGGGCTCTTCAACTGCTTTCAAGACGATTGCTGCGCCCGTCTTTTCGTCACCGTTCAAAGAAGCGACCAAATCCTGCAGCTTAGGTACTGCGGAGAGGAGGGCGACGCCGCCACCGGGCACGTAGCCTTCTTCAACAGCAGCTCTCGTTGCGGCAAGGGCATCGTCAATACGCAATTTCTTTTCCTTCATTTCTACTTCGGTAGCTGCGCCTACGCTGATTACGGCTACGCCGCCTGCGAGTTTTGCAAGACGTTCTTGCAACTTTTCTCTGTCGTAGTCGGATTTCGTTTCCGCAATCTGAGAACGAATGGAAAGGATACGATCCTTGATGGCTGCAGGGTTGCCTGCGCCGCCAACGATGGTGGTGTTTTCCTTATCAACACGAACGGTGGTTGCTCTGCCGAGCATATCCAAGGTAACGTCCTTGAATTCAAGACCGAGGTCGGAGGAAACGACCTGACCGCCCGTCAAAATAGCGATATCCCTAAGCATTTCCTTTCTTCTGTCGCCAAAGCCGGGCGCTTTTACTGCAACGGAATTGAATACGCCTTTCAGCTTGTTGACAATGAGGGCGGCAAGTGCGTCGCCTTCCACGTCCTCAGCGATAATGAGAAGTCTTGCGCCTTGCTGAGCAAGCGGCTCGATTACGGGCAACAATTCCTGCAAGGAAGAGATTTTCTTATCGGTAATCAAAATGAAAGGATTGTCGATGACAGCTTCCATTTTGTCGGTGTTAGTCACCATGTAAGCGGAAGCATAGCCTCTGTCGAACTGCATACCTTCTACGGTGGAAAGTTCGGTGTTCATGGACTTACCTTCCTCTACGGTGATAACGCCGTCTTTGCCTACGATTTCCATTGCCTTTGCAATCAATGCGCCGACTTCAGGGTTGCCAGCAGAAATGGAAGCAACCTGCTCGATAGCCTTTTGGCTCTCTACCGTCTTGGAGATAGATTTCAAATGCGCAACCGCTAAGTCTACAGCCTTTTTGATACCTTCTTTCAAGATGATGGGGTTTGCGCCAGCGGCAAGGTTTTTCAAGCCTTCGCGCACGATTGCCTGCGCTAAAACAACAGCGGTGGTAGTGCCGTCGCCTGCAACGTCGTTGGTCTTCGTCGAAACCTCTTTAACGAGTTGCGCGCCCATATTCTCAAACGGATCTGCGAGCTCGACTTCCTTTGCAATCGTCACACCATCGTTGGTAATGAGGGGAGCGCCGTACTTTTTATCCAAAACAACGTTTCTGCCCTTGGGACCAAGGGTGATTTTTACCGTATCGGCAAGGGTGTTTACGCCTGCCTCTAAAGCCTTTCTGGCATCTTCGCCATATTTAATCTGTTTTGCCATGATATTCTCTCCTTAATCTGTTAATCTTCGAGCACAGCAAGAATGTCGCTCTGCTTAATAATCGTAAACTCTTTACCGTCAACCTTGAAATCAGAGCCGCTGTATTGCGAACAAAGCACCTTGTCGCCTACCTTGACCTGCATGGTAATTTCTTTTCCATCGATTACGCCGCCGGGACCAACCGCAACAACGGTGTAGGCTTGGGGTTTTTCCTGAGCAGCAGCGGTCAAAAACAAGCCGCTAGCCGTCTTTTCCTGAACGGGTACGCTTTCGATAACGACTTTATCGAATAAAGGTTTAATCGTCATTTTAATATCCTCCGTAGGGTTGTATGATACAACCTATTTTTTTATACATCTATTATAAACCATTTTCTGGGAACATCAAACAAAAAAAGGGTGGTTTTTCTCAAAATATTTCCGTTTTTTTTATGATTATCATTTTTTTATCCTATTCTTCCTTATTAATAAGGAAAAAGCGACGAAATTTGTTTCAAAACCTTGCGTTTTTTAGAAGAATGTGCTACAATGAAAGAAATAAATTGGGAGAGTATTTAATCCATGATGAATAAATGGGATAAACGGTTTATGGAGCTTACGGAAACGGTGGCAGGTTGGTCAAGCTGTTATCAGGAAAATCGTCACGTAGGCGCAATTATCGTAAAGGATAAACACGTATTGACGACTGGCTATAATGGTGCGCCAGCGGGAATCAAAAGCTGTATGGAGCGTGGCGAATGTCTGCGTAGAAAGAGGAATATTCCCAGCGGCACGATGCAGGAAATTTGCTATGCCGTGCACGCAGAGCAGAACGCAATCGTGCAGGCCGCTCGCCTTGGCGTAAACGTCAACGGCGCAACCTTGTATTGCACCCATCAGCCGTGCGTTATTTGCGCTAAAATCATCATCAACGCCGGTATTAAGCGTGTCGTTTACAAACACGGTTATCCCGATGAATTTTCGCTGGCTCTGTTTGCCGATGCTGGCGTATCCGTTGAAAAATTTGAAGAGTAAAAGGAGTATATCAATATGTCGAATCCTATTGTAACGATTGAAATGATGAATGGTAAATCCATTCGTGTGGAGCTTTTCCCCGAAAAAGCCCCCAACACCGTCAACAACTTCCTGTCGTTGGTAAACAAGGGCT
The DNA here is from genome assembly GCA_045650185.1 of Candidatus Scatosoma sp. GTDB lineage: Bacteria > Bacillota > Clostridia > Christensenellales > Borkfalkiaceae > Scatosoma. The sequence goes on along the minus strand of JAZRQY010000001.1, from coordinate 76,721 downwards.
TTTACAACGGTTTAATTTTCCATCGTGTTATCGCAGGCTTTATGATTCAAGGCGGCGACCCCGATGGCAACGGAACGGGTGGCCCCGGCTACCGCATCCCCGGTGAGTTTGCTGGAAACGGTTTCCGTGCAAACGATATTTCTCATGAGCGCGGTGTGATTTCTATGGCTCGCGCAGGGCATCCGGATTCTGCAGGCTCGCAGTTCTTTATTATGCATGAGGTAGCGGAATATTTGGACGGACAGTATGCGGCGTTCGGTAAAGTCATCGAAGGTATGGAAGTGGTGGACGAAATCGCAGACGTCAAGACGGACTGGCATGACCGTCCTTACGAAGATCAACAGATGAAGTCTGTAACGGCAGAAACCTTTGGTATCGAATATCCCCAACCTAAGAAGGCGTAAATAGGAGAGAAAAAAATGATTGATAATTCCGTATACAACAACCCCCTGATTACAAGATATGCAAGCAAAGAAATGCAGCACGCCTTTTCGGATGAAAAGCGCTTTAAACTTTGGAGAAAACTTTGGATTGCGCTTGCGGAATCGGAGATGGAACTTGGCTTGAATATCACGCAGGAACAGGTGGACGACTTGAAAGCCTACGCAGATGATATCGACTATGAGTTGGCGGCGCAGTTTGAACGCGAAGTTCGCCACGACGTTATGGCGCACGTGAAGGCATACGGCGCAAAAGCGACCAAGGCGAAACCGATTATTCACTTAGGGGCTACTAGTTGTTTTGTCAACTGCAACGCCGAGGCGATTATGCTGGATGAGGCGTTGGACGTCATTTTGAAAAAACTGGTCAACGTAATGGACAAGTTGAAGAACTTTGCTTTGCGTTACAAGGACGTGCCTACGCTTGGTTTTACCCATTTGCAGCCTGCGCAGTTGACGACGGTTGGTAAGCGCGCAACTCTTTGGCTGCAGGACTTGAAGATGGACTACGAAAATCTTATGGATTTGAAGTCCCACATAAAACTTCGCGGCGTAAAGGGTACGACGGGCACGCAGGCAAGTTTTATGGAACTTTTCAATAGCGACGAAGAGAAGATTAAATTGCTTGAAAAGAAGGTCGTTGCAAAACTTGGCTACAACAGCGTATACGGCGTAACCGGACAAACCTATCCCCGTAAATTAGACTACAACGTGCTTTGCGTGCTTTCGCAGATTGCGCAGAGCGCCTATAAGTTCTCCAACGATATTCGTATTTTGCAGAATATGAAGGAGATTGAAGAACCGTTTGAAAAGAACCAAATCGGCTCTTCCGCGATGGCATACAAGCGTAACCCGATGCGCAGCGAACGTATCGGCGCTTTGGCAAGATACGTAATCTCTCTGCCGATGAACAGCGCTTTGACTGCATCTACGCAATGGTTTGAACGCACGTTGGATGATTCCGCAAACCGTAGAATTGTCAACGCGCAGGCATTCTTATCCGTCGACGCTATCTTGAATATTTATATGAACGTTGCCGAAAACTTAGTCGTATATGAAAAGGTTATCGACAAGCATATTCGCGCGGAATTACCGTTTATGGCAACGGAAAATATCATTATGGGCTGCGTAAAGGCGGGCGGAGATCGTCAAGAATTGCACGAACGTATCCGCGTACTTTCGATGGAAGCAGGTAAAAACGTCAAGGTCGAAGGCAAGGACAACAACCTGATTGCGTTGATTATGCAGGACGAAATGTTTAAGCCCGTGTGGGCGCATATCGACGAGATTTTGGATGCAAAGAAATTCATCGGTAGAGCGCCTTCGCAAACGGTTGAATTTATTTCTGAAGAAATTTTGCCGATTTTAACAAAGCACGCCGCGTTGCTTGGACAGAAGGGCGACGTTCGCGTTTAATTGATTGATTAAAGGGCTCGAAAAATAAAAGCATTTGGAGGTCGTAATGATTTACGATATTGCTGATTTACGCATCGATATTCGCAACGAATATCCGTATACAACGCGTTTTTGCGCCGCATATTTATCTGACGACCAGCAAACAGCGGCAGATATTGTCGCAACGGTATCCAATGAAGATCTGGAAGAGGAGAAAAAGCATTCTCCAAATTTCCCCGATGGGTATATAGAGAATATTTGCTTATATCGGAGTATTTGCCTGCAACTTCCGCAGTTCAACCGCATGCTGTTGCACGCCGCTATCCTGGAATACGATGGCGAGGCATATGCGTTTTTAGGCAAAAGTGGCACGGGAAAATCGACTCATACCGGCTTATGGTTACAGGCGTTAGAGGGAGCAAAGATTGTGAACGGTGATAAGCCGATTTTAAAAATCGACGACAATGGCGTAATCGCATACGGCACTCCTTGGATGGGGAAAGAGGGTAGAGGATGCAATACGAAATCTCCGCTGAAAGGGCTTTGCTTTTTAGAGCAGGCGAAGGAGAATTCTATCCGTCGGTTATCCCCTGCAGAGGTGACGTCAAGGCTGTTTTTACAGCTGTTGTTACCTACGGAAGAAGAGGCTGTGGAAAAGACCTTAGAGCTTGCCGATTGCTTGGTTTCAACCGTACCGTCGTGGCTGCTCAAATGTGATATATCGGAAGAAGCGGTGAAGTGTTCCTTTGAGGAAATGACAAAAAAATCGTTCGCAGACGCAAAAGAGAGGAAATTATGAAAATTAAAAAAGGATTTGTTGTAAGAAAGGTAGGCGGTGAATGTGTTGCTGTTCCCGTAGGCGAAATGACCAAAAAATTCCACGGGATGATTAACTTGAACGGTACCGCGGAATTCCTTTGGAAATTCTACGGCGAAGAACATTCTCTGGAAGAGGGCGTAGCGGCGCTTCTTAATGAATATGACGTTGAAGAAAGTCTTGCTCGCGCTGACGTGGAGCGTTTCACGGAAATTTTATTGAAGAATGGCTTTGCAGAATAATATGGAAGATACGCAAAAGCTAAAAATTGAAGAGGTTCTCTTGAAAGAGGGCAAATACGTTGGGCCAACGGTGGGGATTAGTATGCTTCCTATGCTGAAACAGCGCAGGGATACCATTGTCGTTCGTCCCAAAACGGAAAAGCTGAAACCCTTAGACGTAGCTTTGTACCGTCGTGGCGAAGATTATGTTCTGCATCGGGTATTGTATCCAACGGACAGCGGATACGTCATCCGTGGGGATAATTGCTATGCGGATGAAATCGTGCCCGAAGAGGACGTTTTCGGGGTCTTGACGGAGTTTTTTAGTAAAGACCGCCACGTCCTTTGCACAGATGAAAGCTACCTCCGCTATGCGCGCCGCAGGGTGAAGAATTATCCGCGTCGTCGGTTTTGGATGCGGCTGAAACAAAAAGTAAAAAACGCCATAAAAAGCGTTTTAAAATTCTTTGGATTTAAGAGGAAAAAATGATGAAAGAGAAACAGACGTCCGAACGAGGAAATGCATGGTTAAAACAAGAAATGCGTCCTTATAGGGCGTCCATTGCTTTTATTACCGTATTGTACGTGCTTGCGACAGTTGCTTCCCTTGCTTTTGCGTACTTCGTACAGTATTTGGTGAAGGGCGCGGAGGACGGCGACACGAATTCTATTCTCCTCTTTTCGGGAATATTGTTGGGGATTTTGGTCATCAAAATCGGCTCGCACGTCTTTTACAACTATCAATCGGAGCGAATTCGCGGTAAAATGACCTCTGAAAAACGCTCGGCTCTGTTCGGCAAGCTTTTACGCGCAGATTATGCAACGGTTGGTAAGTATCATAGTGGCGACCTCTTAAACCGATTGACCTCGGACCTTAGTGAGGTTGTCGTCGATTCCGTTGGCTTGCCGCCCAGCTTAATCGGCATGGCGGTACAATGCGCAGGCGCCATTGCGGCATTGATTACTTTAGATCCTCTTTTCACCGGCTTGTACGTCCTTTGCGGTATCGTTGGCGGTGGTGTGATGGCGTTGTTTAGAAAGAGGGTAAAGCAATACCACAAGCAGTTTATGCAAGCAGACGGCGACAGCAGAGCATTTATCCAAGAGGGCATTTCCTCATTACTGACAATCAAGGCATACGGCGCGGAAAATCGCATGGCAGAGCGTTCTTTGCGTCATTCCAACGAATATTATCGCACGAGAATGAAACGCAATCTTTTGCACTCGTTTATGACGTTGCTCACCGCCATACTTGGAAACGTAGGCTTGATATTTGCCGTCATTTGGTGCAGTTTCCGTATGCTGAACGGCGTGATGGAATTTGGTATGATGCTTTCGGTGATATTGCTGCTGAATCAATTGCAGCAGCCGTTTGCCTCTGTTTCCGGTATCATTCCCGTTATCTTCTCTCGTCAAGCAAGCGCCGAACGCTTGGCAGAAATCAGCTTTGAAGTAGAATCTGCCGCATTGCCCGAAAGCCGTATTGACTACGATAACTTTTCGGCGTTGCGCTTTGAGAACGTTTCCTTTGATTACGGCAGGGAAAAGGTGTTAAATTCCGTATCTATGTCCATAAACAAAGGGGAAACCGTTTGCATCGTCGGTAATTCCGGTTCAGGTAAAAGCACCTTGTTTAAATTGATGCTCGGCGTCTACGAGCCTACAAGTGGAACAATCCAAGTAGAAAACTCTGAAGGAGCTCTCTTGCCCGGCGCACGCCATGCAAACAACCTGTTTGCCTATATTCCTCAAGGGAATTTCTTGTTCACGGGTACGATTCGCGAAAACGTGTTGTTTTTTGCAGAGCAAACGCCGTCTGACGAGGAGATTAAGCAAGTGCTTATTACGGCGCAGGCAGGCTTTGTATTCGACTTGCCGGACGGCCTCGATACAATGCTTAACGAAAGGGGGGCAGGGCTTTCTGAAGGGCAACAACAGCGCCTTGCAATTGCAAGAGCTTTGCTGTCTAACCGTCCCATTTTACTCTTGGATGAATCGACCAGCGCATTGGATTCGCAGACGGAAAAAGAATTGCTTTCTGCCATTCAGACATTACAGAACAAGACCTGTGTTTTAGTTACGCACAGGCCTGCGGCTTTAGCGATTGCAGATCGTGTCTACGAGATTTTGGACGGCGAAGTTTCTGTAAAATAAAATAAGGCTATGCACGTATGCCGTGCATAGCCTTAACAAAAAAAATTAGGAACACCGCAGGGGTATTCCTAATTTTGGTGCCGAAGGTGGGACAGCGCCTTTAGCGGCGCGCCCCGCGCGACAATTATCAATTGTCGCCTTTGCGAACAATCGTCCGCGTTGTTGAACTTTTTAGCGCAAAGCGTTTTGCTCCCGCAAAACGGCTCCACCCTCAAGTCCCACCAAACAAAAAGGAATACCATAAAGGTATTCCTCGTAATTGGTGCCGAAGGTGGGACTTGAACCCACACGGTATCGCTACCAACGGATTTTGAGTCCGTCGCGTCTGCCATTCCACCACTTCGGCGTCACTTGAAAGCTTTTTAATTATATAGGAAAGAATAAAAAAAAGCAAGCATTTTACTGCGATTTTTTTAAAAATTTTTAAATTATTTCAGTCTTTTTTCTTCGGGATAAAAAATATGGAAAAATTAGTGCTTATTGATGGGAATAGTTTGCTGAATAGGGCGTTTTATGCTACGCCGGTCTTCACAACGAAAACGGGAACGCCGACTAATGGCGTATTCGGCTTTATCAAGCTACTTCTGAAAATCATATCCGATAAAAAACCGACCCATATGGTCGTTGCTTTCGACGTGCACGCGCCGACTTTTCGCCATAAAGAATATGCAGATTATAAGGCAGGCAGAAAGCCTATGCCCGAAGAGCTTGCCGTGCAAATGCCCATTTTAAAGGACGTGCTCAAAACGATGGGAGTATGCATTTGCGAAAAAGCAGGGTACGAGGCAGACGATATCATTGGCACGCTGGCAAAACGCTTTTCCCTGCAGACGTATATCTATACGGGTGATAGGGATTCCTATCAATTAGTGGACGAGGCGACCACCGTTTGTTATACCAAGCGTGGGGTTAGCGACCTCTTAGAGTTTACCGCCGACAACTTTGAAAATGAAATCGGGTTAACTCCCTCGCAGATTATCGACCTAAAGGCTTTAATGGGGGATAAATCGGACAACATCCCCGGTGTTGCAGGCGTAGGCGAGAAGTCTGCGTATGCGCTTTTAAAGGACTACCAAGACCTTGACGGCGTTTATGCGCACATCGACGAGATTAAAGGGGCTCTGCAAAAGAAATTAGTGGACAACCGTACGACGGCGTATTTCTCGAAGCAGCTTGCTACCATTCTTACGGATGCGCCCATTGAGCTCTCGCTGTCGGATTGCTTTTTGCATACGCCGTTCCCATATGCTCTCAAGGAAAAGTTTGCAGAACTGGAATTTAAAAGCCTTCTCTCCTTATCTATTTACGCAGAGAAAGAAGAGGAAAATCACTCCGTTAGCGCTTTAGTTGAGCCGATTGCAACGCAGGTAGTGGTCGAATCGTACGAAGACATGCAGAATCTTCTTAAATGCTTGCAAACGACGGAAATTATAGGGTTTGACCGTACTCCTAAGGGTGTTCACGTATATCCCAAAACAAGTCCCGTTGCGATTCAGAATGAGTGCGTAGAGTACTTCTTCCCGATACGAGAGGGGCTGTTGGACGTAGGTTTTTTTGAGCCCGAACTTCTTCCCTTATACAATACGATTTTCTGCGGAAAGCATACCGTTATTGCCTATAACGTCAAGGAATTATTCCATTTTTTGCATACGCTTAATATCGCGCCTGAAGCTGACTTTGAGGACGTAAGTATCTTAAAATGCCTTGCGGACGGCTTGGCGAATACGACAGGGCTGGATTTTGCATTATTGCACAACGCTTTGCCTGTGGAAAATCGCGCATACGGCGTATATCGTTTGTTTGAGATTTATTACGGTGCGTTGCAAGAGGGAGAAAAACGGCTCTACCATCAAGTTGAGTTGCCTCTGATTAAGGTGCTTTTTGACATGGAAGCAGAGGGCGTCTGCGTAAACAAAGAAATTTTAGAGGAACTTTCTAATAAATACAACGAAGAATTAAAGGCTTTGACCGCTGAAATTCATGACCTCGCCGGCGAAATATTCAATATCAATTCCACGCAACAGCTTGGGAAAATTCTATTCGATAAACTGGCAATTGGCGCAGGAACGAAAAAAGCAAAAACGACGAAGTCGTATAAAACTACGGCAGAGGAGCTTGAAAGATACGCAGGCGAACATCCGATTATTCCTTTAATATTACGTTATCGTCAGGTGCAAAAGCTTAATTCCACCTATCTTGAAGGGTTTAAGCCACTCATAAAAAATGGAAGAGTGCACACGACGTACAGTCAGGTGAATACGACGACTGGGCGACTTTCCAGCGCGAATCCAAACCTGCAAAATATCCCCGTTCGCACGGATGAAGGCAGGGTTCTTAGAAAGTTGTTTGTTGCAAAAGAAGGCAACGTTCTTTTGGATGCTGACTATTCGCAAATAGAACTTCGATTGCTGGCACATTTTTCGGGTTGTAAGGAGCTGATTCAAGCCTATCAGCATGGTGAGGATATTCACGCCATCACCGCCTCGCAGGTATTTAAAGTGCCTTTAAACGCCGTTACCTCAGAAATGCGACGCAATGCAAAAGCCGTAAACTTTGGGATTATTTACGGTATTAGCGCGTTTGGGCTTGGTAAAGATTTATCCATCTCCGCAAAACAAGCGCAGGAATATATGGATCGATATTTTGAAAAATATTCGTCCGTGAAGGAATATATGACCCAAAACGTATTAACTGCCAAAGAGAAGGGGTTTACCATAACTTTGCTGGGGCGTCGCAGGGTCATAAACGAGTTAAAATCCTCCAATTTCATCGTTCGATCCTTTGGTGAACGCGCGGCGATGAATATGCCGTTGCAAGGCTCTAGCGCCGATATTATCAAACTTGCCATGATTGGGGTTGCTCGGAAGTTGAAAGAGGGTGGATACAAAGCTCGTCTTGTATTGCAGGTACACGATGAACTTTTGATAGATTGTCCGCTTTCCGAAGTGGAAGAAGTGTCCACGATTTTGAAGATGGAAATGGAGAATGCCGTTTCGTTGTCCGTACCTTTAACGGTAGAAGTCGGACAGGGAAAGTGCTGGTACGACGCAAAATAAATTGAGTGTAATGAAACAATAACGGTGAAACAATAATATGAAGTCTAAAATAAAGGTTGCTATCACGGGTGGCATCGGCAGTGGGAAATCAACCGTTTCCAAATATATATCGAATTTAGGCTATCCCGTTTTCTCCTGCGATGAAATATACAAAAAAATCTATACTACCGATGATTTTCAAAATCAACTGAAAGCTGCTTTTCCTGCTTGCGTGAAAAACGGAGTGGTGGATAAGGGTTTGCTCTCCCAAGCTGTATTTTCTAATTCATCTGCTTTGCGGCAATTAAATTCGTTAGCGCATCCACCGATTATGACTGAGCTGTTTTTGCAAATGCAAGAGGCAAAGGCTGACGTTGTTTTTGCGGAAGTACCGCTTCTTATGGAAGAAAACTTGGATGAAGATTTTGATTTCGTAATTGTTGTGCTTCGCGATAAGGAAAAACGTATTAAGGCAATCTGCAATCGCGACCAAACGAATAGGGTGGCGGCGGAGGCAAGAATGAAAAATCAATGGGACTACGATTCAGACAAAAATAAAAGTAAATTATTGCAAGATAAATTTTTCATTTTAGAAAATAATTCAACAGAGCAACAGTTGCAATCAAACGTTAGAAAACTGATCGATGAAATTATTTCAAAGTGAAACAATAACCGTGAAACAATATATTTAATCAAAATACCCGAACACTTGCTCAGGCATAATTTTATGCGGTAGGGCAAGGATTCGGGTGTTTTTTTGTAAATTTCCATAATCAATACGCAAAACTGTGGGTTTTAGGCAAGAAACACGCAGAACTTTGCCTAACATAATAATTATGCGTGATAGAATACAACTATTCTGTTTGGCATAGGTATTATGCCACGCGTAGTAGTTTGAATATAAAATGTTTCACGGAATATGTTTCATAAATGTGTTTTATTTTAACATTTTTTGAAAGTGGTGTGCTTGTAAAAAAAACTTAAATAATTTTTCGTTTTAGTATTGAAAAATTTTTCTTTTTATAGTATAATAACTATAATGTAGCTTTTTTGATAGATTTTTGCGCAGTTTTTATGTTAAGGAGATAAAAGTGGACGTATTAAAAACAAATGTACCGTTACATTTATTTCATCAAGGGGAGAATTTTAGGCTCTATGAAACCTACGGTGCACATCCTTTGACGCAAAACGGGGTTCGCGGATACGTTTTTCGCGTATGGGCTCCTCGTGCCGTAAAAGTTTGCGTAATGGGTGAATTCAACGACTGGTCGGAAAGCTCTCATCCTATGCAAAAAATGATTGACGGGCAGTCGTGGGAGCTTTTTATTCCAAACGCAAAGCAATACGATGCCTACAAATATGCGATAACCACACAGGACGGCAGGGTGTTGCATAAAGCAGATCCGCTTGCTTTTCATGCGGAAACGCCGGGAACTTCCTCTTCTAACGCCTCAAAGCTGTACGATTTCCCTCCTTACAAATGGCATGACGAGGCATATAGAGAAAAGGTTCGGCATACGAATATTTATGCTTCTCCGATGAACGTTTACGAAGTAAACCTGCTCTCCTGGAAACGCAAGGAAAACGGCGAATACTATACCTATAAAGAGCTTGCAGTCGAGCTGGTTAAATACGTAGCAAATATGGGTTATACCCACGTGGAGCTAATGCCCTTGACGGAATATCCGTTTGATGGGTCGTGGGGGTATCAAGTATCAGGATACTTTGCCGTGACCTCTCGATTGGGTACACCCGCTGATTTTATGCACCTTGTCGACGCCTTTCATGCGGCAGGGATCGGGGTTATTTTAGACTGGGTTCCCGCGCATTTCCCGAAGGATTCGTTTGGCTTGTATGAATTCGACGGCGAGCCCTTGTACGAGGCCTCTCAACCCGACAGAATGGAGCATAAAGGGTGGGGGACGCGAAGATTCGACTACGGTAGAGCGGAGATCCTTTCCTTCTTAATATCGTCGGCAATCTTCTTCTTTGAAAAATTCCACGTTGACGGCTTGCGTGTAGATGCAGTCGCTTCGATGCTTTACCTTGACTATGATAAAGAGCCGGGCGAATGGGTTCCTAATATCTATGGGGAAAACAAGAACTTGGAGGCGCTGGCATTCCTGCGTCGCTTAAACGAAGCAGTTTTTGCGGCTTTCCCGAACGCATTGATGATTGCAGAGGAATCGACGGCGTGGCCGATGATTACAAAACCTACGAACGTAGGGGGGCTTGGCTTTAATTTCAAATGGAATATGGGCTGGATGAACGACGTACTCTCGTACGTGAAGACGGATCCGTTATTCCGCCGCTATACACACGGAAAGCTTACTTTTCCTATGATGTATGCTTTTTCGGAGAATTACGTTTTACCAATTTCTCACGACGAAGTAGTACACGGGAAGTGTTCCTTAATCAATAAAATGCCCGGCGATTACGAAGATAAATTTGCAGGTATACGCTCGTTTCTGGGATATATGATGGCGCATCCCGGGAAGAAACTCAACTTCATGGGTACGGAAATCGGGCAGTTTAAGGAGTGGAATTATAAAGAGGGCGTAGAATTCTTCTTGAAGGACTACCCCAAGCACCTTAGACTTAGCAAAATGGTAAAGGCGCTCAACTATCTATATAAAACGACGCCCGCGCTGTTCGAAATAGACGATAGCTGGGACGGCTTTGAATGGCTTGCGGCAGACGATGCCGACAGAAACTTTGTCGCCTTCAAGCGCCGCGATAAAAACGGGGCAGAGGTAGCAGTTTTAGTCAATTTTTCTGGCGAGGATTATAAGGATTACATGCTTGGAATGGACAAGGGAAAGTACCGAGTTCTCTTCAACAGCAATATGATTCGTTACGGCGGTAGTGGCGCTTTTAGAAAGCGGGTATTGAAAACAAAGAAAGTTTACAGCCACGGCAAGGAACATTCGATTCAATTCGACCTGCCCAAGCTGACTTGTATTTATTTAATCAAAGAAAAAAATAATTGATAGGGGGTCTATTATGCAAAGAAAGAAAGAATGCGTTGCTATGTTGTTAGCCGGTGGACAGGGAAGTCGTCTGTACGCGCTTACAACGAACATTGCAAAACCGGCAGTTGCCTTTGGCGCAAAGTATCGTATCATCGACTTTCCGCTGTCCAACTGCATCAACTCGGGGATTGACACCGTAGGTGTCCTCACGCAGTACCAGCCGCTCATATTAAACGAATACATCGGCAACGGACAACCTTGGGATTTGGATCGTACGTTTGGTGGCGTGCACATCCTTTCCCCGTATCAAGCAAAGGCGCGCTCCTCTTGGTACGAAGGTACGGCGAATGCGATTTATCAAAATACGCATTTCATGAAGATGTATGATCCTGAATACGTTTTAATCCTTTCCGGCGACCACATTTATAAAATGGACTACGCCGCAATGCTGAAAGCACACAAGGAAACGGGCGCGGATTGTACGATTGCCGCAATCAACGTTCCTTTGTCTGAGGCATCTCGTTTTGGTATTCTCAATACCAATCCCGACGGCTCCATCTATCAATTTGAAGAAAAACCGAAGGTTCCCAAGAGCACGTTAGCATCCATGGGTATTTATATCTTCACGGCGAAAAAACTGTTTGATTACCTTGAGGCAGACGAGGCGAACCCAAATTCCTCTAAGGACTTTGGTAAGGACGTTTTGCCTGCAATGCTGAACGCAGGGGAGAAGATGTTCTCCTACCGCTTTGAAGGGTACTGGAAAGATGTTGGTACGATTTCTTCCCTTTGGGAGGCAAATATGGATCTCCTTGGCGAGAATCCTGTATTTGACGTAAGCGATAAGAGCTGGAAAATCCATTCCAGAAACCCCTTAGCTCCCCCCGAATCCATTGGCGAAACGGGCGTTGTAAAAAATTCCATGATTGCGCTCGGCTGTGAGATTGACGGCGTCGTTGAAAACTCGGTGCTCGGTAGCAACGTCATCGTAGAGAAGGGCGCGGTGGTAAAAGATGCCGTTATTTTGGCAAACAGCGTCGTTCGCTCGGGCGCGGTCGTTTCCTACTCAATTGTCGATGAAAACGTAGAAATCGGCGCAAATGCGGTTGTAGGCCTTCCCAAGGATCCTTCCGCAGAAATCGTCGTACTCGGCAGAGGCATTACCGTTGCAGACGGCGTTAAGGTTTCTGAAGGTCAGAAGCACGAAAACAATATTACAATGTAAGGAGGTAGAGTCATTATGGCAGCAACTGCAGTAGGTGTAATTTTTAGTCATACTCACGAAGAAAACGTACCGGAACTGGTACACAGAAGAACGATGGCATCTATCCCTTACGGCGGTAGATATAGAATTATTGACTTTGCTCTTTCCAACATGGTCAATTCTGGCATTACGACGGTAGGGCTTTCCGCAAACAATAACTATCGTTCACTCATTGACCATATCGGTAGCGGCAAGGATTGGGATTTAGCAAGAAAGGACGGCGGCTTAATTTTACTTCCTCCTTTCTCTGAAAACTTAGAGGTATACGACAACACCAGAATGGAGGCGATTGCCTCTTTGTCAGGTTTCCTTACTCGTAGAAACGAAAAGTACGTCGTGCTTTACGATTGCGACGCCGTTGCAAAGTTCGATATTAACGATATCATCAGCGCACATGAGAAAAAGGATGCGGACGTGACGATCGTAACAAGAAAGGGCATTGTAGAAAAAACGCACGATTACCTCTTGGTTACCCCCGATGAAACGGGGCGTATCGTTGATGCGAAAAAGGTAGACCGTGGTAGTACGAAAGGGGAGGCAACCGTTTCGCTTGGCATTATGGTTTTCGACCGTAAATTCCTTCTCAACCTCGTCAACGACAGCATTGCGCACGGTTCTAGAAGTTTTAGCAAGGACGTCATCATCAAACAGCTGAGCAATCTTCGTATCTTTAGCTATAATTTCGATGGCTATTATGCAGGGATTGACTCTGTTTCGGCGTACTTTAAACACAATATGGAGCTCTTGCAAAAGGACGTCCGTGACGAGCTGTTCAGCGGCAGAGATATCTACACCAAAGTACGTGACAGCGCGCCTTCCAAATACGGCGCAGAAGCACAGGTAAAGAACTCTCTTATTTCCGACGGCTGTGAAATCGAGGGCACGGTAGAAAATTCCATCTTGTTCCGTGGTGTTCGCGTCGGCAAAGGGGCGGTAGTGCGCAACTCTATCGTTATGCAGGACAGCGTAATTTCCGAAGGCGCATCGATTGATTGCGTTATCACCGATAAAAACGTTGTCATCACTTCCAAACGCCATCTTGCTGGTTGCGAAAGCTTACCATATATCATTCAAAAAGGTAAGCATCTCTAAGCATTTACCCCAATATATGCATATTTATCAATTTTAGGAGTCCATTATGTCCGAAGTTAAGACGACGAAAAAAGAAACCACAACGGTGAAATCAACCGCCAAAAAAAGTACGGCGAAGACGAGCACAACCAAAAAAGCTTCTACGAAAGTTGCTACCGCCAAAAAAACGGTTAAAAAAGCACCCGTAGAGGTCGTCAAAAAGAAAAAACCTCTTCCCGTATCTGTGGAAAACGAGGGGACGGTTAGCACGAAAACGAAAATTTTATTTGTTGCCTCTGAGGCAAGACCGTTTATCGCAACGGGTGGTTTGGCAGATGTAATCGGCTCTTTGCCTCAGGCGCTGGCGCAAGATCCTTCTTACGATATCCGCGTAGTGTTGCCTCTGTATTCGGATATGAAACCCGAACAAAGACGCAAATTGTCTTTTATGGGCAATATTTTCACGCCGCTTGCTTGGAGAAATCAGTATTGTGGTATCTTCACTTGCGAAGAAAACGGGGTAGTGTACTACTTTATTGATAACGAATATTACTTCAAGCGTCCCGGTTGCTATGGGTATTATGACGATGGGGAGCGGTTTGCGTTCTTCTCTCGTTCGGTTATGGAAATTTTACCTTTCATCGGTTTCTACCCTGAAGTATTGCATTGCCACGACTGGCAAGCAGCGCTTGCAGCTATTTATTTGAAGACGGTTTACAATGATAGACCCGAATACCAAAATATTCGAGCGCTCTTTACCATTCACAACATCGAATACCAGGGGAAATATTCCTTGGATCTTTTAGAAGAGCTGTTCGGCATTTCCAACGAGCATATGCATTACTTAGAATACAATGGATGCCTGAACCTTATGAAAGGTGCGATTGAGGTTTCCGAACAATTCTCTACCGTTTCGCCTACCTATGCAAAGGAAATTATGACGGCGCAATACGCACACGGCTTAGACCCGATTATTTGTCGCAACGAAGGCAAATTAACGGGTATCCTGAACGGGATTGACGTCAATTCCTACAATTGTGAAACGGATAGTGCGCTGTTTGCAAATTATTCGGCGGAGAATTTTGCAGGCAAAGCCGTATGTAAGCGTGAACTGCAAAAGATGCTCGGATTACCCGAAAAAGACGTTCCTATCATTGCAATGATCACCCGTTTGGTTTCGCATAAGGGGTTGGAGCTTGTCAAGAGTGCTATTGAAAATATTCTGCACGAAGACCTGCAATTCGTCTTGCTTGGTACGGGTGACGCCGCTTATGAAAGCTATTTTAGGGACTTAGCGATTCGCTATGAAGGAAAGGTATCCGCAAATATTGCCTTCAACGGCGACTTGTCTAGAAAAATTTATTCCGGTGCGGACATTTTCTTGATGCCGTCTATCAGCGAGCCTTGCGGTCTGTCGCAAATGATTGCTTCGAGGTACGCAACCATCCCCGTCGTTCGTGAAACGGGTGGGCTGTATGATAGTATCAAGCCTTATGGAGCAGGAGGGAACGGATTTACCTTTGCATCCTGCAACCCTTACGATATGTTGTACGTAATTCACGAGGCAATCGATTTGTATAAAAACAAATCCGCGTGGGCAGAATTGATGAAAAAAGCATTAGCTACCGATTTTTCGTGGTCGTATTCCGCAAACGAATACAAAAAGCTTTACGATAAGACGCTTGGTCGATAATACTTAACCTGTTTAACAAACTTTTTAGGAGAAATATATGAATAACCAATTTACGGAGAAGGAAGCAAAAGAGCTAATAAAAGGGAAATTATCCCGTTATTTTGGCATTGCTCCTTCCGAGGCAAGAAAAGAGCAGCTGTACAAGGCGGTGGTGATGAGCGTACGCGACATTATGCTGGAAAAGCGCCACAACTTCCATCTGGAAACAAAAGCCAAGAAAGCAAAGAGAGTGTATTACCTTTGTATGGAATTTTTGATGGGAAGATCGCTGAAAAACAGTATTTTCAATCTTGGCGTTGGAGATGCTTTTGCGGCGGCGCTGAAGGATTATGACGTCACTCTTCCTGAACTGTACGAGCTTGAACCGGATGCTGGTCTTGGCAACGGCGGCTTGGGCAGATTAGCAGCTTGTTTTATGGACGCCTTGGCGACGGGTGATTATCCTGCGATGGGGTACTCCATTCGCTACGATTACGGTCTTTACAAACAAAAAATCGTAGACGGCTGGCAGACGGAATTGCCGGATGTTTGGCTCCCGGGCGGCGAAGTATGGCTGACGCAAAGAAGCGATAAGATTTTCACCGTGAAATTTGACGGCTATATCGAGGAAACGTGGACGGAGCAGGGTCTGAAGACCGTCTATCGCGATGCCAAAGAAGTGCAGGCGGTTGCCTATGATATGATGGTTTCTGGCTGTGACAGTAAGGCTGTGTCTGTTTTGCGACTTTGGAAGGCAAGAAGCGTACAGAACTTCGATATGAAACTCTTTTCGCAGGGCGACTATGCCGCAGTTATGCAAGAAGACAACGATGCAGAGCTGATTTCTAAGGTACTGTATCCTGCGGACAACCACGCTGAAGGTAAATCCTTGCGCTTGAAACAGCAATATTTCTTGGTTTCCGCATCCTTGCAGAACATCCTTGCCGATCATAAGCGTAGATACGGTTCGTTAAAGCTGCTTCCGAAAATGGCGGCAATTCATTTAAACGACACACATCCTGCGTTGGCAATTCCCGAATTGATGCGTCTTCTCATTGATGAAAACGGCATGAGCTGGGACGAAGCTTGGGAAATTACAACTTCCGTATGCGCTTATACCAACCATACGGTTTTGGCAGAAGCGCTTGAAACTTGGCCTGAAGATTTAATCGCAAGAAGATTACCTCGTATTTACTCGATTTTGAAGGAAATCAACCGTAGACTTTGCGACGATCTTTGGCAGAAATTCCCCGGTGACTGGGATAAAATCGCAAGAATGGCGATTATGTCCTACAACACGGTAAAGATGGCAAACCTTTCCGTCCACGGTTCACATCACGTCAACGGCGTATCCAGCCTGCACAGCGACATCATTAAGGACAGCATCTTTAAGGATTATCACGATTATACCCCTCAAAAATTCACCAACGTTACCAACGGTATCGCGCATAGACGTTGGCTGAATCAATCGAATCCCGAGCTTTGCGCTTTGCTCGACGAATGTATCGGTAGTGGATACGCAAAGGATGCGTCCAAACTTGCCGACTTCTTGAAATACGAGAACGATGAAAGCGTTTTAAAGCGTTTAGAAGAAATCAAGCATTTGAAAAAACAGCAGTTTGCCGAGTTTGCGGCGAAAAAGCAGGGGGCTGTCATTGACCCGAACAGCTTGTTCGACGTTCAAGCAAAGCGTCTGCACGAATATAAGCGCCAGCTGTTAAACGTTCTGCACGTCATCACCGACTATATTCAGCTGAAAGAGAATCCCGATATGCCCATGCAGCCGAAAACGTATATTTTTGCGGCAAAGGCAGCGGCTGGATACTATATGGCGAAGAAAATTATCAAACTGATCTGTTTCCTCGCCGAAGATATTAAAAAGAACCCCAAAATTCGTGAAAAACTGAACGTTGTCTATATGGAAGATTACAACGTAACGATGTCTGAAATGCTGATGCCTGCAACCGAAATCTCCGAACAGATTTCCTTGGCTGGTAAGGAAGCAAGCGGCACGGGCAACATGAAGTTTATGATCAATGGTGCGCTTACTATCGGTACTTTGGACGGCGCAAACGTTGAAATGAGTGAAAAAGTGGGGATGGACAACATTTACATCTTTGGCCTTAAGGCGCACGAAGTAGAGGATATTTGGCACAACGGATACTCCTCAAGCGTTTATTACAACAACGATCCTATGCTCCGTAAGGTTATCGAGGCGTTGATTGTCGGCTTTAACGGCGAAAGCTTTGCAGATATCGCAAATTATTTGCTGACGGGCACGCCCGTAGCCGATCCGTATATGTGTATGGCGGATTATCAATCGTATTTGACTACGCAGGATAAGCTTTCTGAACTGTACGCAAACGACAAACGCACTTGGAACCAAAAATCCTTGCGCAATATCGCAGCGGCAGGGTATTTTGCGGCAGACAGAAGTATTGGCGAGTACGCAAAAAATATTTGGAATCTGAAACCCATCCACTAATTGAGTATCTAATAGGGTGAAAAGCTGTATCTTTTACGGCTTTTCCTCTATTTTTCCTTAAAATATGAGTTCTATTTATTACAATCCTTTAGACCTTCGCTGTAAAAGCGTAATAGGTGGCATACCAACCAGTAAAGAGGTGTGCTTTAATCTATTTACAACAAATAATGCCGAGCTTTCAAATGCGGCATATTTTGTCTTGAACAAAGACGGCGAAGAATGTGTGCCTTATCCTATGCAAAATACCGAATACGGTTGGCAGATACGCATAAAAATTAATGAAAGAGGATTGTATTATTATCGTTTCCGCATCGAAGGAATAGGGGACGTCTGCGAAAATGCGGACGTTATAGGGGAATTAAACCCTAAAAACGGCAAGTCCTTCTTGTTGACTGTTTACGATGCAAGTTTCAAAACGCCAAAATGGTTCAAAGGTGGGGTAATGTATCAGATTTTCCCCGACCGATTCGCTAAAGGTAGTATGCGTGATATAGGTATTACGCCTGACATAGTAGGTCGTGTATTGCGCGAGGACTGGGGCGGAGAGCCTTCCTATCGTCCAAATGCACAAGAAAAAGTATTAAATAACGACTTTTTTGGCGGAAATTTCAAGGGAATTGAGGAAAAATTGCCGTATTTGAAGGATTTGGGGGTAAATATTCTCTATCTTAACCCGATTTTCGAGGCAGCATCCAATCATCGATATGATACCTCGGATTATATGAAAATCGACCCAATTTTGGGCACTAAAGAGGACTTTGAACGGTTTGTCAAAACCGCAAAAAAGCACGGAATACGGGTGATTTTAGACGGCGTATTCAATCATACGGGGGATGACAGCGTATATTTTAACAAATATGGCAATTATCCGTCCTTAGGAGCGTATCAATCGAAGGATTCTCCGTATCATTCATGGTACAATTTCGATAAATTTCCCGATAAATACCGCAGTTGGTGGGGAATTGATATCCTTCCAGAGATCAATGAGTCCTCTGAAGAGTACCAAGAATTCGTTTTTGGTGAAGAAGGTGTCTTAAAAACCTGGCTAAAGAGCGGAATCGGAGGCTATCGCTTGGATGTAGCGGACGAATTGCCTGATTTTTTCTTAAAAAAGCTTAGAAATAGTGTAAAAACCGGCAATAACGAGGCGATTATCATCGGTGAAGTATGGGAAGATGCGTCCGATAAAGTCGCTTATTCCCAGCGCAGAAAGTATTTTCAGGGCTTTGAGCTGGACAGCGTCATGAATTATCCTTGGAAAGAAGGCATTATTTCCTACGTTTTAACGGGGAATTCCAAGAATTTTATTCGCGTAGTACGTACGATTATCGACCATTATCCAAAACAGAGCCTCGATTGCTTGATGAATATCTTAGGTACGCACGATACTGCTAGAATTTTGACGGTTTTGGGCGGAATTTCCTGCAAAAACAAGGACGAAATGGCGCAAAAAACCGCATATTTGTCCGAAAACGACAAGAAAAAAGCGGTGGAAAAGTTGAAAATGGCAACCGTATTACAATTTACCTTGCCGGGTGTTCCCTGCATTTATTACGGCGACGAAAACGGAATGGAAGGCCATATCGATCCGTTCTGTAGGCGTTGCTTTGACTGGGAACATTTGAATAGCGAATTGATCGAACATTATTCTCAGCTTTCTAAAATCCGTCAAACGTATCGCGAACTTTTTGCGCAAGGCGCATGGAAAGAAGTTTTTGCTGACGACGGGCTGATTATATACAAAAGAGAATACAAAGAACAATCATTATATATATATACGAATAATTCGTCTTCCGAGCGTTTCTTTAAAAAAGACGGAAAATGTTTTAAGGAATTATTGAAGAACATTACGTATGAAAACGGCATAAAAATTTTACCGTATTCGTTTGGTATTACGGAAGAAATTCAAAAATCGTAAAGAAACGTCATTTTATAAAAATAATTGTTTCAAAGCAAAAACCTTTCGAAATTCGCATATTTTACGGCTAACATTTCGTAAAAGCTGTGTTTTACGAAATGTTTCGTCTGTCTATGTATGTAACGCATAATTGCACCACAACCAAAAAACTGTCTATGAAAAACGGGATTTTTTATCATCTCGTTTTTATTTTTGCTCCACCATTACATTTTTGATGCTTTACAATAAAAATAATTTATAACTTTTCGGGAAATCTTGACATTTCTCCTAAAATGCTGTACAATACAAGTATGGCTACTACGTATTATTTACAACGAAATATCAGCGATTTAGACAAGATTGCGGAACTTTTGAATGATCTCCCCCCCTTCTGCGAAGACTACTTTGTGGGGATTGAAACGCGTACAAGCAGTCAAACTCGGTTAAAATACGCCTACGACCTGCGTATTTTCTTTGATTTTATCTGCAAAAGACGGTTACGCAAGAAGGAAATCGACGACCTCACCTTGGAGGATTTAGAGCGTTTACAGCACAATGATATCGAGGCGTTTTTAAGCTATCTTTCCAGCTATACCTACAACGGGAAGCGCCTGACCTGCGACGAACGCGCCAAGGCGAGAAAATTGTCTGCCGTGCGTGCACTATTCAAATATTTCTTCTCTCGTGGCTTAATTCGCGTGGACAATGCGGCTAAGGTAGAAACGCCAAAACAGCACGATAGAGAAATCATCCGCTTAGAGGCGGATGAAGTCTCCGACCTGCTCACCGTCACGGAAAGCGGCGCTGGTTTATCTAAGCACGCGGCGCACTACCACACCAAAACCGCCGTGCGTGATCGCGCAATCATCACCCTATTTTTAGGCACGGGCATCCGTATCAGCGAGCTGGTTGGGCTGGATAACGACAGCTTTAATTTTGTCGATAATTCCTTCGTGGTCACGAGAAAAGGCGGAAATAGAGCCATTTTATACTTCTCCGACGAGGTTCGCTATGCTTTGCAGGAATACATAGCCGAAAAAAGCAACGACGTCAGAGTTCCAAGCGACGAACCTGCCTTTTTCCTCTCTATGCAATATAAGCGGTTAAACGTACGCTCTGTGGAGATTTTGGTAAAAAAATACTGTAAAATCATTTCTCCGCTTAAGAAAATCACTCCCCACAAGTTGCGTAGTACGTACGGTACTCGTTTGTATAACGAAACTCAGGACATTTACATTGTTGCGGACGTTTTAGGGCATCGCGACGTTAATACTACGAAAAAACACTACGCCGCTATCACCGAGGAAAATCGCAGGCGCGCTGCGAACGTTGTAAAGCTCCGTCCGGAAGACGAAACAGAGAATACTCCGTCAAAGGATTAAAGGAATGGAAGAAAGACAGAAGGATTTTATCGAAAAAATCTATATAATTCAGCCGATTACGCGTGAGAATGCGGAAAAATACAAGGTTTTGCACGAGGAAGCCATTTCCCTCATCGAAAGCGCCGGCGCGGTATACGCAGGTACGATTTACCAAAATATTCGCGAAGTTAACCCCGCCACCTATATTGGAGAAGGAAAGCTCGCGCAGCTATATGAAATTTTAGAAGGCTTGGAGATTACCGTACTATTCAATGGCGAACTTTCTCCCTCGCAGACTCTCAATATCTCTGCGGCGCTTGGGGATAAGAAAGTCATAGACCGCACTACCCTCATTTTAGACATCTTTGCAAAAAACGCAAGGAGCGCCGAAGGCAAACTGCAGGTCGAGCTGGCGCAATTAAAGTATATCTATCCACGCCTGAAAGGGAAAGGTGAAGCACTTTCAAGGCTGGGCGGCGGCGTTGGCACGAGAGGCCCCGGCGAAACCAAGCTGGAAACCGACCGTAGATACATTCGCGGACGGCTGAAATATCTTGAAAATAAGCTAAAAGAGCTGGAACAGCGCCGTTCTTTACTGACGGAGCGCAGAAAAAAGGACAACGTAAAAACAATTGCTTTGGTCGGATACACCAACACAGGCAAGTCTACGCTGATGAATCTGCTCACCAATTCTGACGTCTACGTCAAAAACGAGCTGTTTGCTACCCTCGACCCTACTGCAAGAGCCTTTACCATCGAGGACGTAGAATTTACTCTTGTAGATACCGTAGGTTTCTTGCAAGACCTGCCACACAAGTTAATCGACGCCTTTCAATCGACTTTGGAAAGCGCCCTTCATTGTGATTTGGCGCTGATCGTATGCGATGCCACTGGCGAATACGAAATGCAGCGACAAACTACTCTGCAAACCTTAGAGGAAATGGGCTTTTCTTCCCCTACTTTACTCGTTATGAACAAAACGGAAGATATGGACGACGAAACCGCCTTGCCGCATGATAGCATCGCCATCTCCGCAAGGACAGGAAAAGGCATTGAAGATTTAAAGAAAGCCATTTTACATTGTTTCAAGGACGATTTTTACTTCTGTAAGTTGTTTGTTCCATATGCGCAGATGAACGAATACGCAAAAATTAAGCCCTTCCTGACCGAGCGCTCTGCTACCTTCAACGATGACGGAGAAGAGGTTTCCGTCGTCATTCCCTCAAGGTACGCGGATAAGTTGACCCCCTTTCTTGCAAAGTAAATAAAAAATCACCCATGTCTGGGTGATTTTTTTTACTTTCCGTCGTATTCTTTCGGATCTAAATATATTTTGTCAATTTTTATCGATGCGACGTCGTCAAATTCAATGCATTTCCCGCAGTTGTCGCAAA
Source organism: Candidatus Scatosoma sp. (assembly GCA_045650185.1). Taxonomy (GTDB): domain Bacteria; phylum Bacillota; class Clostridia; order Christensenellales; family Borkfalkiaceae; genus Scatosoma. The sequence continues at coordinate 54,543 of JAZRQY010000001.1, read as the reverse complement.
ACTTTAACGGATCTAAATCGCACATTTGACATTCCATGCAGTCGATACACTCTCTATCATATAAAACGCACTTATCTCTTTTCGTTTCCATTTTCTGCCTCCAAAACAGCTCTTTTACAATATTATAGCAGAAAAAATAAAAAAATCAACATTTTTATATGAACATATGTTTGATTTATTAAAAAAATTATGTTATAATGTTCTCAGGAAGCGTACCCCAAACATTATAATAGGAGAAACCTTTATGATACGCGAAGAAAAATTGACGAAAGTAATGGACTATATCCGTAAATTCCAAGAAGAAAACGGCTACACCCCTTCCGTACGCGAAATCGGCCAAGAATGTAATATCAAATCGACCGCTACTGTACATACTTATCTGGAGCGTTTGCGCGATAAAGGCTACTTGAGTAAAACGGACAAAAAGAAGCGTTCCGTTTCTATCGGCAGAGGATCCGGCGTAAGCATTCCCCTTATCGGTACGGTAACCGCAGGTCAGCCTATCTTTGCCTACGAAAATTACGAGGACTACTACACCTTCCCTACGGGTGAGTTTAAAGGCGACGAGCTGTTTATGTTGCGTGTACAAGGCACGTCGATGATTGACGCTGGTATTTTTGACGGTGATAAAATCATCGTTCGTCGTCAGCAGACGGCAGAAAACGGCGAAATTGTCGTTGCTTTGGTGGAAGATTCCGCCACCGTAAAGCGCTTCTACCGCAAAAATGGACAAATCATTCTGCACCCTGAAAACGAGTCCCTCTCCGATATGGTTTATGAAAACGGAGAAGTTTCCATCATCGGTAAAGTTGTCGGTTTAATGCGCAATTATCGCGCTTAAGTCTATTAAAAAGCAAAATACCTGTCATTCGACAGGTATTTTTTTTATAAATTCTGCAAATAGGCAATTTCCATTTCCGTCAGAGGTCGAACCTCACCTCTATCCAAACCAGACAGCTTTAATTGTCCGATGCTAACACGTTTTAAGAGGGCAACGTTTTTACCGATTGCCTCAAACATACGGCGCACTTGACGATTTTTGCCTTCCGTAATGGTAATGTGGACTTTAGTGTACTCCTTATGCGTTTCCACGATATGCGCCTTACATTTTTTGGTCAAGACTCCGTCCAATTCAATGCCGGAGCGGATAGGATTCAAGTCCTTTTCGGTCATCGTCCCCTCGATTTTTGCCATATAGGTTTTGGGGATTTCGCTGGTAGGATGCGTCAAGCGATAGGCAAGGTCGCCGTCGTTGGTAAAAAGCAACAAGCCTTCGGTAGCGTAATCCAAACGCCCTACGGGGAACACTCTTCCAATGCCTTCAGGGAGGAGTTGCATAACCGTCTTTCTACCACGATCGTCCTTCGCCGTACAAACGTATCCTTTCGGTTTATTCATAATATAATATTCCGGCGTTTGTTCCTTACGCTCGATGACAACGTTGTCCAAGCAAACGACGTCCGTTTCCTGCACGCTCGTTCCCAAAGTCGCAAGCTCACCGTTGATGGTGACACGACAATTTTTAATCATTTCGTCAGCGCGGCGACGACTGGCAACGCCCATATCCGCTAAAAATTTATTAATTCGCATATCTTTCGTACCCACTTTATTTGTGCTATTTATAGTTTATATAAATTTCCGCAAAAAAGCAATCGTTTTAAAAGATATATTTCAAATTGCCCCACGATTTTTTTGTTTTCGGCGCAAACGAACGGTTTTGCGACAATTTCTATATGCTCTTCTTCCCCTTCCATTAAAGGAAAGTAATAGTCTTGCCCTGCAACCCCCTCACCACCGTCAAAACTCACCACCTCTTCTGCGCCCAACAATCGCTTTCTAGTATATTTTTTGAAAGCGTCGTCGAATAAGGCTTTCGTTCGTTCGTATGCCGTAGGACAATTTAAAACGGTGACGACAAGCCGCATTCCATTTCGTTCGGCGGCGCTCACCAAGCATTTCCCTGCCTCTTTTGTGTAGCCCGTTTTTACGCCGATTGCGCCTTCGTACTGGGTCAACATTTTATTTTTGTTCTGCCACGCCCTATCCTTATAATATTTTGTTGAAACGATAGAACAAAACAGCGGATTTTCCATCGCGTAGGACGTAATCAGCGATAAGTCCACCGCCGTTGTATAATGCAATTTTGCAGGTAAGCCGTGCGGATTTACAAAATGCGTGTTTAATGCCCCTGCTCGCTCCGCTGTTTCGTTCATACGTGTAGAGAACGCACCCACGCTTCCGTCAACCGTTTCTGCCAAAGCAACGGCGCAATCGTTGCCAGAGCGCAACATTAGCCCATAAAGCAGGTCTTTTATAGAATATTCATCCCCTTCCTTCAAATATACGGATGAGCCTTCTACGCCGACCGCATTGTGCGGTATGGAAACGGTCGTTTCGACTTCTATGCCAGAATCAATCACCGAAATCGCCGTTGCAATTTTCGTCGTGCTTGCCATCGGCAAGCGAATGTCCCCATGCTCTTGGTATAGAATTCGACGACTGTCCACTTCCATGACGCATTCTGCGGCGGAAATTCTTTGCGCCCTCGCGGAAACGGGAGAAAGTATTATACCAATCGGCAAAAAAGTGGATAACAACGACAGCGAAAGAATGAATAACGCTTTACTTTTTCTCATTTTCTTAAGCCTTTTCGCTAACCGTTTTTAAAATTTCGCTTGCTCTTTCCACGAGGTTGTCTATCGCATCATCTGCCACTCGCAGTATCTGGCAACGCTTGCCGTTATCCACCAAAAAACCAAGAGGTCGCATGCTTACTACTGCCCCGTTGCCACCCGCAAAGGGGATTTTTTGCAAGCCTTTCATCGTTTTTGGATCGCCGTACTCACCACCGCCCGATAAGTTGCCGATGGTTATTTTTAAAAATGGAATGATTTGCGTACCACTCGCCGTGACAATCGGCTTACCGAAAACGGCGTTTGCATCCATAATTTCTTCTAAATTTACCGTACCAGATGCTATTAAGTTGCTGATTTTCTCTTCTGACATCCTTTCACCCTCCTATATAAGTATTCCACCAAACCCAGCAGCATCGTCAACGAGTTGAACCGCAGACACGCACGCGTAAAAACACGAAAACCGCTTTCCTTTAAATAGATTGCGCTTTCCAAAATCGGTTTTTCCCTTTGATAGAAGAAAATCGTTTTGAATAGATTGTCTATCGTCCATACGCCGAATAGGTATTCAGGTGCAATTTCAGCAATCCAACGCATCGAAGTAACTCTAAGCCTACTCTCGAAGGATAATTGCCTTCTGCCCGCCTCGATTTGCTCGTAAGTGAACAGCTTTGCCTTTTTATCGGAAACATGCAAGGCAAATCCACCTGCGCACGGCGTAAAATAACCGCCAAGCAGTTTTATTTTTTGATAGAGGGAAATCCGACAGCCGATTTTCCCGCTAACGACGTCAAAATATAGGTCTACGCTTATACAAATAGGTAAGAGCAGTAAGAGCGCTATACCCAGAAAAATAAGAAAACTGCCCATATCCAAAATATGGGCAGTTTTTTATAGAATTATGTAAGTTTAGTCGTTATTTTCTTCGACCTCAACAGCATCTTCCGTTGCGGTAGCCTGTGACAAATCTTCGTCTTCTTCGGGATTGTATTCCTCTTTTTCATACAGATACCCTTCGTCGTCAGCAGGCTTTAAAGATTCCCAAGAATTGATGTCTGCAAGCTTTCTCAAGAATTCCTCATAATCAGGCAATTCCTTGATAGAACGAAGCTTAAAACGCTTTAAGAAGCTATCCGTCGTGCCGTAGAGGACGGGTTTACCGGGGGAGTCTTTTCTGCCGACCGGCTCGATCATATCCAAGGTCATCAGCGTGGTAATCGCATAATCGCTGCTTCTGCCGTTGCGGATTTTTTCGAGGTCTGTACGGGTAATCGGTTGCTTGTACGCGATAATAGCGGCACATTCCAAAATGGTAGCCGTAAATTCCTTTTCGCGAATAGGAGTCAATACCGAAGCGATAGCTTCCTTGTATTCGGGATTCGTTGCCATTTGCAGTTTGTGGTTAAAATACAGTAAATAAATGCCGTTGTCACCAGAATACTTGTTTTGCAACTTACGAATTGCCTTGTCCATTTCAATTTTAGATACCTGCAATTTCTCGCGGAAGATATCTACCTCTACCGCTTCGCCGGATGCGAACAAAATCGCCTCAATTATATTCGTCAATTTCTCCAATTTCTTCTTCCTCGCCTTTATTTGGATTTTTCTTTATCATTATTTTTGAAAAGAGCTCTGGTTGCTCAACGATGACAAATTGATGTTTCAAAAGCTCTAACAAAGCCTGGAAAGTGGTTACGATTTCAGGTACGGTAGCGTCGTCTGCGAACAGCGCCTCGAAGTCCACTTCGTCCTTTTCCTTAATAATGCCAAGAACGTACTTGATTTTGTCCTTTACGGTGAATTTATCCTTAGGAATACGCCTTGATATGGGTTTTTTACGCTCCATAGCGTCACGGCGCAACAGCATATCGTTTAAGGCTTTCACCATTCCGTCAAGACTAAAATCCTTGTACTTGATTTGTACCTCGGAAAAATCCTTGTCCGGCTCTTTGAAGTAATACCCTACCGTTTCAACCTCACGGAGTTTTTCTGCACCGTGTTGCAACAGCTCGTATTCTTCCTTCAAGGCTTGAATCAGCTGGTTGCCCTCGTCGCCATAATCGTAATCATCATCCTGCCAATCTTCTTCCTCAACAGGTAATAACCTTCTCGCTTTTATATGAATAATCGTTGAGGCTATTAAGAGGTATTCGCTGGCTTTATCCAGGTCTATGTAAGGCAACCCCTTCATATATTCAAGGAATTGCTCGGTTACCTGCGAAACAAAGACGTCTTTGATTTCAATTCTTGCCTTTTCTATTAAATACAGCAATAAGTCCAACGGCCCTTCAAAATTGTCAAGTACCGTTGTATAATCCACTTCGGTTTCAAAGTTTTTCACCGATTCCGTCGTAAATTTATCCATATCCCTTCGATTAACCTCCAAAAATCATTCCCCAAAACGCAGCAATAGGCCAAGTAACTATGTTGCTGAGCGTATTCATAATAAATCCCAAAAGATTGATATATCTTAAGACAAAAATATAATCTGCTAAAATATTGATGGCAATCAACCCAAGCAGGATATAAGAGCCATACATCCGCAAAAACTGTAAAACTTTACTTCCTCTTCGATCCAAGGCATCCCACATATTAAACCCGTCCAAAGGATAGATCGGTAAAAAGTTGAAAATGGAAAAGTATATCGAACTCCAAAACAACGATCCAGTCAATCCACTAAGGAAATAATAGATATACTTTCCTGCAACCAGCGGGAGCACGTATTTTGACGTCAAGAATAATACGGGATAAAAGATAAAGAATGCGGAAAGATAATTGACCAATATGCCTGCGGCAGAGGTGAAAAAACTCCCCCACACCCTATTTTTGAAATTGTTTGGATTGACGGGAACGGGCTTTGCCCAACCGAATCTTGCAAAAACAAACAAGCATAACCCCATCGGGTCAAAGTGACGAATCGGATTTAAAGTCATTCGTCCGGCTATTTTCGCGGTTGGATCTCCGCATTTGTAAGCTACGAAGGCATGCGCAAATTCGTGTAAGGTCAAAACAACCATCACGGCAAGCAAGGACGCAACGATATTCAAAAGATAAATCATATAGATAGTATATCCTTTTTGTTGAAAGGTTATTTTTTAGTTAATCTTTCGGGGATAACGTCGTTTCGAACAAGGTCTTGATAGGTCTGCGGCTTAACGATATATTCCGCACCCCCATCTTTCACCAGCACGCAAGGCGGAATTTTATTACGGTTGTAATTCATTGCCATAGAATAATTGTAAGCCCCCGTGGAAAGAACCGCCAAAAGATCCCCTTCCTTTACCGCAGGCAGATTGGTATCAACCGCGATAATATCACCGCTTTCACAGCATTTACCTGCAATCGTGACAAGTTCCGTCGCAGGTTCAAGCGCGCGATTTGCCAAAATGGGAGTATATTTTGCCTCGTACAACGCATATCTCGGGTTATCAAACATACCGCCGTCCACCGCAACGTACTTCTTGATACCGGGAATTTCCTTGATTGCACCTACCGTATACAGCGTAATACCTGCCTCCCCTACAATGGAGCGACCGGGCTCTACCAAGAGATACGGCAAAGGCAAGCCATACTCGTTTGCTTTCGCCTTCAGGGTAGAAATCGTCGTTTCAAGATACTCCGCATACCCCTCTGCAGGTAGTTTGCGATCCTCATCCGTGTACCAAACACCAAATCCACCGCCAAGATTGAGCGTTGTAGGAACAAAGCCCAAGTGTTCGCGCATTTCTGCCGCGAAGTTCATACACTTTTCTACCGCCAGCGCAAAGGATTCCTTTTCAAAAATCTGCGACCCAATATGGCAATGGTATCCCTTTAAAAGAACGTTTGATTTTGACAGAGCATACGCAGTTGCCGCCTCAGCCGTGCCGTTTGCGATCGAAAAGCCAAACTTACTGTCGGTGGTTGCCGTTTGCACAAAAGCGTGCGTATGCGCCTCTACCCCCGGATTGATACGCAATAAAATCGCCTGACAGATATTGCGTTTCTTTGCCTCGGCGTCGATTTTATCAATCTCGGAATAGGCGTCCGCTACAATACAGCCGATACCGCAGTCAAGCGCCTCTCCGATTTCATAATCAAGCTTATTATTCCCGTGCATATAAATTTTTTCAGGCGGAAAACCAGCTTGCAGCGCCGTATATAATTCGCCACCAGAAACTACGTCAATCCCGATATTTTCCTCGTCGGCAATACGATAAATTGCTTTACAAGAAAAGGCTTTGGATGCGTACAGAACTTGTCCGTTCCCCTCGTAAAGCTCGTCAATCGCCTTTTTATATACACGCATCATTTTGCGAATATACGCTTCGTCGTAAACGTATAAGGGCGTACCGAACTTCGCAGCAAGGCTAACACAGTCTGCACCGCCTATTTCTAAATGTCCTTCTTCGTTGATTTTCAACGTATCTCTCGTATTCATATTGAACCGCCAATATTAAAAGTCTTTAATATTGTAGCAAATTTTTTTAAAAAAGGCAAGGCTCAAATATCATTTTTTAATAAAAAATACCCAAAAACACGTTTTTTTGTGCATTTGAGTATCTTTTTATCAAAAATGAGAGGTTAATGGATCTTCCAATCGTTTGCAACGTCACGCAACACGTCGAAGTAGCCTGCCTTGTCAATGGAGGTTGTTGCCACCAAAGGAATCCTATCTACCTCTACTCCGCCTCGAATGACGTAAACCTCCCCGACGATATCCCCCTGTTTTACGGGTGCTTTGACGGTAGAGGGAATCTCCGCCTTTAATTCATACTCTCCCTTTTCACCGCGGCGCAAAAACAGACGTCCGCCCCTTGCAGGCTTGACGGCAAGCGACTTCTCCTTCCCACCGCTGACGTAGATTGAGCTTTCCCATTCCTTCCTTTCATCAACGACCGTTTCCAACTTGAAGTTCGCAAAGGTATAATCGAAGCTTTCCGCAACCTGCTTAAAACGTTTCTTGCTGTCCGAAGCGCCAATGACAACGGAAATTACACGCATATCCCCACGCTTTGCCGTAGCGGCAAGGCAGAACCCTGCTTCGCTTGTAAATCCCGTCTTCCCACCGTCACAGCCATCGTAAAAACGCGTTAGACGGTTGGTATTCGAGATTTCCGTCGTTCTTCCCTCCGGATGATGGAAAGTATCCGTCCAAATTTTCCCAAATTCATAATACTGAGGATGATTTAAAAGCGTGCTCAGCATCGCTGCAACGTCTTTCGCGCAGGAATATTGAGGCTCTTTGGGTAAGCCCGTGCAATTTGCGAACAGCGTATCCTCACATCCCAACTCCTTCGCTCGTTCATTCATTCTCTCCACAAACAGAGCGTCGCTACCAGCCACCCTCTCTGCAATCGCCACACAGCTATCGTTTGCAGAACATACGACGATGCTTTTTAATAGCTCGCGTACGGGATATTTTGCATGCGCCTCTAAAAATACCTGAGATCCGCCCATACTTGCGGCATTTTCAGAAATGAGAATTTCCTCATCTATCGTGATGACACCGCTATCAATTGCCTCAAACGCCAAAATGAGGGTCATGATTTTACACATGCTCGCTATCGGCAGATGTTTTTTTGCTTCCTTTTCAAAAACCGACGCGCCACTTTCTCTCTCCATCACGTAAGCGGCTTTTGCATCGGTGAACAGCCCGATTTTTGTCTTTTCCTTTTCCGTAGCCGATACAAGTTCTGGGCTCTCAAAGCCCTCTAAGCTGGTTTTATCCGCATATTCTTCTAAAACTTCTGCGCGCGCCAACCTGCAACCACACTCTTTTCGGTTTTTTCTCTGCAAGCCGATGCCAAAAACGCTGCTTATAAGCACGCCAGCCGCTAACGTTGCGCCGATTAACTGCATTTTTTTATTTCTCATAATATCCCCCTTATTTTTTATATAATAGTTATGCCTGCCATACTATTGATTTAACATCTGCTCAATAGCAATTCCATAACCTCTTGTCGGATCATTCACAAATACGTGGGTAATTGCCCCTATTAAAGCGCCGTTTTGTACGATCGGGCTGCCGCTCATCCCCTGCACAATACCGCCTGTTTCTTCAATCAATAGCTCATCGGTAATCTTAACGACGAAATTCTTATTTTCCTTTTGCCCTAAGTCCACCTTTACAATTTCAATTGAGTATTCCTTCGGTTCTTCCCCTGAAACGGTGGAATATATGGTCGCTTTCCCGGGCTTTGCGTTCTGCGCCGTTGCCTTTGCGGTAGGCAAATCGTTCGTTTGGAATTTTTCGTTAATTTTACCGTAAATGCCACACGTGCACAATTTTTCTGCTTTTCCCAAGCTTTTTTCCGCCAAAAACATGCCTCTTAGCTCACCAGCCTTGCCCTTTAATCCCCTAGAAACCCCGACGATACTACACAGATAGATCTGTCCATTCGTTAAGGACAAAGGAGTTTCCTTTTCCCCCATCACGGCATGTCCTAAAGCTCCAAAGCGACCGCTTTGCTTGTCAATATAGGTAACCGTCCCTATGCCTGATACACCGTCACGAATGAGCACGCCGATTTTATATCTATCGGATCCCATATCCTTGCTCGGCTGGATGGAAAATTCTATACTCTCCTCACCTCTTAAAACCTTGCATTTCAACGTTTTTTCACCGTTTTTCGCCAGAATTTCGTTCATATCGGAGATTGTTTCTACTTTAATACCATTGAGAGCCACAATCAAGTCGCCGGCGCGAAGCCCTGCGGCACTTGCAGGAGAACGCTTGCCACTCTCCGTAATAACGTCGCAAAACCCTAAAACTTGCGCGCCACCAGTTGAAAGGGTAAACCCTGCAGGAATCCCTCCTATATACACTTCTGCCGTATCCGCATACGCCTTATCAATGGATGGGGAAACCGCCCACGCCGAAGCGCCAGCCAGAAATACTCCCAATAAAAAAACACCTAACTTACGCATCAAAATCCTCCCTTTTCAGGCATTTTGCGTAAATTAGGTGTCAATTATACAATTAAATTACAGAGCGCTCTTATATTTTTCCGCTTGTTTGAGCAATTCTTCGGCGTGCCCTATGGCAAAAGTATCTTTCTCGTCACCGCCAAGCAATCGAACGAGCTCTAAAACCTTTTCTTCGCCCTCCAAAGCACGTACCGTTGTAATCGTCTTCCCGGCAGTTTCCTGCTTTTCAATCAAAAACTCCCTGTCGCTCATTGCGGCGATTTGCGCCAAATGAGAAACGGCGATAATCTGCGTCGAATGGGCGATTCTTGCGAACTTTTCCCCCACGACTTTCGCAGTTTTGCCGCTGATACCTGCATCAATCTCATCGAAAAGATAGGTGCAGATTTCATTAATGGAAGAAAGCTTGGTTTTTAAAGCCAACATAAATCGGCTCATTTCGCCACCGCTGATGATTTTGCCGAGCGGTTTTAACGGCTCACCAGCGTTCGCAGAGAACAAGAAGCATACCTCGTCTAATCCGTTTTTATCAACCTTCTCGACGTCCGCTTCCGTATATTCGCCAAACTCGATTTCAAATCTTGCGCTTGCGATATTTAAGGTACGCAGCTCCTCTGCAACCTCTTTGCAGAAGGTTTCCCCAAATTGCTTACGGATGTTTGTAATCGCCACGCAACATTGATAGATTTTTTGATTGCATTTTTCCCGACGTTCGGTCAGCTTTGCAACCTGCCCTTCACAATCGCTAAGCAAGTCATGCTCTGCCTGAATGGTTGCAAGATAACGATTAATCTCTTCTATAGAGCTTCCGTATTTCTTCTTTAACGAACGGATTAAATCTAAACGAGCTTCCGTTTCCTGCGCCTCGTTTTCATCAAAATACAACTCGTCGGCAAAGCCCATCAAGGTTTCGGAAATATCGTCTGCCTCGGAATAGAGATTTTCCAAACGGTCGTAAATCTCCTCATAGGAAGGAGCTAATTTCGAAATTCCGCCTACGCAACGCTTCGCATAGCGAAGCGCGTCCAGCGCACCGCTTTCCGCGCTGAAGGAATCCACAGCCCCCTTTAACGCTTGCAAAATCTTTTCAACGTTGTTGATCATATTGCGCCGAGCAAGCAATTCCTCTTCTTCCCCGTCTTTTAAGGCGGCAGTTTCTATTTCTTCAATTTGGAAGGCGAGCATATCAAGCCTACGGGTTCTTGCCTGCTCATCTCCGCCAAGCTGTGCTATCTGAGAATCAATCGACTTTCTTTCAAGAAGTAAATCGGCTAATTCCGACTTTTTCTCCACAATCGATTCACCGATTGCAGAATCCAACGTGCGCAATTGATTGCTTTCTTTGAGCAAGAAGAAATGTTCGCTCTGCCCGTGGACATCCACTAAGCAATCGGTAATTTGTCGAAGCATCGAGGTGGAAACGGTATTGCCATTGATTTTTACCGTGCTCTTTCCCGCATCGGAAAATCTGCGAGAAATGATGATTTCCCCCTCCGAATCAATGTCCATCTCTTTCAAAAGCGCAATCGCCTTTGCAGTTTCAGGCAGCATGAACTCTGCTTTTACAAAGCATTCACTCTCCCCGTGTCGAATCATTGTTCTGTCTGCCTTCGCGCCCAAAACAAAGTTGACGGAATCAAGAATGACCGATTTCCCTGCGCCCGTTTCCCCTGAAAGTACGTTCAAACCCTCGGAAAAGTCTATGGTTGCGCTTTCAATCAGCGCAACGTTTTTTATCGTCAATTGTGATAACATAGCTTGTCTTTGTATTTACTTTAAAAATTCGTGGATTTTCTCTACAACCAACAATGCGCTTTCTTCATTCTCGCATACGGCAAATACTGTATCGTCGCCGGCTACAGAGCCGATAATTTCTGTAAAATTCAGCTTATCGATAACCGTGCCAGCGTTGTTGCCGTTTCCGGGCATGGTCTTTACAACCACGATATTCTGCGCAGAACGTATGCTGAGGACACAGTCAGCAAATAAGCTCTTCATTTTCGGGGAAATCTCCACCGCCGATTCGTGGATATGCGAATAGCGGTATTTTTTCTGTACACCAGCCACCTTAAACAAACGCAAATCCTTGATATCACGGGAAATCGTAGCCTGCGCAACCTTATAATTTTGCTTGTTTAATTCCTCGCAAAGCTCTTCTTGCGTTTCAATCTCTTTATGCGCAATAATCTCTAAAATTTTCGCGTGTCTTGCTGATCTTAACATAATTACTCCCTTGTCATCCGTTTAATTTATTTTTTACTTTGTTGAAAAAGTTTTTCTCATTTTGTGTAATAAAGCGCGCCGCAAACGGTGCTTTCGCAACTCGTATGGAATCCTTCTGCGTTAGCGTTGCCACCGCTTTTCCGTCCACTAATACAAGCGCGCGGCCCTTTTCTACGGAAAAATCAAAGACTTCCTCATCGGAAAAGACCATGGGTCTTGCCCCCATCGTAAACGCGCAAATAGGCGTGAGCATAAAGACGGGAACCTCCGGGGCAATGATTGCGCCACCTGCCGAGAGAGAATATGCGGTAGATCCCGTCGGCGTTGTCAACAATGCGCCGTCGCCTGCAATCGGAACTACACCATTCTCCGCTGCGATCTGCAATTTTAAGATCTGCGGATTTTCCAAGAAACCTGATGCGTAATCTCGCTGGATTGCCACTTCATTCAAGGCGTAATAGGTATCGTTATCTACCGAAATCTGTAGCATGCTACGATTGAGAATTTTGCACGTCCCTGCCGCATACGAAGCCACTAAGTCCACGACTTTGAAGACGTCTTGCTTTTCATACTCGGTTAAAAAGCCGAGGTTTCCATAGTTGACGCCAACCAACGCTATTCCTTGCGGAGCCGCCACCGATGCCGCATGGAGCATCGCTCCGTCACCCCCCAAGACAATCACGAGTTCAACGGCCTGAATCTGAGAATAGGCGGAAAATAGGGATACTTCAAATCCCTTTTCTTCTAAGGCGGTGGAAAGGTCTGCCAATATCGACGTACCGCCAAGCTTTGACGTTCTTCCTAATAACCCTATCCGCATTTTTCCTCCTTTATTGCAGCTGATCTAAGGCATATAACGCCGTCAAGGCCTTTACCTTTGCCGCAACCTCGTATGATTTTAACCCAGCCGCGCCACGCTTCCACAGCGCAACGTATTCAAGGTTTTTCCCCTTTCTGACGGGAGCGTTGACTAAGTCGCAAATCTGCAGACCGTTCTCCTCTGCAAAAGCAACAACTTTCGAAACAATCTCCACATGCGCAGAGGGATGAACAATGCCACTTTTTCCGATATTTTTGTGCTCGCATTCAAACTGAGGCTTGATTAGAGTGATTGCAAATCCGCCATCGATTAAAATTTGAGAAATGGCAGGAAATATCAGCCTTAAGGAAATAAAGCTAACGTCCGCCACTACGCCGTCAATGCGACCGTCAAAGGTATCCTTCGACAAATATCTTGCATTCGTTCTATCCATCACCGTGATTTTGGGATTTTCCGCAAGTGTTTTATCCAGTTGCGACTCTCCAACGTCTACCGCATACACGTGCTCTGCACCGTTTTGAATCAAACAGTCGGTAAATCCACCGTTCGAAGCGCCGATATCCACAAAACGCAAGCCTTGCACGTTGACGGAAAAGGTTTGCAGAGCGCGCTCCAGCTTATAGCCACCATTGGATACGAAACGGCTGCCCGATTCGACGAAGGTAATCGCATCCGTTTCACAAACGTCGTCCTTGGGACGCACAGTCTTTCCGTTTATCAACACCCAACCACGCTCAATTGCTTCCGCCGCCTTTGTGCGCGATCCAAATTTTTCGGCAAAAAATTTATCTGCTCTCATATGCGTATATCTTACGTGTTATGCGTTGCGTTCGCGAACGAAAAGCACAAGATTGTCCAAAAACTCGGTGTTACAATCAATCCCTTCCAACAGCGCGCGACAGCGAGCAAAACACTCATCAGCGCGAAGCTTTGCACCCTGCAGGCCGTACAACTTTACGCAGGTAAGCTTATCGGAGTTTTCGTCTTTGCCCACCGATTTTCCAATCTGATCGAACTCCCCTTCGACGTCCAAAATATCGTCGGTAATTTGAAACAATCTGCCAAATTCTTTACCAAACTGCTCCAAGCGGATATAATAACGGTTATCTGCCAAAATAGACGGAATAAGAAGAGATGCCAGCAACAGCTTGCCCGTCTTATTCTCCTGAATAAAACGCAGGGTTTCCTCGGTAAGAGCCTCTCTATTTGCAGTATGTTGCATGTCTGCAACCTGTCCTAAAATCATGCCGTTCATCCCTGCAAAGTCGCACAGCAACTTTGCCGCAAGAACGTATTTTTCACCTTTTAGCGACATTTCTAAGACAAGGGAAAGCGCTTGACTGAGCAATGCATCTCCTGCCAAAATCGCATACGCTTCACCATATGCCTTGTGGCAAGAAGGCTTGCCTCTACGAAAATCATCGTTATCCATTGCAGGCAAGTCGTCGTGAATCAGGGAATAGTTATGAATCATCTCTAAAGCCGTAGCGTAAGGCAAAACAAGCTCCTGCTCTACGCCAAGAATCTCTGCCGTGGCCAGCATTAAAACCGGACGGATGCGCTTGCCTCCAGACAACAGAGAATATCTCATCGCCTCACCCAAAATCGGAGGAACGGTCTTTAATTTTTCCGCATAAGTATGCAAATACTCTTCAAAGATTTGCAAATATTCGGCATACTTTTGTTGATAATCGTACACTATTCTCTCACTCCTTCCATGCCGCAATACAGGTATTTCTTAATAACATTGTGATCGTCATCGGACCAACTCCACCCGGAACGGGGGTGATGTACGAAGCGATTTTCGACACTTCCTCAAAGTCGACGTCGCCGCAAAGCTTCCCATCCGCATCTCGGTTGATACCTACGTCCACTACGACTGCGCCCTCTTTCACCATTTCTTTCGTGATACATTTCGGCTTGCCGATGGCAGCCACCAAAATATCTGCAGATTTACATATTTCATTAAGGTTCTGGGTTTTGCTGTGGCAGATGGTAACGGTAGCGTTTGCGTTCAACAATAAGAGCGCCATCGGCTTCCCTACCGTATTACTTCTGCCAAGTACGACGGCAGACTTTCCCGTGCAATCAATGCCTGCATCCTTCAATAATTCCATAACACCACTTGGCGTACAAGCCGCATAGCGATGTTGATTGAGCACCAACGCCCCTAAGTTTTCACGGTCAAAGCCGTCCACGTCCTTTTCAGCAGGGATTTTAGACATCGCAGACTGCGCATCTAATCCCTTTGGCAACGGCAGCTGCAATAAAATCCCATGCACCTCTTTAGAGGTAGCCAAGCTATCAAGCAACCCTTCTAAATCACCTTGAGAAGTTTCTTTAGGCAACTCGTACACAAAGGAACGCATCCCCACCTCTTCGCAGGCACGGACTTTATTGCGAACGTAGATCTTCGAGGCAGGATCTTCCCCCACGATTACGACCGCAAGTCCGGGAACGACCGAAGAGGCTTGTATCTCCGCTTTGATTTCCGCACGCATTTTTTGCGCAAGCGCTTTTCCGTCTAACAGTTTCATAGGCTTACCGATTGATTACCCCTGCCAAAACACCGTTGACAAAGTCTGCGCTGGTATCAGTAGAGTATTTTCTTGCAAGCCCTACCGCCTCGGAAACGGAAACAACGGGAGGAATATCTTCAAAATACTTAATTTCCGCCATCCCAATCAATAAAATGGCTTTATCGGTAGGATTGATACGATTTTCACGATAATGATGACAAGCCTCCTCAATACCGTCAATCAGTTCCTGCCAATGCTCAAAAACGGTATTCACGAGGTCCGCCGAAAATTCGATTGCCTCTTCCGATAATTCAAACTGTTTATATATCTTCTTACGGAACGCTGTATCAACGTCCGTATTGAATTGTTGCGCAAAAATAATATTTAAAGCCGCTTCACGCGCAGAGTTTCTCATAGTCCTTCTCCTTCGTTCTTAAATTCAGTCAAAAACAACGTAAAAAGCACGCGAAAATCCCCTATTCTATGAATAAGGGATTTTTAAGCCGTTACTCTTCCTCTTCTTCCTCGAGCGCAGTTTCCTTAGGCTCCGGGAAGACAACGTCTTCGATATGCACGTCAACCTTCGCCACCTTATAGCGGGTCATATTTTCGACGCTCTGTTTTACAGATTGTTGAATACGATACGCAAGCTCCGGCACGTTATATCCATATTCTACAACCACCGAAATATCTGCGTAAATACCATCCTTTTCCAAGAACAGAGTGATTCCGTTCTTTTTATTCGGCAGAGGAAGCGTCCCCTCAACTTCAGCCACCGCAAGCGCTACGATACCCTTTACGATACCTGCGTTGTATACGACTTTACCGTTCTGTTTTTCTTCTGCATTTGATTTCAATATTGACATTCCAAAAGACTCCTTACAGAAACCGACAGCTTAAACCCTATGGGTTTACTGCCATTTCCTATATTATAGCATACTTTTTGGAATATTTCTACTGTTTTAACACATTTTTTTTAGCTTTCAGCGTAAACAGGCATAATAATTACGTTTCCGGCAACAATTCCCGTTTCATTTTTGAGCATCGTGTAAATGGAAAGCGCCGTATCATAATTCAATTCTGAAGAGTTGATAAACACGTTTACGTTCTCCGATTCGACGGAAACGGATACGACGGCATCGGAAAATCCTAACGAGCGTACCATATTTTCAATCACAAGCTCCTGCTCCATCGCTTCAACGATATCCATCTTCATCTGCGTAGCCTCTTCAAACTTCGTTTCCCCCTCGTCGTACAATGCAATCACGCTATCCAGCTGTACAAGCTCCTCACTTCTCGTTGCCGTACGCTCCGCGCGGTACGTTTCAAAGTAGTTGGAGGTCGTCACGTTTCCGTTCGCCCCCACCTCAGCATCAGACTTCGCCAGCACGAAATTGCATACCGAAGTGACCGCCAACACGCCCACGAGCGCCGCCATACCGATAATCGTTTTTTTGTTTGCCATAATCCTTCTCCTTACATTTTTATTTTTTTAAATAAACTTTTACGTTTTTTGGTTCTATCCCGAGCGCAATCGAAGCCGCTTCTCTTACGTCGATAATCACAGATAAGTTGTTTGCACCCTCGCAGACGATGACAACCCCTCGCTGGCCGTCTTCATAAACGCCAATCATAACCTCGGCTTCCCCCACCCCTGCGATATTTTCTAAAATCGCCACCAGCTTTGCTTCCTCAGCGCTTCCTTGCGCCTCACCTGCCTTGTCCTCTTTAAAGAATGCTTGCCATACCGCAACGCATAGCACAAGCGCCAAAGAAACGAATAGCCCTATTTCAATAAGCTTTCCGCCGCGTTTTTTATCCAACCACTTTTTCAAGATTTACCACCTGCCCCTCACAGCCATATTGACTGAATAAATATTCGATCATTTCCTTATAGGTTTTATTCGTTATTTCTGTGTTTAGGTATACGAGAATCTTTTCAATTTTAACGCCGCTTGCCGTATAACCGCCGTAATATATCTCTTCATTTTTCCATTGCAATTTTACTTTTTCAACCGCATCGTATTTTTCTGAAAGCTCTTTTTTAAGCAATTCCTCCGCTTCTTCGATGCGTTCCTTGCTACAATACTCTATGAATGCTACTTCCGTTTCTATTCCCTTTTCTCTAAAAAAACCGTCCAACTTCCCTGCATCGACAAAAAAATGTACAACGGGTGAAAGAATGGTAATTACGCAGGCAATCCTTGCTATCGCTCGAACCATCTCCCCCGTCTTCCCATTGGGCAAAACGGCAATCAAAATGGAAGAAAATAGGACAATCCCGATTACGCTAAGTAAATATTCACTCATACAAACATCCCCGATGCAAAGACCATAATCAAGATTGCAATAAAGTACAAAAAGGCTGAAAATAGCACTCCTGCCGTGCAATATTGCAGATTTTCCGCCGTTTCTTCTAAAAAAGAAGCAATTTTGCTATCCCCGAATGGGTGAGTGATTGCCGCAGATAGGCGCAATAGAAAACTGCTTGCTATCAACACGGATAAGGGCTGAAGAAGTATCATCACCAAGATTACCAGACTAAAATTCCCCAAGGCGTTTTTAATCAACACACTGCCTGCAACCGCCAAATCAAAACCGCCCGATAAAAAGCCGCCGACGATCGGTACGCCCGTCCCAATTGCATACTTTGCGGCACGCCGTACAATCCCGTCATAGCTTGACGCCGTTATCCCTTGTACGGTAAAAAATACTCCAAATACCGACACACCGATCCCGATCGTCCATTTATTGATGCTTTTGAAAAACGAGGAAAATTTCTCCGTTTTTAAATCCCCAAACAACTTGCCTGCCATGGAAAACACGATGATTGCAACAGTAATTGGAAAGACGACTTTATCGACTAAACCTATCAAAGTATTGCATAAAAATCCAACTGCCGGCTGAAAAATCGCCGCCGTGACACTCCCACCACTTGCCGCAATTAGGGTTAGCATAATCGGAAAAACCAACTGCATCTGTTCTTGCATCGAGCCAACGGTGCTCTTCCCAAGTGAAATCGCCTCCGTCAAAATCCCCAACGTCGGCAACAACGCCCCTATATACGCAACAAAAAATACAACTTTTGCCGTGCTTTCCCCTAAATATCGGCTCTGCAACGAATTCAGTAGCCCACATAATAACCCGATGGCGGCAATACAAGCAAAGGACGGCAACAACTTTTTTACGTTCGAAAATACCATTCTGCAAATCTCTTGCAGGAAGCTTTGGCTGTCAAACCCACCGCCAAGTACGTACTCCTTCAATATCTCCTTTAAGCTCTGACCTTCAAATCCACCCAAGCTTTTTACGTACGCCTCCAACTCCTCTAAATCCAACTGGTCTAACTGCTCTAAAACGGACTCGTTTAGTTGCGAAGTCGCCGTATCATCTGCTTGCGTATCGGCAAAAACAACCACACATTCCCCGGAAACGAAGAGAATAACGCAAAACAATAAAAATATGATTGTCCAAAGTCGCTTTCTTCTTTTCATAACAGTACGAGAAATTGTTTTAAGAGTGTCAAAAGTCCGCTGATAATTGGCAAAGCCATGACCATAACCGTGATTTTACCTGCGAGTGATACTTTGTCTGCCACAGAACCGGCATTGAAATCGTTTAGGACACCAGCGCTGAATTCCGTCAAATAGCCTACGCCTACGATTTTTATTAGAATTTTGATTACGCCGTTTTCCAGCCCCGTCATCGCGGCAATTTCCGATAAAACCGTAAACGATCCTTTCACCATATCCAAAATGAATAAAAGAATAATTATAATACCAGTAATCACCACGACAAACGACAATTCAGGCTTCGTTGATTTTAAAATTGCGCTGCAAGTTGCAGTCAAAAAAGCCGCGCCTATAATCTTGATTAAATCCACTGTTCCACCTGCTAAATACCAAAAATTTGACTGATATTTTTGAACAAATCACCTACCATACCAACCACTACGCCAAGGACAATTACAACGCCTATTATGCTGACCAGCATGGCAATATCATCTCGATCAGACTTCTTTAAAATCTGACAAATAACGGTAATTATCAAGCCAATTGCGGCAATTTTAAACAAAATAGAAATATCCATACTAAATCAAAATTATCAAGATAGCAAGCCCACATAAAAAGCCCATTTTCGTATACAACTCCACATACTTTTTACATTCCTCCTCCGCCTTTTGTTTCAAGGCTTGCAGATGATTTCCAGCCTGCGTAAAATATCCCTTTTGCGAGAGCGAATCCCCCCGTCCAAAAGTCGAAAAATATTCCGAAAAAAACTGCTTTTCGTCAGGTGATATAAAGGTGTATTCCGACAGGTCGAGCGGACTCGTTCGCCTCTTTTCCCGACGGTTTAATTCAGCAACTAACAGTTCGGAAAACGCCCCCGTTGCAATTCTTTTTTGGCAAAACTCCTCAAAGGGTCGCTTGGTATAAATAATCTCTTCTAAAAAGCCTTCGTTGAAACTGTTTGCCTCTTGAAATAACCGTTTTCGCTTCTTATATTTTCCAGATAAAAAGTTTCCGCAAAAGGTTGTAAATGCCACTACCGCAAGGCCTACAACAAAACGAAGCATAACGACTCCTAACGAATAAATATTCGTATAATTTATAATATTTTATTTTTATCGGCTGATGATTTCCTTTATTTTGCCGATAATATTGCCGTCTAGCAGCACAATTTTTTGAAAGATTTCCTGCAACTCTACGGGGATTTCCGAAGCTTCTTTTGCATGAAAGGAAGCGATAACCTTCACGCCGCTATAAACGGCTCGATGTATCGCAGGGAGCTCCAACGAAGACACCTCGTCTGTAATTATCACGTCCGGACGCATAACGCGTATCCCCATTTCCATGCCATCCTTTTTATGGATAAAAGAGTAAATATCCGTGCTTTTCCCTACCTCAGAAGAGGCGATTTCCCCACGTTCATCGCAGATAAGGACGTTTTTACCCATTTTATCCGATATATTTCTACTCAAATCCCGTAAAATCGTTGTTTTCCCTTGCCCTGGAGGTGATACAAGCAACAAATTTACCAACTCACCTTGTAGACATTTATCATAAATTTCATTACTGCAACCAGCAACGCTATGCGGCACGCGAATACACAGCGACGAATAATCTCGCACGGCGCTGGGCGCCCCATTCGTATAGATGAATCTGCCTGCAATTCCTAGCCTTTCCCCCGATTCTGCCGTCAGAAACCCTTCTTTTAACTGCTCCTCTACCGAATATACGGAATACTTCCCAGCCGCCAAAACCGTTTCCTCTATATCTGAAAAGGTCGCAACCAACCCGTCCTCCGCCTTTTTTGACAATCCGTAAGCACTCAAATATAGATATTCGCCCAAAAAGCGTACTTTTGTGGGGCAATTCGCACGCATACGAATCTCATATAGGTCGTTTAGGTTGATTTTTTGTATAGCGCGATAAAATTGTTCGGGTAAAAACTCCAGCATTTAGTTTACTATATTCCTACGCTTGTCCTTTTAGAACAAAAAAGAGCAACCCTTCTCCCAAATAAAAGGGAAAATGGTTGCCCAACATTCTTCTATTGACTTACAATCAAAAAAAGGTTGCCTTTAATCACTAAAGGCAACCTTTCTTCATATTTTTAACAATCAGGAGTTCTGGTTCAACAGATCTGCGATGGATACACCGCCTACGCCGTCTTCACGCCATTCGGTCATTTCATCAGCAGGCTTCTGGGTTCTAGGCTTTTTAACCTTTTCCTTTACTTCACCGTCAGCTTCAGCCTTCTGAGCCTTAGCCTTTCTTTCAACGTTCTCAGGCTTAGGTTCAAGCGCTTTAATCGAAAGGGTCATTTTCTTTTCTGCACAATCAAGCTTCAAGATTTTAGCGTCGATTTCATCGCCGATGTTCAAAGCGGTCGTAGCGTTTTCAAGGAATTCGTGGGAGATCTGGGAAACGTGTACCAAACCGTCGATACCTTTTTCAACTTCTACGAATGCGCCGAAGGGAACGATTCTAACAACCTTACCGTGGATAACGTCGCCTTCTGCATACTTTTCAGCTGCCAAATCCCAAGGCTGAGGTTGCAACTGCTTATAACCGATGGAAACCTTCTTAGCTTCTGCATCAATCTTCAATACCTTGAACTGATACTTATTGCCGATTTCCAAAACGTCTGCAACGGACTTAACGCCAGACCAAGAAAGGTCGGAGATGTGCGCCAAGCAATCAAAGCCGTTTACGGAAACGAATGCACCAAAGTTGGTGATTCTTTCTACCTTACCTTCTACAACGTCGCCAACGTTGATAGATGCGAAGAATTCTGCTTCCTTAGCCGCCTTTGCCGCTTCCTTAGCTGCGCGTTCTTCTTCAATGATTGCACGTTGAGAAGCGATGATTTCCTTTCTTCTCTCCGTCTTAATTTCGATGAGCTTCAAACGAAGCTTCTTACCAACGTATTTATCCAGTTCTTTCACGAAACCAGAACGGATTTCGCGTGCGGGTACGAATACCGAATAAGAACCGAGGTTACCGGTCAAACCGCCCTTGTTGCAGCCAGTGCATTCGATGCTGAATTCCTTACCATCTTTGATTTCAGCCAACATTGCTTCCTCTTCCTTCAGCTGCTTAATTGCTTTCTGAGAAAGTTTGACGGGGTTGATGGACAGAACCATAAGTTCGATTTCTTCACCGAGCTTATCGCTGTAATCGTCTTTGCAGTAAACTTCGCAATCTACTTCTTCTTTGTCAAGGATGATTTCCTTCTTTGCAAGGGGAAGAAGAACTGCGATACCGCTCTCGTCTGCCGAGGAAATGGTTGCTTTTACAAGCTCACCCTTCTTGAACTTCGTCTGTTCTTCCAAGTTCTTAACGACTTCATCCATCATTGCTTTTGCTTCATTTTCCATTTTAAATAGAACCTCCTGAGTTTGCCAGTCCGGAGTGCTCGCCCCCGTGACTATACCTACCTTTTTTAATCTTTTGATTGTTTGAATATTTAGATCAGCAGCCCTCTCCAACCGAATTACGTTTGCGCAACGCTCCGAACAGATATCATAGAGCTTATTCGTATTACTACTATTCAGCCCACCGATGATTACCATTGCATCGCATTGCGAAGCCAACTCGCCTGCTTCGTTTTGCCGTCTTATAGTAGTATAACAAATTGTTTTAAAAATATCAACTGTTTTTGGGGTAAATTTGTCAAGGATTTTAATAATTTTCTCAAATTTTTCCTTTGAAAAGGTCGTTTGCGACACAACGCAACAGTTTTTGCCCGTGATAGCGGAAAAATCCTCGTCCTCTGAAGTGAATACGTACGATTCCCCACTACACCAGCCCTGTAAGCCGATTACCTCCGGATGAGTCTTACCGCCGATGATAACCACCGTCTTACCTAAGGCGCTCTCTTTCTCGACGATCAACTGCGTGCGACGAACGAATTCGCAGGTACAATCCACCACTTCAATCCCACGCTTGCGACAAGCCTCGTATACCCACTTTTGCACACCGTGCGAGCGAATAATCAGCGTTGCGCCATCTGGTACTTCGTCCACGCTTTCGACCGTACGAATGCCACGCGCAGAAATTTTATCGACAATTTCAGGGTTATGTATCAATTCGCCGTAAATGTACACGTTTTCCGGCGAAATCGTCATTGCGGTATCCACCGCTTTTTTTACACCACTGCAAAAGCCACCGCTTTTTGCAACCAGTATTTCCATCAATTCTTCTTCCCTTTCTTTTCTTCAAGCATCTGCTCGTGTTTTTGCCTCAACCCTTGCATTACGGCAAGAATTTTTGCATCAGCCTCTTTTAACAGTTCTTCCGTCATTTTTACTCCATAGTATTCGGAGAGCTCAAACGGTTCGCCGATAATTATATCCGTCCTACGCCAAAAGCGCGGCTTTTTATACGTCACCATCGGGATGATAGGCACTTGCGCGCGAATGGCAAGCAAGGCGCTTCCCGATTTAAACGGAAGGAAGGGTTGATCGGTTTTATTTCGCGTCCCTTCGGGATAAATAGCCACCTTTTCCCCGTTTTTTAAGCATTTTAAGGCATCTATAATCGCCCTTGCATCCGTTCCGTCGCGACCGACTAAAATCGTTTTTGCGGCTGTAACAAACTTACCGAACACAGGCATCTTTTTCGCTTCCGCTTTAGCGATAAAATGAATCCCCTCTTTCGTCGTAGGTAAAATATACATCGGGTCAATCATGCGGAAGTGGCTGGAAACGTATAAGCAAGCACCGTTTGCGACCCTTTTATCCCCGAAATATTTAAACGGAAAGAAAAAGCGCACCAAAGGCAAAATAAATATACGCAAAAAAGACAGACACGGGGAAACGTGTAAGCCTTTTTTGTTGACCTTAAAGTGAATGGAAGGTTTCTTTTTTACCTTTTTCGACTTCTCATTCTTCTGCTTTTCCGACTTAATATTCTCCTGCATACCTACCCTCGTTAAATTTGAGATTGAATAACAGACTTGATCTTTGCAACCACTTGTTCAATCGTAAGCGAAGAAGTATCCACTATCACCGCATCGTCCGCCGCTTTTAAAGGAGCAGTCTTACGCTCGCTATCCTGCTTATCGCGTTGCACAATTTCCGCATGCAACTTTTCAAAATCGACCGACTGACCACGGGAAAGCAACTCGTCGTAACGACGCTGAGCACGCACCCTACTGTCAGCGGTGATAAAGAACTTGTATTTTGCCTTTGGCAATACGACCGTACCGATATCCCTGCCGTCAAGAACACAGCTCATCTGCGCGGCAATTTGGCGTTGAAGCTCCACCATTTTTACTCGAACGGCAGAATGCGCGGAAATATGCGAAGCCGCCATTGATACCGAATTTTCGCGAATAGCAAGCGAAACGTCCTCTCCATCTAATATGGTACGTTGCGAGCCGTCAACATATTCCACTTTTACGTCCAAAGTCGGCAACATCTTCTCCACAGTCTCAGCATCCGTCGGAGCAATCCCTAAACGCAATGCTTTCAGCCCACAAGCACGATACATTCCGCCGGTGTCCAAGTACAAAATATTGTAGTCCTTCGCCAAAGCTTTTGCAATCGTACTCTTACCGCTACCCGCAGGGCCATCCAAGGCAATATTGAAAATTTCTGAAATATCCGTTCTCAAAGCTTTTGCTCCTTTTAAATATACGTGCTTAACCGCTTGTCCAGCCTGACGTTCTGTAAATACCATAACGCGAATACAAAGCGGCAATTGCCCAACAATTTCCGGCTCAATACAAGCAAACAGCGGCGCAAAATCATAACCGGATTCCCTCGCCGCTTTCGCAGGATGATACGAATGAATATCCGTCGTTAAAGAGAATAAAAAGCCGCTAACTTCCTCTTTCGATAAAGCGTTTTTCTCAAAAATCGCTTCCATCATCTCCGAAACGGCAGACTTAATCTCCTCAATACTATCCTCTGCAATCGTTGTTGCACCTCGAATAATTTTCATCGCTTATCCCTCGTGTGAAATATGTAAAACAACAAGAAAATTATATAACGTTTTCCCGTTTTTGTCAAGTATTTTGCAAGCAAAATATTCTTTAACGAATCGTATCACCTGCCGCAAAGCCCGTCGAAAAGGCAATTTGCATATTAAAACCGCCCGTAAAGGCATCTACGTCCAGCACTTCACCGCAGAATTTTAAGCCGGAAACTCGTTTACTTTCCATCGTTTTTGGATTGATTTCAGGCAATGAAACGCCACCCGAAGTGATAATCGCCTCCTCAAAACCACGAAGAGAACGAGCCCTCAACGGCAACGCCTTGACCGCGCGCAGCAGCGCCCCACGCTCTTCCTTGGTAATGGCGTTGACGGGCTTTGTTTCCGCAATATTCGCCACCTTTAACACATAAGGAATCAGTTTTGCCGGCAATAGCTGCACGAGAACGCTTTTAATCTGCTTATTTTTATTCTCTTCAAAATCACGCAGGATACGCCTATCCAGCGTTTCCTCGTTTAAGGCAGGCTTTAAATCCAAAGAAATCTCTAACGATGCAATCGGCAAACGATTAATCAAAGACGACATTGATAAAACAATCGGCCCTGAAACCCCAAAATGCGTAAAAAGCATCTCGCCGAAGGCGTTATAAACCATTTTACTGCCGTTTTTAACGGTTAAAGCAACGTTTTTCAGCGCCAAACCCTGCAAATCCTTGAAAAAATCTCCCTGCAGATTGACACCGCAGAGCCCTGCCTTCAATTCTGAAACGGTATGCCCTGCCTCTTTCGCAAAAGTATAGCCATCACCGGTAGAACCCGTGGTTGGATAGGATAAACCACCCGTAGCGACAATCGCATAATCGCACGGATAATACGCCAAATCCGTTTTAACACCTATTACGCGTGGCACACTATTCGCCGCAGAGATACCACTATTATCTATGTCAGACATAATACCTATGTCAGGCATACTATTTACGGCGATTTCCACCACTTTTTCCCGCAAATGTACGTCTACACCGCTGTTTTTGCAGGCTTTTTCAAGGGTTTTTGTGACGTCGCTGGCATGATCGGACAAGGGAAATACACGATTTCCACGCTCCGTTTTGACGGATAAGCCGTATTCTTCAAAAAAATCGATCACTTTTTCGGGTGAAAATGCGTAAATTGTCCCTCGCAGGAACTTTTCTCCACGTACTACATTCGTTAAAAATTCATCAGCAGGAACATTGTTTGTAAAATTGCATCGACCCTTGCCTGTGATGTAAATTTTTTTACCCAGCTTTTCGTTCTTTTCAATTAACACGACTTCATTGCCGTTTTTCGCAGCTGCATATGCCGCCATCAAACCTGCCGCACCGCCGCCGATTACACAAACCTTACTCATATTATATCCTAATTTTCCTAAATAGAATTGCCCACGTATACTATCAAATATAAATGTTTCACGGAAAATGTTTCCCGATGGAATATGCCTAAAATTGTAAAAAATACGCAATCGGAATTCGACTGCGTATTTTCTTCAACCAAGTCTTTTTACGTTATACGGGATATACTTCGCCTTTCGCTAAATCGCGATCAACGCCATCCTTTTGCGCGGAGCGCCATTTGAAGAAGTTTTCTGCAACTTGTTCAAATACCGCATAAGAAAGCACGTCTTCTTCTTTTTCGTAATAACCAAGCTCTTGTACCTTCGCTTTAATCTGCTCGTATTCAGGCTGCAACAAGTCTGCAGGACGGCAGGTAATACGCTCTGCGCCCTTCAACACCTTTTCTGCAACTTCTTCATTCAGAGGCATGGGAAGCGTACCGTACTTGCCGGCAAAGAGGTCTCTTGTTTCTTTGGTGACCATCTTATAGCGTTCGCCCATAACGATATTCATAACAGCCTGCGTACCAACGATCTGCGAGGAAGGCGTAACCAGAGGAGGATAACCACAATCTCTACGAACGTTAGGAACTTCCGCAAGACATTCCATCAGCTTATCTGCTTTGCCTGCTTTTTCAAGCTGGTTGATAAGGTTGGAAAGCATACCGCCGGGAACCTGATACAAAAGCGTATTTACGTCGATGCCCTTGGATTTTTCGTTCAAAATCTTGTCGTCCTTCAAACGCTTTTCAACGCCCTTGAAGTGTTTAACGATAGGCAACAATTTATTAATATCAATACCCGTATCATACGGCGTACCTTTCAAGGTAGCTACGAGCGGCTCGGTTGCAGGCTGGGAGGTACCGTTACCCAAGGGGGACAACGCGGTATCCACGATGTCTGCACCTGCAAGGATACACATAAGGTAAACCATATCGCCCGTACCCGTCGTGTTGTGGGTATGAACGTGAATCTTCGTTTCAGGCTTTAATGCCGCACGAAGAGCCTTAACCAGCTCGTATGCCTTCAAAGGCAACAAGAGGTTTGCCATATCCTTCAAACAGATATTGTCTGCGCCCATTTCTTCCAACTGCTTTGCAAGGCTAATGAAGTAGTCGTTATCGAATACTTCCTTGCCGTTGACTTCTGCGCTGGTATAGCAGATGGTCGCCTCGCATACGCCACCGTACTTTTTGATAGCGCGCATGGAAACCTCAAGGTTTCTAGGGTCGTTCAAAGCGTCGAACACACGTACAACGCCAACACCGTTTTCTACCGACTTTGCAACGAATTTTTCTACAACGTCGTCTGCATAATGTCTATAACCGAGCAGGTTTTGACCACGCAACAACATCTGAATGGGCGTTTTTAAGTGAGATTTCAGCGTACGCAGACGTTCCCACGGATCTTCGTTTAAGAAACGCAAGCAGCTGTCAAAGGTTGCGCCGCCCCATGCTTCGATGGAATAGTAGCCGATATCGTCCAACTGCTCTAATACGGGCAACATCTCGTCGATGCGCATACGCGTCGCCGCCTGAGATTGATGCGCGTCGCGGAGAATCGTTTCCGTGAGCATTACTTTTCTATTTTCAAATTTCATTTCCATTTTCATTACCTCGTTACTTCGCGTTAAATAATAGCCAGCAAGAACCCTGCCGCAATCGCAGAGCCGATAACACCCGCAACGTTCGGGCCCATCGCATGCATCAGCAAGTGGTTGTTCGGGTCTTCTTCACGGCCCACGTCCTCGGAAATACGCGCCGCCATAGGAACAGCGGATACGCCTGCGCTACCGATAAGAGGGTTGATTTTGCCACCCGAAAGCTTGCACATCAATCTACCAACCAACAAGCCGCCAATCGTACCACAGCTGAACGCCACCAAGCCAAGGGCAATAATAAACAGTGTCGAAGGATCTAAGAAGGTTTGACCGTATGCCTTACAACCTACGGAAATGCCCAAGAAAATCGTTACGGTGTTCATCAAGCCGTTCTGCGCCTGAGAGGAAAGTCTATCACATACGCCCGATTCCTTCAAGAGGTTACCCAGCATCAACATACCGAGAAGAGGAATTGCATCGGGAAGAAGAATACCTACCACTAAGGTAACAACGACGGGGAAAATAATTTTTTCAAGCTTAGATACCGTTCTCAAGGGTTTCATCTTGATTTGGCGCTCTCTCTTAGGAACGATCAAACGCATCAAGGGCTTTTGAATGATAGGAATCAGCGCCATATACGAATACGCCGCAACGGCAATTGCGGAAAGCAATTCTTTAGGTTCGCCGTTAAATTGCGCAAATTCTGCCAGCTTTTGGGTAACGTAGATTGCCGTAGGACCGTCCGCGCCACCGATAATAGCGATAGAAGCCGCAGCCGCAAGGTTGAAACCAATCAAGCTTGCAACCATCAGCGTCAAGAATACGCCAAGCTGCGCCGCAGCGCCAAGGATCATGCTCTTCGGGTTGGAAATCAGCGGACCAAAGTCGGTCATCGCACCGATTCCAAGGAAAATCAGCGGAGGATAGATAACGTTCTGTACACCGAAGAATAAATACCAAAGCAAGCCTTTGTTTTCAACGTCTTCGTATGCAACGCCTTCGCCTTGAATTCCCCACAGGATGTCGTGCGCCCCGGGGAGATTGATTAAAAACATACCGAATGCAATCGGCAACAGCAACAGCGGTTCAAATTTCTTAACGATAGCAAGGTACATCAGCAGGAAGGAAACCGCCAGCATAACGTAGTTCTGCCAGTCGCCCTGCGATAAACCCGAGCTATCGAAAAGACCTTTAAAAATATCTCCGATGCTGCTAAAAAAGAGTAAATTCTGCATCTTATACCCCTTAATTTATTAGGAAATAACAGCCAAAACAGCGTCGGATTCTACGTTCGCGCCCTTTGCTACTGCGAAAGATACAACGCCGTCGCAAGGAGCAACGATGTCGTTGTCCATCTTCATTGCCTCGAGAACCAAAATAGGCTGGTCCTTCTTAACGGTTGCACCCTCTGCAACCAAAAGATTTTTAATCAAGCCGGGGAAAGGAGAAAGAACCTTTTCGCCGTTTGCAGGCGTTGCCTTAGGAGCTGCAGGAGCAGCAACAGGCGCCGCGGGAACAGCAACAGGCGCAACCGCTACGGGGGTAGCCGTACCGCCTACTTCTTCAACACCTACCTGATAAGTTTTACCATTTACCGTGATTACAAAATTACGCATAATATTTTTTCTCCTTATAACCGTTTAATTCTTTTTACTGTAAATTCGCATTTTTTGTTTTCTTGCTGATAGTAAGCCGCAATCGCCGCCGTGATAACGGCAATCACTTCATCGGAAAGCTCGTCTTCCGACGTCGCCGCAACTACCTCGGGCTTAGGCGCCGATTCTTTTACGGGCTTTGCCGCTTTCTGTTCAAACTTCGTAATCAGTTGCCCTACCGCCCAAACGATAAAAATCAAAAAGGCAATACCAACGAATACGATTAAAAAGCCTAAACCGGCATACAGAGCAGCCTCACCAAGGTTTGCTGAACGAAAGCGATCGTCTGCAGCACTTGTTAATAAATTCCAAGCCATCTTGCCACCCCTTTACTTGACAAGCATCTGCAAGGATGCAATCAAGTATTGACGAACGAATTGCGGTTCGATAATCGCATCGATATAACCGCCCTGCGCCGCATTGAAGGGATCTGCGTTTTCGTCCGCATATTTTGCCGCCAACGCCGCCTTATCCGCACCCTCGGTGCCAAGCTCGATCTGCGCACCTTGAACGCTGTCAAACAACGCGATCTGTGCATTTGCAAACGCACACGTATAATCAAAGCCAACCGACTTGGAGGCAAACAGCGTATAACCAAGACCGATTGCCTTACCATATACAACGGAGATTTTACCGCTGTCGATGGTATCGAGGTATTCCAAATATTCAACCGCCTCTTTCATTACGCGGCTGTTGTTAGCGCAAAGCGTGGGTTTAATACCCTTAACGTTGCAAAGCATAACGAGAGGTAAGGAATAATACCCTGCGTATTCCGTGAAGGAACGAACCTTTGCAAGGTTGCACGCCTTAAGCTCTACACCCTCTTCGCCACCGTCGAACAGCACCGCCGCCACGGAGATGCCACCGATACGACCCAGCATCGTTTTTACACAGCCACAGCTGCAAGCGCCAAGCTCTACGTAGCTATCGAAAACGGAAAGCATATTTTCAGCAGTAGCCGCCTCGTTCAACGCAGGCAACGCCGCATTCAAATCCGCCTCTACCATACGATCGGAGAGAATATCGTACAAAGCAACTACCTTTTCCTTAGCTTCCTGCATCGAAGCCACGGATACGGTAGGAAGACCGCTTTTTTCCAGAGCCTTCACGCCGCCAACCTCTTCCTTGGACAAGTTCTTGCCCGCTTTTGCGGAAAGTACGAACGGGCTGTTTACCGCCAAAACGCTGCTCTTTTCAATGAAAAGCACCGCGTCTGCCGATGCTGCAAGCAACGCCGCCGAACCGAATACGTCACCATTGACGATTACGTACTGAGGGACAACGCCCTTCATCTGCGCCGAACGCATCAAAAGCTTGCCAAGTCCTTCCAACACGCCTACGCCTTCGCCAACCTGCACGCCGTGCGTATTCAAAAGGTAGATGACAGGCGTCTGGTCTTTCTCTGCAGCATCCAGGCACTTTACGATTTTGTCGCAATTTGCTTTGGAAACGCCACCTTGCAAAACCTTAAAGTTCTGCGCAACGACGTAGAAGGGATAGCCGTCTACCGTAGCAAATCCCGTAACAACCCCTTCCCCTGCAACATCCGTTTCACAGAAGGAGTTTTTGGAAAAGCTGAATGCGGAAAGCTCAACAAAGCTTTCTGCGTCTACAAGCGACGAAATCTGTTCGCGAATTTCTTTACCAGCTTCGAGAATTGCCGCTTTTCTTGCTTCTAATAACTGAATTTTATTCATCATAGCTCCTTAAACATTTAGGTGAGTTTGTATTTTATCACCATTTTCACCGATTAACATTATACAATAAATAATTTAAAATTGCAATAGTATGATTTAAAAAAAATGCATTTTTTTATAAAAAAATTGGCGCCGTGCATTTTTTCACACTCAGCGCCTATTCTTTCTCCTTTTTTTATCCAAATATTCCCCCACTTTATCTATGTTTTTATATAGAAAAACAAATAGAACAGAGATAACAATGAAGACCGCGCCCCAAATTGCAAGCCCCCACCAAGTGTTAAAGGGAATGAAAGAAATCGAATACACCGTAACAAACACAGCCGCCGCACGCGCGCATAATATCATTACGACAAAGTACCTTGTTGACATCGTCGATACCCCGGCGACAAAGCACAAAATATCGTCAGGGAAAAAGGGTAAGATGAACATCGCAGTCAACAAAAGATTGTCCTTCCCCTTAATGCGGTTCTGCCAAGCAGAAAGAGTTTCTTCCCCCACAATCCAAGACACCGCTTTATTGCCCCATTTTCTTCCCACTCCAAAGGCAATAAGCGAGCCTAAAACGCTGCCTATAAAGCTGTATATTGCCGCAAGGAACGCACCGAATAGCTGAATACCTGCAAGAATGCTCAAAACCGCAGGTATCGGCAAAAACAAGACTTGCACAATCTGTAAGCCGATGAATATATAGGGCATATACGCGCCCGTTTTCATTAAGAAATCACGATATAGTTCTTGGCTTTGTAAAATGGTGATGAAATCAGTCCATTCTGCTATCCCTAAAACCACCAAGAAAAACAGCCACAAAAATAGTCCCGAAAGTAGCGTGCGGTAGATGGATTGCTTGCCCTTGATTAAAAACAACACCGCCGCAACCATTACGAGCAAAAGTATCAGGCAGGATAAAAATACGATTGCAGCTTGGTGCTTTTGTACAATCGGCACGGATAGACGGCTAAGAACGAGAATTTGTAAAGAAAGAAGTATCCCACCAAGAAAAAACAGAACGAGCAACTGTTTCCAAATACTCGTTCTGTTTTGTTGTTTCTCTCTCACTTGCTTTGCCATACGAACAGTATGCGATTAAATAAGAAAACTATACTAAAAAATCTTCAGGGTGCTCCTTTCGATATTCGGCAATCGCGCCCGTTGCAAGCTTGTCGCAACGATTATTGAATTCGTTGTCCGCGTGCCCTTGCACTTTGATGAATACCACTTCGTGCAACTGGGTCAAGTTGTACAATTCTTCCCAGAGGTCTGCGTTTAAAACGGGTTTTTTGTCAGCTTTTTTCCAACCGCTTTTCTTCCACGCGTAAATCCAGCCCTGCTCGAAAGCGTTGACCGTATAAGCAGAGTCGCTGTAGACACTGACCTTGCATGGATATTTCAAGCGTTTCAACCCCTCGATAACCGCCAACACTTCCATGCGATTATTCGTTGTATCTACCACAGCTGCAGAATATTCACGCTTATGCTCGCCGTACATCAAAATTCCGCCGTAACCGCCAAGCCCCGGATTCCCCGAACACGCTCCGTCTGTATATAAAATTACTTCTTTTTTCATAATTACCTCTTACCGTCGTCGAATTTATAGAAAAGGAAAAATTCCTCTTATTTCCTACGAAAAACAATTGACAAAAGCTTTTTTTTGTTATATAATAGCCTCGTTATTTAGGGGAATGGTATAGAGGTTGTGCCTTGGTCTCCAAAACCAATGAGATGAGTTCAAGTCTTATTTCCCCTGCCAATAGCTCCCATCACTTTGTGGTGGGAGTTGTTTTTTTACTTAATTCCCTTAAAGCGTAATTCCCAGTACCGAATTCATAAATAAGTACAGCAACGGCAACGTGACAATCGAACAGATAGTAGACAGAACGACGCAGACTGAGGCAAAATCCCCATCTTTGCCGAATTTTACCGCCATCATTGCCCCGCTGGCTGCGCTCGGCATCGCCAAAAGGAAGAAAATCGTATACTTAATCGTAGCGTCAATCGGCAAGAACGCCACTAAGAAAATCGTAAGGAAGGACATTACCACCAATTTCATACCCGTCGTAATGTACGCCCACTTATCCGTTAACAGCTGACTAACGCGTATATTCGACAATCGAATACCGATGACAAACATTGAAAGAGGGGTAACTATATTTGATATGTAGCCCAAAGAAGCCATCAATTTTTCCAGGACAGTATCCATAGCCGTCCCCGCTACCGCGAGATTCACAAGTCTATCGGGAGCGACAAAAAATACAATCAAACTGAAAGCAACGGCGATAATTACGGGATTTAATACCACCTTTTTTAAGGAAATTTGCTTCTTATCCCCCGTCATGATGTACACGCCAAACGTCCAAGTCAAAATATTGAAGACCGCAAGCACGACGGCGCAATAAATAATCAGCTCTGACTGCAAGGAAGGTTCCGTAAACAGGGACTGCAAGAACGGCAATCCCATAAAGGCGCAGTTGGAAAATGCGCTCAAATACTTTACCGTCTTGACCTTATCGTCCTTTTCCCATTTGATAAAGACCAATTTCGCAACCGCAAACATGAGCAAATGCGCAAGAAGCGCAAACCCTGCAACGATCAACATATTGATTGCAATTTCAGCATCGAACGAGCAACCCTGAAAGCTTGTAAACACCAAAATCGGCTGACAACCGTACAATACGATTACCGACAAAACTTCACTCGCCGATTGAGGCAACATTTTCGCCTTAGCCAAAATAAACCCCGGAACGGTGAGTAAGAGCAGAAACAACACCGTAATAAATACGTCAAAAAAACTAATCATACCTATCTTCTACCTGCGTAAAAATCAAAATTCAATCTTCTCCAAGGAAGCAAACGCCTCTTTGATAAGCCCCTCTACGTCCAACTTTGCCTCTTCCGCCAAAATGTCCTTCAATTTCGGACGAATGGCAGGGAATTCGGGCAAAAAGACGGTGCAACAATCCTCATAGGGCAAAATCGACGTTTCATACGTACCAATTTTCACCGATCTATCAATAATTTCATTCTTGTCAAAGCCCACCAACGGACGAAGAATGGGCAACTTTTCCACAACCGAATTCGACGAGGTCATGCCCTCAATCGTCTGGCTGGCAACCTGACCCAAGCTCTCCCCCGTAATCAAGCATTGCGCCCCGATACGCAAAGCGTGCCGTTCCGCAATTCTGAACATAAACCGACGAAGAAGGGTTATCATCAACTCCGGTTTGCATTTTTCGTGAATTTCCTCTTGGATATGGGTCACGCTGATGGTGTGCAATTTCGTAACGCCCGTATACTGCGACAAGATTTTAGCAAGGTCGATGACCTTGTCCTTCGCTTGGTCGTTCGTGTACGGATAGCTGTGGAAATGCAAGGTTTCCACACGCATACCGCGCTTTGCAATCATATGCCCAGCAACGGGGCTGTCAATACCACCAGAAATCAGCAGCAAGCCCTTGCCTGCCGTCCCGACGGGCATACCGTTTGCACCCTCGATATATTCGCCGAAAACGAGCGCAGTACCCCCCTCGCGAACATCCACGCAGACCGTTCTGTCGGGGTTGTGCACGTCAACCTTCAGTTGATGACGAGCCGCAAGGATTTTTCCGCCAAGCACTCGACTAATTTCCACCGAGGTCATCGGATAGCGCTTATCCCCACGGTGCGATTCCACCTTAAAAGTACCGCTTTCAGGGCAAACAAGCAACGCCGCCTCCAACATGCCGTCCATATCCGCCGTAGTGATATACGCAACGGACAAGGTATGCAAGCCGAACACCTTTTTTAAGCGCTCTACGATTTCGTCGATATCGTATTCTTCGAACCCGTCAATGATATATCTGCCACTATTTTTGTGCAGTTCGAAAGTAAGCCCTTCCAGGGCTTTTTTCATATTGTTTTCAAAAATCGTTTCAAAGTACCCTCTGTTTTTCTTCTTCAAAAACAGTTCCGCATAGCGGATAATAATTGCTCTTTTCATATTTCTTCCTCTCGCCAGTTAGGCTATGTTCATTCTCTTTCTAAGTTCATTGACTACCGCCGTCAAAATTGCCGCCGCAGCCTCTACCTCAGCCTCGGTAGTATCGACGGAAAAACTGATACGAATTGCGCCGTCTGCAACCTGCTCGCTATACCCCATCGCCAAAACGACCTTGTTATACCGAGTTTTCGCGTTCGACGAACAAGCAGAGCCCGTACCAATAAGCAGTCCTTTATCCTCTGCCATATGCAAAACGATTTCGCCACGCAAACCTTTTGCTGAAAGGGTCAATATGTACGGCGACCCCTCCTCGGCAGAAATACGATCAAAGTGCTCAGGATTGAGCGCCGACCAAAACGCCTCGCGATATCCCTTAATCCGTTCGTAATCCTGACGAATCGTAGCAAACTTCTCCTCCGCCGCATAGGCAAAGGACATAATCCCAAAGACGTTTTCCGTGCCGCTACGCAAACCGCGCTCTTGACCGCCACCGTAAATATAGGCAGGCAAGACGAGGCTCTTGCGTTTAATCAAAGCGCCCACGCCCTTCAATCCGCCCAACTTATGCGCGCTGACGGAATACAAATCCACCTCTCTTGCCAGCTTGAACGGGATTTTCCCATACGCCTGCACGCCGTCGCTGTGAAAAATCACGCGTGGATTTTTCGCCTTAACGCGCTTTGCGATGGCATTGATATCATTGATTGCCCCCGTTTCGTTGTTGACGTGCATAACGGACACGAACGAAGTCTTTTCGTCAATAAGAGCGAGCAACTTTTCTACGTCCACCCTGCCGTCTTTTTGTAAAGGAGCAATCCTACTCTCCACGCCACATTGTTTTAACTCTGCAAAGCAAACGGACACCGCAGAATGCTCGCCAGCCGTCGTAACGGCGTTGCCACGCCTTGCAAACGAGAAAATTGCCTGATTGTCCGATTCCGTACCGCAGGAGGTAAACACACATTCAAACGCCGTAGGATCGGCAACCGCAGAAAGCAAAGAGGAGCGCGCCGATTTCAGCTCGCCCTGCAAAGCATACCCCTCACGGTATTTTGCGGAAGGATTAAAGTACCGTTCCGTTATAAAATTTTGCGCGCGCGACATTGCCCGTTCGTTGGGCTTGGTGGTTGCCGCATTGTCTAAATAAATCATAGGCTACATCTTTTTATCTTGAGGGACGTACTCTCTATCCAAAATATCACGGCGCAAATACTGCATAAGATTGATGAGCAACGCCTCGCGACATTCGAGTAAAAAGAGCTTCTTTTCTCCCTCGTCCACCGCGTAAACGTATAAGAAAAACTTACCGCTGCCCGCCGTCATATTCGGGGTACATACCACTTCTTTTACGCCTGCCGTCGCTTGCAATAGGTCATAGGAGCTACTTTCCATATCGCCTACCTGCAAAATAGAATTCGGCTCGATACGACAAACGAGTTTTCGCTTTTTTTGGTTGAAAACCTTCGAAACACGGAGCTCGCCATACACACACGAATAGTCAAAGCTGACGTTAAAGCGCTTTTTGAATATCGCAAACAGAACTGCGCCAACGATAAAGGACGCAAGGAACAAAGCAAAGAATATCCAGCTCGGCAAGACGTCCACAATCGTTTTTCCGTTGATGGGTACTTCTAAAATAAAGTTAAAACCAAACCAACCCCAAACCACGGATAAAACGATAAAGACGATTTGCGCAACAAAGAAGATCGTATAATACAACGATTGTTTCTTTTCGTTTGAGTTTACTGCGCTTTCTTCGTAAAAAGCATCTACTGCCACTATTGTTTCCTCCTAACCAAAACAATATAATCCGAACCAAGATTTTTAGCGGTAAATTTTGCCTGCTACTTCGTTGAAACCCTTGATAAACCGTCGGGTTTACCTGCGGCTTTCGCCTTGTAGAAGAACAAAAATTTTCTCGCTATAAAATTGCTTCGCACCCAAAAGGAAGAATTTTGAAATGATTTTTGGTGCGAAGGAAGAAATTATACCAAAGTATTATGATGACGACAAGCCATAAAGCGTTCAAAAGACGACTTTTGGGCAGGTTCGGATTGTATTGCTTTGGTTAAATTTCAAACATACCTTCGTATACGGTCTTAACCCCACCGAATACCTCTACCTCGCCATTTGCGTGATAGTTGACGGTCAAGTCGCCGCCACGAAGTTTTACCATGATATTCGTATCATAGTCGCAATAACCGTTCAGCACCGCCGCAACGACTGCTGCCGCCGCACCAGTACCACACGACCACGTTTCACCGTTCTTTCTTTCCCATACGCGCATTTTGAGTGTCATACGGTTTACGACACGTACAAATTCTGTGTTCACGCCTACAGGGAACGCCTCATGCGTTTCAAACTCAGGCCCTACCACAGAAAGGTCTACCGCATCTACCTTGTCCGTAAAGACAACGCAATGAGGGTTACCTACGTTGACCAAGGTCGCCTTGTATTCTTTGCCTGCAACTGTAATCGGCTTTTCGATAATCTTTTCTTCGTCCCAAATGCAAGGAATTTGTTTGCCGGCAAGACGAGCCTTTCCAAAACTTACGCCTGCGAAGTTGACCTTACCCGTCATGGAATAGACCTTGACCTTGTAAACGCTGCTCAGCGTTTCCACCGTCATTTCACGCTTTTGGACAATCCCCTTCTCGTAGAGGTACTTACCCACCATACGGATTGCGTTGCCGCCGATTTCCACCTCCGAGCCGTCCTTGTTAAACACACGCATCTTCGCATCTGCCACCGTGGAGTTTTCGATGAGGACGATGCCGTCACCGCCGATCCCAAAATGAGGGATAACGTAGTTGACCGCAATTGATTCAGGGCAAGTAATCTTGCCGTCGCGGTTATCGAAAACGATGTAATCGTTTCCGCACGACTGCATCTTCGTAAACACAAGCTTTAATTTCTCCGTACGCAGAGCGTTGATGTCTACAAGCTCGGTGTTGTCCTCGGTAAATCTACTTGCGATGATATCCGCCAAAGCGTTTGCCGTATCCAAAGCGGTAAGCACCGTAATCCCCAACAAAATTGCGTGGTGATGCAAATTGATGAAGTCGTTGATCGATTCGATGTCCGTCTTGCCCGTGTAGACGACGTAGTCAATTTTGCCCTCGTCCATCAATTTCTTCACGGTATCGGTCGCAGACAGCCTATCCACTACCTGACAATCAATGCCAAGGTCGGAAATCACCTTTGCCGTGCCCTTCGTCGCGTACATCGTACAGCCTAAATCAGCAAACTTCTTTGCAATCGAAAGAAGTTCTAACTTGTCTTGATCGTTAACCGTCATGTACACGCCGACGGGACGTCTTTCCGAGGGATGACACATCTTAAAGCCTGCGGATACAAGCCCCTTGAACATCGCCTCTTCAATCGTTTTACCGATACCCAAGACTTCACCCGTCGATTTCATTTGAGGGCCAAGCTGCGAGTTGACGTCGTTCAGCTTTTCAAAGCTGAATACGGGTACCTTTACGGCAACGTAAGGAGAGGAAGGATACAAGCCCGTACCAAATCCAAGATCCTTAAGGTTTTCACCGATAATGATTTTGGTGGCAAGCTCTACCATCGGCACGCCCGTTACCTTAGAGATATACGGCACGGTACGCGATGCGCGAGGGTTCACCTCAATGACGTACAACTGACCACGATAGATGAGGTACTGAATGTTAATCAAGCCCTTCGTCTTCAATTCCAGCGCCAACTGCGTGGATACTTCGATGATTTTTTCAAGCATCGCATCATCCAGGTTGTACGGAGGATATACGGCAATCGAGTCGCCCGAGTGGATACCCGTACGCTCAATGTGCTGCATGATACCGGGGATCAACACGTCCTTACCATCGGAAATCGCATCGACCTCGAGTTCTGCGCCCATCAAATACTTATCGCAAAGCACGGGGTTTTCAATGCCCTGCGCCAAAATAACGTCCATATAACGGCATACGTCCTCTTCCGTGAACGCAATCGTCATGTTCTGACCGCCGATAACGTAGGAAGGACGAAGAAGGACGGGATATTCCAACTTTTCTGCCGCGGCAAGCGCCTCTGCTTTCGTCATGACGGTAATCGCCTTCGGGCGAGGAATGGAGTATTTTTCAAGCAGCGCCTCAAAACGCTCCCTATCCTCTGCCCTGTCAACGCTGTCCGCGCTCGTACCCAGAATACGGATGCCGTGCGTATCGAAATAGGAGCAAAGGTTAATCGCCGTCTGACCACCAAAGGTGATGATAACGCCGTAAGGCTTTTCAACGTCTAAAACGTGCTGTACGTCCTCGGGAGTCAAAGGCTCAAAGTACAATCTATCTGCCGTATCGAAGTCGGTGGATACCGTTTCGGGGTTGTTATTGATGATGACAACCTCGTACCCGAGCTCCTTCAACGTCCATACGCAATGTACCGAAGAATAGTCGAATTCGATACCCTGACCGATACGAATCGGGCCAGAGCCGATAACGACGATACGCTTTTTCTCACTCTTGTCTACGAACGGTTTCGCCTCGTCGTGTTCCCATTCGTCAAAGGTGGAATAGAAATACGGGGTCTTTGCCGCAATCTCCGCCGCACAGGTATCTACCATCTTGTAGACAGCCTTCTTTCTCGTAGGACAATCCTGCTTAGCAAACGCCGCAATATCCTTGTCGAGATAGCCAAGTCGTTTACCTTCTGCGTACAGTTCTTCCGTGAGCTCCTCACCGCTTTCCAAACGCTGTTCGTATGCAATCAGATTGAGGAATTTATGCAAGAACCATCTGTCGATTTTCGTTGCATTGAATACCTCATCAACGGAAACGCCCTTTTTCAATGCGGCGTATACCGCAAAAATACGCTCGTCCGTCATTTCGTGCAACTGCGCAAGCAATTCCTCTTTCGTCCAGTCCTTGAACTTCTTGTAGTTCATCGTGCTGGTGGAAATTTCCGCGCCGCGCACCGCTTTCATCATCGCCATTTCAAACGAAGTACCGATAGACATGACCTCGCCCGTCGCCTTCATGCGCGTGCCGAGCTGACGTTTTGCGTACAAGAATTTGTCAAACGGCCACTTGGGCATTTTAACAACCAAGTAGTCAATCGTCGGCTCTACGCAAGCAAACGAAGTGCCCGTCACGTCGTTGCGGATTTCGTCAAGCGTGTAGCCAAGCGCAATCTTCGTCGTCACCTTTGCAATCGGGAAACCCGTTGCTTTGGATGCCAGAGCCGAAGAACGGCTGACACGAGGGTTTACCTCGATAACCGAATATTCAAAGGAATCGGGATTCAACGCAAATTGTACGTTGCAACCGCCCTCGATGCCAAGCTCGGTGATGATCGCCAGAGCCGAGCTTCTAAGCATGTTATATTCCTTGCAGGAAAGAGTTACCGCAGGCGCAACGACGATAGAGTCGCCCGTATGGATACCAACGGGGTCCACGTTCTCCATAGAACATACCGTCAATACGTTGCCCGCGCTGTCACGCAGAACCTCAAATTCGATTTCCTTCCAGCCTGCAATATACTTTTCAATGAGTACCTGCGTAATGGGAGAAAGCATCAAACCGTTGTGCGAAATTAAGCGCAATTCTTCCTCGTTATACGCAACGCCGCCGCCTGCGCCGCCAAGCGTATATGCAGGACGAATAATGACGGGGTATTTCAAGCGGTTTGCAATCTCAACGCACTCCTCTACCGTGTAAGCGATATCCGAGGGTACGCAGGGCTGCTGGATTTTCTCCATCGTTTCCTTGAACAATTCTCTGTCCTCAGAACGGTCAATAGCATCCAGTTTCGTGCCGATGAGCTTCACGCCGTGTTGCGCCAAGAAACCCGATTTTGCCAGCTTGCAACCCATCGTAAGACCAGTTTGTCCACCGAGGGATGCCAAAAGGCTGTCCGGTTTTTCCTTGATGATGATACGCTTTAAGCTCTCTTCCGTCAGCGGCTCCAAA
Source organism: Candidatus Scatosoma sp. (assembly GCA_045650185.1). Taxonomy (GTDB): domain Bacteria; phylum Bacillota; class Clostridia; order Christensenellales; family Borkfalkiaceae; genus Scatosoma. Next base: position 13,766 of record JAZRQY010000001.1, on the reverse strand, counting down.
TAAATCTCGTCAGCGAGCGCCTTGTCCGTCATAATCGTAGCAGGGTTGGAGTTGCAAAGTACGACGTTGACGCCCTCGCTCTTCAGTACGCGGCAAGCCTGCGCGCCTGCATAGTCGAATTCCGCGGCTTGTCCGATGACGATCGGGCCAGAGCCGATTACCAAAACCTTTTTAATATCACTTCTCTTAGGCATCTTACTTCACCTCCGAAAGTTTTGCAATAAACGCTTGCGCCAAGAAATTCGGCTCTAACGCCGCCGAGCAGGATTCGGGCGAGAACTGCACGGAAATAATCTTCTTATCCGCATATTCAATCCCTTCCACACCGCCGTCATTGACGTTGATGAAACGGATTTCACCCTTTTGAACGCTCTCTTTTACAACCTCGTAGCCGTGGTTTTGCGAGGAAACGTATACCCTGCCCGTGCCGAGGTATTTTACCGGCTGATTAGCGCCACGGTGCCCGTGCTTCATCTTCGCTACCTCTGCGCCAAAAGCAAGCGCCGTCATCTGCATCCCTAAGCCCACCGCAAAAATCGGCTTTTTACCAATCAATTCTTTGATGGTAGCAATCAACTGCGTATTTTCCACAGGGTTTCCCGGACCTTCCGAAAGGACGATACCGTCCGTATTAAGCGCAAGGATCTCCGAAGCAGAATAGCATGCAGGTACTCGCACCACCTTCAGCCCTTGGTCTACCCAGAACTGCACCGCGCTTTCCTTTGCGCCGTAGTCCACGAAGGCAACCGACTTTTCCGCGCCCTCGTTGTATACGGAAACTTCCTTGATCGAAACCGCCGCAACCGCATCCTTGACCTTGTAGGAGGAAAGCCCCTCTACCGATGCAGGGGTGGACGATATCTTCGCCTGAATTGCGCCCACGTCACGGATGATGGAGGCAAGCTGACGAGTATCAACTCCATAAATTCCCACCACGCCGTTGCGCTTTAAGTAGCTATCCAGCGTTTCTTCCGTGCGGAAGTTGGACGGATATTCACAGTATTCGCGAACAACGTAAGCCGCTAAGCGGGGTTTTTCGCCCTCCAATTCAGAAGCAATCACGCCGTAGTTACCGATTAAGGGAAACGTTTGCACGACGATTTGACCGTAGTACGCAGGATCCGTCAAGACCTTGTCATAGCCGACCATACCAGTCGTGAAGACGAGTTCACCCGTTGCGTCTGCGTCCGCGCCAAAGCGATAGCCACAGAAAACCTTTCCGTTTGCAAGAGTTAAATACACTTTTTTTCTCATATCGTTCACTTCCTAAAAGTTTCTACCAAGTTTGTCAAAATTAAAAAATAAGACTGATTTTCAACAAATCAGCCTTTAAAAGAATTATTCTGCAAATGAAAATGAAAGGATTTTTGGAAAACGGAAACGCAACCGCTTGCGCCGTTAAGAGTTGCGGCGCTACGGCTGTCGATCATACCGTATTCCATTTGTACCGTTTCAAAAAACATACTGCTCTCCTATTTATCTTTGAAATTATATCATTAAATTACGCACTTGTCAAGAAAATGCAAAACCTCTTTGATACATTTTTTAAAAATTTAATAATTTTCTGCTGCCTTTAGGAATCCAACCGGACGCACCGTAGTTCCCGTTTTGGAAGTCCACGATCACTTCCGCCTTCTCCCCTTGCAGAATTTCTGCGGCTGGCCCGTCCTCGATAAAGAGTAACCGTCCGTCCGACACCAAGAGCAATCTACCCCTCTCCGACTGCACCCAGACCTGCATTTTATGCTTTCTCAGAAGCGAATCCACACCGCCTATGCACGAAATCATCCCTTTCATCAGCGGAACTTCCTCGCTACCCGACAATAAAAAGTATGAATAGGCGTTGCGCACGACGTCCCCTGCAAGCCGCTTTGAGGTTGCACCTGCCACCTTTAACCGCAAAATACTCTCCCTCTTTCCTTTTGAAAGCATCTTACCGCAAAGCTCCGCCAAGACGAAGTCGAGCGCCTTCGCAAACTTCGTGTATTCTACATCACGCGCTTGAATGGGATTGTTGCCTGCGAGCCCACTCGCCAAAAACATCACTCCGTCGTTCGCCGCAGAGGGAATTTCCAAAAGGTCAAAGCTATCCCGAATCCCCGATTCCAAGCAGGCACGTAAGCATTCGTAGGAAATTGCTACGTCCGTCGTCAAGAGCACCGTTCTCTTCGTCGCAGGACAAGTGGCATCCGTGAAAACAGAACCTGCCAGCGTACACAGATAATCGTCGCCTAAATAGAACTGTACGGCAACAGTATGCGTAGGAACAGAGAGTGCGCAAAGCCCCTGCTGTTCCCCAGACAAAATCCCTTGAGAACACTCTTTAATGCTCTCCAACGCCAATCCGTCGTCCGCCTTGACGGACACTTCCCCTACGAAAATCGGCCGTACCTCAAAGGCAGGAACACCCAAAAGATCGCTTGCATAGTTCACACGCGCCACCGCGCGATCTCGTGCGCCCCGTTGCAAAACGTCCGCCCCACAGTTAGTGAGCACGACGGCGCGAACGGTATGTTTGCCACCAATATTTTTTGCGATATTTACCGATCGACCACCCAGTCGATTTTTGGCAGGCAGATAGACGGTCGTTGCAAAGGTTTCACTAAAGAGTATCCCTGCCTCAGCGTTGCAAAACAGCCGAAACCCTTTCGGCGAATCCAATCCACCTTCAATCACTCTACCGCCACGAATTTCCAGCTTTCTCATACGAAACGAATCTCCGCCTGAACGACAATTTCCTGCTTGCTGTTGATCCCCTGCACGAGGTAGGATTTTTCGCCTACTTCCTTTCTATAAAAATGCAATACGTCACCTTCATAACATTGTTTGACGTAGGAAATTGCAAAGTATTTTAAGGGCCACGCCTGAAGCTCTGAAAGAGTGAATACGTTAAAGCAATAATCGGCGTACTTCGTATTGTTTACATGGAAATTATGGTCGTATTCAGAATTGGCAATCGTGATGGAAAAGGACGGTTCAACGCCCTCGATAGAAAAGGACGGGATTTTCCATTGTTGCACCTCCAACGCCCTATCCGTATTATAGGTAGAATAATCCTGCCCCTCGATGCGTTTGGAAGGAGCAATTTTGCCGTTCACTAAGTCCAACAAGCACCAACGGGAAGAGGCGTTTACCGCTACTTCGTCGCCCACGCAAAGCTGGTATTCCCTCTGGAATACGACGTAGGACGGCGGCAACGGCCAAGTGCGAACGGACACCTCTTTGTCAAAGAGGCGTACGGGCTTTACAAATTCACAACAGACGTTCGAAACCACGAACGCAAGCCCTCTTGGACAAACGTACTGATAGCCAAAGCCCAGCTCGTCCGCGCTATAACACGCCGCCTCTTCAAGATATGCCAAAAGAGTGGACGGTTTCAACTCGTCACGAAAATCTACGTCGCAATAACGCACGTTAAAATTGTGTTTGTACTGATACTTTTTCATAACGAATATAGTATAGCATATTTTTTCAAAAATGTCAACGAATGAGGCTACTCTACCCTTTAAAAGGGTAAAAATTACGAAAATTCTTGTTTTTTTGCCTGAGATATTTCTTTCATAACATTGACAGACATTCGTATTTGTGATAAAATAAATGTGTAGCAGAATAATATCAGATCGAAATAAGTATTTCGTCTGACACACCACAAAGGAGAAATCATGGAAAAAACGGACGTTCGTGAATCCGAACTTATGGACGATAACAGCATGACCGGTGGCGAGGAACAGTTGCTTGGAATCAGCGCTGACCTCATCCGCGGACACATCAATACCATCATTTTGCGTACCCTCTACGACGAGGACAAATACGGCTATGACATCATGGACGAAATTGAACGCAAAAGCGGAGGTCTTTATAAATTAAAGCCCCCCACGCTTTACAGCGCGTTGAAACGGTTGGAGTCCTTGGGCTACGTCGATTCCTATGAAGGCGAATTTTCCAACGGTGGCAGAAGAAAATGGTTGCATCTGACCGAGCAGGGCCGTGAGGTCGCAAAACGCAACCTCTCTGAATGGGAGTTTTCCAGAACGATCATCGACAGCTTAATCTCTGACGGTAGCGACCACTACGATTTCTCCTTTATTGCAGAAAAACAGACCGAATTAGAGGAATTAAAGCGTTCCTTAGCGGCGCGCGAAACGGCGATCGAAGCGGAAAAGTCTGCCCTTGCATCCCTCAAAAACGAACTGCAAAGGGAGCGTTCTCTGCTTGCAACGCAAAACGCCGACCTCTCCTCCAAGAAAAACGATTTAGGCGAATTCAACGAGAAAATTCAGGCACAGAAGGAAGAGCTCGCCGCGCAAGCTTTGGCTCTGTCGGAAAAGGAAGGCGAATTAGCGGCGAAGGAACTTGCGTTGCAAGAAAAGCAAGCTCAGTTACACGAGGCGCAGGAAACCATCCATTCGCTTGAAGAGGCGTTAGAGAGCGCAAATAAGCAAGCGGAAGAATATCAGTTGGCCGCACGCACGCAAGCCGAGAAACTCAAAGAAACGGAATCCGCACTCCTCTCCCTGCAACAGGAATATTCCGCCATCCGCTTGGAATTGTTGACCTTGCGCCAAAGCCAGACGACCAACACAGCGCAACTTGACCAAATTGAAAGTCTGCAGACACAGTTGCAAGAAAAGGAAAACCGCCTTATTGCATTGGAAAAATCCCTGCAAGACAAAGAGAACGATTTGGAAAAGCGGGAAACCGCCCTTGCCAGCGCGCAAATAGAATTATCCGAAAAGAATGCGGCTTCGTACGAGCTGCTCTCCAAGATTTCGTCCGATCAGCTTCGCCTTGAAAATGATCGTGCCGAGTTTGAAAAGAGTAAGCTTGACGCCTCCACCGCTGATGCAGAAAAGGCGGCGCAACTCAGCGAAGCTTTGCAACAAAAGGACGAGGAATTGGAAGGCGTTTACGCTCAGCTTCAAGAAAAACGCAACCTTGTTGCAACGCTGACCGAAGCGACGGAAAGCCTGAAAGAAGAATTAGACGCCCTTCGCGACGAAAGAGATGCCTATGCCGAAAAAGCAGATGCGTTAGAAATCCAAAAGAGCCGTTTTGAAGAGGAAAAAGCAGAAATCGAAGCCCTTGCAGCGGAAATTGAGCGCAAGGAACGAGCTTTGAACGAAAAACTGCTTTCGATTGGGCAGGACGAATCCAAAACGATTGCCGATAGGGAACAATTCGCAAGAGAACAGCTCTCCCTCGTCGAACAGCAGGAACAGACGAAACGACTGAGCGAACAATTACGCTACGAGCAAGAGCTCATGAAGCAACGGCAGGCGGAATTGAATACTCGCTTAGAGCTGTTCAACCAGCAACAGCTTGACTATCTCGCAAAAAAACAAGCATTGACATTGCAACAATTTGAAAACGAGGATAAGTACGCAACGCACGCCGCTCAGGTAAAGCACTTGAACGATACGATGATGGCGTTTGAAACGGAGAAAAGCTCGTTTACGGCCGAAAAGACCGCTTTTGAAGAGGAAAAGAAAGCTTTTGAGGCAGAAAAAATGCAATTCCGTGAGGAGAAACGCCGCGCGGCTGAATCCAACCGCGTCTTCGTCGATTCCCTCAACGCCAAAGAGGACGCCTTCCGACGCGAAGAAGCAAGACTGCAAGCCCTGGGCGCAGAACTTGACCGCCGTGCCGCAGAGTTGAATACTCAACCGAGAACCCCTGTGCACGCACCTACGATGCCTACTTATGAATCGCAGTTTTACACCAACGGTAATCCTGCGGCGGACGAATTGTACAACAGAGCAGAACGTGACGGAATTCGTTTGAACAGCAGAACCGCACCTGCGCCTCGTACCACCGCCTCTGCATACGCAAAACCCGTAAAACCTACCCCTACCTTTAACAAGGGGGCAACCATTTTCAAGGCGGCACTACTCACCTTCTGCCTTCTTGCAATAGAGTGCGTCATCGTATATTTTATGAAGGATACCCTTGGCGTGACCTTCTATTACCCCTTAGTTCCCATGGCGATTGGGTTGGTAAGCTTTGCAATCTGTGCTATCCTCTACGCAAGCGGATATCAATCGAAAGCAAAGCTGAACAAACACTCTGGTGGCTCTATCTTCACCGCCGTTATCCTGTTTTTCATAGGCGTTATCGTCGCCTCTATGGTTGCGGTTTATTGCCGTGCGCCCTTGGCTGAACCGACGGCATTGATGTCCTTCATCCTCTTGCCTGCAATATTCCTCACTAACCTCGTTCTTTATTCTATTTTCTATCACTTCTTTGCGATCTCTAACAAAAACAAAGAACCGAAAGAAGAGGAATAAAATTTATACAAAAAAAAGAGCTTGCCGATAGGTTTTCTATCGCAAGCTCTTTACATTTATTATTCTTCTTTTGGTAAAACGTCTCGATGCTCTACGGGAGTAGAGAAAACGATCTGCGTTTTCGTCCTGCCGAAATGTTGTAATTCGTTGATAAATTTATCCAGCGCCGACGTACTGCCGAACAGCACCTCGATTAGCATCGAATATTCGCCCGTGACGCAACTGCACTGCACCACGTTTTCACACAACTGAATGTACGGATAAAAGTCCTTTTTCTGAATCGGCTCTAATTCCAAGCTGATAAAGGCTTTTATATCCAGGTCAAACTTGGCAGGGTTGATTTTTGTGAAATATCCTTGGATATATCCTGCGCGCTCCAGCTTTTCAATTCTCGCCGAAACTGCCGTAGAGGAAAGATAGGTATGCTCCGCTAAGCTTTTCAAGGAAATGCGAGCATCGTCCTTCATCAGGGATAAAATCTGTCTGTCGATATCATCAATATTGAAACGATTTGGTACGTCAACTTTTCTCATAATCTCTTCCTACCTCCTTATTATTATATCTCTTATTTCCCAAAAAGTCAAGGGAATGAGAAAAAGTATTATTTTTTTATTTTCTTTTAAAAAGTAAACGAAAACCATTGACGAACGACAATTCTTTTGGTATAATAAACAAGCTGTAACAAGCAAGTTTCTTTTGGAGGCGTAGCTCAGTTGGTTAGAGCGCTACCTTGACATGGTAGAGGTCGGAGGTTCGAGCCCTCTCGCGTCCACCAGAAAAAGGCCCAAGATTGTGTTCAATCTTGGGTCTTTTTCAATTAAATCCGCCTTCGTCGGGATAAATCCGCTAGCGCGGATGAAATCGCTATGCGATGAAATCCCGCCCCCGCGGGGTTGAAACGGGCGGATTTAATTTCATCTGAAGCCCTAGGATGAAGATTTCATCCAAACTTATTTGGATTTCATCCTGCAAAGCAGGATTTCATTCTTGCTTTTCTACTGCGTTTATGTTATACTTATACCAAGAGGTGGTTATTATGGCGGAAAACAAGCTTGCAGATTTATCAATCAATTTTGCGGTAAAAGTATTAAAGATGACCGATGAAATAAAAGGTCACTATTCCCTTATCAATCAGTTGGAGAGAAGCGCAACTTCTATCGGTGCAAATATAAGAGAGGCAAAGTATGCTCATAGCAAAGCAGACTTTGTTTCAAAATTGCAGATTGCTCTTAAAGAATGTTATGAAACAGAATATTGGCTTGAGCTTATGCTAAAGTCGGAGATTTTTACTGACGAAATTGTGAAGTTACTTCTTCACAACTGCGGTGCTATCAGAAGAATGTTGATTTCTTCAATCAATACCACAAAACAAAATATGGTCGGAATAAATCCGCTGCGCGGATGAAATCGCTATGCGATGAAATCCCGCCCCCCGATGCAGGTCATTATTAAAAGAACTTAAAAGCCTACAGCCTTGATTATATAAAAAAACGAGCCGATTTTTTCGGCTCGTTTTATTTTAATCAAAGATTAATTATCATCTTCACGTTCCAAGGTGTAGATAAACGGATGCGTTTCGATAATCTCGTTCAACTGCGAAGAAGAATATTCGATATCAGTATACAGCTTTGCGTGATAAACGAGCTTATCGCCCTCACGGTCGATTACCAAGCTGTTATAACGATCCGTTTCGAAAATTTGCTTAATCTGTTCACGCTCGTCCGTGCGCTGTTCGAATACGATACGAACGATATAATGTTTTTTCTGCTTAAAGATTTTCCATTTGCGATGGAACAGCCACTGGAAGAAGATAAGCATAATAGTCGCGCCGATCGCAAGCAGCCACATACCGCCGCCGCACGCCATACCGATACCAGCTGTCGTCCAAACACCCGCCGCTGTCGTCAAGCCGTGTACCTCGTTTTTGCGGTATACAATGATACCAGCGCCGAGGAAACCTACGCCGGCAACAATCTGCGCCGCAAGACGCGCAGGGTCAGCCTTAGAGCCTTCAAACCCATATACGGAAATCAACATCATGAGCGCCGCGCCAAAGCATACGACGGTATGAGTACGCATACCAGCTTCTTTTGCCCTGCACTTTCTCTCGATACCGATTGCGCAACCTAAAATCGCCGCAAGCAACAAACTAAATAAGTAGTAAACTTCTTTTATTTTAAAGCATTCCGTTAAAAATTCCCATAAAGTCACGGTCCACACCCCCTAACTTTCTATTATTTTATGCTATTATACATTATTTCTTGCGTTCTGTCAATACAGTTATTGAAAAAAAAGAGTTTTTATTTTAATTTATGAGAAAAAACTGCAATTTCGCAAAAAGGTAGCCGCTAATAGTCGTTTTTTGTTTTCTTTTTGCCTATATTTGTGTTATAATATTTTACGAGAATGAAATTACTTTGACGAATTTTGCAAGCAATTGTCTTATCGGCACTTCTCTTGCAATTCGCCGCGCGAGGTGTGTATGTCTAAAACGGTTGTTATCGGTATGAGCGGTGGCGTAGATAGCTCTGTTGCCGCCCTCTTATTAAAACAGCAAGGCTATAACGTCATAGGCTTATATATGCTGAACTGGGAAGAAAACGACGAAAACGGTTGTTGTACCGCTGAGGACGACTACGCAGACGTGCGTAGAGTTTGCTCCCTTATCGATATCCCCTACTATACCGTCAATTTCGCAAAGGAATATATGGACCGAGTCTTCTCCTACTTCCTTGCAGAATATGCGGCTGGGCGCACGCCGAACCCCGACGTGCTCTGCAACCGTGAAATCAAGTTTGGCCCCTTCCTCGAAGAGGCGAAACGCTTAGGCGCAGACTATATCGCTACGGGGCATTACTGTAAAATTACACACGAAAACGGCGTGCATTTGTTGCAAAAAGCACGCGACCAGAACAAAGACCAGACCTATTTCTTAAACCAACTGTCGCAAGAACAGCTGAAAGACGTACTCTTCCCCCTGCAGGACATGGAGAAGTCGGAAATCCGCAGAATCGCCCTTGAAAACGGGCTTGCGACCGCAAAGAAGAAAGACAGCACGGGTATTTGTTTTATCGGGGAAAGGAACTTTAAGCAGTTTTTAAGCAACTATTTGCCTGCGCGACCCGGCAAGATTTTAGACCTTTCGGGAAAGCAGGTCGGCGAACACGCAGGGTTGATGTATTACACCCTCGGTCAACGCAGAGGCTTGGACCTCGGCGGCATGAAAGGCGAACAAGGCCGTTGGTTTGTCGTCAAAAAGGATTTGCAGAACAACGTTTTGTACGTTTCACACGGCGATGAAAGTCCACTCTATTCTAAATCCTGCGAGGTGAGCGGATTTAACTGGATACCGCAAAAGCCAGCGATAAGGGATTTTTCTTGCACGGCAAAATTCCGCTATCGGCAGGACGAACAAGCCGTTCGCGTGCACATCAACGACGACGATACGGTGCATATTGACTTTGTTGAACCGCAACGCGCAGTTACCGAAGGACAATACGCAGTATTGTACGACGGCGAAAACTGCCTCGGCGGCGGCGTGATTGAATCCGCAGAATATTGAAATCAACTTTCATCTGCAACATACAATACAATCATATAAAATATAGGCGTATCACAGGGTTCTGCCCCACGATACGCCTTATTTTTATTAAATTTAAAGATTTTTAATCGAATATTACCATTCCTTATCTTCGTAAGGAGTGTCCTCTACACCTTTATTTTGCAATTTCTTAACCATACGGTCAAGTTTGCCTTTCCACATCTTCTTAAACCATTTTGTTTTACCGAACCACTTTACAAGCGTGGGGCTAATTGCATAATAGGTACGAATGAACGCTCGACCATACCAAGTTGAGCCAAGCGTATCATCGCGGTATCTTCTCAACGTCCAAACCTGCGGACAATCGTAAGAACCGTATACACAAGTTGCAACGTAGCAACCACCGCTACTTGTTGGCTTTAATGCATTATTCCCAGGATTCGTTTTTCTTAATTCATCAAATACCTTATCTCTAGCTTCTTGCCATAATCTTCCATCTCTCACATAAAACGGGCAGATTTTTTTTGCCAATCCATCTATTTGTAGATTAATATCTATAAGCGAACTCTGCTCGCCTATATTTACTTGCGCAGCAATCTTAGCACAGCTATCGCTTGGTGTTAAATAACCGTCAATATGTCCTAAAACCTTTTCAAAAATCGGGGAATCAAAAGGTAAATCCAGCAGATTTCCCACGAAAACTTTTTTAGCAGCTTCGCAAGAATGCTCTATAATAATATTAGCCAATGAATCCATATAAGCCTTGAGAACATTGTTAATCATACTATAAGTGGTCAACAAGGAATCGTTCTCAAGAATCTGGTTTCGGTCTACAATAACGCCATAACCATTTCTTGTTACGTATTCCTGCAAGTGTGTAGTTGGAACAATCGTGCCCTTATATAAATTTTTAATATCTTCATATATTTCGGATAATATTTTTTGATGCGCTTCGTTTGTTTTATCATAGTTATCATCTATTACAGATACACTTTTTTCTAATATGTTAAAAACACTTTGTCTTTTGTCACGCGTTTCTGGTTCCAATAAAGCCTGCTTTACCCGCGCAAATGTACTGTAAAAAATCGCTTCAATATTGGTCGGATCGTTTTGTTCGACCATATTATAATATTTTTCTGTTTCCGGCCAATCTTCTTTTTGCTTTGCACGGCGGGCATTTTGCAAGTATCTCTCTACGAAAGCAGAATTATCAACTTTTACCGTACCTTGCACATCTACAGTCCCTTCAATCATCATCTTTTTTGCTTCCTCAAGGGAATATTTCATCCCGCAATTTTGACAAACAAAAACTCCATCTTGTTTAATCAAATCTACACCGCCACACATTTCACAGGTTAATTGTTTCATTTGTTTATTTCTCCCTCGTTTTATTTAAATAATTTACATTTATTGTTTCTTTCTTTAATATTCAATAACAATTCCGTCACGATATTGCAAACTTTTTCACTATCAATGCCGACAACTACTTTCTTTAATTCTTTCAAGCCGCTATCTATTTCTTGTTCAATATCATCAAGCGCAGGATTTGACATCGGGTCGCTGTATTTTAACGCCTCGTAAACCTTTTTCGTTTCCAGTTTCATTTCTTCCGTGGTTGCGCGCGACATGATGCTCTCTGCCTCTACCACAGCCATTCGCATAAACGCCGTTTTCGTTTTCACTTTCGCATCGATATCCGCGACAATGTTTGCTACGGCAGAAGCCTTAACGCAAGCAATTACGAAATATCCTGCAATAAGCAGACATACAATAGCACCTATCCAAGCAGGAAGCACGGGGAATATCATAAAGACCATTCCAACGATTATTGAAACGATAATTGCCATATAACCCGTTCTTAACAACGGAATATTTAAGAACATTTTTTCTTTGCTATCACCTTTAATAAATTTATACGCCGTGATAAGCTGAGCGATAAACGATAAGGTAATAAGTGCATATGCTATCCAAAAAACGCCTTTATCAAAACGGGTTACGCCAAAAACCTCGTTAGGAATTAAAAACGTAATAGCGTTAAAAATAATAAAACCGACTATCCAAGTAATACCAAAATACTTAAAATTCTTTTTCATTGTTTGCCTCCTTATAATTTTTCGCCACATTCAAGGCAGAATTTACCGCCTTTTACTTCTGCGCCACATTTAGGGCAAACGCTTACGAATTTGTGACCGCATTCGGGGCAAAACTTGCCTTTTATTACTGTTTTTCCACATTCAGGACAAACAACGGTATTGGTTTGCATAATCTTTTCGCCACATTCCAAGCAAAATTTTGCATTAATTGGAAGAATTGCTCCACATTTCGCGCATTTTGTTTGGTTTGTAGGCGCGCCGTTTAAGGCGTCATTCATTGCACCGCCAACGACACCTGCCATTGTTCCGCCAACGCCCGCCATCATTCCAAGACCAATACCCATATTGGCAAATTGTCCGCTTGCTTCATTTTGTGCCATATCTTGAGCAACATCAAAACCACGTTCTTGTTGATATGTATAGCCTTCTTGAGCACGCTTTGTTGCTTGAGCCTGTGAGTCAATAACAACTTTTTGCGCTTCCGTTTGCGCATAAATAATGTCCGTTTGTTGTTTTAATCTTGCTTCTGCTATATCTGCATATTGACGGAAATGCAAGGACTTGAATTTTTCATATTGCGCTTCGCCTTCAGGTTTTACAATTGTCGTTATAAAGAACCTTTCAAGGGCTACGCCATAATCTTCAAAATCAGCTCGGAGCATTCCGTTCAGCTCGATAGAAAGATCTTGCAAATTCTCGTCAATTTCAAAGATGTTGATTTTTTTTGATTTTATCGTTTGCGCAAGGTAGCTTTTTACTTTCGTCATTAAAAAGGCGCGGAAATATTGAACAAGCCTTGCTTGAGAAAGGTTGCCTTCCGTCCCCACAAGTTTTAATAACAGCTTTCTGGAATCTGCCGCACGAAGCGTCATTTCACCGCTTGCACCGATTGAAATCGGGAAACCATACGTCGGCTCGATAAATTGTACACGACTATCCGTGCCCCACTTAATTGCCATCTGCTCGGTTTTATTAATAAAGTACACTTCACAATGGAACGGCGTTCCATCTCCAGTGACACGGTTCAAGATTTTTCCAAGTTTTGGAATATTTTGCGTTTCAAGGGTGTGTCTGCCTGCGCCAAACAAGTCTAATGCCTGACCGTTCATAAAGAAGATGGCTTCTTGCGATTCGTGAACGATAAGCTGTGTCAAGGAATTAAAGTCTTCACACGGGTGCTTCCATATAAAGGTGCTATTATCGCCTTCATATTTGATAATGTCTGCTATTTTTGCCATAAATCCTCCTAGAAAATAAAAAATGCGCCGACCGAAGCCAGCGCATAAAAACACAAACTCCAATCGTCGCCAAACTAATCTTAAAATGGAAATAGGGATAAACCACACATATTCATTTAAGCGGAATTTGCATTTTATCAAATTCTATAAATGAACATGCGCAAAAAATGAGTATACTATCCCTATAAAAAAAGAGAATACCCCTCACAATTTCCATAATTCAATTAGTTTGGCATATTTATTATAACACGTTATTTAAAAAATATCAATATTTATAAACAAAAAAGTATAAAAAAAAATAAGGACTTCTACACATAGAAGTCCTTTATTCTTATTTTGCTATAAGTTTTATGCTTTCATTGCTTCTTCGATAGCAACTGCGCAAGCAACCGTCATACCAACCATGGGGTTGTTACCTGCACCGATCAAGCCCATCATTTCTACGTGAGCAGGAACGGACGAAGAACCTGCGAACTGTGCGTCGGAGTGCATTCTACCCATCGTATCCGTCATACCGTAGGATGCAGGACCTGCAGCCATGTTGTCGGGGTGAAGCGTTCTGCCCGTACCACCACCGCTTGCAACGGAGAAGTACTCTACGCCGTTTTCG